>NZ_JBHULL010000003.1:0-579976 GCF_042684385.1 Pedobacter vanadiisoli | reverse complement strand
TTAGGAATAAGCTTGTCAGCAGGGCTTTTGCAGCAGTATTGAAAGAAAGGCCTTATAAGAAAGATCTTGGTATTGCTGCTTAAATATTTTAAAATTTATTTGCAAAAACCATAGAATACGGGTTTAGGAACAAGGGGTCTGTCTGCACCCTGCAAAACCCCTAAAATGAAATGCTGTTTTGGCCACCTTGCTCCGGTTGAAGCGTTACCCAATCGCCATGGTTCGTGTCCTCACGTACCACAAAACCTTATGCCTATAGAAGATTAAGCGCAAGCCCTGCCCATTGAGTGAAAAGGCTTAAAAACCTCGTTATTCGTGTTTATTAAGCGTTTTCTATGATTAGAACTTCGCACCTCAAAAAAATATTTTAAAATATTTCTGATTAAATTCTTTGAAACATTAAAAAAATGTTACGTTTGTATTAAATACTACTAAATCTATAGAATATGTCGAATAAAACTAATGTGTTTTATTTCTTTCCAGCACCGAACCACTCGCCCATGCGAATGTGCTGTTGTTGCGCATAATTCTATTTCTCCATTTATTTTTTCCTAAACTTTTTAATTTTTATTACAATGGCCACATCGTATCCAACCTTTACCCTATCTGATCAGTTAACCGAGCAACAACTTGATTTTTTTAATACCCATGGTTTTATCCATTTTAAGAATTTTATAAAACCGGAAACCGTTTCTTCTATTATTGATGCCTCTAAACAGGTAGAACAAAAATGGATAAAAGAAGACGTAAAAAAAATAAATGGCGTGCCCATTAAATACGGTAAAGACCTTGATGGTTCACCAATTGTACAACGTTTTGCCTTTATCAATCAACAGCATCAAACATTAAGCGGCCTTTTACTCGATCCACGGTTTAATGCCTTGTTGCAATTGGCTGGCGAAGGTGCACGTTTAGGTACCGAAGAAAAAGATGGCATGGTATTTAACCACTATATCAACGGGCCTGAGAGCAAATTCAGCAAAATGGGCTGGCATACAGATGGTTTAAGGGATATCTTCTATGGAACAAAACTAAACCCAATGCTGAATGTGGGGATTCACTTAAGTACCTTAAGGCCTGAGAACGGCGGATTAAAAATTATCCCTGGCACCCATAAACAGAGTATATATCAAATGCTGTTCCGCAAAAAATACTTCCTCGATAATAAACCTGATGCTGAGGAAGTATCGATATTGCCTGAAGCCGGCGATTTAACCATCCACGATGGAAGGCTGTGGCACAGGGTTGCCGAATCGGCTGTGCGTGGCGAGGAAAGCAGACGCCGCGTAATTTACATCCCTATTATTGCCGGCAAGTACGCACCAAAAAATGAGAATAGTCCGACGGTGTTTTACCAGCGTTTTGCAGGAATTGTAAAATAAATATATGTTATTTGTATTACTATTCAGCTACCTGGTAAGATCAGGAAAACTAAAGCGGATAACCGATTTTTCGAAGGGCTTACCCAAGAGAATCAGCTTAAAATTTTACCGGCCGGGAACTGCGATACTATTTAGCGTAATATTGGTTGGGGTATAAACGGGAGGAAAACATTAAACAGCAGCAAGGCCATACCAATGGCAAAAGGGTATTTGCAGATCGGAAACGAACCAATATTTTGCGTAAAGGCGAACAAAGCCTGATCCTTTTTTTACTTAAAAGGGTCCCGGAATGGATTTCACCAAATATCATGACAGGGATTGGAATGTTTGGTTCATTCGTGGTGTTTTCGGCATTTATTTTAGCACACTTTTATGGCCAGCATTACTTATTGATCGGTATTTTAGGTTTTTTTATCAACTGGCTAGGCGATTCGCTGGATGGTCGCTTGGCTTATTACCGCGAAATACCCCGAAAATGGTACGGCTTTGTGCTCGATATCATCATGGATTGGTTCAGCATCATCCTGATTGGTTTTGGTTATTACTGGTATGCAGAAGGATTCACGCAGATTTTAGCCTTTATGTTTGTGGTGTTATACGGCTGGTCGATGATTATTAGCCAGTTACGCTATAAAATAACCGGACATTACCAGATCGATTCGGGTATTTTAGGGCCAACAGAACTACGTGTAATTATTTCACTGGTACTCGTTGCCGAAACATTATTTGAAGACAGTATTACTTATTTTGCAATGGCTATGGTAGCCTTACTTCTGGTACTGAACACCATCGATACCTTAAAACTTTTAAAAGCCGGCGACGCCAAAGACAGGGAGGAAAAAGCATGATCAGCTGGCAATCGGTAAAACTTTTCTTAAAAGCACAGGTATCGGCATTTTCGGGTGGTGTTACCGACTATGGGCTGATGATCCTGTTAACCGAATGGCTCCACATCCATTTTACCATTTCGATCCTGATTTCAGGAACCATAGGTGGTATTGTTAACTTTTGCATTAACCGTTTCTGGGCTTTTAAAAATAATGAAGGCTATTGCAGTACGGCAACAGGGCAGCTCATCCGCTTTTTTACAGTGGTTTTAGGCAGCATTTCGTTAAAATCAGGCGGAACTTATCTCTTACACAGTGCCATTAACCTTGATTATAAAATAGGCAGGTTATTGATAGACAGTATCGTTTCTTATGGCTTTAACTACCCCCTGATGAAATACTGGGTATTTAAAACCAACGAAGCCAGAGATTTTGATTACGAGGAAGAAGAATACTTTGAACCTATCAGCAGGGAACAAAGGATTTAATCTTCAACTTTTAAAATCTGCTTGATCAATTCATTTCGCTGCCTATCGCTGATTTTTACAGGCACAAATAAATCTGGTATATTGGCCCATCCGGTTTCCAGTTTATAATAATCGGGTTTTGTGGTTTCTTCGCCATTCAACTTCCGTAAATGGTAAGCGATAAACAGTTTCCATCGCTCAGTATACAAAGAGCCCAATAAACCGGCCCATTCTTTATGAGCATATTCGTGCAGATCGGTTTTGGGGTTATAATCGGGACCCCAATAGGTAACCTGCGCTTTTGCATTTTTTAAGGCGTTTGCACGGTCGGCCTGGTTTGTACCGAATACAATCGCCTGCTTCAGCCAACGGTGCAGGGTAAAGAAACGGTTGCTATTTAATAACGAATCCTGTTGACTGATTAATGCCAGGAATTTAGCACCTTCGCCAGCCAAGCGGATTTTATCCTTATTTTTAATCGCCTCAATAATGGCCTGATAAATCCCATCACCTTTATTGGCCTGCACCTGCCTTACAAAATCGGTTAGATCTGTTTGGTAGGTTTCGCTTTCCTTAAAATCGGCTGCTGCTGAGGCAAACAACATTACTGCATCCCTAAATTTGTTGGTATCGTAATTTCTTTTCCTGGTACCCCATGATGAAACGCTGTTGATCAAAGTATCGGGCCGGGCGCAAAATATAGATTCAGAAGGACCTTCCTGGTAAATTTCAGGGCTGCTATAAGCGGTTTCGAGCAAGCCTTGCCAGGCTTTTTCGATTTTGCCGTTAGTTTTTCCGTAACGTGCTAAAGTGTAACCTTTAATCCAGCTGTTCACTTTTACATGCTGATCGTGCCAGCCCAGCTCCAACATCAGATCAAAAGTAACCGGATTATTATTAATCCCTTCGGGAATAATCCCCACCCCCTTTAAAAATTGTCCGTAGTTACTATTTTTTGCCCTGTAAGTTTCGTCGGCAAAACGTTGCAGCTTACCGTAAATACCGTTCTTTTCTCCAAAATTGCTCACATTACTCCATATAAATGGGGTACCATCGTAAGCTTTTCGTTTTTCCCAGTTGTTGGTGTTTTCTCCGAAGAGCTCAATGATCAGTGTCTTTTTCTTATCTAATCCGTCCAGTAATTTAGCAGAAGGATTGGATTGCCAGCCCTGTAATACCCAGGTTGAACCGGGATAATGTTGCTGCATAAGCTGTTGTATTACATCACCTGATGCTTTCAGATCAACACCTTTGGCACTCCCCCCCTCATGAAAAGGATCACCGCCAAAGTAATGCAGATCAGCACCATACAGCTTTTTCATTTCGTTGTAATAGATATCAGCTATACGTTTAAAAGCAGGATCGCCGGTTGATAAAAAATCGGGACGGGTAAATCCACCAGCCCATTTGCCCTGCGAAATTACATCTACCTTTACTTTGTTTTTTAACGTAGTGGGCACCATACCATAAAAGCCATGCATTACCGGTTCTATACCGAGCCCCTTCATCCTGGCAATTATCTTTTTTTCCAGATCAGCCTGCTGGTTGATGAGGTTTTGAGTTACTGGGCCACCCCACGATTCCATATTCCCCATTAACCACCAGGCACCAAAAGCTGGCCCCGGGATAAATTCCAGTGTTTCTTGATCGGAATAGCCCAATTTTTTTAATGTATTCTGCCATACGGCTTCCATACCAACCGGAGCCAGCATGATATTTACCCCATTTAATGCCATCCAATCGAGCTCGCGTTCCCAATCGGCCCAATTGTAAAAACTCATCGAATAACTGATGGTACAATAATTTAAGGCATAGCGATATGGATAGGGCGAAGCGATCCTGATTTTTTCTTTCACCAGAGGGATTTTTCCGATTGGAGAAAGGTTATCGCCCATGTGCGACATGCTCCTGTGGCAATAATACCTGAGGTACCAGTTTAAACCTTCGGCAGCGGCATTTGCACCCGAAGCACTGATTTCTATTTTATTATTCCTGCTAAAAAGTTCAAATACATCTTTACCCTTGTTTGCTGGTATAGATTTAAAAACCAGCGATTTTGTTAACCATGGAGCCCGTCTTTCCGCCAATTGTCTAACTGCGTCAAACGTTTGCGCTTTAATATGTGTATTCAGAAACAGAACTGCTAAAAGAAAAACAAATTTTAAAATACGCATGCCCATTTTAATTAATTAAGGTATCAGAAATTAATTTGAAAAAGGCAAGAAAGAATGTCCAGCCTGTACGATGAAGCTTAAAAACTGAACACCTTATCTTTACCTTATTAGTTTAATATTGGTTTAGAGTCGCTTACCCTATTCTCATTAATCTTTTTAATTATCTCCTCAAATTCAGGTTCTTTGGCAATGTACTTATTCAGCAAATCGATCTGATTTAAGCCCCTTACGAGGTTGTGTTCAGGATAATTCGTTTTATAGTAAATATCGCCGTTTAAGAAATCAGCAATAAACCTTACCGCCTGCATGTAAATCATAAATTTACCAGAATAAATAAAGAACTGTTTTTCGGTAAAGGCCAAAACCTGGTCCATCTCTTCCATGTAACCTTTATGTATTGCAGCAAAAACGTCTTCTCTAATGGCTATTTTATTAAAGTCTTTTTCTTCTTCATTGGCTTCTGAGAGATAGGTTCGCATCATATCACCCACATCGCTGATGAAGTATCCCGGCATTACGGTATCCAGGTCAATTACGCATAAACCCACACCGGTTTCGGCCTGTAACAATACATTACTGATTTTGGTATCGTGGTGTATCACACGTAAATTAAGTGCACCGCTATCTACCATATGTATATACTGCTCTTCTATATCGTAATGTCTGATAATCTCTTCTATAGCGAACTTTGCCTCACTGATCCTTTCGTCGCTGGCTTGTTCCAATGCTTTTTTAAACTGCTCTACACGCAAAGGCAGGTTATGAAAATCTTCGATAGTGGGCTTTAGTTTTTGTGCGTTGAAAGCACAAAGCATCCTGGTAAATTTACCAAACTGCTTGGCAGCGTGGTAAGCCTGCTCTGGCTGGTGTACAAAATCAATGGAGCAAGAATTTTCTACAAACGGAAAAATCCTGTAAAAATGATCGTCAACAACCGCAAAATCATCTCCGTTCGAAGCCGTAATGGGAGCAACAAACAGGTATTTAGGGGCGGTTTGATCGAGATATTTTTTTATTGTCTCGATATTCTGAGCAATATTTTGGGGCTGGCGAAAAACCTCGGTATTCACTTCCTGCAAGATATAGGCTACTTTTTCATTGTAAACTTTCCAGGTATGGTTAATTAAACCCGAGCCGAAAGGTTCAATTTTAAAATTTTCTGTATTAAGTCCATAAGCACCTAAAACTGCTTGAAACATAAGATGTTAATATATTTGAATGAATATTGTTTTAGGTAAACCACTTACCATGGCAACCTAATATTTGTTTTTTAAAAATATGCGGGCAAGCCATAAGCAATACCCGCAACCGAGACTAAAAACCGCTATCGTCTAAAGCAAAAGTATTTTTACGATCTTTCCATTTTCCTTTGGTAAAATCAGGGAATTTCTGCGGCATATTACCCTCTTTTAACGATTTGGTAGAAAGTGGGGTAATTACACTCATGGTAACTGAATCGTATACATCTATCGGTGTTTGTTTTTTCTGTTTTACCGCCTGGATAAATCCATTAAATACAAACCAATCCATACCACCGTGGCCAGCCCCTACTGCTTCTGCTTCGTACTTTTTCCAAAGTGGGTGATCGTATTTATCAAACCACTCTTTTGCAGGATCCCATACATCGTCTTTTTTCGATTTGTGGTCGATGTAAACCGATTTGTTTACGTCCATCCACAATCCTTTTGTACCCTGTACCCTGAAACCGATCGAATACGGGCGTGGCAGGTGTGTATCGTGACTTAGTAACACAGTTTCTCCGTTTGCACAGTTGATCAAGGTAGTGGTTATATCGCCGTTTTTATAATTGATTTTGGCATTTGGATGACCCGGAGACATTTCTTCTACATAAGCGGCCAAGCCTCTTGCTTTAGAACTGAACGATACCAGGCTGGTAAATCTATTTCCCCTGTTAATGTTAGCATATTGCATTAATGGACCAACACCGTGGGTCGGATATAAATCACCGTCCTGATCGATGTTAAACTGTGTACGCCACTGCGCCTCACTTAGGGCTTTTGGCCCATACTCTACCCCACCGCCATAATAATCTTTACCGTTATTGAATAGTACATTTCTTAAATTATGCTGATAACCACCTTCAAGGTGTACCAATTCGCCAAAAAGTCCTTGTCTAACCATGTTTAGAGCAGCCAAAACATCTCTGCGGTAGCAAACGTTTTCTAAAGTCATGTAAGGTATGCCGGTTTTTTCTGAAGTATTTACAATATCCCAGTGATCCTGAACGGTTAAACCTGCTATTACTTCACAGCCTACATATTTACCAGCTTTCATGGCATCAACAGCCTGGTCCCGGTGAAACTGCCATGGTGTTGCTATAATTACGGCATCAATGTCTTTGCGTTCCAAAAGTTTCTTATAAGCATCTACACCACCTGTATATTCTGTTGCTGCAGGTCTGCCTTTTTTAGCAATAAAAGCACGGCAAATTTTAAGCGAGCTTTCCTGGGTATCGCAAATGGCCACGATTTCTACATCATCTCTTAAAGCACCTTCAGAGATATGGCTCATGCCCCGCGCGCCAACGCCGATATAGCCCAATCTTACTTTTGCATTGTCTGATGATGCAAATAAACTTCCGGTTGGCAGGATGGTTAAACCCGCAGCCGTAAATGCACCATTTTTAATAAATTCTCTACGTTCCATTTGTGTTATTTACGTTTATTATTTAAGTTTTAAGTTGATTGCAAATTGTTATTAAACAAACGTTCTACAACCGTTTATTTCGCTGTTTTATAGCCATAACTAATTCACATTCAAGATTATAAATTTTTAAAAGGTTTTTGATTAAAATATAGTCGGTAATCTTTAATTCTGCCGTTGGCGTTATCTTGTCTGGGTAAGAGTTTCAGTGCCTTAATACTGTAATTTTTACCCAGGTCTATCACAATCTGGTGCGGTGGTTTTGGCGACTTGTTTTCCCATTGGGTATGCCAGATACTCGTAAACTGCAGATCGAAAACATTTGCCGCATTTCCGTCATCGCCCCCCAGTTCTTCGCTATCGGCAAAAACAACCTTCCAATCGTTACGCGGAATCTCATTTCCCTCATCATCAATTAATACCATTTCGGCTACAGTGGTAAAAGGCTGTCCCTTTTGCTCGGTAAGCGCCTCGAGGCAGAAATAACGGGCTGTAACCGGTTTAAAGTTTACAGTTTGCCATTTGTTATCGTTTGCAAAAGTACCTTCAGCGTAGGGCTGCTGGGCATCGGCAAGCCATTTCTGACTTGCGTTACGGTGCAACTGGGGCTGCTTTTCGTTTACTATATCTAAAATAGGGTGATCTAAAAAGCTTAATGCTGGCGTTTGGGTACCAAACAAATCGAAAACAACAACTTCGTTATTCCCCTTTTTTAACCAGCTGCCTGGCACCAGCATGGTTTGCGTTGGGCCGATATTCCAGTATCTGCCCAAGCACATGCCATTTAACCAAACTAATCCTTTATTCCATTTACCCATATCCAGGTAAGTATCTTCTAATTTACTGGCCTTGAAGCTACCTTTGTAAAACGCTGCAGCTGCAGGCTGGCCGTTAAGTTTTTCGTAACGGAGCGGAATGTTTACCTCTCCCATCCTGACCGGATAATTTTTCCAGCCTTTTAAGGCAGTCTGTTTTCCGTTTTCGCTCAAATAAACTTCGCCATGAATGCCTTTCCAATCGTGCATTTGGTAGCCATAATTTACCCTGCCCGTTGCTTCTACCAAGATGCTAAGCACACTTTTATTTACATGAGCAGGTATTTCTATACTAAAACGACCTTTTCTTCTATCGAGTTCACCAATCTTTTTGCCATCCAGGTACACCAAAGCGTAATCATGTATATCTTTAAAAACCAGGTTAGCTTTTTTACCGGCATTTAAACTGGTTTCATATAGCACACAGCCGAAATCCTGATTTAAATCTTCCATTAACAGTGCGGTATCTGCTAAAACCGGTTTAGGCAGATTTTTAGTAAGTACCGCAACCGATGAGAAAGTAACTGGATCTAATTTTTGTATTTTATTGGCCACCGGAACATCGGGCAAAACCTCTCCTTCCTGCAGGTAATTGGCAAATAACTTGCGTATAGCGTAAAATTTCCCGGTGGCATTACCTGCTTCATCAATCGGTGCATCGTAATCGTAACTACTGGTTTGTGGCAGGTACGGAGGGGCATTTGCACCACTGTAAGTTCCAAAACTGGTTCCACCGTGGGCCATATAGATGCTAAATGAGGTTTTATGATCGAGCATGTATTTAAGTTCGTCAACAATACGTTGGGTATTACCTTTATGGTGCGGCCTGCCCCAGCTATCGAACCAGCCCGGATAATATTCGCCGCACATTAATGGTCCGGTTGGTTGTATGGCCCTTAGCGCTTTAAAATTAGCCTCCGGATCGCTGCCAAAGTTTACCACGGCAAATAAACCTTCTGGGTGGTCGTTCTTTAACTGAGATGGCCCATCGCAATGAAACAAAGGAACGGTAAAACCCGCTTCCTGTAAGTTGGATTTAATGATATTCATGTAATCCTTATCCTTACCGTAGCTGCCATACTCGTTCTCCACCTGCACCATAATGATATTGCCTCCATTAGTGATTTGTAATGGCGCGAGCTGTTTTCCTACTTCTAGCAGGTATTTTTTAGCCCGGTTTAAAAAATATGGATTTTGTGTGCGCAAACGGATGTTTTTATCTTTAAGCAGCCACCAGGGGAAGCCACCAAACTCCCATTCGGCACAAGAATATGGCCCTGGCCTTAATATTACGTACAAACCCACCTCTTTTGCCAGTTTACAGAATTCAGCCGCATCACTTTGGCCTGTCCAGGTAAACTGATCGGGCTGTTTTTCGTGCATGTTCCAAAAAAGGTAGGCACAAACCGTATTTAAACCCATGGCTTTTGCCATTTGCAGGCGCTGTTTCCATTCGGCTTTCGGAATCCGTGCAAAATGCATCTCGCCGCAACGGATAATATAAGGTTTGCCATTCAGTTCGAAAGATTCACTGCCTATGGCAAAACTAGTTGCATTTTGAGCCCAGCTACCTGCCGACAGGCTGATTAACAGCAATAAAGCAATTATTTTTTTAAGCAGTGGGAAGCGCATTGGTTAAAATTCTGTTCAGTTTTGTTGATTTGTATTTTTAAAAGTAGAACAAGCAAATGAGCATTACAACATAAATATCAGCGCAAACGATTGACTAATATTTATGTTACCCATGTTATTTAAGCGGTGAAGTTTTCGCTATACTTCTTTTTAGTACAAAGGGATTAGACGTTCAGCACGGTCTAGCTTAAGAACCAGGTCAGGACTTAAGTTCATCAAGAAGCATAAAGAGGTCTGCATTACCGGTTCTGCCGAATTATTCGAAGAACCAATAGAAGAAAAAGATGGATGTTGAAATGTATTAAGCCGGAATGGATCGGCTAAACTACTTTTTTACCTCAACCCTGAGCGGTTATTTCGCTGTGGCAAAGGTGCGGCGGTTTCAACTCTACCAGAGTTTTATGTTTTATACCCCACTTTTCGAGTTCGTTAATGATCGACCTCAATTCGTAGCCAATTGGAGTTAATTCGTATTCTACCCGCAGCGGAACTTCGGCATAAATGGTTCGCTTAACAATTTTATCTGCTTCTAATTTACGGAGTTGCAATGTCAGCATTCGCTCTGTGATATTTGGCAAATGTTTTTTTAACTCTCCAAATCTAAGTTTACCGTTCATTAACCATGAACAGATCACCAGGGCCCATTGCCCGCCTATAATATTGGCGGCATAAACTTCTAAACATTCATCAGCTAAAGCTTGTTTGTTAGCATAGTTGGTTGAGGTTTCCTTGATCTTGGACATACTTACATTTTTTATAGTACATTACAATGGGTTGCTAATTTACAAAATAAGAGGTTACAGATCTATTTTTGCGCTTGTAACATTAAAATTCGAAAAATGAAAACATTGATCATCGTAACCCATCCCAATATTAAAAGTTCTTTAATCAACAAGCGCTGGATTGAGGAGTTAACTAAATACCCCGAGAAATATGTGGTACATCAACTCTATGAGACATATCCCGACGAACAGATTGATGTATTGGCAGAACAAAAGCTTGTTGAGCAACATGATAGGATTGTATTCCAGTTCCCCTATTATTGGTTCAATTGTCCTCCGCTTTTCAAAAAATGGTTAGACGAAGTATTGACCTACGGTTGGGCCTATGGTAGCAAAAGCGGTTTCAAAGTATCTGGCAAGAAGGTTGCCCTGGCGATTTCGCTTGGAGTTGATGAAAACGAATTGCACCCATCAGGAATGTATAAGTATACATTAGAAGAATTAACGCGCCCGTTCGAACTTTCTTTTCAGTATGTAAAAGCCGATTACACGCCGCTGTTTGCTTATTATGGAATGGAAAATAATGTTTCGAAAGAATGGATAGAAGGCAGCATTCCTTTGTATTTAAATTTTTTAGAATCGCTATAAAACAATATGCATTGATTGCCCCTCTAAGTAATTCTTAAAGGGGAATCAAACCTTCCTGGGGATGGCAACAATCTCTAACGCGGACTCATCACCATTAATTACGGTAAGCCCCCTAGCCAGCTTTCAAAAAGCCTGACAATTTCCGAATCATGACGTTATTGCATCTTTACAGTACATTATTTTATATTTTCTTCTATATTCGTTGGTATAAACTATGCCACCCCTAAGCCACGTACCGGATCTTGAACTGATCTTGCTGATAAACCAGGAAGAGGAACAGGCATTTACTGAAATTTACAACCGCTATTGGGAAAAAATGGTATCTTATGCCGTAAGGTTAACCAAGTCGGAAGAGGAAGCTGCTGATATAGTGCAGGAAATCTTTGTATCAATCTGGAACAGAAGGACTACCTTAGTGGTTAAAACTACTTTAGGCGCTTATCTCATCCGCAGTACCCGCAATCTGTGCTTAAGGTATATTGAAAGAAATATCCATACCGGTGATTTTTTAGATAAAATAACCGAACAAGCGGTTGATAACAGCCTGAACATTGAAGAAAGCATCTCGTTAAAAGAATTACAGGAAAATATAGACCTGGGAATTGCCAAATTGCCTAAAAAAATGCGCGAAGTTTATCTTTTGAGCCGCGATGAGCAGCTATCGTACCGCGAAATAGCCGAAAAACTTAATATTGCTGAAGGAACAGTAAAAAAACAGGTAAGTAATGCACTCAAAATAATAGCCGATTCTTTAAATGGCAAACTTTCGGCCACTATGATGGCTATATTTTTACACCTTTTAAAGTAATAAAAAACTTTTTTTATTTTTTTTAAAATAAATCTACCACCAAAACTACTTTTTCGGAATATCTATTTGTAAGGCACGCTCAATGCGCTTCAAAAACCTATGAAAACCGAACAGGCAAAACAATTAATACAGCATTATTTAGATGGAACAGCTTCAGCGAAAGAAGCGCACCTGGTTGATTCTTTTGTGGAGCAGCAGTTATTGGAAAATACATGGACTGCCGATGAGGCGCAAAAAGCGGCTTTTGGCGAAAAGCTGAAAGCACGCATTGATGCACAAAGGTTAAAAGGAGAACATAACAGGCAAAACCAGGTGGTAAGGCCTAAAACCATCACCCGCCGCCTGTGGATCATTGCCGCTTCGGCAGCAGTGCTGGCCTTGTGTATAATTGGCGGCTTGTTTTTAATAGAGAATAAAACCGAAGACCGGTCAGAACGCTATGCCAACGATGTAGCACCTGGCGGTAACCGTGCCATTTTAACGCTTGCCGATGGCCGCAGAATCGATTTATCAGATAGTAAAACTGGAGAGCTGGCCATTACAAACGGACTCAACGTTAAAAAGGCTGCAGACGGCTTGCTGGTTTTTTCTGTTATTGACAATGGAAGGGCAAAAGAAGAAGGAACAAATAATACCATAACAACCCCCTCAGGTGGCCAGTATCAGGTAAACCTGCCCGATGGTACCCTGGTATGGTTAAATGCAGAAACGAAATTCAGTTTTCCAGGTCATTTTAACGGGAAAAACAGGGAGGTTGAGCTGGATGGAGAAGCTTATTTTGAAGTGAGCAAAGATAAAAACCACCCTTTTATTGTTAAAAGCAAAAAACAGGAAGTTGAAGTTTTAGGTACGCATTTCAACATTAACAGCTACGAGAACAGTTTAAGTACCAAAACAACACTTTTAGAGGGCTCGGTAAAAGTAAAAGGAACCGGGGACGAAAAAATAATTGCGCCGGGTGAGCAATCGGTATTGTATGGCAATACCATTGAGGTAAATGCAGTAGACCCTGCATTTGCCATCGATTGGAAAAACGGTGAGTTCAGGTTTAAAAACGAGCCTTTACCCAGCATTATGCAGAAACTATCACGTTGGTATGGTGTTCAGTTTGTGATGAATGTTCGCTCTGAACGAACGCCTTCTTTTTCAGGTTCGGTATCGCGTTTCGATAACATTTCTGAAGTGCTTAAAATGCTCGAAGAAACAGGAAATATTAAATTTTATATTAACGGTAAGGTAATAACCGTAAAGTAATATTGCCAACAGCCTTAACCATGCTGTTTTAAATCAATCAATATCAACTAAAACCAGAAAAAAATGAAGAAACCACTACAGGAACAGCGTTAAATAGCACAATAGGTTTAGAAGAAAAAACCATGGAAGTGTTGGAAGCACAACCATGGCCATAATCTGAGTTAACCCTTTAAAAACGAATTCTGAGGTCCATTTACGCATTAACCCAAACAAACGAAAGTATGAATATTTATCCTTTTTATCAAGGAAGGCATTCGGCGTGCCTTCCTAAAAAAATCCTGTTAATTATGAAACTCACCATCATCATCATGACGACTTTACTCATGCATGTTAGTGCCAGTAGTTTCTCGCAAAAACTTACCTATGCGGCTAAAAATATAACCGTAGACCGGGTTTTTAAAGAAATAGAAAAGCAAACCAACTATAGGGTATTGTACGCCACCAGCACGCTGAACGATGCGGCAAAGGTGAACGTAAACTTTAAAAATACGCCACTTAAAGAAGTAATCGAGTACCTGTTAAAAGACCAGCAGTTAACCTACAATATTGAACAGAATACCGTATTGATTAAGAAGCAGGAACGCTCATTTATCGATAAAATAGCTTCGGTTTTTAGCTCCTCGCGTTTTAACGGCCGCATTGTAGACGAAAACAATTCGCCCCTTGTAGGCGCAACCATTACCGTTAAGGGCAGTAAAAAGTATACCGTAAGCGGATCAACCGGTGCTTTTGTACTCGATCTGGACGAAAATGAGGTTTTGGTTATTTCCTATATCGGTTACGAAACCAAAGAACTGAAAATAACGCGAGGCTTATTGCAGAGCGGTGTAGCCAGTTTGCTCGATATTAAATTAAGTCCTTCGGCTTCCTCTTTAGACCAGGTGCAGGTAATTGGTTATGGCAGCACTACCAAACGCAACAATACCGGTTCCGTAAGTTCAATCACTGCCGAAGAAATTGGCAAACAAACTGTAGAAAACCCTTTGCTGGCTTTGCAGGGGCGCATTGCCGGTGTGCAAATTACGCAAGATAACGGCTTGCCTGGTGCCGGTGCCCGGATGAATATCCGTGGCGCATATACGGGAGTATCCGGTGCAGGTTATATTCCATTGTACATCATTGATGGTGTTCCTTTTACCTTATTTAACGGTGCACAACCTGCTACCGATAACCTGAACGCAAACGGAGTGAGTGCTGCAAACGGGGGCGTAAGTCCTTTTAGTATTATTGCACCCGAAGATATCGAGCGTATTGATATCCTGAAAGATGCCGATGCAACTGCCATTTATGGTTCGCGCGGATCGAATGGTGTGGTATTAATCACTACTAAAAAGGGAAGTAAAGGTAAAACAGCTTTTAATTTCAACGTAAATTCAGGTGTAAGCAATGTGGCCTATTACATCCCGATGATGAATACGCAGGAATACCTGGCTACCCGAAGGGCTGCCTTTGCCCGTTCGGGCGTTACGCCAACCACTGCCAATGCCTTAGACTTAACGGTGTGGGACCAGAATGCCTATACCGATTGGCAAAAATACTTTATTGGCCATACCGGGCATACCACTAATGCTACCGGATCAGTTTCTGGAGGTAATGCTCAAAATTCCTTCCTGTTTTCTTCGACCTATCGTAAACAAAGTACCGTTTTCGAAGGCGATTTTGGCTCCACTACCTTTTCGAGCAGGTTAAACGCTGGTCATAAAAGTAGCGATGGCCGCTTTAATATAGATGGTTCGGTAAACTATACCTACATGAAAAACCTGTTGCCATCTACCGATTTGAGTACCATTTACAACCTGGCACCTAACTATCCTTTGTACAATGCCAACGGCAGTGTAAACTGGACATCCACCAGTCCGCTTTCTTACAGCTCGCAAACAACCAATGCACAAACCACTAATTTATTCAGTAATGTAAACCTTTCGTACCGCATTATCGATGGTTTGGTGGTTAAAGCCAATTTGGGTTATACCTCAACCCGTTTAAAGCAGCAGCAAATTAACCCGGCCAGTTCGCAAAATCCGAATACTGCACGGGTAAGCTCGTTAAGGTATACTGATAATGATAACAACAATTACATTATTGAACCACAGGCAGTGTACACCACTAAAATTGGAGAAGGTAACCTCGAAGCTTTAATCGGTACCACTTTTCAGCGTACTAAAGCAACCGGAATCTTTTTAACCGGTACAGGTTACAACAACGAAAACCTGATTAACTCTTTGACAGGAGCTTCGGCTGTGATTACCAACTACAATGCAGATGCAACTTATAGTTATACAGCCTTTTTTAGCCGGTTAAACTATAACTGGAAAGGTAAATATATCGTTGATGGAACATACAGAAGAGATGGTTCATCACGTTTTGGGGGTAACAACAAATTCGGAAATTTTGGTGCTGTAGGGGCATCGTGGATTTTTACCCAGGAAGATTTCATGAAGAACCTTGGCTTTTTCAGCTTTGGTAAATTAAGGGCCAGTTATGGTATTACCGGTAACGATCAGATTCCGAATTATGGTTACCTGTCACTTTATACCTCTACTGGTTCAGGCAATGTTTACGATGGAGTGGGTACCTATGTACCTTCAAGTATTCAAAACCCGGATTTAAAATGGGAAACCAATTATAAACTGGATGTAGCAGTAGAATTGGGTTTCTTAAAAGACCGGATTTTGCTAAAAGCAGATTATTACCGCAACCGTGTTTCTAACCTGTTAAATTTTATTGCTATCCCCTCTCAAACAGGTTCAACGGGTTATACAGCTAATTTAAATGCAACGGTACAAACCAAAGGTTTTGAATTTGAGTTAAACACCATCAACGTAATAGCCGGCGATTTTAAATGGAATACCAACCTGAATCTAACCATCAGCCGCAATAAATTACTGGCTTTTGATAACCTCGAAAATACTTTTTATGCCAATACCTATATTATCGGGCAACCAACCGATATCCGGAAGTTTTATAAATACACCGGGGTTAACCCGGCTACTGGCCTGCCAACTTACCAGGATTTAAACGGCGATGGCAGCATTAGTTTTGCAGGCGACCGGTATGTGGGCTATTATGGTCATCCTTACTTTGCCGGTATGAACAACAGCCTGAGCTATAAAGGTTTTTCACTCGATTTTATGTTCCAGTACAATCACCGTTACGGCATATTAAATCCGACTTTAAGTTCGAGCCCTGCTGGTATTAACTACAACAACATGAGCACTGCCCTGTTAGATCGCTGGGGAGCCGTGGGCGATGCAGCGCTTTTCCCGGCTGCATCGACCGTTAACGATCCATCTTACGGAAACTTAACTTCATCGGATGTGAACTGGGGCGATGCTTCTTACCTGAAACTGAAAACAGTAAGCCTGAACTATACTTTCCCTAAAGCAATTGCCAGTAAATTAAAACTATCTAACCTGGGCGTGTACGTACAGGGGCAGAACCTTTATACCTGGGCCAAACAGAAATATACTTACGACCCTGAAACTACTTTACCAGGCACAGGACCTGCTTTGGGTACAGGGCAGTACATTGCCTTCCCGCAGGTACGTACCATTGTATTCGGTTTAAACTGTTCATTTTAATCAAGGAAATCATGAAAATTAACTATATGTATTTCAAAAAAATAATGGCATTGGGCTTGGTTTTAATGGCAATGTCATCATGCAAAAAATTTGTTGAAGCCGATTTGGCCAATAACCTTATCGCTAAAGAAGATGCCTTTACTACCGATAATTCGGCTACCAGCGCTACCTTATCACTTTATTCTTACTATTCAACAGTAGATCACTTAAGATACAGTACCTGGTTTGGCGGTTTACTGGCCGATGAATTGCAGAATACCACCTCGAATGCTGATTTAATTCAGCTCTCGCAAAATGTGGTAGCACCAACCAATACCAACCCTACCAATTACCTCTGGACCTATCCTTATCAAACCATCCGCTATTGCAACCTGATTTTGGATGGCATTAGTCACTCTACCGGAATGACCACACCGATGAAAAACCAGTTAAGCGGCGAGGCTAAATTTTTCAGGGCTTTAATGTACTTTAACCTGGTAAACTTTTATGGAGGTGTGCCCATTACTTCAGAAGTAAACGAATTGGATAACGCTTTTAAACCTAGGGCAACGGTTGCTGAGGTTTATGCACAGGTGCTTAGCGATTTAAAGGATGCTCAAAACCTGTTACCCACTACTTATGTAGGTAGTGCCGCATTTAAGGTTAGGGCAAATAAATGGGCAGCAACTGCATTACTGGCTAAAGTTTACCTATATAATAAAGATTATGCCAACGCCGAGGCAGAGGCAACCAAAGTAATCGGATCGGGTACTTATAGCATGGCTACTTTATCAAACGCCTTCATTAATACCAGCGGTGAAACCATTTTGCAGTTATCTACCTTGTATGGTGCATCGGCCTTTAGCACTTACCGCACAACCAGTTCGGCAGCTAATGTAGCACCACCGGCTTATGTGTTGTATAACAATTTCACCAAAGATTTCGAGCTGAACGATAGCCGTAAAACCTCCTGGATTGATTCGACTACTTTTAATGCCGTTAAATACTACCGTATTAATAAGTACAAGGTACAATCGGCCACAGCGGCTACTCTGGGTAACGAATATACTGTGTTGTTGCGTTTAGGCGAACAATACCTCATCAGGGCAGAGGCCAGGGCACAACAATTAAATATTGGTGGTGCACAGGACGATATTAACGTCATCCGCACCCGCGCAGGTTTGGGCAATACCACTGCTGCCACACAAAGTGCATTGTTAACAGCTATTGCCAAAGAACGCAAACTGGAGCTTTTTGGGGAGTATGCCAATCGCTGGTTCGATTTAAAACGTACCGGAACTGCTGATGCAATTTTAGGAGCCTTAAAACCAACCTGGAAAACAACTGCACAACTGTTGCCTATTGGTTCAGACCAGATTTTACTAAATAACAAACTCACACAAAACCCTGGCTATAACTAAGAGATTTAAAATTAATCTGCCTGAAATTAAATTCAGGCAGACTAATGATTGCAAAAAATAAATATAAAAGCTTATGAAATTATTAAAAACTGCCTGCTCAGTACTGTTATTGCTAGTTGCTACTCATGCAACAGAGGCACAAACCACCAAACCAGCCGACACCCTGGTTCAATACCTGGATAAACTGGCAGCCTCTAAGGATTCGGCCGATAAAACTGTTTTAAGCGCCAGATTGGCTAATTTATCAGAAGCTAAAACCGAAAAAGAAGTATTAACAGCTGCCAATTATTATTACCGTATCGGCGATACTAAAAAATCCGACGCCATCTACAGCACTATCGCCACCCGTTTCCCTTTGGGTACACGAGCCAGAAATGAAGCTTCTAAAGACTTTTACCTCCTTAAAACCGCTGCCGAAGCCGAAGCCGCTTACAAAGCCTGGATAAAAAAGTTTCCACCAACAATGTACGAGAACACCAAGGTAGACGACCGCCTGGCTTACGATTATGTAAGGGCAGTGATTGCCGGTAAATTTGCAGCCGAAAAAAATGTAGCTAAAGCTAATGAATATGCCAATATGCTTGAAGTTGATTTCTGGAAAGGTAATGCTTATTCCGGCCTCACCAGTGCTTTTTATAAAAATGGCGATTTAGCCAATGCCGAAATTTATGCTAAAAAAGCAATGGATAATGCTTTTTCTTATATAGATGGCAAAAAAGGCAATGAGAACTGGGCCAAATTTTCAGCTTCAGGCTATGCGGGCCTAACCAGTACTTATGCCAATATTTTATTCGAAAGGAAAAAGTATGCCGAGGCTTTAAAGTATTCGGAGATTGCCTATAAAAAATCGACCAGCCTAAGTCCTAATTTGAACTACCGCTATGCACAAATTTTAATGGGCCTGAACAGAAACCAGGAAGCTTACGATAAACTGGAAGAAGTAGTTAAAGCGGGTAAAGCCACGCCCGAAATGGCTGCCGATTTCAAAAAACTTTATGTAAAAGTTAAAGGTAGTGAAAATGGTTTCGATGCTTATGCAAGTGCAATCAGAGAAGCCTATCTGGGAAACCTGAACAAACAATTAACCAAAGGAATGGTAAATGAACCTGCCCCGGCTTTTACCTTAACCGATTTAAGCGGCAAACAGGTTTCGCTGGCAGATTATAAAGGTAAAATCGTAATTATTGATTTCTGGGCAACCTGGTGCGGTCCGTGCAAGGCCTCATTTCCGGCGATGCAAATGGCCGTAAACAAATATAAAGATGATGATAACGTAAAATTCCTTTTTATCCATACCTGGGAAAAAGTGGCTGATCCGGTTAAAGATGCTGCCGATTACATTAAAGGTATGAAATACTCATTCGAAGTACTGATGGATGTGAAGGATGCCGAAACCAAGGTAAACAAAGTAGTAAGCAGTTACAAGGTAAACGGTATCCCGGCCAAATTTGTAATTGATGCAGCCGGTAATATCAGGTTTAAACTAACCGGTTTTGATGGCAGTAACGAGGCCGCTGTTGATGAACTGAGTATGATGATAGATATGGCAAAAACCAAATCATAAATTGAAAGAAGTCAGGCCTTTAAAGCCTGACTTCTTTGTTTATAAGGGCCTGAGCAAAATAATAGCTCAAGAGATTTACAAACTAAAACTTCCAGATCCGCCAAAGTACAACTGCATTAATGGCTATAACTAACGACATCAGTAAGAACAGTTCAAAATCTGTTTCCGGAAACCGGCTTGATTGTGAAAGAAAGGCTGCTGTAAACAATATTGTTAATACGCCTATGGTGACACTAAGTATCAGTTTCCTGGGTTTATTGATTACTGGCTTAGCCTCTACCTGGGGAACTGCTATTGGTGTTTCCGTAAATCTTTTGTTGAGCACCTGCAATGCTTCAACATCCAGCTCTAATTGCTGAGCCAACAGGTTTAGGTTAAATGTCCTGGGTATAACCTCGGCATTTTCAATCCGCTGCACCGATCGCAGGTTAAGTTTTGCCAGATCTGCCAATTGCTGTTGAGAATAGCCTTTTTTTAAGCGTGCCTCTTTGATTAGTTTAGCAATTGTGTCTTTTTTGACGTTATCCATTCTTTTGCAGTACGGCGTTATTACGGCATATGTAAATGTCGTAATCTTCTACAATTTTATAGGCATATTTTTACAAAAAAACTTATGCTTGCTATTGTTATTGAATTATTGCTTTCCTGGTTATTGTTAAAGTATACAGTTGATCAAAATTTAAATGTATTAAACTGGTATCCTTGTCCTAAACAACTGCGCAATATGTTGCATGGCTTTATGCTGCCGGCTGTTTATTTGTCGTGCCTTTACCTCGGCATCTCTTTATGGGTACAAAATCCCTATAAAATGAACCCGGATTACACAGCTGTCAATTTTTTTAAAAGCTCATTATTTGTATTAAAAGGAGTAGTTTTTGAAGAGCTGATCTTTAGAGGTGCATTATTATATATCCTCATCAAAAAACTCGATACCACAAAAGCGGTAATTTTATCTGCAATCGCTTTTGGTGTTTATCACTGGTTTTCTTATGGTATACTTGGCCAACCATTTCAAATGCTGGTTGTGCTCGTCTCAACTGGTTCCATGGGTTATTTGCTGGCATTAGCGTTTGTAAAGACCCGATCTATACTGCTGCCATTCGCATTGCACTTGGGTTATAATTTCACCTCGATGATCTTATTTTCTAAAGAAAAAAGTATCGGCCTGCAATTGATGGTTAAAACCTTTGCAACTGACCCGGTTCAACCGAAAGGTATATTACCAATCATCATCGTTATTGTTTATTATACCGGATTTCCGATGGTTTGCTTTATTTATCTCAAATTATTGAAACCGGCTGCTATCGATCAATAACTGAAGATACACGACAGAAAAGAGCTTTTAAGCAATTCTGATTGATAAAAAAACTCTAAGTCGTCCTTAGAGGGGCTTTAAAGCAGGGGGCGGCACAATGGAAAACTTGAACTGTTTTACGGAATTTTCGGGCAATTATAATTCGACTACAATCTTACCAACTGTCCTGCCACTTTCAATTTGCTTATGGGCCTTGGCTATTTGGTCAAAAGTAAATGTTTCTGATATATGAGGTTTTATAATATCCTGTGCTAACCATTCAGCGATAATCTTCATCTGATCTCCATTCGAGCTTACAAGAAAAAACAAACCATTTACTCCCTTTGCTTTAGCTCTTTCGTTAATGTCTTCACTTAATCCGGATGGAATACTGATTAAGGTTCCAAACGGCTTAACAACATGCAACGATTTATCAATATTAGCACCACCCACAGTATCAAAAACGAAGTCAAATCTAGCTTCGCTATTTTTCCAATTGTATGTA
The DNA here is from genome assembly GCF_042684385.1 of Pedobacter vanadiisoli. Lineage (NCBI taxonomy): Bacteria > Pseudomonadati > Bacteroidota > Sphingobacteriia > Sphingobacteriales > Sphingobacteriaceae > Pedobacter > Pedobacter vanadiisoli. Next base: position 558,239 of record NZ_JBHULL010000003.1, on the reverse strand, counting down.
TGATAATCAATATGCTCATCTACACCCAGTTCGAGTACAAAATCCTTATTTATCTCAGAAGAAGTGCCTGTTACTTTAGCACCCAGATGTTTAGCCATTTGAACGGCGAAATGACCAACACCACCGGCAGCAGCATGTACCAATACACTTTGCCCCCTTTTCAAATTAGCATGTACAAGCAATGCCTGATAGGCTGTAAGTGCTGCCAATGTACTTGATGCAGCCTCGGCATGTGTTACATTGGCTGGCTTAAGTGCTAATTGATTGATGGGTGCGGCAATATATTCAGCGTAAGCCCTACCATGCCCGGGAAATCTAATTAACCCAAACACCTCATCTCCAACCTTAAATATCGAGTCATCGCCTGCCTCCATTACAATACCGCTAATATCCCAGCCCAAGATTAACTGCTCCTCATTTTTCAATAATTGATATATGCCTTGCCCAGCACGTACTTTTGCATCTACTGGATTAATGCTAATCGCTTTTACCTGCACCAACACCTCATCGCTGTTAATAACTGGTTTTTCGACATCGGCATATACAAAATTTTCTACATCACCTGGTTCATTTATAATGATTGTTTTCATCAAAGAAATATTCTATTTAGATAACGGCAGATGCATTGAACGCTCACACCTGCCATTATGGTTACTATAATGGTTATTTAAAGATATTTTGCGAGGTTCAATTCTACATCCCCGTAGGTTTGTAAGCCTTTTTCCAACAACGCCTTAATTCTAGTTCTGGCTTCGGGTTCTGTAAGGGAAGCAAAAAAGGCAATTTGGGTTTCTGTAATGTGCTCATTTCTAGGAATAGTAGCCCGCTCGTTCATAGTTGCCTTAATCTTTTTGATAATTTTCAAATCAAAAGATGCAATTCGTTTAGCTAGATTTTCTACGAAAATATCAAGCTCCTTATCTGCGAAAGCCCTATTGATCCATCCATAAGCTGCTGCAGTTTCTGCATCATAATCGTCGCCACTTAAAATAATTTCTAAAGCCCTTGCTTTACCTGTCAGTAAATGCAGCCGCTCTAATCCACCCCCACCAGGAAAAGAACCAATTCCAATTTCAGGTTGAGCAAAAACCGCCTTTTCCTTGCTGGCAAAACGCAGGTCAAAAGCCTGAATGAATTCACTTCCCAACCCCCTTGCCCTACCTCTTATCGACGCAATACTTACGAAAGGCGCCTGTTCTAAACGTTTAGCTATATCTGGCCAAGACTTAGATAGACCAGTTTTTCCTTCTCCCTTAGGAAATTCGAAGATGTTAACCAATTCTGCATGCGCAACATAAAAATCAGGGTTGGCACTTTCAAACACCACCACTTTTAGATTTTCATTAGATTCCAATTCGTCCATCAAGGTACGTAACTGTATAGAAAATTCTGGGTCAAATACATTAACAGGAGGATGATTAATGCTAATTTTCCAAAAGCTTTCGCTGATGGATTGTTTTGTGAAGATCATAATTCTAATTTATTTATAAACAGTTTAATATATGCTGAGGTCAAACCAATACATAGTACATCCAGTTGAAACCAATATTATTAATCCTAATATTGGCGTAAAATGTATGAACCTTCGTATAGATTGAACTCATATCTTTGTGGTTTAGAAAACAATATCGATTCTATATTTTTTATCACTTGCAAAATGCAAGTATATAGATATATTATATCACTTGCAAATTGCAAGTATAATTTTATGAAAAAAATAAATATGAGATCGGGATGTCCCGTAAGTAATTCATTAGACATTTGGGGAGATAAATGGTCTTTATTGATTGTAAGGGATTTAATGTACGCTAAAGAGTGTACTTATGGTGATTTTTTAAAATCAGAAGAAAAAATTGCAACAAACATACTGGCTACGAGACTACAAACTTTAGAGTTAGCGGGCGTAATTTCAAAATCAGCACATCCAGAAAGCAAGGCAAAAGTATTGTATCGACTTACAGAAAAGGGAATTGATCTTTTACCCCTGATGATTGAGATATATTTGTGGGGAGATAAATATTTTACACTTTCAGCAGCGCACCAGGCTTTTATAAAAGAGGTAAAAAAAGATAAGGAAATATTCTTAAAAAACGTAATGCAAAAGCTTAGGAATCATATTTAGACATTTGACCAATCAGCAACCAATTAATTAGTAAAATGGTTTTTCATTGCAAACTAGCAAATTCTCTATTAGGTTGACCCAACAAGGCTCCAACCGAAACACGTCTCTATTTGCTTTAATCGAGGCATAAAAACAGGCTAAAAATACAAAACGTCCTTCACGATATCATGAAAGGCGTTTGTGGGCGATACAAGGGAAAACTTGAACCATTTTCTGATTATTTTTTTCAACTCTCTTCGAATTTTTGCAACAATACTTCTATTAGTTTTTTGGGGACTGTTGTTTGTTTGATTGTAGATTATTCCAAAACTAGCCGCATTTAACTTTGCAAACTGGATAATTTCGTCAAAAGGCATCTAAGCAACTGACTTTAAGCGAATTTAAACCATTCAAGCGTGTTATGAAATAAGGATTATATGATTGGCAAAATCAAATTCTTGGTGGCCGAAACAACGCTTTAGGCGAAGAAGATCTTTCTTCAAGAATTGAAACGGGAGCAATAGAGGGCAACAAGAATTTGATGTCCTGCGAGATAAGTATGAGACTACAAATCCATGGTGCTTACTGAACAGTTTGGACCGTACAGGGATAGATGGCATTCCCGAAATACACAGGAATATATGCATTCTGCTACTTCAGACGAGTTTTACCTGAAACAAACCCCTAATTTCAACCTCTTCTTTAAACCTTTCAAGTTACTTTGTTTGCGCCAGTAAACTTTGAATATGTTCATTCCTTTTAGAAATAGTTATTTCAAAAAGGTTTTATCCGCCTGTAGTTTTATAAGTATCAACCAATGATATTACAAGACAATGATTTGATTGTTTATTTGTTTAAAATGATTAGCTTTATCTAATAAAGTTCTATGAGACAGCACTTAATCTCCTTTCTTGTACTCTATGCCAGTATGGCTTTTGCACAAACCAAAAGGCCTTTGCCTATTATTGACATGCATCTTCATGCTATCGGCGCTGAAGACCAGGGGCCACCACCATTAAAAATCGGAGCACCGTATGAAAATTTTGGAGCGTTTGACCCTAAATCAAGTTATCCCGAATCGTTTATCGGCGCCATGAAATCGGGTGAATGGAACCAAAACAGCGTAACTTCTCCCGTTAGCGATGCGGATCTGCAAAAGCAAACCCTGGCCATTTTAGAAAAATACAATATTTATGCTGTTACCAGCGGAGATATAAAGAAAGTACTTGCCTACCAGCATGAAATGCCAAGGCGGATCATCCCAGGCATATACTGGGATTTAGCAATGGCTAAAAAAGAAAAGCTAGACGCAGATTCACTCAGCAAGCTTTTCAAATCAGGCGCTTTTAAGGTATTTGGTGAAATTGCGGTGCAATACCAGGGAATATCTCCATCCGACCAGGCTGTTGAGCCTTATCTAAAAATGGCCGAATCGCTTGACGTTCCTACTGGCATACACCTGGGAACAGGGCCTCCGGGAAATGCTTACCTAACTGGTTCTAGGGCTAAACTTGGCAGTGCGCTGGTACTTGAAGATGCATTATTAAAACATCCGAAACTACGTGTATATGCCATGCACGCCGGCTGGCCCATGCTTGATGATATGCTGGCTATGCTCTATGCCTATCCAGAGTTATATGTAGATTTGGGCGTAATCAACTACATCCTGCCACAAAAGGAGTTCGATTATTATCTTGGCCGTATGGTGAATGCAGGCTTTGGAAAACGTATTATGTACGGGTCAGATCAAATGGTTTGGCCGGGCGCAATAACGGTAGGCATTAAAAGGATTCAATCAGCAAGCTACTTGAACGAAGAACAAAAGAGGGACATCTTATTCAATAATGCCGCAAGGTTTTTAAGGTTAAGCCCTAAGCAAATCAAAGCCATGTACTAATCGGGTTTAAGATCTTGTATTTCGCTTTAAATAATCGATGATCTTTTCTTAACCTTACTTAAAAATTCAGGAATCATGCCCAGCTAAATTCGATTTCAGTTGTCGGTAATCTATTAAGGACTATTATTTTTTGAAATTATGATTTAGTTAATTTGCATGTTTAACTGATGTTTTCTACTATCCTATGAGCCAAGCAAGGGAACTATTGTTGATAGGCGATCCTGACGGCGTAGATTTCAAGGCCATAAAATCTGAGTCATACAGAAAATTTCAGGGGGTAAAAAATAAAAACGTCCTTCACGATATCATGAAGGACGTTTGTGGGCCCACCTGGGCCAATTTTCATGAAAATATTAACTGTTAATCAGATAGTTACCGAATTCCTTTGCAGTATAATTAAAATTTATAACCTAATCCCAAGCTAATATTAGCTTTGGTTATCTTTGTTTTTGACGTTGATGGCTGTATAGTGCTAAAATTTGAGGCGTATACCACATCATTAAATTCAGCTTTTGCATCGCTGTAATCTGCGTTGGCTAAAAAGATTAGATTGTTTTTAATATTACATTTTAATCCAATTCCTAACAAATAAGTAAATGCCATAGCTGATTTTTCGGCCTTATTTATATAAAAGTTTTGATTATTTACTGTTGTCGTCCATGAGGTTTCTGGTTCCTTTACATTTGTCGCCCCTGCTAACCCTCTAATTGTAAATTCAGCCTTATCAGAAATAGGAATGGCATAATAAATACCCGCTAGAAAGGCTGTTGAATTCCAATTTTTTGCGTTTACATTCCAATTTCCTCCTGTTTGAGAATCAATTAACTTTTTAATATCTGCTTCGCTGAAATCATTGTTGTCTAACTTTATCATTGCTTGTATTCCAAAGCTTTTGATCAACTTATAATCATAGTTGACTGCAATACTGAATCCCGTTTTCGCATAGCCGGCTAATTCATTATTTCTGTCCGTACTTGCAAAATCGTTTAAGGGAATACTGGTGCCAACATTTAAACTTAAAGCGCTTTTAGATTGGGCATAACAGACTATTTGCCCAATTGTAAGGCAACTAAGGAGCATTAATTTGATTTTCATCATTTTTTGTTTTTGATTATTGAATAAGGTTTAAAATTTGAGTGGTGATTGTAGGATCGTCTATTTCATACGATATTGTTAGTCTCTTTCTTGCCGGTGTAGAGTTGTGCGTGGTTGTTGGCCCTTTAATAAAGTTACCATCAGATTGCAAATCTTTCTCTTGAAAAAGTCGTGCTGTATAGTACGAAAAAAAATCGTGACGTAATACGACCGAAATTTTATACAATAAATCTGTATCAATAGATTTTTTTCCGAACACTTCTTTAATGTTCTGCGGAAACTTATCAATTAAACGGGCAAATTCGGCGTTTGTGAGAGCGCTATTTTTCACCTGCTTTTGGATTATCTGTCCAATGTGTATTTCCATTTAGCAAATGTCTAATAAATTTTATTACTGTATATCAAGCAGTTATAACTAATTTCATTATTTATCATAATTAAATTTCATTATTTAATAATAATATTTATTAGTTTTATAACACTATTTAATTATAGTAGAGTAATGAATTTAATTATTTAATAATAAAAAATGCAAAATGACGGCCAAGAACAACATTAAAGAAATCCTTTACACTCGTGGTTTCAGAGACTTTAAACCTACTCGTGAATTACTTGATAGAATTGGCACAAATGCCTGGAGGTTCAAAAAAATAATTGATAATAAGTTGGAAATGACTTTATCTGAATCCGCTGAATTTGCGGGATGGCTCGGAACAACAGTCGACGATTTGATCCAACCAAATAACACCGAACCACCATTAGGGAAATCTGATATATCCGAGAAGAATTAATCTATGAGCAAACAAACTAAAATCATTTCTTCAGCTTGGGAGGCAGAGGAAATAATCTTAAAACTGATGGCAGAACAAAGCAAGATCAGGACAGCCAGGGACGATGCCAAACTGAAAGCAGAAAATGCGGTACGCGACGTACAATATCAGTTTTACATGTGCAAGGCAACGATTTTGGATAACCGGTTTATTGAGATCGGCAAAACAATTGAATTGATCACCGAATTTTTACCGTTACCCGATGATGACCGCTGCTGAATATTTGCATAACCAGTCAAGGTACAGGAATTTATCCAAAAGACTGGCGCAGTTGGAAGCACAGATACTTCGCAATCAACACGATCCTGTAGCACTGGCCGAATTACGGGCAGAACATAGGCAGGTCACGTCTGAACTATCAATCATTTTAATTAACAATATCGAGCAATCAGGCCATGGCACTAACTAAAAGAGAAAAGAAAATCTTAGCAGATTTCGGCAATGATCCTAACTATAGGATTGAAACCAACGCCCGCAATCAAATAATTGCCGTTCAGCTAAAACCAGAAAAAAGCGACATGCAGCGCTTTATTGAGGGCGAAGAATTTACACTCAAACTCTTTGCCTTCGATAAAATTAGGTTCCGTTTTGACGAAAAACAGTCTCTTATTTTAAATGAAAGCGGCGCCGATCCCATTCCGGTGCTTGCCGCATTTGTTGGCGGTTTCCTGTATAAACAGGAAAACGGTCATACTTCACGTATCCTTTTCACCGATGTAAATTTTATCAACAATGATCAACTATTTTAAAACCTCAAAAGAAAAATATGCGGCCGTGTTGCCAGATGGCTCATACATTGAATGCTATACAGATGGCGATTATACTTTTTTCGCAGTAGGCATCGCACCAGGTATTAAACAAGACATAGAGCGCAGATGGCAAGCAGCCAGTGAGGCAGAGTTTCAAGCGGTCAGTGAAAAAGCGACAAAATCTATTGTTAACCTCTTAGACATTTTTGCTACTCATGAAAAAGCCGTTTAATACGTACAATGGTGGTAAAGCGGGTAACGGTACGTACCAGCAGATTATTAACCACATTCCAAAATGCGATATTTTCATTGATGCAATGGTCGGAAACGGCGGCATTTTCTACAATCTGGCCTTGCCGGCACTTACCCACATAAATGACATTGACCCTGCAGTCATAGCCCAACATGACGTTACCAGATCTGCGACGATCGTTATAAAAAGCAATGTTGATTACAGATCCTTAATTGTCAAATATAACGGTAATACAGGCATCGTTGTAGGGTACTTTGATCCCCCCTATTTATTTGAGGTTCGTAAGAGTAAAAAACCGCTGTATAAACACGAATGGACAAAGCAAGATCATATCGTTTTTTTAGCAGCAGCTCGCACAGCCGACTTTAACGTTGTGATATCACATTATCCTTGTGAATTATACGATGAAGCTTTAAAAGGATGGCACACCCACGATTTCCAAAGTATGACCAGAAACGGCTTAAGAACGGAGCGTATTTATATGAACTATCCCCCGCCGGTTATTTTACAAGACTTTCGCTATATAGGTAAAGACTACCGCGAACGCCAACGCATTAAGCGTAAGATTGAGCGCCACATAAACAGGTTAGAAGCAATGCCCGTAGATGAAAGAACCGCTATTCTTTCATCGATCACAGTCAAGTACAGTGCTACTGCAGCAAAATTTATCACTCCTGATCATATCGCCGCTTTTGGCGATACGGTACCGGTAGCTGAAAATGACGATAAGATCCTGAATGAATTTTCAGATTCCGCAACGCCTGATTTAACTATGAAGCCAGGTGCTGAAGCACAGGCAAAAAAAACGTTGCTGGCCATGGAAACTTTTTTAATTGATATGCCATGACAAATAAAGAAAAATTTTTAGACGGTTTCCCTTTCAGGTTAGAAAAAGGCGGCGCTTTTTTCAGGTTTGAAAAATATGATTTTCCCAATAGTATACCGGGAAAGCTGATGTTTAATCATAAAGGATACCGATGCCTGGTTATGAATGTAGATGAGGCTGGTTTTATGCCATATAGCGCCCAGGATACATTTATCAACCGCTTTTTTCACTTCAACAAACTAACCTTTTTAGAAAATGACAAATAAAGAAAAATTTTTATCGGGCTATTCTTTTCAGGTAAACGACGACCCCGAAGTATTCTATTTCATCAAAGGGAAAAGAATTATAGGTTGGTTAAAAACTAATAATCTTCCTTCATATTGCATTGTAAGTTATGTCGATGATCACGGTTTTGATGTAGAATCCATCTTTTTAGGAACCGCTGTAGTATCTCGTATCGAGTTTGAAGACCTAAATTTTAAGCCATGACAAACAAACCTATCGACTTTTTCCGAAACTGGAACGGAAAACTATTCTGCGAAGCTTTCAGCACTATACGCCTTAAAAATGACCGTTACCAGATAGGTGAAAAATACGACATAACGCTAAATGATCAATGGTGCGGTGATGCCGAAATAGTACACATTGTACATTTTAAGCTTGATCAATTAAAAGAATCAATGTCTTACCTCGATACCGGTTTTGGTATAAGGGAAACCATAGAACAGCTGTTAAGCATTTACGGCAACGACGCACTAAATGAGACTTTTAGCTATATCGTTTTGAAAAGAATAACAAAAGATTATCACTTAAACCTGCACTTAAATGCTCTCGAACCTAATATCAATGCTCCTGTTCAGGGATAAAGACGATTACACGTCGTCGGCACTGCTATGGATGTGTATCATCATTATAGCAGAAAAAATACAATTAACATTTTTCAACTAACGGCAAAAAAAAAGCGGTCGCACATTGGGAGTGTGCGCCGCTGATATTTTCCAAACAAACTAAAAAAAGTCATGCAAGAAACAGGCCAAAATTTAAAGTACACCATTAAAAGCCGCATCGGTAAGATGCCAGGCACTCCCCGGAGTAACGCATATAAAATTTGCATAGAACTAGGCATAAGTTTTTCAACCCTTAACAACTGGATGAACCTGGTTATAGGCGACAAGTTCAGCATACCGGTAGAGGATTTCTACAGGATCGCTAAACAGTTGGGATGTACACCGGATGAATTATTTACTTCAAGGGATTTAATTAATAATGGCTAAAAAAACGACTAAAGAGGCAAATGCTGCCTTTATTAAAAATTCAGCATTACCTACAGATACAGCACCTATCGAAAAACCTCAACCCGATAGCTCTTATTTTGCTGAACGTATGGCGCACCTCGGTATCAGAGACCCCAAAAAGGAAAGCTTTGCAATACCTAAAGGCGCGAATACCTTTTGGCATCCAATTTTCACCGCGAGCGCTACTGATGATGTAATCATCAACTACCCTGCTTTAGATGGTATGCAGGAAACTTATATCGATGGTGATGAGGTTAAACCATTCAGCCGGATACGTTATAACCCGAACAAAAACCGGGAAAACAAGTACGGCCAACCTGCCGGATCAGGAACACATATATTTTTCCCTGTTGAAATACTTGATAAGTATCAGGGTGGTTTAGAGATTGAAACATTGATCCTGGTTGAGGGGGAATTTAAAGCACAGGCCGGAAGTATGCACGGCCTCGACATTGTCGGCTTAGGCGGAAAAGATTTGTTTACTGACGGCGAAAAAGACCTGCATATCGACATTTTAAGGATCATTGATAAATGTAAGGTTAAAAACCTGGTTCTTTTACTGGATGCAGACGTTTTCGCGCTAAATTGGGATAAGGAAAACGATCCCGATAAAAACCTTTCTAAACGCCTGAACGGCTTTTGTAATACGGTTATTAAGTTCCGGGAGGTTGCCAAATCAAAGGTTAAGGACTGTTATTTTTCGCACATATCTGAAAGGTTCCTGCACACTACCAAAGGGCTTGATGATCTGTTTTTCGACCGTAACGGATCAGAGGAAAAGATCGTGGCCGACCTCTTAAAACTTAAACTTTCAAAAGCTTTTTTCAGCACGATTAACCTTTCTGCTGAAAGCATCCCCTTGATTAAAAAATATTTCGGGCTTGTATTGCACAAAGGTGTGCCGGCTGCATTCTATGGCCGCTACATGGAAGAAATCGGAGACCAGGAATTTAATTTTTTTGGTACCAGGTATAAATTTTTTCCAAACGACGGCCTAAAGCTTGTAAAGGATGCCGATAGTTTTAAGTTTATCCGTGTAGGTTGTGATTACTTCAAGATCATCAGTGTACCGAACACCAATAAAGAGGGTGTTTTAGACACTAAACGCGTACCGTGGAAGAAAGCAGAGATCACCCAGGATTATGTACACGAAAAAGGGTTAAAAAATTTCCTTTCCACCATCGATAAATACGACGCTTTTTGCAATGTTCCCGATAATACAGGGCACTATGAGCCGGTTATTTCGGGTTGTTTCAACCTGTACAGTAAACTGGATCATTTACCAGAGGGCGGTAAATGGGAAACTATCGAAAACTATTTAAAACACGTATTTGGTGAAGCTAAAACCGCATCGGGTTACACAAACTACGAAATAGCTTTAGATTACCTCCAACTGCTCTATTTACGTCCGCGCCAAAAATTACCGATTGTGGCATTGGTCAACCGTTTAAAAAATACCGGTAAATCAACCTTTCTGTGGTTGCTTAAAGAAATATTCCAGGGCAATTGCACATTTATAGGAAATGAGGAACTAAAAGACCACTTAAACGACGATTGGGCGGATAAATTGATCGTTGGTATAGATGAGGGCTTTATCGATAAAAAAAGCGTTTTGGAGCGCTTAAAATCAATGAGTACAGCCAGTACCATCAAATTGCGGGGAATGTACGCCGGCCGGCAGGAAATACCGTTTTTCGCAAAGTTTGTGATGACCAGTAACGATGAGGATAACTTTGCCCCTATCGATAAGGATGAAGTACGTTTTTGGGTAAATAAGGTACCGGTTATTACAAAAGACGATCCGGATTTATTGGATAAAATGATCATGGAAATACCTGCGTTTCTCGATTACCTGCAAAACCGAACGCTATTGCATAAAAAGGAATCAAGGCATTGGTTTAACCCGGCCTATCTCGATACCGAAGCCGGTAAAGCAGTTAAAAACAGTTCGCGCAGTTGGGTAGAGAAAGAATTACGTGTAATAATGAAAGATCTTTTTTTCGAATACCGTTACCACACATTGGCCTACACTATAACCGAACTTATGGAGCTGTTGAACGGAGCCAATGCCGGTGTAAAATTCAGAAAAGCCGACGTTGTGGAGCAATTACAATCGCGTTTTAATATGACCAGTAAACACGGGCGTTACAGTTTCCCGGATAAAATTGACCATAAGGAAAGTAATCTGTTAGGGCAAACATTCACCATTAAGCATAGCCGGTGTTATGAATTTTTCGTGGAGGATTTCCTAACACCGGAAGAAATGCGCAAGGAGTTTAGCCAGATATACAAAAAGCACCAGATTGACGAATACCGCGAAACGCGCATCCAGGAATTGGAATTGGCGGACGGTGGAGATTTACCATTTTAATCTAATACTAACATCTTAAACAACTTTATTACAATGAGAATTAATACTAACCAGTATAATATGAATTTTGGGGCTGTGACGGATACAGAAACAAAAAAACTGAAAGCAGGAATATTTTTTGCCGGCGGGGGCGGTATCTCTAAAGGCTTAGAACCTTTGAAAAAACAAATAAAAATTGCCTGGCTGCTAAATCATGATGCAATTGCAATAAAGACTTCATCTTTCCACAATAAAGGAACAACAGTTTATTGGTCTGATGTCTATATGCAGGATGAAAAAGAAATGGAACCGGTACACATCGTACAGGCTTCCTTAGAATGTGATGCGCATACCGACGCTAACCCAACTGAACTTAAAGATAAACGGTCTTATGCTATGGGTTGGGAGTTTTTCAGGTACCTACCTCATTTAAACCCACTTGTAATCCACATCGAAAATGTACCATCATTTAAAAAATGGGGCGTATTAGGCGAAGATAATAAAGTAATTAAAGGCACAGAAGGCTTTGAGTTTGAGCGTTGGAAAAAAGCAATAATGGATTTAGGATATGAGTATAAAGAATCGATACGCAACGCTGCCGATGATGGTTTACCAACAAGGAGAGTAAGATATTTTGCTTTTTTTTATCGACCTGGCATTGATATAAATTTCCCTGAATACACGCATAATGAAAACGGCACCAATGGCAAAAAAAAGTGGAAATCATGCCGTGAGTATATTGACTTAGAAGATACTGGAATAAGCATTTTTGGTAGAGAGTTTAACGAGAACCTACCTAAACATTTAAGAAGGCCGTTAGTGCCAAACAGTCAAAAACGAATCGTAGGTGGTATTAAAAAACAAAACCCTCAATTGTATCAATTTCTGTGTAAGTATCATGCCGGTGTTCATTCCGAACGGTCTTACAGTCTGGATCAGCCACTCAGGACGGTAGACACCAGTAACAGGCACCAATTGGTTACGGTAAATGGTGGGCAATTCATACAGGATCACTGCCAGGCAGATCATTACCAAAACGTAGATAAGCCCTTAAAAACTCAACTTACGTGGCAAACTAAACAATTGGTAACAATGGAGAAACTAAAATTTATAATGGATCATTGTCATTCTGACAAAATCCAATCAATAGATGAGCCTTTAGGCGTTCAGACCACACGGCAAAGTAAACAGCTGGTTGATGTTAACGAAACATTTATTGTTCAATATTACGGCGGGAGTATTCAGTCAAACAATTTGGATGAGCCTATAAACACAATCCCTTGCAGGGATATTCATCAACTGGTTAGAATTGAAAAAATGCAATTTTTGACGATGTATTTCAATTCAAATGGGCATCCGGATTGTAACACCGACAGCCTGGACAGACCGATATCTCCAATACTGCAAACAAATAAACATCAATTGGTTACTGTATTGGATGATTTCGATATTAAAGTCAGGTTTCTACGGGCTGATGAACTGGCAGCTTGCAGCACCTTTCCGCGGGATTATTTTAGCCATCCAGAATTAAAGTTATCCCAAAAGCATGCTATTCAATTGATCGGCAATGCGGTACCCCCAAAATGGATAACCCTGCAAATGAAAGATAACCTGAACTCAATTTTAAAATATCGATACGCTCGAAAAACAGCATAAAACAGAAACGGCCATAAGTTTAACACTTACGGCCGTTTTCTTTATTAACGCTCTCTAATACAATTGTACGCAAATTATTCAACATGGGCAATCATATCGATTAAAATATCTGCATCTGTTGCTGTAAACTGATCAGAATTGAAATATACCCGCCAACCGTCGCTAGTTTTGTTGATCGATCCATTATATAACCTATCGATCAGGATTACATAATCGCCGCCGGCACCATTTGGCTGCATAAGCTCTATGTACCTCGTCTGGTTTCCAAATGCTGCATCAAACTTTATCATATCGTCTTAAATTAAACCCTATAAGATAACATCTTTTTCGACTGATTGTTTACCCTTGCTGGCGTCGTTTGCTTTGCAGGTTAAGCAATCTGCACGGTTAGGCATCTAAAAGCAAAGCAAACAACGCAAATAAATCGTGAGGCTGATTTTTCATCAGCTGAACACCTTATCATTTATTTTGCAAGCCAACATTTTTTTTCGGCCGCCCCCTCTGTTGTGATGAGAGAGATGGTGTTGAAAAGATTTTTTTTGGCGCAACCAAATAATATTTTGTTCGAAAATTTTATTTCCACCAATACTATTATAATTCTGTTACTTTTTGTTACAAAATAAAAAAATAGATTTAAAGGTAAATCAAGAGGGAAAATTTGTAGCAAAATGTAACAAAACGCAAAAATCTGCAAATTGATTTTGCTACATTTTGCTACAACCTGAAACCCTCATTTTGTTACAAAATGTTCCGAAATATCCTATTTTGCTACACTTTGCTACAGAAAAAATAGCCTGATTGATGTTTAAAAGGCATTTGTAACAAAAAACAGGTTGTAGCAAAATAAAAACGCAATTCTATTAAAATCGTTTTTTTGCTTTTTCCACTCTTTTCTACTTACCATCAAATTTTAATGTACAAAATTTTGTTCTGTGATTTTGTTTAACAGGTTATTCAAGATCGTTTCTAACCCTGTTTTCATAGTACCATCTTTGTATATAAGCACTCCCAATGCTTAAACCAAACAAACTAAAAACTAATGCAATTAAACGAAAACAGCACTTCGGTAGATACTCCGTCGGTTGCCGTTGTCGCCGACGATCTGGGTATTGAGTTACACCAGGTACAACCGGTAAAACAACCGCGCAACCAACACTTAAAAGTAGACGAACCGAAAAACCGGCAGTTTACAGCACGCTGCACAGAGAGCGAACACAGACTTATTAGCGCAGCAATGGCAGCGAATGGCTGTGCAGATATTGTCCGATTAATGCTGTTTTCGATTAATCTGCATAGAAAAGACGTGTTTTCAAGCTTCAAACTAAGATAATGCCAAAAGTAAAACACAATCCCAAAGTACCAAAACGGCTAATTAGCCGGGTTCAGAAAGCAATCATAAAAACAAAAATGGAAAACAACACAAAACCTGAAAACGAACAGGTACAGCCCGAAGAAATCAAAATGATTGAAGCTGATAATGTGGTACCTGTAGATAAAGCAGAACTACAGGCTTTAATCGATGAAAATTTAATTCAAAAGGAAGAATTAGGCGCTTTAGTTGGCTTATTTCTGAATTTTAGACCACTTTTTAAGGGTGATGTTAACCCTATATCGTTGGTTTCGCTTATTCCGAAGCTGTTAAGTGATCCGAAGATAAAAACCGAAGTGGGTGCAATATTGCCGATCATCGAAAAATACAGCGCATAATGGAAGCAGTAAGTTTAGGCGAAATATTAGGCAAAAAAGTTAATGTAACGCCGGTTACAGTGTTGGATGATGACCCAGCAGATAATTTTGTAATGGATGACCCGGAACCCGTGGAAGTCATCGAACCGGAAGAAGTAAGCGACCGGGCCGAGCCCGAACACGGTTACATGCCGCCGGATCACATCGGCGAAACGATAGTTAATACGCTGGATGGTTTACAGAGTTCAGTTTTGCCTTTTTTGCTAGAAATGAAAGTTTTTACTAAAAAGGAAAAAGAACTTCTGCAAACTATCGATACAACCGGATCAACTCCCTACCCGCTTAACAGCCAGGAAAACAACCTTTTGGAGAAGTGGAAACGCCACCAGGAAAAAGTTAAGCAAGTTCCGTTCAATGACGGTGAAAAAACCCGGCTCATTGCTGCGACCGCTAGATATGCGGAAACAACCGAAATGAAATTAAGCCCGTTAGAAGGTTTGATGTTGAGCTTTAGCGAAGTGGTGTTTAAAAGGGGTGCCATGTTTTTTACTGAATAATATGAGACTGGGGCGCTTAATACCGATGCGGGCTGCGTTTGCAGCACTTACACTGATGGGATGCCATTTTCCGGCTGAAAAAACTTTCATACAGGAAAAACAGGTTGTAAGGGATAACATAAAGGCTGTGTTTTCGCAAGAAAAACGCAGACAGCGTGAAGAAATACAAGTCGATCCATATAGTGGCGGATTGGATTACGATCCATACACTTTCGATACTTCGTCAATGTCACCCAAGGAGTATGGATTATCTATTTATCACGGGAATATGCGTAAACGCAGTAATCGGCTACGTTTTAGCCACAACGCTAAATTAAAAAGACGATGCAGGAAATAGTTAAGGATTTATTATTAGGGCTGTTTGTAGGTATAATTTTAGGTCTGGTCATTTTCAGGGATTAGGTATGTTTTTCGCGCTGATAATATTTATTGTTTTCCTTTCTGCCCTGATCTTTTGGGATGAAATCATGATCATCCACAACAGTTGGGGATTGCGGAATTTCATTTACGATCACCTCTATAACCTGTATTCGGTAATTATTAAAATATTCAATTTATGAAACGATTGCTTTTTGGTGCTATTGCCGGTTTTGGTGTTGCTGCTGTTTTCATCCCACGGATGATCCGTAATATTTTAACCGAAAACAGGCTTATAAGCGATAACGGACATATTGAGCGCCACAAAAAAACGATTTCAGCAATTACGCAAAATAAACTCAACAATAATGACTAAAGAAACCGGTATCCCGAAAACACTTAATGCATTCGGTAAAGAATGGTGCCTACAGGGTGAATTTACAGACCTTAAAGAAATGGAAACCAATAGAGCTAATTGGATCAGAATCGGTCACAAAGCAATGATCAAAAATAAAAACCGTTTATACGTAACCCGGTTTCGGCAATAATGGAAAGGGATTTACATTATAGCGCAATTGTTGTAGGCCGCAAAGGTGTAGGAAAAAGCACTTACATGGCCAAAACAGCCTCACAATATCCGTCAGGATCGAAAGTATTGATCATTGATGTAAACGGATCACCGGCATATAACAGTTTTAAAACAATCGAACCCAAACAAGTTAAATTGTTTCGAAGTGGCCATGCTAAACTATTGGGTACTCCTACCGATGAAACGTTAGAGATCATTGCAAGGGATTTCCGGGATGGTTTAATTGTTTTCGAAGATGCCACTAAATATATTTCCGGGAATGTACGGCCAAGCATTAAGCGTTTTTTGGTTGACCATCGGATGTTCCAGGTAGATTTAATTTTCGCATTTCATTCACTCAAATTTGTGCCGCCGTTTTTCTGGTCTATGATCAGTTATTGCACGATTTTTAAAACCGCAGAAGTTTTCAATAAAAAGTATCAGGATCGCATTCCCAATTATGAAATCATTAAAAAAGCCTACGATAAAGTAGCAGCTTCAAAAGATGTCAGGTTTAATATAACCGTCGAAACCCTAGTTTAATAGCATGAGCGAAGTTAGGATACAACCATATTCTAAAAAAGAGTTAAGGGCGCTTTATGGTGTTTCCCGTACCACCTTACGTGTTTGGATTTCAAAAATTGCAGACCTGGGAGATTACATCGGCGGGCGCTATACCCCTAATCAGATCGCTAAAATTTTTAACCATATCGGTAAACCATAAAAACTATTAAAATGAGTAAAGAAAAAAATTCATCGAGTCCGGCCACGAGTATTCTCGGCCTATTAGGATTGGCATTTGTAATCCTCAAATTGTGTAAGGTAATAACCTGGTCGTGGTGGCTTGTTACTCTCCCATTTTGGGGCGGTCTTGCTTTCTTCGTCATCGCTTGGTTGGTGATCGTATTGGTATCAATTATCTTTAAATAATGTAATTTTTAAGTGAAACCGCTTAAGTAAAGCCCCCGAAAATCGGGGGCTTTTTTGTTTACAAAATTTTAAAAGCGTTCACTTGCGGCAATTAAGTGAAAACAACGTCAATATATGGTTAATCAGGGTTTTAGGTTGGGGTAAACTTGTATTCGAATCAAGCAAAAACAAAAACCAAACTCTTTAAAAATGGGACTTTCCATCGACAAAAAACAAGCTGCAACAATTGTAGTGGCAACGGTTCTAGCCGCCGTAATTCTTTTCTTTTTACAGAAATGGCTAGTAAAAAAAGTAAAAACCCCTAACGGTGAAACCGCAAGCTTTGTTGGTCATCCATCAATCGGCTATCTGTAGGCCAAAACAATCATCCGATCAAAAAACAAACAAATTAAAATTCCAAAAAACTTAAAAAATGAAAAAGAAAATTTTTGGCGGTAAATCTGTAATCGCTTTTGCTGATCCCCGTTTTGTAAACCACAACTATAAATCTGCTGAAGATTTAGAGCAAGAAGCGAATGCACTTTCAAATTTCCACGGTGGAGGCATCGGGTATGTTGGCCAAGGTGATCAGTTCTTAGATTTTGCCGGTAGTGGCGTTTCCCTGGCTTCAGCTGCAAGAAATGCAAAACCCTTTGTTATCACCTTTACGAATGCGAATGCTGCTGCCCGTGAGGTGTTGTTATGCCCTGGCCTTATCCGTAACGCAACCGGTTTAATGGCAACAGGTGCTTTTAACGATACCAGTGGTGCCGCCGGTTTATCTGGTCAATCAGGTTCACCAGGTTCAATTGAATGGTTTAACGCTTTCATCGAAAAATTCCCTTCTGTTGTAAGCGGTATTAAGATTGCGACACAAAACCTTGCCCAAATGGATCAAGTAATGACATTGGTAAAAGAATCACCTTTCCAAAGCCATTCATCAAAAGTGATCACACCGGGTATCTATGCAAGTGAAGGGAACTTCAATACCGCAATTTTAACCATCCCGGAACCATTCTACCTAACGAATGAGCATAAAGTAAAATACGTGATTTTAGGTAACACTACGGTTGCAATCACCTTAATGATAGGTGTTTCTTTAAATATCTCGAAAGCGTTGCGTACAAAGGTTGAAACTGCAAAAACAAACATCGAAAACGCAGGCGGTGCCGCTGTAGTTTCCAAATTTATCGGTTAATAAATCCTATGGATACCGCAATATTCAAAATAGTTGCGCAAGAGCCTGAGAGCGTTGCGCAACTGTTTAACCTTTATGGTTACGATATGCCGGTAACCCCTCGTAACCTGCAAAACCTGTTAAAACGTTACGGAACCGAACCCCTGCCATTTAGTGATGCGACCGGTGATGAAAAGCCAAAAAAATCATTTGCTGAAATAATGAATATGATTGCAAGCGGTACGCAAACACTCGCTAAAGTCATTTCGGCAGTAAAGGGAAATTCAACAAATATCGTCAATGGTCAAAACGTTAATGTGTCATTAGATGGTAGACCAACAGGCGCCACGGATAGGGTTTTAGGTATAGACCGAAAACTCTTTATTGTACTGGCTTTAGTGTTATTAATTCTCCTGGGCGTTCTATTATTCCGTAAAAAACAATGACAGGTTGGGCAAAAGGGATCACAAAAATAACAAGGGTACCCGATTTAGGGAGCACACCGGCAAGGGTAAACAGGCGAACAGGTGAAATGTTCGTAAGTGTGCGCCACATGAAAGCTATGCCGAAAGAACACCGGCTCTTTGTGATGTTGCACGAAAAGGCACACGTTGAACTACAAACAACCGATGAGGTTAAAGCCGATGCCAAAGCATTCAAAGAATATGCTGACCTGGGTTATTCGCTGAATCAATCCGTAAAGGTTTTAACCAGCGTATTGAATCAAAATAACCCCGAACATCATTGGCGTATGTACCTGCAATTACAAAGGGCAAAAGCCTACGATTACAGCCACTACGGCAACACTAAAATTTATACAAATGGGTAACAATGCTCTATTAAGTAAGAAAAAACGAAAGGAACTAAATCAATATGGCCTTTCTAACACACCATACGGCGCTGTCCTTTCTGTAGATGAGGCAAAAACAGCTTTTAATAATGTTGTACCTACTGCTCAGGATCGAATTGCGGAAGGGCCAATATATAACCCTATGAACTTGCCGGAGGCGGAAGTGAAAAAAATGAATGCATTAGGTGTATCTGGTGTAGGTGCTACCAACATCATTACTTCCGGTGATGATGATGATGAAAACGGGGATACTAATGCATTCTATTACGATGATAACAACATTTTCTCCTTTACAGGTGAAAAGAACAAGGGTAAAAAACCGAATGCCGATCTATCTAAGCTGCCTACGCAAAAACAACGGTTGGCAAAACCGGATGTAAAGATACTTTCTGATAAGGACGGTAACAATTTTGAATATTTAGGCCAATGGAATGGCGATTTATCGTTTTTGGATGAAATTGCCAAAAATCTTGCCCTCCCTCCTGCCGGCTCATTCCTATACCGTAAACCAAGTGGTGCAAAATTCGGCGATTATATCCAGATGGATTATTACATCGGTCTTGATCCTGATACGACTGATTTATTTATAGGTTTAAAGGGCAACCTAATGTTTAAGCCTATTGGTCATAAATTTATTAAAGCCAATGAATTTAGTAATTGGACTGGACCATTCGGTAACGCGGGGATTTTGGGAAACAACACAATTGCCCCAATGGGCCAAACGTTTGGTTTCGCACCTAATATCGGTACAAAAAGTTTGTATAACGTAAGGGCAGGAAATACCAATTTCGGTAACCTTTCCTATACAAACAATATCAAGCCAATTGGTTTAGGGGCTTTTTATAATCCTTTGCCTATCGGAAACCCTTTAAACTTCAACGCGGCGGCAAAACCCAAAACCTCTGATCCAACAGAAGAAACCAGTAACAGTGCGCCTGGTACCGGCTTTGAGAAGGTAGCTAATGGGGTTGCCGCCATTGCAGGGGGAGCCGCTGCCGTTATCAATGCTATCAAAAGTAACAGACAGATGCCTGTTAGTGCAAGCAATGGCGATATGGCCGGATACATAGCCGCGCAGAATGCAGCCGGTGGCGGTGGCTTTGGACCAGGTAGTTTCGGAGGCTTTGGTACTGGTGGGTTTGGTGAAGGTACCGGCATCAGCTATGACGATGACGGAAACGCGGTTTACACCAATCAAGGTGGACGAAATGGGGGTTACCCAAACCCAAATGCAGGTAGTTCCAAAACAATCCTTTATGTGATTGCAGGTTTAGCGGTGGCAGGTCTAATTTTTTATTACATCAAAAAACATAAGAAGTAATGAGTTTACCCAAACTGACCGACTTAAATAAGTTCATTCTGCCTGTTTTACTTTTAGGTGTGGTGGTTTATTTAATCTGGAAAAACGGTAAAAAAGCAGGTCAAACGATCATACCAGATGTACCATATATTCAGGATCAGGGCGTAATAACCAAAAGCTTTAATCCAAACATATTGGCAGAAGAATTATTCAACGTCATGGATGGACTGTTTACCCTTAGTGGCACCAAAGATGCCGCATTCCGCAAGCTCTACGAACTGCCAACCGATAATATGGTGATTGCTGTTTACAATGCCTTTAACTCAAAATATGGCTCAAAAGGTGATGGGTCGTTAACCAAGTGGATCAATGATGAATATTATTATGATGCCTTTGGCTACAAAAATAAGGTACTCGCCCGCCTGAAAAGTTTACGATTACAATAAGATGAGCACAAAAAGATAGTTCGCAAAAAAACCTTAAAACGTGCTGCCGGTAGACCTTTAAAAGTAAATGGATATACCATCAGCTACAATCCTTTATTTTCAGAATACAGTGTGACCCATCCAGATATCGGCTACTGCACGGGTTTTAAACTGAAACGAAAGGCAGTTGACTACGCTAGACGTGGTTAAGAATTAACAAATGTTTTACTTCTAATTTTTAATAAAATGTCAAACAACACTAAATATCTGATAATTGCTGCTGTCGTTATTGTAGCAGGTTATTTCCTTTGGAAAAAATACACGTTGGTTAAAAAGGTTGCCTAACATGGAAAGCAAAAACACCGGCGGCGCTATTGCACTTAGCATCCTGATCGTTGGGGCAATAGGTGCAATAGTGTACTTTCTGCTAAGAAAGAAGAAAGTTAAAGATGATGCTGCTGCAGCTTCAAAACCCGCCCCGATCAATCAGAATGTTTCCTCAAAGATCAGCGCCGGATTTGAAAAAAGTTTAAGTGTTTTAACACCAACAGAAGTTAAAAAATATGCCGGATGGCTGGATAAAGCCGAAAGCATTGCTGCCGGGTTTGTGACGCAGAAAGGCTCTGATCCACAATTAGTGTACAATCTTACAACGGTAACAAATTTCCCGGATAACAATTTCAGGACTATTGTACAAAACTGGAAATCAGTACGCGGAATAAGTGATTTACGAGATACAAACATGCTAAAAGCATTGGGTAACCTGATTGATCCTAGTTATGATGCTGTAAATGATTTCTACGCAAAAACAGTTAAACTTAAAATATCTTAAATGAGCGTAATAAGCGACCTGGTTAATAAGGGGGAATTACCCAAAGTAACCGTTGAGGTAAGAATCAGTAAAGAAAATATGGTCGATCTGGCCGTAATAGCAGTTATTGCGGCAATCATCGTCTTATTGATCAGTAGAACACTTTTAAAAAATCTATAATGGTTTCATCAGCAACAATTATTGCCCAGATCAAAAAAGAAGAAGGCTTTATGCCGAAAAAATATAAGGACGGATTTATCAATAATGTTCAGCAATATTCAATCGGTTATGGCCATCAGATTAGGCCGAACGAAACCAACCTTTTAACAGCATACTTGACGGAAGCACAGGCAACCGAGATGCTTGTTAAGGACTTAAAAACCTATGAAGCTGCTATCAACAAGAATGCAAAAATACCGCTCAATCAAAACCAATTTGATGCAATGGTAAGCTTCGCATATAATGCCGGTACCGGTGCAGCTGCCAAAGTTTTGAATACCTGGAACACAAGTAAAGGCGACATAGCAAAAACTATTTCACATTTAAGCCAATACCACAAGTGGACGGTAAACGGCGCGCTAGTTGTTAATACGACATTGGTGGCACGCAGAAAACGTGAAGCAGCTTTATTTCAGTCTGGATCTGGCAGCACCATAACTGGCGATACTTCAGTAAAAAAAAAGGTTTAACCGCGGTAGTCGTCGTCGTAGCGATAGTGTTGGCAGTTTATCTAACCTATAGAATAATCAAAAAATGAGACCATCCGAAAAAGCAATACAGGCAATAAAGAACCGGGAAAGATGCAGTTTGGTTTCCTACCGTTTACCAGGGGAAAAACATTATACCATCGGTTGGGGGCATTACTGTGATAGAACGCCGGCTCTAGACCATGCAGGTGCCAGGATAACACAATCTCTGGCTGATGCATTTCTAATTCAGGACGTGGAAGAAAAGACTTCGTATTTAAACGCCATTTTAAAAACAGAGGTAAGCCAGAATCTATATGATGCGCTTGTATCAACCTTTTATCAGTACAACCCTAAAAATCTTTATTTAAGGGGTATTATTCAAGCTATCAATTTAGGTGCTTCGGCTTCAAGGGTTGCTAAAATGCTCATGGCACTGCCAAGCAATAAATACAACAAAAAGGCGCGGAAAGTAGATGCATTATTGGCCACTACCGGCGAACTGCACCACATCGATAATATTAGAGTATAGAACCAAACAAACATAAACCAGACAGACTTAAAAATGGGCGTAACCAAGCATTCACCGGTGTATAATAGGGAATCGGTTGCGCCCGGTCTCTTTTAAGCTTTAAACAATGAACTTTATAGGCGAAGAAACCATAGGGGTATTACCACCGGCCATACCTGCCGACGAAATATCTCAACCGGAAAATTACACCCCGGTTCCATTAGGTAATAAAGGCCCGATCGGGATTACCAATACAACGTTTGTATTAAATACGAATGAATCTACACCTGCCGGTGAAAATAAAGTAATGAGGCTGCACCAGGGTACTTATGCTAACTCTGCAATTGTAGTGATTGAAGCGGCAGAGGGTGCAGCTCTTAACGCTATCATTGCACGTCATTGGCAGGATGGCAGTTTGCCAACCCCTACCGATGGTCTACCAATGACACACCTTAGTATTTTCGAAATCGTCGGTACCGAAAACATACGTCGTTTTAGGATCATTTCAGCCGACAATAAAGCTCACAAAGTTCAGGTTCAATATTTAATGTAAAAATGGAATACAACAAAAAAAGGGTTTACCAGATACCTGTTTTTAATACCGGCGGAGGTAATGGCACTCCTGGTGACGGTGTTCTATTGGCATCTGATTTGGGCGATTGGTTAGACCTGCCCGAAAAGAGCCTTAATATTTTCGACGAGCAGATCAATATTCAGTACAAATTGGATATGATGAGTTACCCTGATAAGGCTATCCTGTTTTTGGTTGGTCAATTTGGGATAAAACCTGATTTTGTCGGCTCTGAACTTATACTAGGGGTATTACCCTTAAATACACACCCAAAGCACCAATTAAAACAAAATTTCACATGCCAGTCAACCGAATGTTATTTGGTGATAGAGTTAAACGGTGAAGTTAAATTGCAGGCCATTTCGGGCGATCTTCCGGTAACCATTGGCGTTTCCGAAGTTGATCCGTATTTCATCAACGTGGATTATAATCCAAAAATCGAAGACGGTACCGGGGGTGAAACTTTTACAGCAATTAGAACGCAAAATTTTACCAGGAATAACTGTACTGCAGGTTATGCCGGCACCTCGGTTACGTTTGAAAAAACCTATACCTCTACGGTTAGCCAGGCAGATGCAAACAATCAGCGTGCAAATGATGCAAACTTTGCTACAGAAGGCCAAGCCTGGGCCAATGATCCTGCAAATGGTGCGACCTGTGAAGCATTACCTGTATTTAGTGCAAGCCGTACGCAAAACTTTACCCGTTCAAATTGTGCGGAAGGTCTTATCCCTGGTTCTATTCCTTTTACTAAGAATTATACCTCTTACGTAAGCCAGGCAGATGCCGACAACCAAGCGGCAACTGATCCAAACTTTGCTACAGAGGGGCAAGCTTATGCCAATGATCCTATAAATGGTGCAACCTGTAGTGTTCGTTATTACGCGCAACGGGCAGAATCGTTTACACGAAACAATTGTGATCCCGGTTCAACTGGTTCATCTGTAAATTTTACAAAAAATTATCAGTCGGATATTAGCCAGGCAGATGCCGATAACAAGGCGGCTACAGATGCAAACTTTGGTGCGGAGGGGCAGGCATATGCAAATGATCCTGCCAACGGAGCAACTTGTACGGTTTCGATCTGTGAACCCCCAACAAATGTAACAGTTGAAGATTTGGGTATATCACAGCGGGCAAAACCGGCTGCGTCTACAATCATAATTGATACAGCCCCTTTGGGTGCGCAGTGGTGGAATGCCCGGATTCTTATTTCATTGTTTTTCCAGGATGGTAAGGCGTATATAGGCAGTTTTACCGGCGACCTTTCAACACCACACGCCAACGGACACTATGATGCTAATTGGGGGGATAATGCAGGGCTTTCCGGTAACAACCCCGAACTTGTTGGGCTTGCTCCTGATCATAATGTAAGCCTGGAGATTTACAGATTCGTTTCCGGTAACGATACGGTACGCGCAATGTTTTCGATTAATCCTGATGGTAGTTGGGGGCTTGTATTTGTCAATTCAGGTCGTTCGGAATCGGGAACTGTTTACGAAGAGGGCTACGGGCATCAAATCAATAGTCCTATAGATTTTAATGAAAACAAAATATACCTCTTCGATAAAGATTTAGGTACTGAAGAAATGCACGCATTTAGAATATCATATCAGGGAACCGGACGGCACACACTTACCCTTTCCGGTGATACTATGTTCAATTACGACCTTAAAGAAACAACATCGTCACCGGTAATAATGATGGTAAAGCCTGATACTGGCATTAAGGGAACGATTACTAAAGTTTGCAGTTTACCGCCCGATTACAGTGATTTAAGCACACCTGTTAACTTTAATCCTTAGAACCTATTAATAAAATGAAAAATAGATATTTAAAATTAAGTGATTTACCATTACCAAGTGCTGGCGTTTCGGATTTAAAACCCAAAAAAATAGTTTTTGGTAAGGCTGATGGCGAAATTACACAAGATGATGACTTCGAATTTGATGACGACACAAAAACCCTAAAGATTGAGGTAGAGTTACAGGCAGATAACACTGGCAGTATTGTAATAATGGGTGATTCTATAGGTTTTGGTGTTGGCGCAACTTCAAACGCTGTTAGATTTTCTACCATTATCGCTGATTATTTAGGTTTAACAGAGGTTAACAAAGCCTATCCGGGTGCAACAGTGACTGATCAAGGTTTAGAAATACCTAATAAAACCGAACAACTAAAAAAGTTGATCGCAGAATTTGGGATGAATGATTACCGACTACCTGATGCTACGACAACAAAATTTGAGAATGATTATCGGGCTTTTATTCAAAGTGCCATTACCGCTGGATGGAACAGTAACGATATAACTGTTTTAAGTATTCCAGCATCACAGTACACGTTAGATGCTCCAACTCTTGCTAAAGTTAGGGGTTTCAATGAAATTATTTCGGATTTGGCAACTGAATTCGGGCTTAATTATGCTGATGTATTCGAGCCACTATTATTCAATGGCGGAGAGGCTTATTCCGCTGATGGTACCCATCCCAATGATGATGGGCATCGAGAAATTGCGTTGTATACTTTGGCCAAAATTCAGCCTGTATATTTGATTGAAGCGCAAGGGGTTGTTACAAGTAAAATTATTGAAGGATTGTTGCGACACAAAGGAAGGAATTTGCACAATCAAAACACATTTAATTTGGTCGGCATCGATAAAAAGGGCAATATAGGCGTTGTTAATACTATACCGGATGGAACCAGAGCCAGTGGTAAACTAGTACTAGACGGTTTATTACAACAAAAAAATGCTACTGTTCCCGATGGTTCTAATAAATTAGATATTGTCTTGGCTTTAGGTGGCTCAATTAAACAGGCTTATTCTAAAGCAGTATACAATGAAATTATTCCATCATCCATACAAGGACATATGGAGTTTAGGTGTCATTACGAAAATGGAAATATTATCTTCTACTCTGTTGATGGTGCTAGTGAGATAATGAGAATATTGCCAAATGGAAATTTAATGCCAGGCAAAGATATTGTTCAAAGTTTCGGTACGAGCATAGGTAGTGAATACACTGGTAATATAGGTACAAGAGGTTATTTAAAATTGTTTTCAAATACAAACGAAACGGTCATTTCAAATCATTTCTCGTCTGGTAAGTTTAAGATTAGGATGAGTGGCGGTGTAAGTAGCAATGATGATGCGGATTTGCGTGACGTGTTAATGGTTGATTCCTTTGGCCGTGTTAACCTCGTAGATGATGGCAACTATAATGAATATGCTTCTGCAAAGCTTTCAGTTAACAGCACTACCTCTGGTTTTCTCCCTCCTAGAATGACGTCTGCTGAAAGAGACGCAATGTCAAACATTAGAGCTATAGAAGTTGTAACAGTTGGTAGCGGCTATACTTCAGCTACGATATCTATAACTGGCGGTGGTGGGACGGGGGCTACTGCAAACGCCATTTTATCTGGAGGAACGATAACCTCCATTGAGATAACTAATAATGGCTTTGGCTACACAAGCGTACCCACAGTAACCGTTACAGGTGATGGAACTGGGCTAACAATGGAGGCTCGGTTAAATATTGTTGAAGGGCTAGAAATCTACAATCTCACTACTCATAGAAAAAATATCTATGACGGTACAGGATGGAAACAACCAGTTATGGAAAACGCAGATTAATTTATAAACCAAACAAACTAAACTATAAATGATTAAAACATCAATTCAAATGGCCGCGGGTACTCTGGGTTTTGCAGGCATGGCTGAAATCGCACAGGATAGCATCCATCAAACCGCTAATC
This sequence comes from Pedobacter vanadiisoli, assembly GCF_042684385.1. Lineage (NCBI taxonomy): Bacteria > Pseudomonadati > Bacteroidota > Sphingobacteriia > Sphingobacteriales > Sphingobacteriaceae > Pedobacter > Pedobacter vanadiisoli. The sequence continues at coordinate 531,026 of NZ_JBHULL010000003.1, read as the reverse complement.
TTATTGCACAAAATGCCCCACCCCTGGGTGATCCGAACACATACGTAAAAGGTCTTATTGTTTCCGGGATTATACAAATTGCAATGAAACTGATTGACCGATGGGCTGAAAAGCGTAAAGCTAAAAAGGAAGTAAAAGAAGCTGAATTAGTATCGAAAACCTAAGATTAATCCAAATTTTATTAACTTCGGTAACCGCAAAATGCCGACATGAGATTGTTAAAGCCTTTCAGAAATGAGAGGCTTTTTTATTTGCTGCAGCACAGCCATAAATAACAACAACGGCCCTCACAGTCATTAATGTGATATTGGTTTCATACAGATGAAAATGCCTATGATTGATCATAATTTTTCTTCAGTATCGTTGATAACATCGTTATGAGATCCAAAGGTTGGTAGAGAAAAGCGATTAAAATTCTGCATATCCTTTCGCTTCATTTCGGAACTTTTTTTCTGATAGATCATTGTTGTTTCTAGCTTCGAATGCTTTAAAATATCCTTGCTTAATACCGTTATATCGCCACCATAATAAACGTAAAAAGTTCCAAAAGTATCTCTAGCCGAATGAAAAGTAATATGTTTGTTTATTCCAGCCATAGATGTCAAAACTTTTAATGTTTTATTAGCAGTTTGTTCTGATACAGTCCTAAAAATTAGCCCTTTCCTACCTTCAATAATTTTTTTTCCAATATCAGGTAAATCAACTCTAAGACTTACCCCGCTGTTTTCACCCTTAACGGTATCCAACCTTAATACGCCAAACTTAATGTGTTTGCTATGCAAAATTTGAAGTTCAGAAAATCTGTACCCGCCCGACGTCGCTGCAAAAACAAACATTTCCAAAACGTTAAGTTGAGTTTCAGTCAAACGTTCCTTTTCTTTGAAAAGGTTTATTAGCTGGATTAACTCATATGGTTCCAAACTCTCCCTCTCCCCTTCAATATACGAATTGTTAATTTTTGTGCTTGTATATGGGCTTTCGGGGATCAACCCTTCTTTTCCTGCTAAAGTGAGGAATTTTCTAAAAGTCTTGTGTGTACCAATTACTGTATTGTAAGCATAATTGGATCGTAAATAGTTGTTAAATTTGGTTATGAGTACGCTGTTTATATCCGAAATAGGCAACGGGCCAGGATAGAAGCTTTTAAACCTGGCAAATTTCGTGGTATATGTCGTTCTTGTTGGTAGTTTTATTTCTCCATCGCTCAACATTTTGTCCGCTCTACTTTCGAGCCATTCGTGTACGTTTTCCCGACTTGCATAATTGGTGAACTCCCATTTGAACTGTTTATGCGTGATTAGCCTATCCGTAAGCCGGTAGCGCATTAAAATGTCATTAGCACGGCTTTTCTCTTTTGCTATAGAAAAATTCAAATCTCTAACTCTATCAGGTTCAATATCGCTGATCAAAAAAAGTTCGCTTTTAAAATCAAACTGATCTTTATACCAATAAATTTCAATTGGCAGCATTCGCGGGTCACCGTCGATAACAATTTGAAGTCCAAAAGCGTGTTTTCCTGTTTTCTTTTGGATCGTTGGATAGGGTCTGATTTGATAGCTAATTTTTTGGATTACAGAATTCATAGCCTTAAAAGTTTGCAGTAAACTATCAGGAATTGAACTTCTGATGAAAATTAACAGTAATTTTGCAGTAAAAAATCTGCCTTTAAAGCTATTTAAAGGCAGATTTTTTAAAAATTTGTGGGCCCACCTGGGCTCGAACCAGGGACCAAAAGATTATGAGTCTTCTACTCTAACCGACTGAGCTATAGGCCCGGAAAAAAGCCTTGGCTTTTTTGCGAGTGCAATATTACAAATTTGAATTGAAATTAGGAAAATGTTTTCGGCATTTTTTTATAAAAGGTAAGAATACAAACTCATTTTCAAGTGCTTAATTTTATTTTTTATTTAACTGATGCCTGGCTTTCCTTAAAAAATGTGGATAAAACACCTGCCAACCTGTATTTAAATCAATTTCGAATAGGTTAATTTTGTAATTGATATGAATACGCCCGATCCGGACAACCAACTTCTTTTAGATTTTTTAGCCACCACCAACCAGCCTGTTTTTTTAACGGGGAAAGCCGGTACAGGCAAAACTACCCTCCTCCGCAAGATCAGGGATACCACAAAAAAGAATTTCGCTATTGTTGCACCCACTGCTGTTGCAGCAATAAATGCCGGTGGCGTAACGCTCCACTCCTTTTTTCAGATTCCTTTCGGCCCTTTGGTTCCCGCTGTTGATGAAAATGCTGAAACTAATTTTAAATATTCAGACGAAAAAACAAGGTTATTGCGCTGCCTTGATTTATTGATTATTGATGAGATTAGTATGGTTAGGGTTGATCTGATTGATTTTATAGACCGGACTTTAAAGCGGGTTAAGGGCTCAAACCGTCCCTTTGGTGGCGTTCAGGTGTTAATGATAGGCGATCTTTACCAGCTCTCTCCTATTTTTCACGATGCCTGGCATATCCTGGGCAGTTATTACTCCAGCCCTTACTTTTTCGATAGCCTGATCTTCAGGTCAACGCCAATGCTAACTTTTACTTTAGATAAAGTTTACCGCCAATCAGATCCCGTATTTCTGGATATTTTGAACGGCATGCGCGAAAACAATCTCAATGCCGATCTGCTTGCCAAACTGAATGAACGCTACGATCCATCGCTGGATCAGGAATGGAAAGACGATTACATTACACTTACCACACATAACCAACTGGTTAACGAAATTAACCAGGGCTGCTTAGATAAATTACCAGGCGAAATTTTCGAATTCAATGCAGAGGTAAGCGGCGACTTCCCTAAAGATGCCTATCCTACCGACGAAAAGCTCCAGTTAAAACTGGGTGCCCAGGTTATTTTTATTAAAAATGATTCTTCCGGTAAAAAGCAATTCTACAACGGAAAAGCGGCAAAAATTACAGCGATTAGTGACAATTCAATAAAAGTAACCTTTACCAATGGTGGCAGGGAAATCGAAGTTGAAAAAGAAATCTGGCAGAATGTTAAATATAGCCTGAGTAACGAAGAAAATAAAATCGACGAGACCAGTACCGGGTCGTTCTCGCAATACCCATTTAAACTTGCCTGGGCCATCACGGTCCATAAAAGCCAGGGATTAACGTTCGACCAGGCGATAGTTGATGTAAGCACCGCATTTACCCACGGGCAAGCTTACGTAGCACTGAGCCGTTGCAGAAGCCTGGAAGGACTTATCCTAAAATCGCCTGTTTTACCAGAAAACATTATTACCGACGCTAAAGTAATCGATTTTACCAAAGCCGCTCACCAGGATAAACCTACAGCCGCGCTGCTGGCACGTTATACACAGCAATATACCTGGGGGCTGATTCATGAGCTGCTGGACTTCTCCCTGATTGCCAAAGACTGGGAAAAACTCGGCCGCTCAAAACTCGTCGACAAAGATGAAAAAATTGCCTTCTTATCGATTTACGAACAGGGAAACCAGCTCTTTCAGCATGAAATTTTTAAAGTAGCCAGAAATTTTATCACCAAAGAATTTTCGAAAATAAATACCAACGAAAATCCGGCAAATGAAAGTGCTTTTATGGAACGTTTGCAAAAAGCGTCTGATTATTTCGTTCCAAAACTGGAACAGCTCATCGCCCTAACCGCAAAAATTGTAGCCATCAACTTTTATAACGATACGCACTCTGATAAGCTGCTTACTGCACTAAACGACTGTAGAGATGCACTCATGGTCAAACTGGCTTTGTTTAAAATTTCCTGGAATCCCTTTTCGATCAAAGAATATATCAACACTTTGCACGCAACAAGCAATAAACAACCAGAGAAAAAACCGGCTAAATCTAGCATTAAGCCAAAAGAGATTTCCAATCCACAGGTTTATAAAAACCTTGTTGAATGGCGCAAAACAATCGCACTACAACGTGGCACTCCCGATTATGCGGTACTTTCTGATTTAGCATTACTTTCTATTGCCGAAAAAATGCCCAGAACTACCGACCAATTGGCAGCACTTAAAAGTGTAGGCATAGGCAACGCAAAAGAACTTGGCCAGCAGATTACCCGTATTGTGAATGCGCATTTAGGCACCAGCGAGTTATTTTAACCCTTGGTTAAGCATTTATAGCTTTTATGATAAAAAAAGCATTTAAAAGGATATAAATTACCAAAAGTGCAATCGAAAAAATGTGGTCAAATTTTTGGGCTTTTTCTTCCTTGCCTCTTTTAATCAACTTAAGTGAAAGTGCTGTTGATACAATAACCGCCAGGATAAATATAAGGGTAATGCCATGCAGGGTATCTACCAGTGTAAAAGTAGTGGATTCAGGAAGCGAACCATCTATTATGTATTTATTACCAATTACAGCAAAAAGAGAGCCTACGCTTAACCCAAAACGCGAATCGATACTATCAGCATGGATATAAAAACACATATAGGCAATTAAAAATGCCACATACATGCCTAAAAACATTTTCCAGAACAAACCAAAAGCATCTCTGCTAATCCCGATCCTCACCTTATAACTGCTATATTCTGTTCTTGGTACTTTTATACTTGGATCGCCAAAAGCCGTTTCATAAATTTTATTTGCTGCAGAAGTTTTTAAACTGTCGATATTCCACCCGCGTAAGGTAAACCGAGGATCAAATTGTTTGCCCAGTGTATCGGGTACAAATAGCAGCGATGAGGAATCGAATTGTGAATTTTCTACAGAAAGCCTTAATACCTGGTGGTCGAATGGAAAATTGTTAATCGACCATGAATCTTTCATCACACATTGCAGCTTCATCAGCATATACACTTCATCACCAATGGTATCGACGGTAGAAAACGACTTACTCACTGTTTTAGCCTGCGGTACTTCAAGGTTATCCACAAAATTAAATTCTTTGTTTTTATATTTTAACCACAGCCAGAAGTTAATGGTATATTCTTTATCTTTAAAATCTATGTCGTGTATACTGGTTACATAAATCCCGGTTTTTACAGTATCTACTTTCTGCGCTAAAGAAACCGTGATTGTACAGAAAAGCTGGAGTATTAGCACCAGCAAAGAGAGTTTGGCTGTTTTCAACTGTGTTTTGATTTATAGGGTAAACAATTTCTTAAATATACAGAATAAGACTTTATTTATATATAAGTGATATTTTTAGCTAATAAGCTTTCAGGCCCCGCTTTTTTTTAATACTTTCGCAACCCCATTTTAGCCGGCAGCCACAGCATATCAGACCATGAGTAAGTTTTTATACGGAATCGATTTTGGAACAACCAATTCGGCACTTTCTATTTATGATGAAGAAAAGAAAGAAATTGTAGAAACGATTTCTATCCCCTCACTGATTTATTTTACTGAAGTAAAAAGCATTGTTGACGGAGAAAGTTATATTGTAGGCGAAAAAGCAATAGATGCTTATTTAAATGACGGCATGAAAGGCCGTTTTATCAAATCCATCAAACAGATCCTCTCCAGAACTACTTTTACCGAAACCCGTATCCATAATAAAAGATATACCGCCTCTGACCTGGTGGCGCTCATTCTTAAAGATTTAAAAGCGAAAGCCGATCAGATTATTGGTGAAAATTGTCAAAAAGCCATTATAGGTCGCCCCGTTTTTTTTGATGACGATAATACCATGAAAGATACCCTGGCACAAACCAGGTTAAAAAAAGCAGCAGAAAGTGCCGGTTTTACCAATGTTCGCTTTCAGTTTGAACCTATCGGGGCTGCTTTTGCCTATGAAAAAACCATTACCCAGAAAGAGCGTGTTTTAGTAGCCGATTTAGGTGGAGGAACAACCGATTTTACCTACCTTATTCTCGATCCGGCCAAGGTTGGCAGCAAAGACCGCAAAAACGATATGATAGCATCCGGCGGCATTTACATTGGAGGTGATAGTCTTGATTCTGCCTTCATGTGGGATAAAGGCACACCATATTTCGGAAAAAACACCTTATATGAGGCCACGCCAGGCAAAGTCTTAAATGTCCCCAAGTCACTTTTTGCAAATATCTGCACCTGGGATAAAATGAATTTTTTTAATGGTTTAAAGATCCAGAAAGAAATTGAAGAATATTATTATTACTCCGGGAATGATCCTAAATTTAAAAACCTGATCACACTTGTTGAAAATAACCTGGGTTATTCTTTGTTCAGGTCGATAGAGAAAACCAAAATCGAGCTTTCCGACCAGCTTGTTTCTACATTCGTTTACAGCAATATGGGCATTGAGATTAATGAAAATATTTCGCTAGGACAGTACAATGCTATTATCGAAAAAGACATTCACAAAATCGATGCTTACCTGGATCAGTTTATGCAAGCACACCAAATCAATCCGGTCGATATTGACTGCTTGTTTTTAACTGGAGGAACCTCGATGGTTTCGGCCGTGCAAAATCTTTTTAGATCCAAATTTCCTCACATCCCACTAAATTCTGGTGATAATTTTAAAAGTGTAGCCAAAGGTTTGGCCTATAGCGGCTATCTGTTCGAAAATTGATCACGTAGGCTATACACCGTTACAGGCTAAAAAAGAGATTCTGATTTGGGTTTGGGGCGCTCTGCCTATATAAAACACCAACTTTCTTCCCGTTTTACGCTTGTATGCTTTCCCGAAAGTTCGGGATACCTCATTGCTGCAGGGTAACGCTGCAACTCTGGCCAGGTGACCAAAACAGCATTTCATTTTTGGGGCTGCAGGGTGCTGAACCCTCGTTCCTAAACCCGATTGCAATGTAAAGCCCACAGCGTAGCGAGCAATGAAATGAAAGCGGGATTGCAAACCGCCAAGAACCACAAACCGCTCATTTCCCAATTCTATTTCGGCCGGTGAGACACCTACCGATAGGGTTTTATGATATGTGGAGAAACTAATTATAGGCCGAGATAAATCCTAATTCATTTTTTAATCGTCCTGCTTACACAAAACACTTAGTTTTTTTCAACTTCGGACCAATCAAAAATTGGATTTTCTGATGGTGTTTTAGCCTGTTTCATTAAAGCATAAAGTGACTTTACTATATCGGGATTTTTCGCAGCAATATTATTTTTTTCCCCGATATCAGTTTTTAAGTTATACAGTTCTAATTTTTCGGGGGTACCTTTATCTTTAAAACGGATCAATTTCCAATCGCCTTTGGTTAAAGCCTCTTTTAATCCATCTTCATTAAACTGCCAATAGAAATACTCATGCTCTTTAGCGGCTTTTTTCCCATTTAACAATGGAGCGAACGACAGACCATCTATATTTTTTGGTGGTACTGTACCGGTAAGATCATCAAGGGTCGGCAATACATCCCAAAAAGCCCATGGTGTGGTATTAACCTGTCTGGCCGCAATTTTACCAGGTGCCCTTACAATTAATGGTACGCGGATTCCACCTTCGTACAGGTCTCTTTTTATTCCTCTAAATTCGCCACTGCTGTTAAAAAATACAGGATCTGCCCCGCCCTCTTTGTGTGGACCATTATCACTGGTAAAAAAGATATAGGTATCGTTATCTAACCCTAATTTCTTAACCAGGTCTACAATAGTACCTACATCTGCGTCAAGTTTATTTACCATTGCTGCAAAAACGGCATGTGGCTGTGCCTCACTGCTGTAGTTCCCTTTCTTTTCAAAAGGTGTTTCAGGCTGGAATTTACTCGAGCCATCTGCATTCTGGAACTTCTTTAATAGTTCTGCCGGCACTTTTAACTCAGCATGTGGAACCGTTAAAGGCAGGTACAAAAAGAAGGGCTGATCTTTGTTGGCTTTAATAAATTCAACAGCTTTATTTACAATCAGGTCTTCAGTATATTTCGTGGTATCAACAGGCACTTTTACGGTTTTACCATTCACAATTTCGTACAGGCGGTTGGTGTAGTAATGGTGCGCATGCGATTGATCCAGGTATCCATAAAAACTATCAAAACCTTTTAAATGCGGGGCGCCTTTGCTGTCTTCATCGCCAAGCCCCCACTTACCAAACATACCTGTTTTATATCCGTTTGCTTTTAAGCTTTCGGCAAGGGTAAAATCCTGTGCACGTAAAGCAGCAAGACCATCCTTTGCCTTGGCATTGCCTCTTATCCAGGCATGGCCCATGGTAAGGCCAGTCATTAAAGCACATCTTGAAGGTGCACAAACGGTATTTCCTGAGTAAAAACGGGTAAACTTAATCCCCTCATCGGTTAGTTTATCCAAATGGGGTGTTGGAATTTTAGAATTTGGATTAAAGCTATGCACATTTCCATAACCTAAATCATCTGCCAGTATAAAAATAATATTCGGTTTCTTTTTACCCTGTGCCTGTACAGCGGCAAAGTTAGCCATCAGTATGGCGAAAGTAATAAGTTTTAGTGCAGTTGATTTTGTAAAAAGTCTCATAAACTCTTGTTTCACAATGATTACATTTTGGCAAATATAATTTTTTAAAAATAATCTACAAATCCACTAGACTTTTATTTTACCCCCTGAATTACCGCAGACACACGTTTGTAAATAATAAAATACAACTGCGTAACATTATTAGGAATATTTTTTTTCTTTAAGTTAAGATTTTATAATTTAGCCTGCACAAAATTGGTGCGGCTGATAAAATAGATGCAGTAAGCAAAACTTTACGCGTTAGGCGCTAGAACAATTAATGTAGTGAGGTCTGGAATACCTGTTCTCTAGAAGAGACGACGTTGAATTGATGAAAATTTCTTTGGCAGACGCACCAATTTTTCTTTCTAAGTGAGACGGCTAAATTTAAGTACCGAAATGCCTTTATGACGTTTAAAACTGGTGCTGAAATTAACAGTTTGCTCAAAACCCAAAAGTGCAGCTATTTCATCAACAGTGTAATCGCTATGAAGCAATAATTCTTCTGCTTCGCGCATAATCCTGTCTTTTATAAGCACAGCCAGACTTTTTCCGAGCACACGATCTAAAAATTTATTCAATTTACCGGCACTCATCCCCATGCCCTCTGCATAAAACTGAATAGACCTCTCTTTCCTATAAAATTGTTCTAAAATGGCCCTGAAACGCAATACCTCCTGCAAATCATCTAAGTTAAAAGCAGCAAGATAACCATCTAAGCCAGCCGTAAAACCCAGAAACAACGATAGGTACTGTGCTAAAAAAGAAATATCACTTTTACTATTGATTTCTCTTGTTAACTGATCGAGCAGATTATAGGTTTTAATTGATCTGTGCTGATCGAGATCCCTGAAAGATAAATTTAAAAAGAGATTTTTAGCCTGGGGATCTAAATGCTGAAGTAAGAATTCGGCATATAGTAAACTGCTAAAACTTAGCCAATAACCTGAGGTAATTTCTCCATCCAACCTCACCAGGCCTTCTTCCGGAATAAAAAAGACCCTGCCCTTTAACAAGGGGTAATCGCCAGAGTTCATGCATAAAAAGCCAGTTCCTCCACACACAATCAACATCCGCATTGGGTATAGCGCCTGCAACGCATGTTGCCTCTTAAAAAAACCGCTAATAGGCTCTAGCTGTATCATAAAAACTTAAGGATAAACAACAGTAAGATCAAATTTATCTGATTAGGTTACAATCTGCTAAAATAATTATTTTAACGGTAAAATTCTACCTGTAATTCAATGGCGCGTTAGCAATATGTACTGACTTTAGGTAGCAATAAAAGATCAGAACCGCGTACCCTCTTATTTTATTATTTTATCAATAGAGCTGGCTAATCATCTTTTTTAATCTTCTTTACCAGTGAGGTGCCTCACAAAATTCAGGATGAATGTTACCCATCCATCCTGAATTCATTATTTTCCATTATAATGTTGCTGTGTATACCTCAGATTGACTTATCCTGTAGCAAGAACTTTTATTAGCTTAGACGGTAACCAATTGATCAACTGCCGCTTCTTCCCTTTTCATCGGCGTTACCGCCACGGCGCTCTTCGGCCTGGCGAACTTTCGTATTGCCGAATCGCCAGTTGAAACTCAGGGAAATACGCCGACTCTCAAAAGTACCGAAATCAGTATACTGTAAACTACCGAAGTTTACAATGGTATATTGGCGCTGGGTCTTAAAAATATCACTAATCCCGATCCGCAGTGAGGCCTGATCATTAAAAAATTTACGGCTGATACTTGCACTCGCATTAGCGCTGCTTTGCTGCAGATAGATCAGGTTTTGCGAAGCAGAAGTATACCGACCACTCAGCTGCAACTGGTATTTACCGGGCAGGTTAATGCGCTGACTGCTGGAGAGTTGATAGCGCCATTTACCCTGATCCAATTTCCCCTGAAACAACTCTCCGGTAAAATGATCATTACCCACATTGAGCTTATTGAGCATATTCCACCATTTAGTGATCTTCACCGGATAGTTGAGATCAAAATTCAATGTATTCACGGTACTGGCGTTAGCCGGCATTTCTATAAGGATGCTGCCTGACTGGCGATAAACAGTATTAAAATAATCAGCCATGTGCATAAAGGTACTGATCAGAGAAATCCTGTCATCAAAAGTATAGGTTAGCTCAACCTGGTCGTTGCGCTGCACGCGCAGCAGGGGGTTACCCGTTTGCTGGTTAAGCGGGTCTAACACGTAAGAAAAAGGTTGCAGGTCGTTATAATTTGGCCGTTTGATCCGGCGGCTCAACGACAGGCGTAAATGATGTTTGGAACTCGGCGCATAAGTAAAATATGCAGAAGGCAAAAAGTTAATGTAACTTGTATCAGGTTTAGTGAATGAACTGGTTTCTCCTTTGGCTTCCGTCTGTTCTGCCCGCAAACCCAATTGCCAGCCCCAATGCCCTTTATTCTGGCTTAAACTGCTATACACTGCACGGATATTTTCATAGTAATGAAAAAGATTCTCATCCTGGGTATTATCGGTTCGTACACCTGCAATCTTAAACCCCGATTCGAGCTTGAGTTTATTTTTCCACGAATGTGTATAATCGGCTTTAATTGTACTGATACTTATACCAGTAGTTGTTTGGTAATTTAGCGAAGGCTGACTGGTAGTGACCAGTTCGATACTGCCATCTTTATAAAAATCGGCACGGTCAAGGTCTACGGTGAATTCGGTACCTAGTGTATCGCTGTACCGGTAATTCAGGTTATAGGTGTTCCAGTGCCGCACACTAAGCTCACGACTGGTGGTCTGGTAACTATTAGCGCCCTGTTGCGAATAAGTATCATAACTCCCTGTATTTGTACTGGATTCCCGCTCAATCACACCACCGAAAGTACTGTTGCGGCTGGCAGCATAATCGGCAGTTATACGAAAAACCGGATCACTCCATTTATCCAGGCTACTGGTCTGTTGATTGATCATATCCGGGTACAGCTGACGCATTTTCGTATTTTGGGTCAGGTAGCCACCACTGTGCCAGGCGCCATAACCGCTTATTGCCAATTTCCCTGCACCGTAATTTAGTAAAGTTGAAAGATCGGTCCAATTATGATTACTTTGTGAGGTACTATAGTCTACATTGCCCCTAAATCCTTTATTAACACCAATTGTTTTGATATTAATGATTCCGGTGTTACCGTTTACTTCATATCTGGCAGGTGGATTGCTGAGAAATTCTACCTGTTTTATATTGCCTGAGGGCATAGCTTTCAACATTTTAGCCAGATCGCGGGCAGTCATTTTCACCACTTTATCATTGATCATCACCTGAACTTCAGACTTGCCGCTCATTGTGATCATATCTTCATTATCACTTACCGTTATACCCGGGGCAAGGTTTACGATATCCAGTCCGTTATCGGCCAGCTTTTTAACCTGTGCATTAACACTGATCACTGAACGGTCGGTTTCCTGCCGAATGATGGGTTGACGAGAAATTACACTAACCTCCTTTAGTGCTTTTGTATCAGGATTGAGCTGGATAAGCATATCTGTGGTTAATCTTTTTAAAGTGTCAGTCAGAAAGCCTGTATAGGTAACAACCATATAATCGGCTGTACCACTGTAGGCGAAATATCCCTGATTATCGGTCAGTAAGGTTTTGACTGGTTTAACAGCCTTGTAAAATCTAATAACGGCACCTGGTAACGGCTGCTTTTTTTCATCGTAAATTGTGCCTGTAATTTGAGCCATTGCATTCAGGCTGCAAAAAAAGAATAAACTGAGTAGTATTGTTTTCATACCTCAAAAGTCGCATGCGGGTTAAGGCATATCGCTTCAAAATATGATTTGGCACCACTAATTTTTTGGATAATCCTTTGGATTCATGCCTGTAACCTTTTTAAAGGCACGGTTAAAGGTAGATTTAGAATTGAAACCTGCATCGTAGGCCACAGCCAACAGGGTGAAATTTTGATATTCAGGTAGTTCCAAAAGACGAATGACTTCGTTAACCCTGTAGCTGTTCACAAAATCGCTGAAATTTTGTCCATAATTTTTATTAATCACCTTACTCAGTACCGAAGCATTTGTACCGGCTTTTCTTGCCAGTTCAGTTAAAGTTAGTTCAGGTTCGAGATAAACCTTTTGGATATCCATCAGTGCTTCGATACTCGCCACCCATCCCTGCATCCAGCTCTGGTCTTCTTCTGCAACAGGAATAGGCTCTTCTATTAACAGGGGTTGGTAAGTTAACAGCAACTCCGGGTCGAAATTCAGTTTAATGATTGGCCTGGCCGAATAGGCACTTATTGCCATATAGTAAGTAATAATAGAGAAAGCGAAGAAATAATACCATGACCTGATGTAAAATAAATTAATAAATAAGCTCACAATATGCTCAGAGAAGAGCAAAATGGTCAGCACGGTAAATGCATACAGGAAGTTGCGCAGCCATTTAAAACTGGCCGCATCGGCAAAGGAGAATTCGTACCATGAAAAAACAACATATTGCCGGTAATAGCGTATTGATAAGATCAAATAAACCATTAAACTTGCTGACCAGGCCCAGTTATACCAATTGTCAAAATCGGGATCTGTTTCGCCATTCATCAGGTAATAATGTCCTAAAATCAGCTTATCAGTAACCAGCACAATTAAAGCCCAAAGAATATAGAGCACCCCGGGTATAAAATGCAACCAATCGCTTTTTTGCAAACGATATTTAGCATTAGTCAGGCTTTTTAAGTACAGATAAAGCAGCGGCCCAAAAAAGAGTGCATGGATAAATGGGGTATAAAATAAGATTTCGCGGTAAGGCTGCGTATCATACCAGCCCGCAAATCCCGACATCCAGGGAAATATAAAAAGTGCTGATAGAAAAACAAATGCACCTAACAGCCTGTCAGATAAACGTTCCTGCTGATGTCCGCGTTTCCAGAACAGAAAAGCATAAACCAGTAGATGCGTAAAAAAGATGAGCAAAAGCGAACTGCGCAGGCCGAATTGGAAAAGCATAAACGAATATACGGGAATTGGAAGGCAAAAGGCAAATCAATGGCTAGCAGTTTTCTACATGATATATTAGGCCTGGTATTTATTTGATTTCTTTAATAAGTTTATAAATCCCGCTGGTCAGCTGATAAAGTCCGACTCCTGCCGAGTCGTCTTTATGGTTTGAGAGAATCACAATCTCAACCTGGGTAAGCGGATAAATGAGGCAGAAACTGCGAAAGCCATTTGTTCCTCCATCTATTCTGAGGTATTGGTTCCAACCTCAGGTCTTTCCCTCCTCCTATTTACGGGGAACAAGCCAAAACTCCAAAGTGTCTTTACTGGTAAGAGTGGCATAGACTTTTTCCTTTATGGCCCCTATGACTTTGTTCTTTTTTGTGGTTCCACTCATAATTATATCATACAGTTTTTGCTCTACACAAAAATTACAATTTGTAATTTTGAAACAGGGTTTAACAGATATGATTTTACTTATTTAGGCATGGATAAACATCAATTACAAATAGAAATGGACACTTACAAAATTCGCCAGTTACATGACAGCGAAGCCATGCTGTATAAAGCAATGCGTCTGGAAGCTATACAAACCGAACCATCTATGTTTCGATGCAGTTCTCCGGCAGAAGCAGACCTAACGGATGAGGAATGGAGGGAACGAGTAAAATATCCACGTGCAGTTTTTATTTTATTAGATAATGAAATACCTATTGGAATGACAAGCATTTTGCGATTGAATGAAGATGAAGCATATTTGGGGCAGTCTTATATTAAAAAGGAATACAGAGGAAAGGGGTTGTCTGGACTTCTTTACAAAATCAGAATGAAATGGGCATCTAAGCTGCCTTTGAAAAGATTAACAGTAAGTCATCGAGAAAGTAATACGATTTCTAAAGCTGCTAATCAACGCTTAGGTTTTGTGTTTACCCATCGTGAACCCCTCAATTGGCTTGATGGGACTACCGAAGACGTACTGTATTATAGCTTAGAACTATCACAAAAAGTTCATCATAAAGAAGCACTGCAAGACAATTAAAAAATTGGCAATAATTCCGGTTTCTTTGCTGCTTTATTTTTCGCTAAACTCACGAAAGAAAGCAGTCCAATCCTGCTGTAATAAATGGGAAGCAGGCTAAAATTGGTTTTTATAATCTCTCGATTTTAGTTGAGCAAACATAGCTTTGCCTCTTAAAACACTCAAGATATTCAGTTTACAACAACCTATTCAATATGTGGCTACGGATTATTCAGTCTCCCCTTCTGCTCGATCCCCAGGGGTATAAAACAAAAAAAACTCACATTTCTGTGAGGTTTTCTGTGATCCCGCTGGGATTCGAACCCAGGACCACTACATTAAAAGTGTAATGCTCTACCAGCTGAGCTACGGAATCGTTCTCCTTTCGAGGCTGCGAAGTTAGGAATTAAATTCATTCCTGCAAAAGATAAACCCAAAATATTTAATAGAAAATTAACGTTAACGAAACAGAATGAAGCTAAATATTTATAGATCATTAAGTTAATACAAACGAAAAAATTCCATTTTTTTATCTTTTTAGCCAGTAGATCACAAACCGACGGCCTTTAAAAATGTTGCGTTTTTGGCAATTATAAAATTTTTATCTATCCCTATTCTACTTTATCCGTAAAGAACAGGCAAAAGCGAAATCATCTGTCTTATATGTCGTCCTGATTCTAAACAACTTATACTAATATTCTTTGCCCCTGTAAGCGGAATTATTGATTTTTTTATTTCCATTATTATTTTACTTTTACAAATAGATTCGCTTTTCCCTAATGAATATTGAAAATGTTTACGGCACAGATAAATGGGCTGCCTTTGGCGGTTTCTCGCCACTTATTACAGTTTTTAAATCTTACCACCCGCTTAACCCCGAAATTGAAGATATTATTAACCGCTATACTTTCCCGGTACGTTTTGCTAAAAACAAACATATGGCCTCGCCATTAAAACACAACCGCTACATTTTCCTGATTTTAGAAGGAGCAGTACATGGTTACCTAAAAATAGGAAATAAAAAAATTACCACCTGGATTGCTGCCGAAAACGAACTGGCAGGAACAATCAGAAATTTATGGGAGAATCAAGCCTCTGACGAATATATTGAAACAATAGATCCTGTATTTGCAATTGCCATTCCGCATGAAATGTCTAAACTCCTTTACGAAAATTTCCCCATAGCCAACTATGTGGGCAGAAAGATGACCGAAATTTATTTTCAGGGAGCATCAGAAAGGGCATACATTTGCAGGCTTCCTACCGCATTAAAACGCTACCAAAGATTCTTAATTTCTTACCCATACCTGATTAACCGTGTACCCTTAAAGTATGTGGCTTCTTTTATAGGCATGAGACTCGAAACATTGAGCAGAATCAGAAACAGAACATAGTTGTGAACAAAAGAGGTTGTTATAAGTTGTAACCTCGCCTTTAACTTGTCACGAAAAAAACTTTTGTCATTCTGAACGCATTGAAGAATCTTTCATTTAAACTACGATAGAATCCACCATCGCTTTCAAGGAGGAACTACGAAGTTTCCTTTCGTGTGAACACATTTATATTTTTTTTAGCACATATTCTTAGGGCGATCGTCATGCTGAATTTATTTCAGCATCTTAACAAGCTTTAATGTGTCAAAAAATATAGTTAGATATAAATATTTGGATTTATTTCCGCTCTATGCCGCGGTGGCATGGTAGTTTTTCGCAGTTGTTAGTTGTTCCCAATGGTACTCCAGAATGCTGCGCATTTTGGAGCACCAAAGTACCCAAAGCGCTGTGTCAATCCAGCAATGGGTCTATTGTACATCCCTAAACACATCAAAAAAACAACGGCACTTCGTTTAATCAGTTTTTGTTTGTGGTTTCTTTGGGCTGATTGAGCCCTGCGGGGTTTGTGTTCAATATATCTCTCAAGCATTTAATTAGTATCTATGAACACAAAACCACTGCGTTTTAGGTTTGGTAGTGCCATTTGTAATTTCCTGCAACTGTTTTTTTGATTTCCCCGGCCCTTGGGATTGACGGCGTTCTTCTGTGAAAACAATGCGTTATTTGCGGAAGACAGCAAAACGCCAAAAAATTATTAATAAAAAGATGTGTAGACACGGAAGGAAGGTTCGGGAAAGCAATCTTCATATCAACGGTTCTTGCCTATAAAGACTGCTTCGTCCGCTGAAAAAGCCTTCTCGCAATCACGGTTCAACGAGAAGGATATAAAGTTGAATCCTACTCTCATTCATACTGATTTTTATACAATTAATATCCCTCAGGATTACGCAAAAAAAGCCATTACGCTCGCACTTAACGTAATGGCTTTTATGAACCTTAAAAATCAAAATTTTATTTGCTTTTCAGCTCATTTAAAATAGCTTTATCTAAACTGGTCAATGTATTCTGCTGAGGTTTAAGCAGTTCAAAAACTACAATTTCATTCTTTCCTTTTTTAAGCCATTCGGCCGGCAGATAAATGGTTTGTTGTGGCCCTATACCCCAGTATTTACCTAAGTTATGGCCATTCACCCAAACCAGGCCTTTTCCCCATTTGCGCATATCCAAATAAGTGTCGGTAACTTTGGTTAAATTAAAGGAGGCCGATTTAAGTACAGCTGCAGATTGGCTGCTTACTTTCGGCTTTATTTTTTGGGTATCTATTTTATCAAATGGCAAAGGGTACATTTTCCACGATTTAATCTCCCTGCCATTAAAGGTTACATTTTTAGTAATCCCTTTGTTATTTTTAAGCAGGTAAGGGCCAAAATTGATCCTGCCCATATTTTCTACCAAAATATCCAATTGTACATTACCTGCAGGAAGATTAACAATTAAACTATCCTGATAAAGTCTCCTGTCTAAAACACCTGCAAGTTTTTTATTAATATACACCAATCCGTAATCGCGCAGCTCATTAATTTTAATTACACCTTTACGTCCACCCTTTATGGTACTGTTGTAGCGTACAAAGCCATAAGGCTGGTTAAGTGCTTCAAAGGTAAGCGGTTGTTCACTTAATTTTGGTTTGCCAACCAGGTTAAAGATATCGGTTGATTTGGTAAAAGTAATTGCAGGCAATGCCGCAGCAGGTTTAGCAGCCGGCACTTCGGGAAGTGTCTGGTTTGCAGGCAAATTCTTTCTGATCGCTTCGCGAAAAAGCATAAATTTTTCCGTTGCATTACCTGCTTCATCTAAAGGCGCATCATAATCGTAACTGCTAATCTGTGGTTCGTAGGCTGTAGAATCGTTATAGTTTGCCCCGTTCATGAAACCCCTTGTTGTACCGCCATGAAACATATACATGTTAATGGAAATTCCTCCTTTTAGTGCGGTATCCAGTTTATTGGCGTACGTTTTCGGATCTACCTGGTGGTGTTTTGTACCCCACCAATCGAACCATGCCGGATACCATTCCGGAACAAAGTAAGGTCCGCTACCATTGTTGTATTTCTTGATCAGCGTTCTGATCTGGGTAGGGTTATCGATACCGTTTACCCCCGGAAGCAAACCTGCCAAATGTCCGCCTTCCAATGCCGGAACCGGATCGCAGGTAGAAAGCACACCATCAAAACCGGCATCTTTAAACAGCTGTTCATTAATTTTCAGGTATTCCTTGTCGTTTCCATAAGAACCATATTCGTTTTCTACCTGCACCATTAAAATATTGCCACCATGGTTAACCTGCAAGGGCGCTAAACGTTTACCAATCTCGGTAATATATTCCTTATACTCTTTTAAATATTGTGCTTCTTTACTCCTTACCTGTAAGCCTTTAATGTTCTGCAACCAAAATGGATAACCACCAAATTCCCATTCGGCACACACATACGGACTAGGCCGAAGCAATACCCATAAACCTTCTTCTTTTGCAATACGTACAAATTCGGCAATATCGTTATTACCGGAAAAATCGAACTGATCTTTCTGCGGTTCGTGTACGTTCCAAAATACATAGGTACCAATGGTATTTAGGCCCATGGCTTTGGCCATTTTCATTCTATCGCGCCAGGCTTCTCTCGGTATACGCGGATAATGCATTTCTCCAGAAATGATCTGAAAAGGTTTATTATCGAGCAGAAAAACAGAGTCTGCAAGTTTAAAAGTGTGCTTAACCTGTGCAAATGCACCAAGGCTGGCAAAACAAGTAATTAAGATTACTTTAATGATTACATGTTTGAGGATAGATTTCATCTAAGATGTATTATTATTTAAAAATCAACTGCATAGTTTTCCCATATTGATTTATAAAGTGCTTTTCAGCTCAAACCAAATGTTATGGGGATAAAAAACGAGGAGCGTTACAATTTCAAATCAATCAGGTTTAATTACTAAGTACAGTGGTAACAGATTTAGCAGGAATACGAACACGTTTGCTATCCTGATATTTTTTATATGGCGTTAAGTTGTATTCTTTAGAAGTAACATAGGTTTGCACAAAACTTTGTTTATTTCTCTTTACATTAATATCCAGATCAACATCATTTTCTGTAGGGTTAACCACCACCGTTACAAGCTTATTATTATTTTGCAGATAGGATGACACATCAATTTCAGGAACATTTACTCCAAGTGTTTTAACCTGGAGGCGCTTACTGCCCGGGCTAACAAAACGGCTATAATTACCCAATGCCCACAACATTTTACTATCATAAACCTGTCCGTCCGTTTTATTTTTGTCGATATAAACCAAGCCATCCTTATAGTCGCTGGCTGATATAGCCAGCCACCACTGCCATGAGGTAGCGTTAGACAGTACGAGATCATGATGAATTAAACGGGCAATAAATAAAGCGGGTGCCATCCCAAGATCCCGTTTTTCTCCTTTCATCAGGCTATCGCCTAAAATACAGTATTCAGACATCCAGTACCTTAGACCTTTTATTTGTGCAACAGCTTCTCCTGTTTTTTTTCGAACAGTAATAAATTTTTGCTCCGGACTTGTTGTAAAATAGCTATGGCCAGAGATCGATTGATCTATACCGGATAGATTGCCTACATAATTTGGCGATGAAGCATTGAAGAACTGATATACCTGGTTTCCCTTTACATTGTTTCCATTATCGTACAAATAATCGAGCTGACCCGCCTCTCCTATCTGTATTTTGGTTTTAACCTGATTTTTAACAAATGCTTCATTAACACCCCTGTATAGCTGAGCAAGCTCGGTATTGTTATACGGACAGCCTTCCTGGTTGTGTTCATTCCATTTCCACTGTGGTTCATTTGCAGGGCTAAGGTAATTTAATGTTATACCTGTTGTTTTTGTTATTCCTTTAATAGTGGCAACCAGGTAATCGGCAAATTCGGGGAGTTTATCAAAATTGAGATTGCAGTGGCCATCAGTAGAATAGGCTTTCCCGTTTTTGGTAAACAGCACATGCGGACTGTTTACAAACCCGATAAACTGTTTCACCCCACGGGTTTGGGCAGCCTTTAAAAACCATACCTGCCCTGGCATTGCATTCCAGTCATAACTATGGTCTGGTTGCAGAAAAGCGTATTGACGACGCCATTCGTCGCCAATATCGCTTGCCTTACCTTGGGCGGCACTACCGCCGCCAATACTGAAACGCCACATGTTAAGCCCAATACCCAGGGGTTGCCCTGTATTTGTAGTTTGGGTACTGAAAAGCAAATCGGCCATCTTATCTTTTTTTGCTGCAGGCCATAATCCGGCAAATTGGCAACTCCATGCATCAGAAGCACCAAAGCCTTCTATAGTCTGAAATTTGATGGCTGGATCAATTTCTATTTTTAAAACGGTTTCTTGTGCAAGAGCCGTTCTGCCACAGAAAAACAAGGCCAGACAGGTAAAAAAGCAGTTAAGATGTTGAAATGACTTTACCATGCAATACTTAAATTCTATTTATTAATAACCAGGGTTTTGCTGTAATTTACCGCCTGAAGCTAAAATTTCGGCCCTTGGTATAGGTAACCAATAGTGTTTGGTTTCAAACTTACGTCCATCTAAAGCAACTTTAGGCGCATAAGTAAAGCCTGTGCTTGTTTTGGTAATAATTATTCCGCCTGCAGGTTTGTTTTCGGTTACTTCTGCAATTTTCCATCTTCTTACATCATAAAAACGATGTTCTTCGAAAGCAAGCTCTACCCTACGCTCATAGCGGACTGCATCGCGCATTTGTGCTTGTGTAAGTCCGACAGCCAAGGCTGGCATATTAACACTAGGCCTTGCCCTTACCATATTTATCGCATCTCTGGCAGACATGGTGGATCCAGCAGGAACCGCGTCAGGTCCGTAAGCTTCGTTGGCAGCTTCGGCATAGTTAAGCAAAATTTCTGCATATCTGAAATAGATCCATGGCTGGAAACCTGCATTACCCCAAGGATTTTGCAATGGATAGGCATCATTCATAAATTTCTTAAGGTAATATCCGGTTTTGGTGGTATTCCAGTTATCAATTCCATCTTTACTGTCTTTTCCCCCAGGAATAAAGGTCTCTACATTACGCTCGCGGTATGCTGCTCCATTGTATAAAATAGTTGCTGCAAAACGCGGATCACGGCCTTTGTAAGGTTCATTGCTATCGTAACCGGAAGTAGGATCTGTAATCGGTTTTCCATTAGCCATTTCGTAATCATCTACCAGGTTCTGCATTGGCAAATTTCCGCCCCAACCGCCATAACCATTAGGTCCGTTGGCAATTTCTAAATGGGTATGGTTGGCATTTTTGGTAAATAATCTAGCAAAAATAACCTCATTGCTTTGGTCGGTTAAAAACAGGTTTGCGTATCCGCCGGTATATATTCCATATTTATTTAAAGAAATAACTGCCTGAGCTGCCGTAACAGCTGCCTGCCAGGTACCTGCATTATACAATGGACTTGCCGCATACAAAAGCAAGCGCGATTTAAGTGCCAGCGCAGCGCCTTTGGTAGCTCTACCAGCTAGCCAGTTGTTACTATTATCTAAAGGTAAATCTGCCGCAGCCTGATCTAGCTGTGCGGTTACATAATCTATAGATTCTTTGATTGAGGCACGTTGGAACAATGCCGGATCCTGCAAATTATCGGTTAGGTTAGTTACCTTATCGCCCATTAAAACCACACCGCCATAATTCCGGATCAAATCCTGGTAACGAAAAGCCCTGATAAACTTAAGCTCAGCAACCAATTGCTTTTTATGTGCTGCACTCATAGCAATTTTACCAAGCACGCCAAGCGCATAATTACATTCTCTGATACTTTTGTAACTCCTTCCCCAATATACACCAGCGCTTCCTAAATTTTCAGGTGCCAGCTGCCCTCTCTGGATCAGCCAGGTAGCATCATCATTATTATAAATAGATTCGTCGGTAAAAGAGCTCCACATGCTGTATTCAAAACCTCTGCCAAAACCCGGAGCAGATCCATCTGCTTCTTTATCCTGTAACCTGGTGCCTATATAGCGGTTGGTTATATAAGCCTCCAAAACGGCCGTATCGGCTTCTATAGCGGTTGTAGAGATACGATCTGTTGGTTCTACATTTAAAAAGTCTTTTTTACAGCCTACCATACTCCCTGAAATAAGAGACAGGCCAAAAAGTGTTATATATATTGATTTGATTTTCATGATGTTTAAAATTTAATATTAGCACCCAAGTTAATAATGCGTTGCTGCGGATAAAACTGTCCGCTACCGCTGGTTCCCTCAGGATCGTAATCTTTTACTTTAGAAATCGTAAATAAGTTAAAGGCACTGGCATAAATCCTTAATCCCGATACATTGATGCGCTCTAAGAAGCCAGCCTTAATATTATAGGCAAGTTCTACATTTTTAAGCCTTAAAAATGAGGCATCATTTAACCAGAAAGTATTATTAAACTGCCCACCGCTAATCGCATTTGAAGCCCGGTCGGTTACCCTCGGATATGTTCCGTTCGGATTTGAAGCACTAAACCTGTTATCGGCCCAGCTGCTGTAAAAGTTACCTACACTACCCGATTCTGGTAAAACGTACTGGCTTACCTGGGCTTGTCCGGCTAATACCATCGATACATCAAAGTTTTTATAAGAAGCACCAAGTGTAAATCCATAAGTAATTTGAGGGATGTTGCTATATGGCGTTCTGGTTTGGTCATCGGCAGTTATTTTGCCATCATTATTGTAATCAAGGTATTTAAGATCGCCAACTTTAGCGCCACTAACATGTGGATAAGCATCTAACTCCTGTTGTGTTCTAAATATACCGATGGCATTGTAAAGCAGGTCAACATTTAATGGTCTGCCTGTTTTGCGCTGATAATCCAATGTTCCAACAGCCTCATCAATAAAAATCACTTTACTTTTAGCATAAGTGAAGTTACCCGATGCATTCCACCTGAAGTTTTCGCCATTGTGGTTATACCCTACCGTAGCTTCGAAACCAGCATTATTTACTTTACCGATATTTTCTGAAGGTACCAGCGGATCAGATCCATAAGGATTTACGATACCGGAAGAACCAGGCAATGATGCATTGCGGGTGGTTAGGATATCAGATCTTTTTTGCTGGAAATAAATAGCCTCAATACTAAAGTCCTTAAACAAAGTAGCATTAATACCAATATCGAGTTTCTTTGCTACCTCCCAGGTAATGTTTGGGTTTGCCAGTTTAACCAGGTTTACACCTGGTTGTATGGTTAGCGCATTGCTGGCATCCCTGGCCACAAAGCCGTTACCTACAAGTACGTAATTATCGAAATACTGGAAACCATTTACATTATCATTACCCAAAGAACCGTAAGATGCACGGATTTTTAAGTTATCAATAAATTTAATGTTTTCGTTAAACCATTTTTCTTTTGAAATTACCCAACCTGCAGAAGCGGATGGAAAAACACCGTACTGTTTACCCTGTGGAAAAATAGAAGATCCATCAACACGCAACTGGCCTTCAAAAAGATACTTATCGTCATAACTATAAGCTAAACGGCTAATAATGCTCCGGCGGTTGTAGTTTGAGCTATAACCCGAGTTTAGAAAATCAGTAGCGGCAGTACCTCCCTGTGAAAGTTCAGGCAGCGAAGTAGACAGGAAGTTAAAACGTTGTGCATCGAAATATTCCAAGTGGTTTTCACTCTGCTCATAACCCACAAAAGCATTAATATCGTGCAGGTTAAAGCGCCTTGCATAATTTAATTTAATATTTGAAGTAAGCAATGATTCATTTTTATGGCTTTCGGTCAGGGTAGCTTTTTGGTTATTGCCACCGGTAATTACACTGTTATAGGTTTTAGATGTAGGATCGTATTGATATAACAGATAGGGTTTGCTGAAGCTTTTGGTAAATACATTGGATTTATCTGCCGAAAAGAAACCATCAATAGAAAGGCCTTCTACACCCGGAATAATAAAAGTAGCCCTTAAAATACCATTTAAAACCTGTGTTGGCGATTTACTGGTTCCGCCGATATCGGTAACCTGTACCGCAGGGTTCGCATTTTCTATACCCGTTGTCGGCAAACCGTTTGGATAATAAGCAGCTACAATTGGCTTTGCCCTATAGATAGACCTGAAAATATCGCCAGCTCCCACCTGAGGAAACACACGGTTTTCTTGTCTGCCCGATACTGATAAGCCAACTTTAATGTATTTGGAAACATTCGCATCCACATTCGTACGGAAATTGTATTGATTGTATTTGGTCGCTCCATTTTTGTACAAGCCATCCTGAGCAACGGTCCCTAACGACATGTAATATTTTACGTCTTGTCCGCCACCATTAACAGAAAGGCTATGCTGGCTCTGTAAAGCTGTTTTTTCTAAAGTTTGGTCGATCCAATCGGTGTTAGGATACAATAAAGGATCAGAACCATTACGGAATTTTTCGATCTGATCTGCTGTATAAGACTGGTTAAGACCACCAGAAGGATTAGAATCGAAACTAATTTCGTTCATAATCTGTGCATAAGTTGCAGCATCGGCCATTTTTGGCAATCTTGTTGGCGAGCTAAAACCCTGGTTAAAACTATAGTTGATTGTCGGTTTACCTGTTTTCCCTTTTTTAGTGGTCACTAAAATTACCCCATTGGCAGCTCTGTTACCATAAATTGCTGCTGAGGCATCTTTTAATACTGAAACACTTTCAATATCGTTAGGGTCTAAACGCTCTAGTCCGCCGATCTGCCCGGGAATTCCATCTACAACAATTAATACATTATTGCTCCCTGTAGTAGCCAAGCCCCTGATGGTGATGTTCGAACCATCATAACCAGGTTCGCCACTCCTATTGTTAATCACTACCCCGGAAAAGCGGCCAGCCAACGAATTGGACAAGTTAGGTTGCGGACTCTTTACCAGGTCAGCCCCCTTTACCTGCGATATTGACCCGGTAAGGGTTGCTTTCTTCTGTGTTCCGTAACCAACCACTACCAGTTCGTTAAGTGTTTTGGTATCAGAACCGAGCTGAACATTGATGGTTGTTCTATCACCAACTGTTTGCTCCTGACTGGTATAGCCCACATAAGAAAAAACAAGTACATCTGTTGTGGCTGCCACACTGATACTAAATTTACCTTTTGCATCGGTTTGAACTGCTTTTTCCGTTCCCTTAACCTTAACCGCTACCCCCGGAAATGTAGCTCCGGTTTCGTTTGTTACTGTACCAGTTACCACAATCTCGCGCGCCAGTTTCATTTTTCCTGCCAATGCAGAAAATGAAGAAGCGGTTACCGGTAAACTAATGGATAGGATAAATAGAAAAGCCAATGCTTTAATTTTAAAGAATTTTAAAGGTGAAAATTCCTTTAGATTTTTTTTTCTCATTTTGGTTTGCACGTTTAATATTTGGTTAGCAGATCAGGTCTATACTTTAGATAACAATAATTTGTTATTAGATTTTATAGTTATAGAACTGCTTAATGGAGGTCTAAATTAGTTCCAACAAACAATATTAAAGGGGTACAAACAATCCAAATTAGAGGGGTAAACAAACCTAATTATGCCTTAAAAGAGGTTTTAAGGCATATTGAAGAAAAAAGAGCAAGTAAACACTGTTTTTTACTTAGCTTTTTTGACGGTTGAATTTAGTTGGATATTATTAGAAAACGGCTTCCTAAACTTTTTGATATACTGTGATGGATTCATGTTAAACAGCTTATAAAATTGCTCCCTAAAATATTTAGGATCGGTAATGGCTACCATATAAGAAGTTTCCTGAATGGTTTTATCTGTATTGATAAAAATTTCGGCAGCTTTCCTTAGCCTGATGAAGCGGATAAACCCATTGGCAGACTGACCGGAAATGGATTTTATTTTACGGTATAAATTAGACCTCGACATGCCCAGGGCGGCTGACAGGGTATCGATATTAAAATCAGGGTCGGTAAGATGTTCTTCTACAATTCTGATACAGTTATCTAAAAACTCTTTGTATTCAGCAGAGATTTTGGTGTTGTTCGAGTTAAGCGTAATTTCATTATAAAAATACTTTTGCAAGGCATTTTTGCTTTTTAGTATACTGGCCACCCTTGCCTTTAAAAAATCCTTATCAAAAGGTTTACTGATGTAATCGTCGGCACCACCTTCTATCCCCTTAAGTTTCACCTCTGGCGCAGAAATGGCAGTAAGTAAAATAATCGGGATGTGAGAGATAGATACATCTTCTTTTATTTTACTGCACAGCTCTATTCCTGTTATCCCATCCATCATGACATCACAAATCACAATATCAGGCAGTAATTCTTTAGCCATTTCATAGCCTTTTTCCCCGTTACTGGCTTCGTAAATGTGATAATCCATTCTAAAAACCTGTTTAAGGTATTCTCTTATTTCGGTATTATCATCAATAATAAGCAAGCTTTTTAATTCAGTGGCTAGCTGGTTATCTACCATTTGTCCTTCAGCAGCCTCTACAATTTTATTGGCGCTTATCTCATCTTCTATCAGTTCTTTAAATAATGAGGAATCGGTATCAGTCAATTCTTCCTGCAATATAATGGCGTCCTTAAAATGGGATACGCCTCTTAACAAAGTAACATTAAAAGTAGTTCCCTTATTTTCTATGCTGGTATAGTTTATGGTCCCTCCGTGCATTTCGATAAAGCTTTTAGCAAGGTATAAACCTATTCCAAAACCGCCTTTAGCCGATTTGTTTCCAGGGTCCTGATAAAATTTTTCGTACAGTTTTTCTCCTGCCGCATCTGTGATACCGCAGCCTGAATCCTCAATACTAATGATTACATGCTCGTTGCTGTTATCTATCAGCATTTTAACCCTGCCACCTTCCGGGGTAAATTTTATCGCATTGGAAAGCAGGTTAAAAAACACAATTTCAATTTTTTCCCGGTCGGCATAAAAAGCAATCACCTCATCGGTACAGCTAAATTCGAGTGTTACGTTTTTTGACCGGGCCTGATGTATAAAGCAAAGAAATACCTCTTTACACAAATTCACCAGGTTTATCGGTGCCACTTTTAACTTTTCGCCGTAGGTATCTGCCTTTCTGAACAGCAACAGCTGGTCTACCAAACTTAAAAGCCGCTTGGCATTCCGGTACACGACATTTAAATCAGTAGTATCAACATTATTATCGTTCTTGTACAAAAGCTCTTTAACCGGGTTAATAATTAAGGTAAGCGGTGTACGGAACTCGTGCGATACGTTGGTAAAAAACGATAGTTTCTTCTCGCTGAGCTCCTTCTCTTTTTCGCTCTCTACATGGGCCAGTTTAATCTGAAATTTTAAGTTAGACTGGTATTCGCGGTATTTAAGATAGGCATATACAACACCAAAGAAAGCCAAACCATAAAAACAAAAAGCCCACCAGGTACGGTACCAGGGTGGTGTAATTATAATCTGCAAAGAATTTCCGTTCATATTCCAAACACCATCGTTGTTTGAGGCCCTTATTTTTAAGGTATATTTACCAGGGTTTAAGTTGGTGTAGGTTACTTTATGTTCGCTACCGCTATAATTCCATTTTTTATCAAAACCTTCAAGAAAATAGGCATACTGGTTTTTTTCAGAAAGTGTATAATTGAGGGCCACAAAACCAAAAGAAAGTACACTCTGATCGTAAGGTAATGTGATCCTTTTCGTCATATAAATGGGCAAATTTAAAGGAGAATCTTTGCCAGGAAGGATCAGTTTATTAAAAACCGAAAAATCAGAAAAGTAAACCGCAGGAGCTTCTTTATTATATTTAAGCTGTTCCGGATTAAAATAAACGATGCCTTTGTTACCTGCCAGGTAAATTTCTCCTTTTTCATTTTTACAGATTGCGGCGTTGGCATAAACACCGTCCTTTTCATCATAATTCCGAACGGTTTTAGTTACAGGATCGAAGAGTGAAATACCCTGTTCGGTAGTTATCCATAGCTTTCCATTATTATCTTCTACCATATCGGTAAAAACATTGCTTGCAAAGCCGTTCTGTTTAGAATATATCTCGAAGGTATTGGTTTTAGCTACATATTTATTCAATCCATCGCGGGTACAGATCCAGACATTTTGATGCGAATCAAGATAAAGACTGTTAACAATGTTATTGCTAATGCCGCCCTTTCTTGAATTATTGATCATGTAGTTGCTAAACTTTTTGGTTTTAGGATCAAAACGGCTGAGTCCGCTTCCGTAGGTTCCTATCCAGATGTTTCCCTGGGCATCTTTTAAAAGGCAGTACAGATGGTTATTGCTCAGTGAACCCAAATTTTTAGGATCATTATAGTAATGAGTGTAGGTTTTGGTTTTATCGTTATAGATTTTTAAGCCTGCATCGGTTGCGAGATAATATTCACCATCGTTTACTTCTATCAAATCTCTGAAAACATCTTCGTTAAAAAAACTACCCAGTGCCGAGTGGTGGTGATGATGTACAAACTTATTTTCCTTTTGATTATACAGGTCAAATCCATTCTCGCTCATTACCCATAACTGG
Organism: Pedobacter vanadiisoli; assembly: GCF_042684385.1. Lineage (NCBI taxonomy): Bacteria > Pseudomonadati > Bacteroidota > Sphingobacteriia > Sphingobacteriales > Sphingobacteriaceae > Pedobacter > Pedobacter vanadiisoli. The sequence goes on along the minus strand of NZ_JBHULL010000003.1, from coordinate 502,850 downwards.
CCTTTTAAATCAGCAGATAAGTTAATAATATCGTTACTGGATAAACTGTTTGAATTATTGGTGTGCAAAATCCTGGTAATAGATCGGTTATCTGTGTTATATTTATAAAGGCCCTTGTTGGTTCCCAGCCAAAAATTGCTGCCGTAACTAATCATCGATTTGCTTTCTGCCTGCCCCAGAGGAAGTGAGATAAAATTAAATTTATACTGGTTAAAATCAATTTTACTTAGGCCATTTTTGCCACAGAGCCATATCATTCCGGTTTTATCACGATATAAGCCTCCATTTGCAAAAAATTCGAGTTCATCTATTTTCTTCCATTTATTTAGCTTTGTATTTACCCAGAATATTCCCGAGCTGCCGCCTACAAGCAGTTTTTCGGCTCCCACACTTAAAACATTAAATACGGCACCATTACCTGTTTTTCCACTTTCGTAGGTAGTAAACATTTCTCTTTTCGGATCAAACCGGAACAGGTCACCTTTCCAATAACATCCGACCCATATCATGCCATTATTGTCAATACAGAGGGTCCAGATGTCGTTTGGATTTTTTTGGTTCGCGATTTCCTTTTGCATATAATTGGTAAACCGCTGCGTTTTTTGGTCGAATTTGTTCAGTCCCTTGCTCCAATTGCCCAACCATAAATTGCCAGATGCATCCTCTGCAATGGCATTAACCGATTTTCCTTTAATGGCATACTGATTTTTTGCATCAGGCTGGTAAACCCTAAAAGTTTTTGTTTTTTTGCTGAAAAGGTTAAATCCATCATCGGTACCGATCCACAGTTTATTCGTTTTATCGATTAGTATAGACCATACCTTGTTGTTGCTTAGCGAGGTCCTGTCGTTTTCTTTATGGTAAAAACGTTCAAATTTTTCGGTAACAGGATCAAACCTGTTTAAGCCATTCATTGTACCCACCCAAAAGGTTCCATCGCTATCTTCTACCATAGCGTTGATATAATTATTGGCTAGAGAAGTGCTGTCGCCGGCAATATTCACATAAACCTTAAAAGAATAACCGTCAAACTTACAGAGCCCGTTTTCTGTACCTATCCATACAAACCCCCTTTTATCTTTTAAAGCAACCGTTGTGTTTTTTGATGGAAGGCCATCATTAATACCATATGTTTTAAGCACATAGTGTTCGGGAATAGAAGTCTGATCTACTACCTGGGCCTTAGCACTATTAAAGGAGAGCCAAAATTGCGCAATAAAACAAAATGCTTTGATAAATCTCATAACAAGAAAGGCAAACCGATGGGACGGCCGAATAAAAAATTAGTTTAGCGCTGTAAATATACAATTTACAAGGCTATTCCTTTTATAAGGTACATTAATCCACAATTCTCTTCACCTGAAAAGGATCTGCATGAGAAACAAAAATGCGGAACTGATAAAAATCAGCCCGCATTGAGATTGCTAATATTAGCTAATTAAAATTTAACCGAGTTAAGGTTTTTATCTACCAATAAACCCTCAGTAACCTTAAGTCCAAATTGTACTTTATGTTTTGCTTTTAATTTCAGGATAAACAGATCAGCAGTACCGTTTAAAGCTTCTTTGTTACCAATATTAACAAAGGTTGGATATAAAACCTTAGCACCACTGGTATGCAGGCGATCGTTGGTTAGGTTATCCATTTGTTTCATATTTAATCCCTGAATGCCTACAAAATCATAATCCTGTGTATGGTATGGTAGCGCGAAGCTTAAGGCATTTACTGATTTCAGGTTTATTCCCCTTACTTTAATTTCTATAACTTCATCTTTGTTATAAGTCTGTTTGGCGGTAGTGATTTCCAGTTTACCTGCAACTTTATCAATTTTACTTTCGTTTACCCCATCCTCAAGCTGTGTGGCCACAACTGAAATATCGTAAGCATCAATCAGGTTATTTTTATTGATATCGCCATTGCTGATATAACCTTCGAAATCGGCATCGCCCTTTCTTAAACCGGTATAATTGATATAGGAGGTTAAATCGTTCTTATCTATTAAACGGTCGTTATTGATGTCGCCCGGAAGATAACTTTCGGTACCTGGCACTTTAAATACATATAACTCTCTGCCTGATCCAAAACCACCTACGCCATCGGCAACAGCAATTTTGATGTAACGGGCAACAGGGTGTGCTGTGAAATTGAATATTTTGGTTTCATCATTATTGGCCCATTCAAATGCACCGGCTTCTGTCCAGTTTTCCTTATTGTTGCTAAAAAACACCTTACCTTTTATTAATATGCCATTCCCTCTTCCCGTACGTGGCAGGTAGTGGAATTTATCCAGCTGGTTAATCGATTTCAGATCGAGAATCATATCAAAAGGAACTGCCTTGGCTCCCCATTTGGTATGCCACATATTGCCTTCATCAAAATCAAACAATTTGTTGATACCTGAGCCGCCCTGATTTTCGGCAGTAGTTTCGGCTGTTATACCCTGAATGGCAAATTCTAAAGGATTGGTTTTGGTGGTTGCCTTAATTTCGGTCCAATCAGAATAACCATCTTTATTTACTGCACGCAACTTAAATGTGTAGGCTGTTTCGGCCAATAAACCATCAAATAACAAAGCTGTATCGCGGATGGTGGTATAACGCATGCCATTAAAATCGATCTCATAAAAATCTGCATTGCTCACTTTGCTCCAGCTAGGGGTGAGTGTATAGGCCTCTCTGTTCTTATCGCCCACCTTTGCATTTACAGGAGCTGCTAATTTTCCTGTTGACAAGCGTTTTTTATCTGCAGGATCAAATTTAAATCCATTTATATTAAGTGTTACCGGACTGATGGTAATATCGGCAGATTGAAGTTTAACCAGCAACTGGGGGTTTTTAACCATTGCCACTTTTTCAAATTCGCTTTCTTTTGTGGCAAAACGGTTTAAGTTTGGAGCAGCATCGTAGAAATACACGTTTACCTGCTTCAAAAATTCCGCTTTGGAGTTTACTTCGCTAAGTTTGATTTTGCTATTGCCAATCTTCGCCGTTAATCTCTTTGGTTTTTCGGTAACGTTGACCACAAATTCTGTTGTTTTTTCTTTTACAAAACCATCAAAAGCTCCTTTGGCAGGATGAACGGTAATGAAGGCATTGTTTTTTTGATCAACTTCTGATTCAATTAAGGTGTAAACCCCATTGCCCAGTTTATAAGCCTCTGTTGTACCGTCATCATCGTATTCGGTAAACGAGGTTTTTCCAAAGGGGTACAATTCATAGATGCGGTTTGCCTTATTGATTTCAGCAACATGGTTATTTGGATTCGTCATCGGGATAATAGCACCATTTTTCACAAAAACAGGCAATTTCCATAATGGCGAGTCAAAGTTGTTGATAATGCAGTTTCCGGTATATTTTTCTCCCGTAAAATAATCAATCCATGCTCCCTCCGGCAGGTAAATGCCATTGCGGATATCATTACCTTTCTCATCCGGCCGGGTTGCCTGATAAATTGGTGCTACCAAAAAGGACGGTCCGTATAGATATTGATATTGCGTTGAAGTACCTTTGGTATAGACATTTGGATATTCCAAAAACATCGCCCTGATAATGGGCAAGCCGTTAACAGCTTCTCTTGCTACACTATAAGTGTAGGGAATCAGCTCTGATTTTAATTTTAAATAATTGCGGTTAATTGAAGTTACAGGTTCTCCCAATGCATGTGGATATTTTTCATTAGCACCCCAGCCATCCATATTCAATTCCATTGGCGTAAAGGTTTTCCACTGAAAATCGCGTGTATTAATGGTTGGGTTTTTACCCCCGAAAATACCATCCATATCTGAAGTGATATTGGGCTGGCCTGATAAACCGGAACCTATATATGTAGGAATATGGAAACGAATATATTCCCAAACACCCCCGGTCTGATCGCCTGACCAAATACCTGCATAACGTTGGGTACCGGCCCAACCATCTAATGAAATGATAAATGGACGGCTGTTATTGCCATAATAGGGCATAATCTGCGCAACATCGGCTACGCCATTTAACCCGAACGAATAGCCTGCACCAACCCATGCTACGTCTGTTTTTAATACCCTGACACCGGCATCGCGCACTTCCTTAATGATATCGCGCTGCAACAGCGGGCTTACCGTTGGTTTAGGATGAAGATCTGACTGGGTCCACAAGCCAATTTCTACCCCATTTTTACGGGCATATTCGCCAAAATGTTTTAGGTTTAAAATGTTGCTGTCTAAGGTTTGGGTCTGGCCGTAACCTGCACCATAACCATCATTTGGAAGCACCCAACCTAAGGGCATATCATTATTTTTGTAACGGTCAATCACCGCCCTTGCCGAAAATTGATAGTTATTTTTTTCACCGTTAAGCGATTCTTTTATACCGCCATTATCTTTCTGACTTTCTTTGTATCGTTTTCCGTTTTCAAACAAAGTACCATTTTCATCTTCTTTCCAAAAATCGCGGTTATAAGCGTTTAAATGCCCTTGATAGAAACCAAATTTTGGCAACAAAATCGGGTTTCCCGTTAATTGGTAAAAATCGTTGAGCAGCTGTACTGGCCCGGTGTTAACCATAAAAAATACATCCAGGTAATCGGTTTCGTGTACCAGTTTTACCAATCCTTTTTCTTTAGCTCCAAAATTGTAATTTCCCTTGTTAAAGGTATGCCACATTACAGCATAACCATTGGTAGACCAATAAAAAGGTGTTGGCGAAGCTACCCCTCCATCTGTCCAGGAGTTTTGATTTTCGATAGCAATATTTCTTCCCTTGTGAGAAAAACGGCCGTTCTGTACTCCGCCACCATAGAAATATTCATCCGGGTTTTCTTTCAGGCTAAGGGTTACTTTCCCTTTTTCGAATTGAATCGGTGCCAGCTCTTCAACAGCAACGGCTTGCGTAGCAAGGTTAATCACCTTGATTAGCGAAGTATTTTTATCGATAAGAACGGTAATTTTACCGGTAGAGATAAATAGCTGATGATCCTCATCCTTAATATCTAATCTTGAAACGGGCCTGCGTGGGTTTTCTACTAAAATTTTGGCTTCTGGTTTTGCTTCCGGATCGCGGATAAAGCCCGAGGCAGGGTCTTCGAAAAGACGAAAAATATGATCGCCATAAAAATCAAATGTTAAACGCTGATGGTCAGAAAGTAGCAATTCTACCGTAGTATTGTTGATCTTTTTTGCCTCAAGAACTTTGATAGTGTTTTGTGCTACCTGATTGGTTTTCTGAGCAGCTGATTGCGCAGAAGCAAAAAACGGAGCGGCAATTAAAATGGACATCAAAATGGCTCTTTTGGGCCGGTTTTTGAAATTGGTTATTTTAAAGTGTTTAAAAAAATAATGTGGGGTCATTAAGGTTTGCTTTGGTTATCTGTTTAGGTTAAGCCAGTGTTTAGCTTTAAAGCCGTGCGATAAAGGTAGCAAACACATTAAAGGAACCTGCTCGTTTTCAGCGACAAAAACCGCGCAATCGTTTGTCTATCTAATTTTTTACGCCTTAAACTGCTGATTTCTTTCTTAAGCTCAAACGATAAGCCCCAGCTCAATTTATGTGGCAAGCATTTTGCATATAGATTACAAAATACCAGTTAATGAATCTTTCAATACCACAAACTTATAGCTGTGTAATTATAAATGACAGTCAGATGAGTATAAATATACTGGAGCAGTTTATTTCCAAAATAGATAAACTCCAGCTTAAAGGAAGTTTTACAGATGCAATAGATGCCATGGCCGCCTTTTGGACCTACAGAAAGGTTGACTTTTTATTTTTAGACATGGAAATGGAAATATCAGGAACTGATATCGCCAGAATGCTTCAAAACAATGTAAAATTTGTTGTATTTATAAGCGCCGAAGGAAATACAGCTATACATGCCCTTGATAAAGACAGCTACTTTTTACTTAAACCACTCGATTTTAATAAATTTGAAAAAACGGTCAATCGGCTGATGACGTCCGAATATAAAAACAAAGAAATGCATTTGTGAATTACCGGATAGTGATACGCGCTTCTTTTCTACTATTAAGCAGTTAAGAATATTAAAATTATAGCTCGGTCACAGCGATCGCCATTCTAAATTTATTTCAGAATCTTTCTAGTTAGTTTTTTTTGCCGCGGAAGCACTGATTCGCACAGAATTTGATTTACCTTCTGGCTTTGAACTTTAGTCTTTTAGCTTTTATATTTTTAAATATCTGAATAGTCTGTTGGGTAAACAAATTTAGTGTCGTTTTTAGAAACATTGTGCTGATACTCTGGCATAGCCGATAGTTTCTTCCAATATTCATCTGCAGAGAAAGCTTTCCAGTGTGCATCCCTATCTGTTTTATTTTCGAAAGTGGTAAGATACATCAGGTTAGGCATACGGCTACCGGCAACTACTTCTCCATAAAACACGGCATTAAAATTTAGCCTTTTAAATAAACCGATTTCGTCGCCTTTATTAAACATTTGAACTTTATTCCTGAAATATTTCTCTGTGGGTGCTTCATAGCTTCTTAATTCGTACACCCGTTCTTTCATCGGCGATTTCAGATCAGGTAGCATAAAATGGGGAGCACCTTCAAAAGCTTTTAATACTATGGATTCTAACCGTTCGAAAGGAACATCTGTATAAACAGCATCCAGATAAGTTTTACCATCAGCAGCATATTGTTTGTCTTTTGCCAACTTTTTATCCAGTTCCAAAATTCCATTAAATGATTTTAAGGGAATAAATACATAAATCAGTTTTTCTGTAGCTAAAGCCTGATCTGTTACAATTGGTTTAAACACGCCTATCTTGGCAATTCCACAGCGGTGCAATGCTGGTAAATATGCTTTTTGCAAATAATCATCTACCATTTTTTCTTGAGCATCGGTTTTCAGGTGGTAAATTTTGATCTGATAGAAATCTATCGATGATGCGTTAGCAATAAATGCACTGAATAACAGGACAAGTAAAAACAGCCAAGGCCTTTTAATTTTTGGCAACATGTTAAATGGATTGATTTGGATGGAAAATTACTAAAGTTTTCTGGTAAAGTTGAAAATATCTTTTTTCGGATGCCCGTTTTTATCCTTTTCTTCCAGCACAACACTCAATTTATTTTTAGTAATCAATTGATAGCTCAATCTCACCGATTTATCTTTCATTTCAAAAACCGCAAGTTTTCCTTTTAATGTTACCAGCGGAAAAAGTAGTGGTTTTTCCTTTTCTTCCCAGGCAATGCTTCCCCGGTTAAAATGCCTCATCTTCATCACAGGCAAACCTTCTTCCAGTTCAATCACAACGAATTCGTAAAATAAAGCTTTCCCCTCTTTAACACACCTAAAGCTGCTCATCATGCTTTCGCCCTTTGGTTCGCTCCAAAATTCTTCCAAATCACCCCATTCGCTTTTCTGCACCCATGTTCCAGACATAAACGCCAAATCTTTTACCACAGGCTTTTTAGTTTGTGCAAAAGCCGAAATAGAAAAGAATAAAAAAATCAAAAACCAAAAGTTATTTTTCATAGCGTAATTTATTATAGCTAAAATAACTAATTATATCCAATGTGGAATGAACCAATGACCAATAAACCAATTTACAGTTGGCAGTTTACAAATGAACTAATGACAAATGACCAATGACCAATTTACAGTTTGCATTTACTAATTAACCAATGACCAATAAACCAATTTACAGTTGGCAGTTTACAAATGAACTAATGACTAATAAACAATTGACAGTTTGCAATTACTAATGAACCAATGACCAATAAACCAATTTACAGTTGGCAGTTTACAAATGAACTAATGACCAATGAACTAATGACTAATGACCAATTTACAACTTGCAGTTACTAATGACCAATGAACCAATGACGAATAACCAATAACCAGCAAATCTATTTTGAAAGATTCGGATTTGGCGGTTCGGCATTAAGTAGGTGTTTCACAAAGAAATCGCGCTTACGTCTACGCCCATACACACCACCGTCACTGTGCCCCATTCCCGGAATACTTAAAATATCGAAATTTTTATTGGCTTTGATCAGCGCATCAGCAAGCCGGTAGGTCGATTCTGGCGGCACATTTTCATCTGCTTCGCCAACAATCAGAAATAAATTACCCTGTAATTTACCCGCATTTGTAATATTTGATTGTTCTTCATAGTGAGGCCCTACTGGATAGCCCATCCATTGTTCATTCCACCATTGTTTGTCGATGCGGTTATCGTGACAACCACAGGCAGAAACAGCGGCCTTATAAAACTCAGGATGAAACAACAGTGCTCCTGTTGAGCTTTGCCCGCCCGCCGAAGTACCATAAATCCCAACTCTTGAAATATCAGCATTAGGATATTTAACCGCCATGGCTTTCATCCACAATATCCTGTCGGGAAATCCCGCATCAGCTATGTTTTTCCAACATACATCATGAAAAGCTTTAGAGCGGTTGGCAGTACCCATTCCATCAATCTGTACTACAATGAAACCTAATTCTGCAATGCTCTGCATTTCGCTGGCCGGCAGGAAATTTTTAGGTACAAAACTATCATGAGGGCCTGCATAAATATTTTCGATAACCGGGTAAGTTTTGTTCGGGTCCATTTTTGAAGGGAGGCAAACAATGCCCCAGATATCGGTTATGCCATCTCTTCCTTTTGCCACAAACACTTCAGGCAGTTTAACACCTGTTGCCAGATAAGCATCTGTTTTTCCATGCTCTATTTCGTTAATTTTTTTAGTGCTTGACGTTAGCCTCAATTCACTAACAGGCGGTATATTTACCTGAGAGTAGGTATCGATATAATATTTACGATCAGGGGAAAAGCTGAGGTTATGGTTACCTATTTCTGGTGTGAGGTTTACCAGTCCTTTTCCATCAAAGCCAATCCTGTAATAATGGATAAAATATGGATCTTCGTCAGCCTGCATTCCACTGGCCCTGAACCACACCTGGCGTTTTACGATATCTACGCTATCAATATCCCGAACTACATAATTTCCTTTTGTAATTAAGTGCTGCTTTCCGGTTAAGGCATCTACCAAATAAAGATGTCGCCAGCCGTCTTGCTCGCTCGTCCATATTATTTCATTTGTTTTAGGTAAATACCTCGTATAAATGCGGCTTTCGTAAATGAAGGTTTTGGTTTTTTCGTCGATAATGTTTTTAGTTTTCCCTGTTAAAACGTCTACTTCAATTACCCTGAAACGCTGGTGACCACGGTCTACCTTCTCGTAGGTATAATATCTGCTGTTATGCTCGCGCCAATGTAGTTCTGGTGCACCAAAAAAATCGATCGGATCTGCATCTACTTTAATGGCGGTTTTAGTCGCTACATTAAAAACATAAGGCTGATAGGCGGTAAAATCATCACCAGGCTGTGCGTATTCCCTCGATTTTAATTCGCCTCGTGTGGTTCCCGGCACAGCACTTAAAACATAATGTACTTTTTTAAATTCTTTCGGATCGATTTTATAGGCTACAATATTTTTTCCATCAGGCGACCATGCAAACTCGCCATATGGTTTATCGGCATTACCATCGGTAGTCAGTTGGGTTTCTGTCTTTGTAGCTAAATCAATTACAAAAAGGTTGCCGCCGCGGATCAGGATTTCGCTTTTACCATCCGGCGATTTTCTGGATTCCCGGTTTCGTTGCCAGCGCGATCTGCGTTGCTGCAAAGGCCTCCTGGCATTATACCGGAAAATAGTAGTATCGTTTGTATTGGTTAAATTATAATCGTTTAGGTTTAACTCATACCAATTATCCTGTATTTTTAATTTCGCAGTATTGCCCTTATCGGCAAAATAAAGCTCAGAAAGTTGAATTTTTAATGGATTCTGTTTTTTACCGGTGAGCTTTTCGATACGCTGTGCAAGTTTATCATGATCGAACGCGATTTTACGTTTACCTGTTGCAGCTTCTACATTATAATATTCCCATGTTCTGTTGGGAAGATTCTTCTTGTACCAAAATGCAGTACCATCTTTGTTCCAAAAAGGAATTAGCTCGTTGTTGGTTGGAATATTGCGTAAGGCGGTATCCAGTTTCATGGATAACTGGTAAGCATCTGCCACTTCAGCCGCGCTCGGTGCATAGGGCCGCAACCCAGCTTGCTGTGCCAGCACCTGAAAGTAAACAAAACTTAATAAGATGAAGACTATTGATTTTTTAGCGCTTGTATAAATGCTCATTGCAATTTTTTTAGGGTAAATATAGTATTGCGGCCTTGGAGGTTTCCTTTAGATTTTGATCAGTAACATCAATATTTTAACCGTTCGTATCAACTGCATCTTTTACGCTCAGATCCTGGCGGGCTATATTTCCTTTAATCAGGTAATAAACCGGTATGCCTATTAAAGTGATGATTAATCCTGGCCAGGTAAATTTCGGTTTAAATATGATCAGCAGGATACAGAATGCCAGTCCCATTACTATGTAAATGATGGGTAATACCGGATAACCAAAGGCTTTATAAGGCCGGTCGGCATGGGGGCGTTTTCTACGCAAAATATAAATACCAAAGATGGTGAGCATGTAAAACATAACTACCACAAAAGAGATCATATCCAACAGATCGCCATATTTTCCACTAATACACCATAAACAGGCAAAAATGCACTGTATCCATAGTCCAAATCCCGGAACTGCATTTTTGTTAAGCGTACCAACTTTTTTAAAAAAAAGCCCGTCTTTGGCCATTGAGTAATACACCCTTGCACCGGCCATAATTAAGCCGTTGTTACAACCAAAAGTCGAAACCATAATCATTATGGCAATAATGAAAGTACCTGCCGTACCGAAAATATGATTCGCTGCAGAAACCGCCACGCGGTCTTTATCGGCATAAGCAATGTCATGTAGTGAAAGTACACCTGTATACATCACATTGGCAAGAATATATAACACTGTTACAATAATGGTTCCTAAGGCTAAACTTAGCCCAATATTGCGTGCAGGGTTTTTAATTTCGCCGGCAATAAAAGTAACATTGTGCCAGGAATCGCTACTGAATATCGAACCTACCATTGCTGCAGCAATGGCTCCGAAGGCAGCAAAAGTGGTGTAAGAACCAATATTACCATCGGCTGATAGCGGACCTAAAGCCCACATATTTTCCCAATTGCTTTTCCAGATCCCTTTATCTAAAAAGAAAAGTCCGAAAACGATCAGCCCAAATAAACTTAACAACTTAGCCACTGTAAAGGTAGTTTGGATTACTTTACCGCCATTAACCCCTCTGCTGTTGATATAGGTAAGTAAAATAATTACACCAATGGCCAATAGCTGTGCCGGTGAGATGGTGAAAAAACCTAAATCGACGGCAACCAAATCTTCACTTAATTTAGGGACGAGATAAGCCGTAAACTTGGCAAATGCCACCCCCACCGCAGCAATGGTTGCGGTTTGGATTACTGTAAAAAAACTCCAGCCATACAAAAAACTGATCAACGGATTGTATGCTTCCTTTAAATAAATATACTGTCCGCCCGCTTTAGGAAACATGGCGCTTAATTCGCCATAGCTCAATGCAGCAGTAAGTGTCATGAAGCCTGTGATAAGCCAAACCACTAAAAGCCAGCCGGAGCTGCCTACATTACGGGTAATATCGGCACTTACAATAAAAATACCCGAACCGATCATACTTCCGGCTACAAGCATTGTTGCATCCATCAGTTTAAGTGAGGGTTTAAATTGAGTGGTTTCTTTTTCAATCATGTGTTCTGTTGCTTGGTGGTTCAAATGGTTTGGTTGGTTTATTTATTAAGCTGGTCGTAAAAATGCCATGAGGTTGTGAAATCGCGTGTTAAAGGCTGATTGGTTAAAGTAGCCCTGATCATTTCTACAGGAATTAGGTTTTCCTTTATTACGGCATCGTGAAAATCCTTAAAGCTCATCTTGCCACTATCAACCAATTCTTTTTTCAGCGCAAAAAGCTGCAGGCCGCCGGTAAGGTAAGCAACCTGGTACAAAGGGCTGTAATCGCCCTTGAAAGATCTTCGTACTTCTCCTTCGGCATTGGCACGTTCGTGCCCTACACGGTCAACCAGGAAATCGACGCATTGCTGAGGGGTCCATTTACCCAGGTGGAAGTTCAGCGAAAAAAGAATCCTGGCGCAACGGTGCATCCGCCAGAAAAGCATTCCCATTTTTTCTTCGGGAGTTTTGGCAAAACCTTTATCATAGAGCAAAAGTTCCCAATATAACGGCCAGCCTTCTACGCTGAAAGGTGTTTTAAAAAGATCGCGATAGCTTTTATAACGGTTATTGATAAAATACTGGTAGTGATGGCCTGGTAAGAGTTCGTGCTGTACCGTTCCCCTTGAAAAATAAGGATTGTTGCCGCGCATGCTCATTAACTTATCGTCTTCCTCCATGGCATTGGTTGGATAAGAAATGCTGATTTCGCGTCCACCGGTAAAAAACGGGTTCACCAGCTGGCGTTCGGCCGACATCATCACCATGCCCCAGGTTTCTTCTGCGAGTGCCGGAATGCTGATCAGATCGTTGGCTTTTATGAAATTTAAGGCATCATCCTGGAGTTTTACAATCAGCTCTGGCTGTTTACCTAAAGGCACATAACTGTTCTTGATTTTTTCCTGGGCTTTTTTCCAGTCATTTCCAAAACCCATAGCTGCTGATGCTTTCAAAAGCTCTTCATCGCAAAACTTAAATTCTCTTTCGGCAAGCTTGATGAGTTCTTCAGGCGTATAAGGAATAAGTTCCGCATTTAATTGCCTGATCAGCTCTTCTCTTCCGATTGGATTTCCTTTAATTTCTGGCTTAGTTGATTTTACGGGAGCAGCATCGCTATTATCGTTAAAAAGTTTGGCGTAATTGGTTAAAGCGAGGTCTAACCGTTCGTAAGGTTTAGGCACCCACCAGGTGAAACCAGGCTCGTAATCCATATAAAATTGATAAAAACCCTTTAAACGATATTTTAAACTCAAAGTTATGGCCGTTGCCATTTTAAGCTGGTCGGCTTTTAATATCCCTTTTTTGAAATTAAGGTTTAAGGCATCAACCTGCTTCGCAATGTTATCGATCTGCGCAGCCAGTACAGCACCCTCCTGGTACGTCCCCCTTCTTCTTAGTTTTTCGAGCGCATAAATAGAGTCGGCAAAAGTAAAATACTTCGATAGGGCATTATAATCTGCTTCCTCTTTAGCCAAGAGCCAGGCAGAAGATTCTATCTGCTTTTTAAGCAGGATATAATCTACTTTGCCATAAATACTAAAGCGCTCAAACCCGGCCGATTTTAACTTGCTTAAGTAATCGTTGTTGATATCCTGCAGGCGTTTTCTTTGCACCGGACTTTTAAATGTAGCCATCGGGAAAGAATAAGTACCACCTGATGAATACGGATAATAAAAATCGTTAATGGCATCAACATCCCTTTGGTATCCCACTATCAGCGTGCCCATTTCGCTGGTCTGTTCATACAAACTCTGATTCGAAGTTTGCGCAAATACAAAAGCAGCCGGAAACAGGCTTAGCGTGAACAAAAAGACTAAAAAAATTGATTTACTACGCATTGTGTTGGGTTCAGTTTGGCAAATAGCATTTACCTCCATTTGAAAAAATAGCTTGCTTTTTGGTAAAAAATAAAGTGTTTTTGCTTAGGCGCCTACATAGCTCACCCTGCTTACATTATTGTAGGTATCTATATATGCTCTTGGCGATTGCCCGATAATACTTTTAAATACCCGGTTAAAATTGGTAATGCTATTGAAACCCGCCTTATAGGCTACGCCTGAAATGCAATCGGCCTTTTCGCCCGAAATAAGGCTTTTACAGGCATCGTTAATTCTAACTTCATTTAAAAATGACACAAAAGTATGCCCGGTGTGTTTCTTAAAGTACCTGCAGAAGGCCTGAGGGGTCATAAATGCGGCATTGGCCACATCTTCTAAAGAAATCTGGTTATTGTAGTTTTCGGTAATAAAGTTTATGATCTTGCTCAAACGCATGCCTTCATTTTCGGTTACGTTTGAAGAATACATTTCCGAGCACAATGGCTCTACATTCTCATTTAAATCCTGGAGGCTGTTAACCAATTTCAGAAAGTTAAACAGCACATCAACTCCCGATGCTTCATGAACATTAAACATTTTGGTTACCATGTTTTTAGTAAAAGCAGCCGGAATTTTGAAACCATGTTTGTTTTTAGCTAAAAAACTACTGGCCATCTTCATTTCGGGAAGATTAAACAAGGAAGCCAAAATACCATTCGGATTAAAGTAAATGGAGCATGCCTTGATCGTTTTATTGCTGTCAGCAGAGAAATACTCGGGATTGCTTTTAAACAGATGCGGAAGTTTTGCGCCGATTACAAAAATATCGCCCGACCGGAAAGCATGCATATCATTACCTGCAATTAACGTACCCTCTCCCTTTTCTATATAGGTGATCTGCCATTCATCATGGCGGTGCAGGTATTGGTAAAAATAAGGCAATTCAATATGTTCCGATATCACACTCTTGTCATCTGGAACAAGCATGGTAAATGGTAATACTTTCATCGTTCAGTTAGTTAAGTTTGGTTTGTTGATTTCGAATTGAATGTATAAATATTAACTCAAATAAACCAATAAAACTTATATAAGGTTAAAATACTGCTATAATTTGATAAAATATGACAGATTTTGCTGGCGATTTGCTTGCTCACAGATCACTATATATTTAGTTAACACCCTGTAAGGCAACATCTAAATCGATTAATTCGAATTATTATAAAGTCAAATAAGGAGATTTTTGGGCGAAACACCCCGATTTGCTGGTCTGGATTTATAATCCGGCGCAATGTATTGTGGATTTTTAATCCACTGGAAAGAATCAAAAATAGTGAAGTCGGGATTACAAATCCCGACTAACAAGGTGTATTACCTCATTACTGCATAAGGCTCCATTTTCAGATCAGTAGCGATACCTGAAACAATCTGGCTAACCAGTAAACCTGTTGCCGGGCCTAAACTTAAACCCATCATACCGTGTCCGGTAGCGATGATGAGGTTTTCTCTTTTTTCGCTTCGGCCAATGTATGGCAAACCATCGGGCGATGATGGCCGGAAACCATACCAGATATCTTTTTCTGAAGGAACTGCCGGTTTTAAGTCGGGGAAATAGGCCGGAACCGATTCTACGATCCCTTTAACCCTTTCCATATTAATGCGGGTGTTAATCTTATCTAACTCCATGGTACCACCATACCTGATCTGGCCGTTCATTGGCGTTATGGCCACCCTGGCTTCGCAAAGCAGTGCCGGAATGGTTAAACGCTGCTGAGGTTCCGGCTCCATAAAAGAATAACCTTTACCAGGCATTAAAGATATTTTAACCCCGGCCATTTTTGCCACAGCAGGTGACCAAGAACCGGTTGCCAAAACATACTGATCGGCTTCCCAGGCGATATTACCTGTAAAAACCTTTGTAATGCGATTGCCTGCCGTTTCAATTCTATCAACCTCTTTGCCACGTTCTATCTTAACACCATTGTTTACTAAATACTTAAGCAAGGCATCCATCAATTTTGTTGGATAAAGGTGGGCATCGCAGCGGTAATGCACAGCGCCTAAAACATCTAATTTTAAATCGGGTTGTAATGCACGGCATTCATCAGCAGATAGTACCGCCATATCCAGGCCCAGTTCAACTGCTTTTGCGGCCAGGTGCGCTTCTTCTTCTCCTGCTTTTTCTGTTTTATAAAATGCCAGAATACCATTATTCGTCAATTCGAAATCGAAATCAGGCTCCTTTGCCAAACCTTCGTATAGCTTTTTGCTCAGTAACGATAAATCGCGTAGCGGTACTGCCGATTGGCTTACATGTTTTGCCGTGGCATGTGTCATAAACTTCAGCCCCCAGTTAATGAGGTTAACATTTAAAGACGGACGAACATAAAAGGGACTTTTACTGTCGAACATCCAGCGGATTCCTTGTTTTATCATGCCAGGTGCAGCCAAAGGCACAAAATGGCTTGGCACAATCATCCCTGCATTACCAAATGAGCAGTTGTCGGTAATATCTCCTTTATCCAAAATTGTTATTTCGTAGCCCCTTTTCTGCAGGTAATACGCTGAAGTCAGGCCTACAATTCCCCCACCTATAATTAATACTTTCGACATTATTTTAATTTATACTGCTGATATTATTTTAAAACCCTATTAAATCACCTGAAATCCATAAGCATACGGATCATCTTCGGCGTCGATTTTGATGGTATTGTAGCCATAAACTTTTGCCCAGCCCTCTACACTTGGTATTATGGCTTTGATTCCGTTCAGGTCTACAACTTCTTCTACTCTTCCAATAAACTTGCTGCCAATAAAACTTTCATGAACAAAATCCTCTCCCTGTTTTAGTTTCCCTTTAGCAAACCACTGTGCCAGGCGTGCTGAGGTACCCGTTCCGCAAGGCGACCGGTCAATGGCCTTATCGCCATAAAAAACGGCATTCCTGGCAGTTGAATTAGGGTCTATTGTTTTTCCTGTCCACAGTATGTGGCTGCAGCCATTTATGGTAGCATCCTGTGGATGAACAAAAGTATATTGTTCGTTAATTCGCTTTCTGATGGTCTGGCTCCAGGTAACCAGTTGCGCAGCGGTATAGTTTTCAAGACCTGGAAAATTTTCCTGCGGATCTACAATGGCGTAGAAATTTCCACCATAAGCCACATCAAAAGTAAGCGTTCCCAAATCAGGGCACTCTACCTGAAGATTTTCGGCAGCCAGATAAGAAGCTACGTTTTTCAGTTTAACCGATTTAACCTTTTTACCTTCCTGTTTATATTCAATCAATACCAGTCCGGCCGGGGCTTCCATCCTGATTACCCCCGGTATTTTCGGCTGGATGAGCCCTTCTTCAACAGCAATGGTAATGGTACCGATAGTACCGTGACCGCACATTGGGAGGCAGCCACTGGTTTCGATAAACAGTACGGCCACGTCATTAGCCGGATCGTGGGGCGGGTAAAGGATACTGCCAGACATCATGTCGTGTCCGCGTGGTTCGAACATTAAACCGGTTCGAATCCAATCGAATTCTTTCAAAAAATGCTGGCGCTTTTCGCTCATGTTCGAGCCGATAAGCTGAGGTCCGCCACCTGCAACCAACCTAACCGGATTTCCGCAGGTATGTGCGTCTACGCAAAAAAAAGTTTTACTCATGAGATTTCGTTAATTTTTGATTTACCGTTCTGAAAATACCCAATGGATTTCCATCTTTCAATTCATCCGGCAATAATTCCTGTTCCCAATCCTGATAAGCCAATGGTCTTACAAAACGATTGATCGCAGTAGAACCAACCGATGTAAAACGGCTATCGTTGGTAGCAGGAAATGGCCCGCCGTGTTGCATGGCTGCACAAACTTCCACACCTGTAGGCACTCCATTCAGTATGATTCTTCCGGTTTTATCCGTCAGCTTATTCACTAGCGCCTGGTAATGCTGAAGTTCCTGTTTTGCAGCCATTAAGGTTACGGTGAGCTGCCCTTCCAATACTTCGATCGTTTTTTCAAGTTCCGCAACATTGTTGGCTACCACCAATAAAGAATATGGCCCGAAAATTTCTTCACGGAGTTTTGGATTACTGATAAAGTCAGCTGCACTTACCTGAGCAAGCTTGGCTGTTGATTGATTTTTTAATTCCTTATTATTCAGATCAGAAACAGCAATTATCTCTACTCCTTCTTCACCTACAATTTCAGTAGAAAGTTTATCGTAATTACCTGCAATACCCTCGGTTAGCATGGTTGCTGAAGGAACAGCAGCAATTGCTTCACTTAAAACAGCCTTAAAGTTTTCGAGTGCCGGCGATTGAACCGCTAACAGCAAACCCGGATTGGTACAAAACTGTCCCGCACCCAATGTAATGGAAGCAGCATATTTTTTAGCCAGTTCTTCTGCCTGGTTTTCTAAGGCTAGCGGAAGAAAAATTACCGGGTTGATGCTTCCCATTTCTGCAAAAACGGGAATAGGTTGTTCGCGCTGTTGAGCAAGGTTGATCAAAGCCATTCCGCCTTTAAACGAACCCGTAAACGTTACTGCTTTAGTTAAGGGATGCTGAACCAGGCCAGCTCCAATGCTATAACCGTCATCATACAATAAAGAGAAAACGCCCTTGGGCATTCCTGTTTTTTCTGCAGCTTTAACGATGGCAGCACCTACCAAGGCACTGGTTCCATAATGTGCGGGATGAGCTTTAACAATTACCGGGCAACCCGAAGCTAGTGCCGAAGCCGTATCGCCACCTGCAACTGAAAAAGCAAGCGGAAAATTACTCGCACCAAAAACCACTACCGGCCCGATCGGGATCAGCATCCGTCTGATATCAGGCCTTGGCAAAGGTTGCCTGTCAGGCAGCGCAGTATCAATAATGGCATCAACCCACGAACCCTCGGCAACCAGGTTGGCAAACAACCTTAGCTGACCGGTAGTCCGGCCCAGTTCGCCCTGTAAGCGGGCTAAAGGTAAGCCGCTTTCTGCCGAAGCCCTGTTTACCAGTTCTTCGCCAAGATTAGCGATTTCATCGGCTATGGCAGTTAAAAAAGCTGCTTTTAGATCTTTATTCAGGTTTCTATAGCTTTGAAAAGCCAATGTTGCAGATTTTAAGGCTTCATCAACCAAGTGCTCGTCTGCCTTAAAAAAATCGCCATCAAGCGTTAATCCCGTTGCGGGATTAACTGCTTTAAGGCTTCTTCCACTAACTTCTACATAAGTGTTTGCTATAATATTTTTCCCGTTCATATTTGGTTTTTAAACTATTTGCCCCAGCTACCTTCAGGTAATTCCGGACGAACAGCCAATGCATCGTTAATGATTTTTAACACTTTCTCTCTTTCTGCGCCACTTACCGGTAAACGCGGTGCACGAACGGCTTCTGTACCCAATCCGGTGGCTACCTCTGCAAGCTTAATGTACTGCACCAATTTAGGGTGAATATCCAGTTCCAATACCGGCAAGAACCAACGGTAAATTTCCAATGCTTCTGCAATGCGGTTTTGTTTAACCAATCTGAAAATGGCTACGGTTTCTTTAGGAAAAGCATCAACCAAACCTGCAACCCATCCATGTGCCCCCATTACCAGACTTTCCATGGCTAATGGATCTACACCGGTAAAGATTTTGAAACGGTCGCCAAAACGGTTGATCAAACGGGTTACATTTGAAACATCCCTGGTCGATTCTTTTATCGCCTGTATATTATCGTATTTGGTTAAAACCTCAAACATATCTAAGGTTACTTCGATTTTATAATCAACAGGGTTGTTGTAAATCATAATTGGCAGGCTCGTACTTTCTGCAATTGCGCCAAAAAAAGCCAAAGTTTCGTCTGGAGCCGCATTATAACGCATAGGTGGCAATAACATTAAACCTTGTGCACCCAACGATTCGGCTTTTTTAGCTACTTCAATAGCTTTTTTTGTGGTTGATTCTGCTATGTTCAGTAAAACCGGTACCCGGCCATTTACCAGGGTTAAGGTATGCGATAACAGACCAAACTTCTCTTCATCGCTTAGTACACTGGCTTCGCCAAGCGATCCACCTAAAATAATCCCTTCGGCACCTGCTTCTAATTGCGCTTCGATATTTAAATCGAAAGCCGGAAAATCTAACTCATCGTTTGCTGTAAATTTTGTAGTTACAGCAGGGAAAACCCCGGTCCATTTAATACTCATTTAATCTTATAATTTTAATATGATGATTGATATGCTTTTTTAAGTTAATTATCCAAAATACCCTTAATTTGGATTTATATCTAACAAACCTGTTAAATGCATGTTCAAATTTAGGTGATAAGCACAAGCTAATGTTATTGTATTTTAACCAATACCGACCGAAAATGCACCAGTTGAAAAACAATGAAATATGCCGCTAACCGGTATATTATGCCGCCTGAACGCACAAAAAAACAAGGCTATAACCTAGTGCTGCACGGAAATTGCACTATTAAGTAAAGACCTTAAAGGCAATTAGATAAGTGCTCCTAACGGTAAACTCTATTTTGTATTTTCTACCTTTAGGTAATACATAAATTCGATACCGGTCTTTGTAAATAAAGCCTCCTGCCCTTTCGCTAAAATAACCTGTTGCCAGCTTTGCGAAGGTATAATTTTAATCGTTTTGATGGCCTCCTTTTTTAAAGTTAATGGCAGATTAAATCCTTTAATGCAATCATGGTAACGGTAAAATGCTTTTCCATCTTTAAGGTAATATTGGAATACAGGTATTTGGGTGGTGCGAAGGTATTGGTCAAAAACCTTCGAAAAATCGTATCCTGCTTTTTTGGAAATGTAACTTTCTATCTGTTGGGTCGTTACAGTTTGATGATAAAAAGTTTGGTTAAGGCCGCGAAGTATCGACCTGAACAATGCATCGTTATTTAAACTGTGCCTGATGGCATGCAACATGTTCCCACCCTTAGGGTACATATCACCACTGCCCTGTGCATTTACGCCGTAGTCAGGGATAATAGGCGTATCATTTTTAATACCTTTCCTAATTCCAAAATTGTATTCATTCCCGGCATGGCTACCAAAAATATAATCTACAAAAAGTGTTTCGCTGTAATTGGTGAATCCTTCGTGCACCCACATATCGGCCAAATCGTTGGTAGTAATGTTATTGCCAAACCATTCGTGCCCACTTTCGTGAATAATGATAAAATCCCACTTCAAACCCCAGCCATTGCCAGACATATCCCTACCTCTATAACCAAACTTATAACCGTTGCCATAAGACACTGCCGATTGATGTTCCATTCCGGTATGCGAAGCATCAATCAACTGATAGCCATCTTCGTAAAAAGGATAAGGGCCAAACCAATATTCCATGCTTTTCATCATTTTATGTACCTGATCGGGCATATAGGTTTTCGCCTTGGGGTAATTGTAATCAAGCACCCAATAATTCACATCAAGTGCACCTTTTTCTCCTGCATATTTCTCCTTAAAATTAACGTACTTACCTATATACGGGATAATACAATAATTACTGATCGGATTTTTAACATTGTACTGATAGGTTGTGGTACCATCGTGGTTATCTTTTTTAAATACCAGGCGCCCGTTACCTACGGCTATCAAAGTATCCGGAACGGTCATGGTTAAAGAAGCGCCCCTATCAGGCTCATCACTTTGATGGTCTTTATTTGGGTACCATACTGAAGCCCCCAAACCCTGGCAGGCAACTGTCATCCACGGACGTGCGAGCGAATCGGTAGTAAAAATAAAACCACCATCCCAAGGGGCCCTTTTGGCCTGGTGTACTTTTCCATGGTAAAAAATATTTACGTTGTTGTGCGCAGCTAATTTTTGCGCCGGAACATGTACATACCAAACACTGCCAACATGCTCAAATTTTAACTTGTTGGTTCCGTTATATAAAACGCTGTCAATAATCAACGGCTCCTGCAAATCAATCTGCATACGCGTATTACCGTTATTATGCTGCACAACTTTGTATACAATTTTATTTGAGCCTGTTATACTTTTATCATTATAATCGGGCTTAACTGAAAGTTCATAGCGCTGTACATCCCACCAGGTACGTTCGGTATTTAAGCTTCCCCTTAAGGTATCGGCTAAAGTGTAAACCTTTTTTGGCGACTGCGCAAAAAGTACCGGGCTGGATAGTGCAAAACTGACTATTAAGGATATACGTATTAATTTTTTCATATCTTTTTGCGGGTTATCTTATTGTAACGGTCTGCTAATAATTGGAAAAGCAGTTTTAGTTTTTCATCGGTTATGGCAGTCCTGCTATCCCTCCTGCTCCGATGAAGAATCGGGAGCATCCGTTCTATCAGGTTTATTTAACGTCTGCTTGTGCTAAACACTCCGTTTCCCGTTCTGTGCTTTAGGCCAGGGTTTTTAGCCCTGACAGCAGCGGGCATCCCGATTTTCCATCGGGATAAAGCGGATGGCAGGAACTTCCTTTAAAAAGAGCGATAGACCCTGCGCTTCAAAATAAAAAAACAAGCTGTTACAACAAAAGCCGCCCTTACTAATAAGCTTCGCTTCTGATCGCTTCAATTTCTTCCGTACTTAAGGCCAAATGTTTTCCCAGCATCCGGCTTCCGTTCTCAGTAACCAAAAAATCGTCTTCAACCCTGATTCCGCTAAAGTTTCTGAACTGCTCCAATTTATCGTAGTTAATAAATTCAGCAAACTGGTTAGCAGCTTTCCAACGGTCTATCAGTTCAGGGATGATATAGACACCTGGTTCTACCGTTAATACATAACCTTCTTCGAGTGCTTTACCCAGCCTTAACGATTTCAATCCAAACTGGGTGGTATTTTTAGTCAGTTCATCGGTATAACCTACGTATTGCTCGCCTAAATCTTCCATGTCATGTACATCCAATCCCATCATATGCCCTGTGCCACATTGAAAGAACATCGCATGTGCACCAGCCTGCACAGCGTCATCTATATTGCCTTTCATCAGGCCTATATCTTTTAAGCCCTGTGCCAGCACTTTACATGCAGTTAAATGCACATCTAAATACCTGACACCCGGTGCCAGCAGGTTTTTAGCCTGGGTATAGGCGTTAAGCACGATATCATAAACGTCTTTTTGTTCGGCACTAAATTTCTTACCTACCGGAAAAGTACGGGTAAGATCGCCGGCATAGCCCAAGGCAGTCTCAACACCGGAGTCGTTTAAAACCAACTGACCATCCCGGAGCTGGTTACCATGGTAATGGTTGTGCAAAATTTCGCCGCGAACCGTCAAAATAACCGGATAGGCCAGGTTACCGCCAGAAGCTAATGCTGCACCCTGAATTTTAGCGGCAAGTTCGCGTTCATATATTCCTGGTTTTGCCTGCTGCATCACCATTAAATGAATATCGGCAGATATCACTGCTGCACGGTCTAACTCTTCAATTTCTTCTGCTGATTTAACCGAGCGCTGTGCAACCACAGCCTTAATAAAATCAAGCGATGCTTTTTCTTTAAGCTGATCGATTGGCAGGTAAAGCCAACTGGCCAATTTAATTTTATTCTCAGCACGGTAAGGGGGCAGGAAATGAATCTGACGCTTTTTATCCAGGTATCGCTTTAAATAAGTATCTAATTCTGCTAAAGGCAAAACTTTGGTGAGGCCGGCATCCAGGCTTTTCTCTTCAAGCGTTTTCTGCCTGCCCATCCACACAATATCATCAATCCCCATTTCATCACCGAAAAGGATTATCTGATCTTCATCCAGGTCGATAATAGCCGCTAACGATGGCTCACTGATCCCAAAATAATATAAAAAGGTACTATCCTGCCTAAAATGGTAAGCATTGTCCTTATAATTCATCGGACTCTCTTCATTACCTAAAAAGAGTAATATTCCCGAATTTATCTTTGATTTTAACGCGGCTCTTCTTTGGATGTAAACTTTCTTTTCAAACATATCTTTTCTGTTAGGCAAATATCTCAAAAGCTAATTTTATTCAATAACAATTAAATGCAATGGCTAAAATATGAGGGGTATCTGCAAATAATAAGTCATGCATCTGGCATAAAAATCACAATAAATTTCATCTTAACGAAAAAGAAAGGTAAAATCTGCACAATAACGGCAAATTATCGGGTTTTTACCCGCTTTATAATTTCATAATTTTAAACGGTAAAAATATCCCTAAATAACTTAGCCACTATGAATAATCACCTTGGTAAAAGCCTGCTTAGCTGCATACTCTTTTTTGCTTTAAATGCCAATGCCCAAAACTATGTCCCTCATTTTAACGATAGCCGCATAAAGATTAAAAACACCACGCCGATTAAAGCTTATGCTTTTGATCTTTCGCAGGTAAGCCTGCTTGAAAGTACCTTTAAAAAGGCCATGAAAGCTGATGAAGCTTACTTATCGGTTATTGATGCCGACCGTTTATTATCTGGTTTCAGAAAAAATGCCGGTTTAACGCCAAAGGCTAAGATTTATGGTGGATGGGAAGGTGATGGTTTGGCCGGACACTCTCTTGGGCATTACCTCTCTGCCATATCTATGCAATATGCTTCAAGCAGAAATCCTCTTTTTCTAAAAAAAGCAGATTATATAGTAGATGAATTGGTTGAATGCCAGAAAGCCCGAAAAAACGGTTATTTAGGCGCCTTCGCCAATGAAGACAAAATTTGGGGCGAACTGGCAAAAGGCAATGTTAAAACCGGTGGGTTTGACCTGAACGGTGGCTGGGCACCATGGTATACGGTACATAAAATTATGGCTGGTTTGCTCGATGCCTACCTGTACACCAACAATAAAAAAGCATTAAGTGCATGCGTGGCATTGGCCGATTGGACAGGAACCACTATTGGAGGCTTAAATGACGGGCTTTTACAAAAAATGCTGTTCTGTGAATACGGAGGCATGGCAGAGACTTTAGTTAACCTCTACGCTATTACGGGGGAGAAGAAATACCTCGATTTATCTTACAAGTTTTACGATAAACGCATACTCGATCCGTTGGCCCAGCAAACAGATATTCTTCCGGGAAAACATTCTAACACACAGATCCCTAAAATTATTGCCAGTGCCAGACGCTACGAAATTACAGGCGATCAAAGGGATCAAACCATTGCCAATTTCTTTTGGAAAACTGTTGTTTACCACCATTCTTATGTAACGGGGGGCAACAGTAATTATGAATACCTGAGTGAGCCAGATAAACTGAATGATAAACTGACAGAAAATACCACCGAAACCTGCAACACCTATAACATGCTCAAACTCACTGGGCATCTCTTTGCAGAAAAGCCATCGGCCGAGTTGTTCGATTATTATGAAAAAGCGCTTTATAATCATATACTGGCTTCGCAAAATCATGACGACGGCATGACCTGTTATTTTGTACCGCTGCGCATGGGTGGAAAAAAAGAGTACAGCGATAAATTCAACACCTTTACCTGCTGTGTAGGTACCGGTATGGAAAATCATGTTAAATACAATGAAAGCATTTATTCGAGGGGAAGCGATGGTAGTTTGTACGTGAATCTTTTTATCCCCTCAGTTCTTGACTGGAAAGAAAAAGGAATAAAAATTACCCAACAAACGGCTTTACCTGCAGGAGATCAGACGAGTTTAACGGTTAGTTTAACCAAACTTTCAACATTTTCCATCCGGGTAAGAAAGCCAAAATGGGCTACCGGAACCACCATTGCCGTTAACGGGCAGTTACAAAAAATTACACCAGATGAAGCGGGTTATTACGTAATTACCCGTAACTGGAAAAACAACGACAAAATAACTTATGTGACCCCCGAAAAACTGTATACAGAAGCTATGCCAGATAATGCTGATCGCAGGGCGGTTTTCTATGGGCCAGTGCTTTTGGCGGGTGTACTGGGAATTACCGAACCCGATCCGGTGAAAGGTATTCCGGTATTTGTGAGTGCGAACAACGACCCTAAAGATTGGTTGAGTGTAGTGAATAAAAATGAACTGCAATTTAAAACTCAAAATATTGCACAACCTCAAGATGTTACCCTGGTTCCATTTTACCAAACCAAAAATCAGTATTACAGCGTTTACTGGGATGTATTTACCCCAGAAAAATGGACGGTACAGCAAAAAATATACGATGAGCAAAAGCGTAAACAGAAAGAACTGGAAGATAAAACCACTGATGTATTCAGGTTTGGAGAAATGCAGCCGGAACGTGATCATAATTTTACTGCTGCCAAAGAATATATGGGCGAAGACCATGGCAGCAAGTGGCGTGTTGCCGGCGAAAATGGTTTCTTGCAATTTGAGGTTAAGGTAGATCCAGCTTTGCAGAATACCATCATTGCTTCTTACTGGGGCATGGATAACCGCGGCCGCAATTTTGATGTGCTGGTTGATGGGATAAATATTGCTACAGAAGACCTGAACAAATATAAAGAAAGTCGTTTTTACGACATCTCTTATAAAATCCCGGTTGAACTGACTAAAGGCAAAAATAAAGTAACCGTAAAACTATTCCCTAAAGCAAAAAATAGTGCAGGCCCAATTTATGGCGTAAGGGTAATTAAGGAAAGTTTGTAAATAGCCCTGATAATTTAGCCCACAGAAACACGGAACACATGTAATGAAGCAGAATCCGCGTTTATAACGCGGATTATTGAAATTCACATTTGTAATGTGGCTATAACAGTTGCATGATGGGCGATAAAATCGCCATTCTCCTTCATCCTCGTTACAAACGAGGACGAGTGAAAGTTTGTAAACAAACCTGATAATTTTAACCACGAAAACACAGAAGACACGGAATGAAGCAGAATCCGCGTTTGTAACGCGGATTATTGAAATTCACATTTGTAATGTGGTGATCACTGTTGCATGATGGGCGATAAAATCGCCATTCTCCTTCATCATCGTTACAAACGAGGACGATGGAAAGTTCGCAAATAGCCCTGATAATTTTAACCACGAAAACACAGAAGACACGGAATGAAGCAGAATCCGCGTTTATAACGCGGATTATTGAAATTCACATTTATAATGTGGCCATAACAGTTGCATGATGGGCGATAAAATCGCCATTCCTACTCATCCTCGTTACAAACGAGGACGAGTGAAAGTTTGTAAACAGCCCTGATAATTTTTAGCCACGGAAACACAGAAGCACTGGATTAAATATAGTCCGCGTTTGTAACGCGGATTATTGAAATTCACATTTGTAATGTGTCTATAACAGTTGTCATTCTGAACGCTGCAAAGAATATTTATTAAAATATAGTTTACTGATTGAAAATAAATTGACACAATTACTTAAAGTAAAAATAAAGATTTAATTAAACTCGTTTTTATTACAAAAATACTTATCAATAAGTCCGAGAAAATAAAACTAAAAATATTAATCAACTCAATTTAAGATAATTACAAAAACATAATCAAATATGAAGTATAAATAAAATCTATATTTAACTGAATATCAAAATAATGTTTCATAAAAAAGCCCCGTAAATTTTACTTCACGAGGCCAAGACAGAGATGAATTGATATTATCTTTGAAGAATAATTTCAGTGTTATGACTTTTTGCTAATGGGAATCCGTACCCTCCTCTACTCGCCATACTTTTGCCTTTTACGGAATAAACACCAACCCCATTAACTTTTGCAGGCTGCGATAACCGCAACATGGCATTAGGTAAATACCCTGTTGCTTTACCTAGCTTTAAGCGAATTTCACCGTTTATCACATTATAATCTACCTCATCAACAGTTCCGGCATCAAGGCTAATCCAAAGTCCAGCAGGCGCAATGTAAACAGACGATTTTGCTGCCGTAGTTAATTTAAGATTAATAATATTGCCTGTTTTAGTCAGGTTACCACCAAAAGCCAGCCAACCAAATTCAGGATGTTGTAATAGGTATGATGATGTATTAACTGCATAACCAAAAAAGCCAGATCCATAATCGCCGGTAATGCCATCGTTTTTCAGGGTTGATGGATAAGCATGAAATGCTGCAGGTGCAAAACCTTCAGGAGTAATATTGGAGATTGCCCCCAACAAACCGCCGTAACCGGCACGCAATAGATAGAAATCGCCTGGATTTTTACGATAATCCATTAACAGAGGTATGGCATTGAGCGCTGAACCGTAATGATGAATCATCCGTTCGATCCGCGAAAGTTTACCTCCATAAAGAAAATCCCAATATCTTCGGGCGTTACCATTGTAGGCCCAATGCGGTACTACAGGCATATAGGCCAAGATGGCGTCGAGTGTTACTTTTGCTTTGTCCTGGTAGCCAAAATAGTTCGACCACACATAAACTTCTTCTTGACCTGTAGAATCCCAAGGCATCTCACTACCAAATGGATATTGTAAAGAGCGCCAGTGATTGGCACGCTTTTTCATTTCATTTTCCAGCCTGGTTGCTTCTTCTGTTAAACCTTCGTTTTTAAGGTCGTTTAAGATGAGATAAAATACCGTCCCTTCCATCTGGCCGAACTGTGCATAATAAGGCGCGATGTTAACCATGGCCATACCTGTTTCAGCCGCATCGATAAGGTGTTGTTTCCAGCTTTGCTCCTCTACGAGCCCACTATAATTACGTGCCAGCCGGTATAGTACCCAATGGGCTGCCGCAACATGCGGGTAGTTATAAGACCTGCCCAGGTTATCAGCTTCTTTTTTTGGCCATGCAGCCCATGTTTTAAAATTGATATCTGCGGCATAAGTACCTTTAGGGAGCGAATCGGGAGCGTAATAAAACAGGCTCTTTTTTACACCATATTTCTGAGGACCGCTATTAAGCTGTATTCTCCCGAACATTACACTGTCTACAAATTGTTTCAGTTTATCAACTTCTTCTTTTTTGGGTTGTACCAACTGCTTCATTATTGCCCCTAACCACGAGCCTGCGCCACCTTCATCGCTCAAACCTGCAATCCAGGCCCGGCTATCCTGTGTTACCTGCTGCTGTTTTTCATTGTCGTAGGTAATTACAGAAGGGGTTCTTTTAAAAACAGGATCGGCCTGGTTAAACCACTGCCTGCTTGTTAAAAAATTACCATAATTTGCAATTACATCACTTTCGGATTCAATTACTTTATAATTGATACTCTGCTCCAACCCATCCTCATAGGTAATGGATAATCTTGCCCTTCCCCATGTATTGCCCTTTATCAAGTAACTTTTCCAGCCTTTTTTGGTTGAGCCTGATGCGGCTATTTTCAGCGCATTTTGAGGTTGAACCTGAATGGATTTAATCTTTTTGGGATAGTTAAGAAACAATTTCCCTTCTACATCTTTAGGCAATACATAGCCTGGAACAGATATGGCTACCGGTCGCTTATTTTCGATCAATTTGCTTTCAATGTCTTTTGCAGTACCTGAGAGGATAAACTGAAGGGCATAACTGCGGCTTTCGCCAGGTTTTAAAAAGGTTGAAGTTGGCGTGTTCCATTGCTCAGCATTTTTCCATTCGTTTTCGGCATAAGCTTTACTGTACACCATCCATTCGTAAAAACCTTCAAAGGCAATCCCTCTTGGTGTCCGGTCGTCATTAAGCGGATTGTAAGCCTCAAACGGTGTGTGCCCCAGTGGTGTAACCAGCAGAGAAGGTGCATGCCCACTTAAGCGCGTAACTTGTAAATAACCAGCATCTTTTCCAATGTAGGGATCGTAAAATACATTTTTGGCATGGGTTTGCTCTAATGTGCGACCTTCTAAAATATTATCAAAAATCATCGGGATACCGAGGGCCCCAATTTCAACATTCTTATCTGTCTTGTTTTTCAGTTCGAAGCGCAAAACCAGTTTTCCGTTTAACATTTCCCAGATCCGTTTAACCTCCAAGGGGATATCAGCCGGAAGCGTTGCAGCAAGATCGGCCGCAGCGAGTATATTTTTACCTTGAATATTTTTAACAGGACTTCTTTTTGCTGCAGTGCTATAGCTTTTCCAGGTTTCTTCGCCAATGTAGCGCAATTTTAAGTTGATATCGCCCAAATGGTACAAACCATCTGAACTGCGTACTTTTAAACTATCGCTGGGCACAAAATCGAAATCTTTAACCATTTTAGGTTGAAGACCTGCTACCGTTTGTGATGAGTTAACAAGTTTTAGATTAAATGCTCCTGCATTGTAAGTCGAAAAGCCATTTTCCAAACCCAAAGTAGACGGTTTTTTACTCAAAGCAATCCATGGCGATTGAGCCATAATGACCTCAACATTTATAAAAGTTAAAACACAGCAAAATATTGCTTTAAAAGTTATTATGGATATGGCTCTTTTCTTATTCGGTTCTATAATCATAACGATAAAGCAGGTTTGGGTATCCCGTTTATCAAAAATAAAATTTAAAAGATAAAGCAGGTGCCGAAGTTTAAAATAGCGCAAAATCGGTAAAGAATTGGTGTATTTATGGGAAGTTCAGGTACTAATCCTGCTATCAAATTATTAACCATTTAGGGGTATAAGATCACTTAAGTATTTATAATATAAATAGCAAGGGTCTTCGACAGGTTCAGACTGACAACTTTTTACTAAATACCAGGCCATTAACTTCCCGCAGATTATACCCAGCAAGCAAATTAATAGCACCTGAGGGGAAACCCAACCCATAAGCACTGCACCGGGTGCCTAAACGTGATTGCAGCGGCAGCCCCGAACGGAATGAGGGCTAAAGCGGAAAGCGCGACTAACGTTAATTGAAATGCAGGAATTGCTTTCCTACTATTAATTCTTAACCATTTAAGAAATATAAGATCACTTAAGTGTTTATATATAAATAGCAAGGGTCTTCGACAGGCTCAGACTGACAACGTTTTACTAAATACCAGACCATTAACTTCCCGCAGATTATACCAAGCAAGCAAATTAATAGCACCTAAAGGGAAACCCAATCCATAAGCACTGCACCGGGTGCCTAAACGTGATTGCAACAGCAGCCCCGAACGGAATGAGGGCTAAAGCGGAAAGCGCGACTAACGTTAATTGAAATACAGGAATTGCTTTCCTAGCATTAATTCTTAACCATTTAAGAAATATAAGATTACTTAAGTGTTTATAATATAAATAGCAAGGGTCTTCGACAGGTTCAGACTGACAACGTTTTACTAAATACCAGGCCATTAACTTCCAGCAGATTTCACCCAGCAAGCAAATTAATAGCACCTGAGGGGAAACCCAACCCATAAGCACTGCACTGGGTGCCTAAACGTGATTGCAGCGGCAGCCCCGAACGGAATGAGGGCTAAAGCGGAAAGCGCGACTAACGTTAATTGAAATGCAGGAATTGCTTTCCTACTATTAATTCTTAACCATTTAAGAAATATAAGATCGCTTAAGTGTTTATAATATAAACAGCAAGGGTCTTCGATAGACTCAGACTGACAACGTTTTACTAAATACCAGACCATTAACTTCCCGCAGATTACGCCAAGCACGCAGATTAATAACGCGTGAGTGGGAAACCCAACCCATAAGCACTGCACCGGGTGCCTAAACGTGATTGCAGCGGCAGCCCCGAACGGAATGAGGGCTAAAGCGGAAAGCGCGACTAACGTTAATGAAATGCAGGAATTGCTTTCCTACTATTAATTCTTAACCATTTAAGAAATATAAGATTACTTAAGTGTTTATAATATAAATAGCAAGGGTATTCGACAGGCTCAGGCTGACAACAAGATGATTCCAGGTTGTTTAAATCGCAAATATTAAATGGGCCTGCATTTTACTTTTAACCATGCAGCTTCTTCTGTTGAAAGATGTGGCTGAAGTTGATGAAACACCTGTTGATTATACTGATTTAACCACTTGATTTGATCTGGAGCCAAAAGTGTTTTATTGATGATAGCGGTATCGATAAAACATAAGGTTAAGGTTTCGAAAGTGAGAAAATCGCCAAATTCGCTACTTCCATGAGGAATGCATAAAACCAGGTTTTCAATGCGCACACCATGTTGAGTGGGACGATAAATTCCAGGTTCAATGGATGTTACCATCCCTGGCTTAAAGGCTATATCTACATTAGCCGGACTAATATTCTGGGGCCCTTCGTGTACATTCAGAAAAAAACCTATACCGTGACCAGTTCCATGGCCAAAATTTATGGCGTGTTCCCAAAGCGGTTTCCTACAGATGGAATCGATTTGATAACCTTTGGTACCTTCCGGAAAAATTAATTTAGAACCTTCAATCAAGCCTTTTAGTACCAAGGTATAATCATCGGCCTGGGTTGATGAGCAATTGCCAATAGGCATTAACCTGGTAATATCGGTTGTACCATACAGGTACTGACCGCCTGAATCGACAAGAAACAAACCGTCACCTAAAATTTCCTGATCGCTTTCTGCAGTTACACTGTAATGCGGCAATGCACCATTTGCATTATAGCCAGCTATGGTATTAAAACTTAAGCCCACAAAAGAGGCTTGTTCGGCTCTAAATGTGGCCAATTTCTCAGCTGCAGACCATTCTGTAATCTTTTCTTTGCCTAAATGATCTTCCATCCATTTAAAGAACCGGGTTAAAGCAATCCCGTCATGTAACATTGCCTTGCGGATGTGCTTAATCTCGGTATTATTCTTTAAGCCCTTTAAATGTGTGCTTGGATTAATACCTGAAATTATTTTAGAATCAACTGGCAGGCATTTAAACAGTCTAAAACAGGTACGTTTAGGATCGATAAAAACCCTAGGTGCTTTTGGAAGGTTTTGTAGTGCATTAGCCACTTCACCGTATGGATGCAAAGTTACGCCCTGCTCAGTTAATGTATTGATATCTACCTGCGACAATTTTTGTTGATCGATAAAGAGCTTTACCTCTTCAGGGCTTATTAATGCAAAACTTAAAGTTACCGGATTATAATCTACATCATTTCCCCTTAAATTAAACTGCCAGGCCATATCATCAAGCGATGAAATAAGATGATAATCTGCCTTACTTATTTTTAAAGCAGCCCTTACCTGGTTAATTTTAGCCGAAATGGCGAACCCTGCAGCTTCTTCGTCAATTAAAAAAGCATTTCCCTGGGGCAACCCTACCCTATCTAACCAAATGGTATTGATAAAATCGACATCGGTTATCCCTATTTCGCGCTGGGCCAGACTATCCTGCATTTCCAGTGCCAATGCCACCGTAATGAGCTCGTAGTTAAAGCCTACCTTTGCACCTTTTGGCAAAATTTCGAGTAACCAATTGATATATTCAGGTGTATGCGGTACTTTCAGTTTTACCAATTCGTAACCGCTACCGTTCAGTTGCGTTTCGGCCTGTGTAAAATATCTCGAATCAGTCCATAAACCTGCGAAATCCTGGGTAATAACGAGCGTACCGGCCGACCCTGTAAACCCACAGGCAAAAGGGATGGCCTTATAATGTGCAGGCAAATACTCGCTGATGTGTGGATCTGCAGCGGTAATAATATAAGCATCTACATTTTGTACAAGCATTAATTGGCGGAGCGCCTGCAATTTTTCAGTGAAGGTCATGTTGAGGAATGTTTTACCGGGCCAAATTTAAATATTACATTGACATCTTAAAACAAACAACAATGAATAGGGAAATGGTTCAGGTTATTTTTGTGTAAACCCGATTTATATAACCAGGCGCTGGTATCGAAACCAACCCGCCACGACAATTAAATTATTTTATCCTCAAAAATGCTGGAAATTAAACGTACCGATCAATTGTCGGGGCTTTAACCACTTCATAAAAATCAGCTTCCTGAAAGCACCGTATTTTAAAAATCAGGGCTGACTCTCTTTGAGCCAGTGCATGGACACCTAGTGTAAAGCGCTCTAGAAAAAGTTTGGGACTGGCTTCTCTTTGACAAATTATCTGGTAACTGTCTTCACTCTCTACTATCACATCGAGCACATACTTAGGCCATTGTTTTTTAATCAGATTTGGCAGCCAGCTAAACTGCTGTTTATTAATCAAATTGCCCATCCCTTCAATTGCCTCAGGTGGAATATCTTCACCTACAATTTGGGACCAAGTGCCTTCAACTTCGGCAATAATACCCAGCACTTTACAGCCTGACAGTACCAACCAAGGATCGTCTGTACCGGCCCGCATTAACCGATAAGATACATCTTCTAAAAATTCCTGTTCAAAAAGGTAAATAATTTCGATCATAAGCTATTTTCAATTATTTATCGGCAGATTATTAAGTCGCATCAGTTTATCAATAGTACCGGCAAAACGTTTCATTGAGATCGGTTTTCCAAGATAACATTCAAAGCCTGAATCAATCTCCCTCACCTCATTTTCAAGGTGAGAGGATGCGTAGATTACAAACCTGGCTTTTGAGCGGAGATGCCGGGATAATTCAGTCCCTTTCATTCCATCCATATCTATATCCAAAAAAAGAAAATCGATTCTATCGCCGGCACTAATTGTTTTTAATGCATCAATTGGATTATTAAAAGTGCTAAACAGTTTCAAAAACCGGGTTTCTTCAATATAATCATGAAGTACATCAATTGCGTGCTGTTCATCATCAACAATTGCACAGCTGTAATACATAGGCAAATCAAGATAGGCTGTACAAAGCTTAACAATGTTAGCCTTAATTCCTATAGGAAGGCCCAAAAAGGGTAAAAGTACGGTAGTCTTGAACATACTAATAAGACAATATAACTTTTAGGGAATACTCGATAAAACCATACCTGCACTATATCATCTGCAAAAAAGTAATTGCCATATCCCATGCCTACAGATCAATAAGTGCCGATTTAGTCGTCACCCCCAACCTGATTGGAAACTGTGATGCAAACAAAGAAGTTATTATTTTATTACAGACCTGAGTTTGATTAATCTGCAAGCTAATTTATTTCAGGGCTTATTTTGCGGGAAAGATGCTGAGAATAAATTCAGCATGACAATAGCATCTTTTTAAATAATTAAAATCAAATTCAGGTTACGAATAAAATCCGCACATAAGCGGGGCGATAAACCTTTCAATATTCTACATATTGCTCTTCAAAATTGCCATCAGCGTATAAATCGATCAGTCCGTAACCAGGTGCCGTTTCTCTTCTGTTACCCTCCCACCATGCTCCTGATACGGCTCCATTGCATAGATAGGTTACATTATTGTATACTACCTTATCGCGCATATGCAAATGACCACTTAAACAGAGTTTTACATTAGGATGCTGATAAAAAAGGTTAATGATCTTAGCGGTATCGGTGTGCATATCGCCACCCAGCATGGTCCATTTGTTTACAACATCATCTTCTATCATCAAGAGCGCGGTAAGGATCGGAATGTGCGACATCACCATCACCGGTATTGTTTTAGGTGTGCTTTCCAGTTCATTCTTCAGCCAGCCTAACTGTTCGTTGCCCAATTTGCCGATATACCAGGTATTATCGATATCCAGGTGAGTGCTATCCAGCACAATAATTTTCCAGCCGTTCTGCACCATACTGTAATAAGGTTTAACCAGCTGTAATTTATCCATGGCATATTTTTTTCCATAAAAAACATCGCCTTTGGTATCTTCATTCCACCAGATATCGTGGTTACCCAAACAGTAACGAACAGGAATGCTGCATTCATTTTTCATGGTATTATTTACAAGCTTCCACTGTTCGTTAATGGTACCGATATTTTCTTTGTTCATATCGAAAACGATATCCCCTCCATTTAAAATCAGATCTACCTTTGGCGATTGTGCCTGTACATGGTGCAGGCATTTTATAAACCTAGCTGGTGCATTAAATTGATTTTTCAGATGCACATCTGTAAGGTGTGCAATTCTTAAAACAGCCTTTTTCTCAATAGGTAGCGAAGCTTTTGATAATGTTGGCAGCAAAAAAAGGCCACCGATATTTTTGAGTGCAGATCTTCTTTTCATGAAGCAGTATTTATCGATTTAAAACCAGCATTGCAAATTGCCCTGGCAATAAGAAAAAAGCGGTGCTGTGGTATGTACAGACACCGCTATAGGGATTTGTTTGCTTTGCTTTTTATTTACTTGGCTTTTGCCAGTCGATAAGCTTTGATAATTTTATGAAAAATCTGGTTATTAGGATAAACTCCATTGAAATTTTGCGAGCCCGGGCCATATGCAAAAACCGGGACCATTATACCTGTATGATCGTTGGTGCTAAATTCGCCTCTTACCATCCCTTTTTCTGCGGCACCATCTAGAAGTGTTAACCCTCCTGTTTCATGATCGGCAGTTACGATAACCAGTGTTTCGCCATCCTGATCAGCAAAGCGGAGCGCTTCGGCAATGGTACGGTCGAAATCGTGCAATTCGCTTACAAGATAAGGCAGATCGTTGGTATGACCACCGTAATCAATCTGTGCACCCTCGGCCATAATAAAGAAACCAGGTTTGTTTTTGGATAAAATTTGCATGGTGTGCAATAACGATCTTTTAAGCATATCGCCACGGCCTTTTATTACAGGCCGGGTAGCTGAATCATCAAGCAAAACCAATTGTTTGCCTTCGTGCTGTTTTTCAAAATCAATTAAACTATTGGTAACCTGAAAGCCTTTGGTTTTCAGATCTGACAAAAGACTGCTGTTTTTATTCTGTTCGAAAGCTTTGCGGTTAGAACCAACTAAAACTTCGGACTTGCTGCTTAATAAATCATTTGCAATAGCTCCATTGTAAGACCGGTCTAGTTGATGGGCGTAAAATACTGCCGGAGTGGCGTCGGTGAGATCACCCGCAGTAATGATACCACTTTTAATACCAAAAGCTGCCAAAGTATCGACCAGGTTGGTTTTCTTTTGATCATCAGGTCCCATACCAATGTAACGGTTATTGGTTTTATAACCAATGGCCATGGCGCTTCCTCCCGCAGCAGAATCGGTATTTCCGGCATCAGCAGCAGCGGTTTCGGAAAAGCCGATATAATGGAATTTTGCCATATTCAGATCTCCGTGATTGGCGATCAAACCTGCATGGATAGCAGCCAACCCCATCCCATCGCCGATTAACAGAATCACATTTTTAGGTGCTTTGTTTTGTCCGTCGCTCTTGTAGGTTGGAGTGTAGGGCGTATAAGGTTTTGGGTTGGTATAACTCAATTTATCCTGATGGAGATAAAAATCTTTCAGTTTGGCAGGTTTATCGGTATTGATCCAATCTACCCCAAGCCTTTCGAGCACAATCCACGTGTTCGGACTATCCTGCGAGGCCCAAAACCGGAAAGGTTTGCCCTTGCGGTGCGCCTGTTCTATTGTGGCTCTTATCTTTGCCTCATCAGCTCTGGTAGGATTTCCTTTTCCGTTCCATACGGTATGGTTTTTCAAGTCATCGCTGATCATCGCTACCCTTGCCAGTTGCTCATCTGTATAAGTAGTTGCCGGCCTGCCATCGAATGATAATTTCTCATCATAATTTTTAAAATCGGCTGGAGCTGGCATATCGCCACTTACCACTATTTTAATGGCATTGGTATTCTTTTTTGCATCGAATACTTCAGCATAACCTTCGAGCTCTTTTAGCAATACCGGCAGTACATGCCTGTAATCTTCTTTTACATCAATCACCAGTTGCAGCTTTAAAGCCACATCAGCATAAGGATGATTCCCTTTTGCTTTAAAAAACCGGGCCAGCGGATCGAGGTATATTTTTTTTAGTGTAAAATCAGGTCTGATTTCTGAAGCTTCGTGTGCTACATATAATTCGCCGTCTTTTAAAAACACATCTGCCTCAATAGATCCCATTTCGGCGTAATATGCCGTTAAAAGCGGGATTTCCTGTTTATAATCGTTATGGCTATGCCCACGGTTGGCATTTAGCTTTACCTGGGCCGATGCACTTTGCAGCACCAGCACAAAGGCCAGTGCAGCAAAGATTATCCCATTTTTTTTTACCATCCTGGGTTTTGTTTAATTACGCCTGCACTGTTATCGATTTCTCTTTGCGGCACTGCCCATACATCGTGTACCTGCGGATTAAAAGTTCTTGCCGGCCAGATTACGCTACCATCATAATCATGCAATGGTTTGGCGTAAGTGGCCTGTGCATCTCCCCATCTTACCAAATCGCGGTGACGGTCGGCCCATTCGCCCGCAAGCTCGTTGCGGCGTTCGCGTTTCAGGTCGTCAATAGTCATTCCGCTCTTTACACCTAAACCCGCACGAACCCTGATCTTGTTCAGTTCAGTATCGCCTGCTCCTGCGCCATTTAAATTAATGGCGGCTTCAGCCTTGATCAGCAATACTTCTGCATAACGCATTAAAGGCACATTTAAATCAGTAGTTCCATTATCACCATTAGGGTTAACATGTGTTGGTATCGGGTTGGCATAAGAAAAAGGCTCCATGTATTTTTTAAACTGGTAATTTGAAGTTGCTCCTCCGTCTTTAGTAAAACTGCGCTCTACACCAAAAAACATAAATTTATCGCCTGGTTTTAAAATGGTAGCTTCGCGACGTTGATCGCCGGCTTCATAAGAATCGTAAAGTTCTTTGGTTGGCAGGTAATAACCCCATCCATTATAAATACCCCATGCTTTGTTGGTTAGCATTACTCCCGGAAGTTTGCTGCCCCATCCTGTTCCGCCTCCGTTTGGCGTACAAACTACCGACCAGATGTACTCTTTCGACCAGTTGTTAGCCGCTTTAAACACATCTGCAAAGCCTGTATTAATTAAATCATGCTGTCCAGAATTGATTACCATATCTGCATATTTGGCAGCATTTGCATAATCTTTCTTATAAAGATAAACTTTTGAAAGATAAGCCCATGCAGCGGTTTTATGTGCTTTACCATAATCAGTAGGTTTCATGGCCGAAAAGAACGAAAGATTATCGGCTGCCTTTAACAGGAGCGAAATAATATAATCGTAGTTTTCGTTTACATTGTTAGCACGTGGAATGGGCTGAGAGGCATCGGTTTCTGGCTTAACAATCGGCACACCGGCTTTATCGTTACCATAATT
The DNA here is from genome assembly GCF_042684385.1 of Pedobacter vanadiisoli. Lineage (NCBI taxonomy): Bacteria > Pseudomonadati > Bacteroidota > Sphingobacteriia > Sphingobacteriales > Sphingobacteriaceae > Pedobacter > Pedobacter vanadiisoli. Next base: position 464,566 of record NZ_JBHULL010000003.1, on the reverse strand, counting down.
TGCGGCCAGTTGAAAATAGACCAGACCGGCGTTGAAATAAGCATCACCGATGATCTGTTTCTTTAAGCTTTCGTCCATATTGATACCCGGCACCCTGGTGATGATATCATTGGCGCGTTTGATGATGGCATAGCGCATACTCCACTGCGATTCAGTATAACCTCCGCCCACATAATTACGGTTAAAGTTTTTAATATTATCGGCCTCTGGTTTGTTACGGCCGGTAACCATATCATCGCTGGCATTGATGAACCAGAACATTCCGCGACCGTAAAAATCCTCTGCATTATAGAGTTCGTACATTCCGCCTTCGGCTTTCAATGCATCTTCTTTTGTTTTCCAGAAATTTTGTGCGGATGGAGAACCTTCTGGTGTAATATCAAGCTGTTTGGTGCACGATGAAAAAACAGCAAGAGCGGCAAAAGCCATATATTTTAAATTCGTTTTCATTGTTGTGGTGATTATAAATTTACACTTAAACCAAAGATAAAGCTGCGTGCCTGCGGATAACGGCCAACATCCAGTCCGTTGTTATCCATTCCAATCTCCGGATCAAAACCTGAGTATTTAGTGATGGTGAAAAGGTTGTTTGCTGTGGCATAAACCCTAACTCCACCTGTTTTTAATTTATTGGCAAGCGATTTTGGCAAACTATAACCCAGGGTTACGTTACGGATACGCAGGTAAGAACCGTTTTCTACATAAAAATCTGAAGCATTAAAGTTTCCGTTGGCATCACTTGTCGAAATAATCGGCACTTTGCCTCCAGGATTTTCAGGCGACCATGCATCTAAAATACCTATCAGCTTGTTATATGAAGGACCACTGGCACTATAAGTCGTACGTTTTACCGCGTTGAATAATTTATTGCCCTGCACCCCCTGTGCAAAAATATTAAAGTCGAAATTTTTATAACTTGCGTTAAAACTCAATCCATAAGAGAAATCAGGATAAGCACTTCCGGCAAAATAACGGTCTTTGCTATCAATAACTCCATCGCCATTGATATCTACAAATTTAAAATCGCCCGCTTTGGCATTCGGCTGGATTTTTTGTCCGCTGGCATTTTTATAGTTATCGGCTTCTGCCTGGCTTTGGAAAATACCATCTGTTTTTAATACATAATAGCTATACAACGGTTGACCTACCCTAATGGCAAGAGGAGCAAGCTCGTTACGGAAGTTGGTACCTACGGCAATGTTCTGTAAACCTGGTGCCAGTTCTTCTACCTTATTGTTGATTTTGGTCAGGGTAGCATTTACAGTGTAGGTGAAAGCTTTGTTTTTGTCGCTGTTATAAGTTAAACCTAATTCAATACCCTTATCTTTTACAATACCTGCATTAATGGTTTGCGTATTTAAACCAGCCGTTCCTGGAAGTGTTCTGGTTAAGATCATTTTATTGGTTTCTTTGATAAAATAATCAGCAACTAAATTAAACCTGCCAAATACAGCTAAATCAAGTCCCAGGTTGGTTTGTTTTGACTCGGCCCAGGTAAGGTTTTTATTGGCCAACACTGTTTGTACATAACCGTTCTGTAAAGTCGGGCTTTGTCCGAAATAACTTTGGGTTGCATTTAACAGAGGATTTACTGCCGATGAAGAAAGGCTACCCAGGTTTCCTAAAATACCATAACTGCCCCTTAATTTAAGCTCATTTAACCATCGGGTATCCTTTAAGAAATCTTCCTTGCTGATTACCCAACCTGCCGAAACTGATCCGTAATTTTTGAACCTGTTTTCTTTAGTCAACATGGAAGAACCATCACGGCGACCGATCAATGATAGAAGGTATTTTTCTCCATAGTTATAATTTGCCCTTAAAAACAATGAAGAAAGTGCTTTAGTATCAAAATAACTTGAAGATGGCTGGATTACCGTTGCATTAACCAGGTACCTGTATTGAGGCGATTCATCATCAAAACCGGCACCCGAAGCATATAACCCGCTGCTTTTGGTTCTCTGGAAAGTATAACCACCGGTAAACTCTAACTGATGCTGGGCAAAAGAAGTTTTATAGTTCAAAACCTGTTCAGCTAAGAGATCGGTGGCTTTATCGCTTCTTTCTACTAAACTATTGCTTAGCACCGGTTTTCCTACCTCTGGTCTTTTTGGAGTAAAGTTTTTAAATGCAGCATCCGATTTAGTAACGCTTAAGTTCGACCTGAAAGTTAAACCTTTGGCTAATTTAAGGTTGGCATAAGGATTAATCACCAACACATTTACCGGGTTATTGATATCAATACGCATTAAATCTGCAACAGGGTTAATAATATCGCCATAGTCTCCGGCATACGGCCCTGGTAAACCCGCAAAACTTCCATCGGCATTATAGGGCGTCCCGTTGGTTGGGTAGTAAATAGCCGAAAGTAAAGCGCCTGTATAATCGCTGCTGGTATTGGCTCCATTTCCGTTGGTACTGCTGTACGATAGGTTTTCGCCCACTTTTAACCAATTGCTTACCTCATGCTCGGTGTTGATGCGGAAGTTGTAACGTTTGGTTTTGGTGTTTAATACAATTCCTTCGGCATTGCGGTAATTGAAACTTAAATAATAATTCGATTTTTCAGAGCCCCCGTTAATAGCGGCGTTGTAATCTTGCAATAAACCATCTCTAAACACTTCATCCATCCAATTGGTACGGGTAATCTGTCCGTCAGGATATTTAGAAGGGTCAAAAGCAGGTAATATGGTAGTACCACCATTTTTAGCTGCAGTTGCCGCAACCTGTGCACGTTGTTGTGCATTTAATGGCTGTAGTTTTCTCCAGGCACTTTGTTGACCAAGTTTGGCATCAAAACTGATCTGCATTTTACCGTTTTTGCCTTTTTTGGTGGTAATTAACACCACACCTCCCGAAGCCCTCGCGCCGTAAATGGCGGCAGAAGCGTCTTTTAATACCGAAATCGATTCGATATCGTTAGGGTTAAGTTGCGGGGTACCCGAAAAGATAGATCCATCAATTACATAAAGAACATTTTCTCCATTAATACCACCCGCGCCGCGGATGTTGATACGTGGAGCAGAAGTTGGATCTCCGCCCTCATTGGTTACAATCACACCAGGCGACTTTCCGGCCAGTACCTCACCCACACTGTTTAACGAGCGCGAAGAAAGTTTATCCAGGCCAACAATGCTGATTGCACCGGTAAGTGTTTCTTTTTTCTGGGTACCGTACCCCACCACCACTACATCAGCAAGTGTAGAACGTTCTTCGCTCAAAACCATATTGATTACCTGGCTATCGCCAACTTTTACCTCTTTGGTGCGGTAACCGATCATGGAAAACGAAAGCACGGCATCAGCACCAACTTCAATACGGTAAGCACCATTTCCGTCAGTAATGGTACCGCTTTGCGTGCCCAATACTTTGACCGAAACGCCCGGAAGTGCCAAACCTGTGGTATCTTTTACTACCCCAGTGATGATCCGGTCTGGTTTGTTGATTACGGCGTTGTTTAAAATCACGTATCCGCCTTTTTCCAGCACTTGTAAGCCTAGCCTGTCTAAAAGCGACCTTACCGGCTCTGTGGTGAAATCGCCGCTTACCAACATGTTTTTTTGTTGTAACTGGTCTGGATTGTACACAAAACTAAGCCCAGTACGGGATTCGATTTCTTTGATGATTTCGGTCATTTTACGGCCTTTATTTATGGTAATATTAACCGTTGTATTCTCTAATTTTTGCGCCATTCCTGCCGAAGCCAGAATAGAGCTGCAAAAAATACAGAGGATTGTAAATGTTAAACATGAGTATTTCATGATCTTATAAAGAGCTGTTTTCCTCTTAGGGGAGGTTGTTTTCATTGCTTAATTTGTTTTGTTTTATTTTTGTAAAGCTTTAATTATACTGGCCTGTACTGCCAGGAAGAAAGATTGCGGCGACCAGTCTGACCGGTACCGTAGATAATTTCTATATCACATCTTTATCTCATCTGTATATATTAAATGTTTTATGACTTTTTGATCCGTTGAATTTTAAGTGGTGAAGGCTGCAGATAATATCCAAAATCTCTTCAGGCGATTGCCGGCTATTGAAAGAAGCGGTAGTTTTAAGATTACCCAAAGCGCTATCGTTCAGCAGGATTTTAATGCTGTAAACATATTGGAGTTTTGCAATGACCTGGTTAAGGCTTGCACCATCAAAAGCGAATTCGACAAATACCGTTGCTTTTATTTTATGGATGGCTGCAATACCGTCATTTTTATCGTACGTTAATGAGTCATTCCTAACCAGGGTAGCGAGTTTGCCTTTTTTATTGCTAACTGCAACTTTACCTGTAACTACAGCAATCTCGAGCTGTTTACTGGCCTGATAAGATTTAACTTTAAAAGAAGTTCCCAAAACTTTGATATCAACACCTGTTGTGGTATGCACAGTAAAAGGCCTGTTCTCCTGATGGGCGATATCAAAAAAAGCCTCACCCTCCTTTAGTGCAATATGCCGGCTGTTTGAGGCAAATACTTTCGGATAGCTCAATTTTGCAGACGGACCAAGCAATACTACTGAACCATCTGGTAAGATAATACGCTTTCTTTCTGTTGCTCCGGTACTTGCGGTTACCTGATTTCCGGCAGGTTTTACCTGACTGCTGATTTTCCAAATTGCTAGTCCAAGCGTAACCATAACCAGTACCGCAGCGGCTATCTTGTAAAAAGTTTGAAGTTTTAGTACCTTATTGTACTTTGGTTTTTCGTACATCGCCGCCTTAAGCCTGAGCAGCATTTGTTCTCCTATGGCAGCTTTTTGTTTGGCTGATACCAATACATCTTTTGCCTGGAGCGTGGCATACCACTCTTCAACCTTTTTTTCTTCTTCTGGATTTGCCTGCTGATCCAGGTATTTCTGCAGCAGTTCTTTTGCCTGTTCCTCTGTCATTTAAATACATGTCGGTTAAAATGCAGAGTGGTACTAACCAAAGATGTTATCTATAAATTAACTTTATGTTAAGCCGATCAGAATAGCGATTAACAGGATATAGGAAAGGCTTTTTTTGAGGAGTTTTAACGCTGCAGAAATTTGATTTTTTACCGTTTGTACAGAAACGTCCAGCTCGGCAGCAATTTCTTTGATCGATTTTTCCTGTTTTCGGCTCATCGAAAATACCAGTCGCATTTTTTCCGGTAAAAGTGAAATAGCGTTATCCACTTCTAAATGAAGTTCTCTTAACATCAGCTTATCATCTGCTGCAGCGCTATGTTTCTCTTCCATTAACGCGGTAAGTGCATTTTGATGCTGCGCTTTGAGGCTACCCGACCTGAAATGGTTGATGATTTTATATTTTACAGCCCCATATAGATAGGCACCAAGGTTTCCAGACAGGTTAATCGTTTTATGGTTTTCCCAAAGCGAAATAAAAATTTCTTGGGTAATATCCTGTGCAAGGTCTTCATCTCCAGTTTTTTTAAGCGCGACATCAAAAATATCTTCCCAATAAACCCGGTAGATTTCTTCCATGGCCTGATGGTCTCCGCACTGTAAAGATGAAAGTAAAGTTTCGCTCAAGGGATGCTGCTTTATCGCGGCAAAACTAATTATCCAATATTCCCTTAATATTAATAAATCTTAAAGAGTAAGTGATGGAGGATGGAAAATGCAGGATGGAAAACGAGCAGGACGCTGCACTTAACAAACGGACAGCGCCCAGTATAGGGCTGTGTTAATCCCTAAATAAGCCTGCAAAAATTTTATTCGAATGCAATTTTGCCTGATGATCGTAAATATGCGAGGTACTCATGATCTCGTTTACACCGTATTTAGCAACAAAAGCTTCTAAATTTTCTTTAATGGTTTGGGCACTCCCAATAAACGAATAATACAACATCTGCCCTACGGCTTCTTTTTCCAACTGATCCCAGTAAATATCCATATCATCAACGGCAGGCTTCAGTAATTCTCTTTTACCCGTTATAGCACCTAAAAATATACGTTTTACAGAGCTTGATAAACGTTCTGCTTCTGTATCAGTATCAGCAGCAACCACATTTACACAAGCCATTACATAAGGTTCCTGTAAAAATTCAGATGGTTTAAAGTTATTTCTATAAATGGAGATAGCCTGTTCAAAATAAGTCGGTGCAAAGTGACTTGCAAAAGCATAAGGAAGCCCTTTCTCTGCCGCTAAGCGTGCACTGTCAGTGCTAGAACCTAATATCCAGATCGGAATATCCAAACCTTCTCCTGGAATAGCCCTTACACTTGCCCGATTATTATCAGCAGAAAAAAACTGCTGCAGCTTGTCAATATCTCTTGAAAAATTATGAACAGCATTAAAGTTTTCTCCACGGATGGCCATTGCCGTAACCTGGTCGGTTCCTGGCGCCCTGCCCAGTCCCAAATCAATACGGTTGGGATAAAGCGAAGCCAATGTACCAAATTGCTCGGCCACAATTAATGGTGCATGGTTGGGCAGCATAATGCCACCAGAACCTACGCGAATGCTATTGGTACCACCAGCAATGTAACCAATGAGCACAGCGGTAGCCGAACTGGCAACGCTGGCCATATTATGGTGTTCGGCAAACCAGTACCGTGTATAACCTAAAGCTTCAGACTGTTTAGCTAAATCAAGACTTGTTTTAAAACTATCTGCTGCAGTAAAGCCGTCTAAAACAGTTGCAAGATCGAGAATGGAATAACGTACATTTTTCAATATGTGATCAGCCATAAATCAAAGGAATAAAATCTATGCTACAAAAGTATCTGTATTAAAACCAAGTCTGCTTTAAATAAATATATATGACGTTTAACCAACACTAACCCCGCTGTTCAACCAGGCAATTGTACGTGTTTTATCAATGTTAAGTGACCGTTAAATAAAAAATTGATTTTTATCATCAAGTAATTAACAAAAACACCTTAAAACAGTAATATTAAACATACAAAAAATTTAATTTCAGTAAGCACCAGTGTATCTTTGCTATATGAAAATCTATAAATCATTCGCTCTGGTATTCCTTTTAATCACCTCATTATCTTGCCTATCAACTCATGTTCATGCTCAGAACAAGCAGATAAAAGTAAACAGGTTAAACGGAAACGATCTGATTAAGCAACTGGCTGATCAGCGCAATACATTTAATAAAAAACATTCAAACAACAGCCTGCCAAAGGCAGAATATATCATCAACAGGAATGACCTAACCCTCATTAATTTTAATGGCTTAGATTATTACGTAAAAAACAACAGGGTAATGGGTATTGAGGGAGTAAATCTTTCAGATACGGTATTAAGCCAAATTACAGATAAACTGGTTCTTTTAGACAGCATCCAATTTAACCAAAGTGTACGTTCAAACATGGAACACCTTAGTCCAAACATTGATTTTCAAAAGATCAGGAATATCGACCGTCAGTTTATGCTTACACTTAGAATGTTATCATGCACAGTGAGAGATATCGCTGCACTTATAAAAAATTCGAATCCGTCTTTAACTGTTGAAACCCAAATTGCCAAAATGCGCTTACCCAATATCGATAAGGCTGTAGAAAAATTAAAGATGCAACCACTGGTATTATTGTCGAAGTAGTACCAGCCGCCCCTTTTATTTCACTAAAAAAAGGATAATTATTAATCTGAACTCAATAATTATTTAGTGAGAAATGTTTTGCAAACATCCCTGAATAGCCCCATTCGTCATGCTGAATTCATTTTACAAGCAGAAATAATGTTTTCAATTGGCTTGTAGCAACTACGTAGTCAGCATGTTTTTAGCAGAAAAGCCCCTGAAATAAATTACCTTCGGTGAGCTCGCCAATGCTCGGTTAAGGGTAACGACCACCTTAAATTAAAAAGCCGGTCTGGGCTACCAAAGGTGATATTAATTATCTTCTTCAGTTAATTAATCTGCTTACTTACCGGAATACACTTCGGCAATCTGGACAGAAAGGTATTTAAACGCAAGTGGCATTTCGGTAGCGGCATTTTTAATACTACCTTCAATAAAAATGAAACCTTTATAATTTATTTTATGCAGGGCCCTTAAATAAGGTTTAAAATCGTCGCCCATAACGCCAGGTAATGACCTGTTCTGTTTTTCGGCAATTTCAGAAAATGCGATCAATTTCCCTGCTTCAATAATTTCATTTGGAGATTCTCCTTCACGCATCATATGAAATATGTCGGCATTTAGCCTGAAATTGGGGTGATCAACTCCCCTTACAATCTCCGCAGCAGACTTTAACGAAGTAATAAAGTTAGTTTCGGTGGTCTCGAGGTTTTCCAGCAAAATAGTAACCTTATGTCTTCCGGCAATCTGCGCAAGTTTTTTACCTAAGTTAATAAAATCAGATTTTGCCTTAACGATATTATAATCTGCCGGGATGCTCCTTGCACCAGAACTGCCCAAAACAATAAACCTGACACCCGCCTGCCCGGCCCTTGAAAGGACTGTTTCGGTATAAGCCAGTACCTTCGCCTCATCTACTTCCGGACCAGCTATTTTTATACTTGCCGGATAAAAAAGGTTACAGCTTAATACTTTACATTTTGCTGCCTTAATCTTTTTTAAATTCTCATTAAACTGATCATCTGTAAGTGCCGGCGAGAGTATCTTCGGAACTGATTCTCCAATCATTTTAAAACCTGAGGCATAAGCTAAACTATCCTGTGTTAAACCTGATACAATTCCTAAACGCGGGTATTCCTGTTTATCGGAAACAAAACCACATAAACAAATGAAAATCAAGCAGATCAAAGAAGACAAACCATTAATTTTCGTATTTCTCATATTATTTCTTAAGTAATTTGGTTAAAAAATATAAAAATTCCGTTTTGCCATTGCCCGTATAGTTCTGCCTGATAGCTTGAGAATTCTTATTTAAAGATAAGGGAATTATGCAGAAAAGTGAATATACAGAGGTTTGTATTGGTCGGATACAATAATGTGCTCGGCTATTGGGCAGTTTTTAAATCCAGTTCGTCGACAATTTAGCTGTGTTGGTATAATAGCGGTATTTCTACTGCAACGTTTTTGGGGTATGGGCGTCTTATCTATAAAAACAATTACTAAATATTAATTAAAAATATAAACAACAGCATTATGAAAACCTCAATCAAAACCCTAACAAAATCAGTATTGGCAGCTATCGTTTTAAGTTCTGCTATTTTTTCTACAAATGTAATGGCCGATGAGAAAAAGCCAGCTAAAGTTTCTGCTCCCAAAAATGTAAGCCAGGTTATTGTAAGCGGAAATGTAGAAGTTACCCTGGTTCAAAGAGCGAAAGAAGGCATTAGTTACAATGACGACAACCTGGGCAAAGTAAAAGTAACGCAAGATGGCTATGCATTAAAAATCAGTTCAGAAGATCAGGAAGTAGCCAAAGTTACAGTTTACGTTAATAATATCTATAGGGTTAAAGCATCAGACCACGCTGTGGTAAAAACACAGGGCAAGTTGGCATTAAAATATCTTCAAATATTTTTAAATGAAAATGCAGTTGCAGAAATCAACTCTGATACAGAAAGTTTATATACCGTAATCGAAAACAATGCCGATTTAAAACTGAGCGGAGCTACAGAAAAACATACCCTGGTAATGGGTAGAACCCCTAAATTAAACCTTGATAGATTTGCAGCACTTACAACAGAAATGAGTAACCCTGATGCCAATGCATTACAAACTGCAGCTCTTGCAAAATAATAATACCAAAGAATAAAAAAAGCGACAGTGATGTCGCTTTTTTTTTTGCAATAAATTTATCCGGAAATGGCAACCATGATTATAATACCGCTTTATTAAAACCTCCTATTTCCAATCAAATGGCAGGTACCAATTGGCCGGGTCCATTAATTTTTGCCTTGTGAGGCTTGCATTTGGATTGCCTGCTTTTAACAGTTTTTGATAAATGCGGTCTGCTAAAAAGGCTGGATTATTCTGCCTGCGGGCAATACGAACCAAGTCTGGCCAGCGGTTACCTTCAAAAGCAAGTTCTAGTGCAGCTTCATCAATTAATTTACCTTCTAAGCCCAGCATATCAGTTTGGTAACTTACATCTATGGCATTTACCACTGCCCTGCCCCTAATGCCACAGTTGCGGTACCATGTACCTGAAACATCGTTATTTTTTCTCGCATCAAAATAATACGGAGAACTTGGTGCATAGGGCGTAATCATGGTGTTCAGCTCAGCTACCGAAACCGGGGCTTGTGCTCCTGCTGTAATGGTACCTGTATAATAAGTGTTTCTTATCCCGGTGTTTAGCAATGCCCAGCCTAATTTGGTTTGGCCATCCCTATTGGCTGCTTCCGAAAAGCGCAAGTGCAACAATGATGCACGATAAATACCCCATTTTCCTCCGTTATCGGTTAATTTGGTAATCTCATCGCCCATAGATGAAGCATTGAATGATAATTTGCTCCTCGGATCAAAAGGGACACCACTTGTGGTTACCTGGCTGTTCCACAGGTCTTTTATGGCCTGCGAAGGTTTAATCTGGTAACTTTTAAGCGGCGAACAAAAATCAATCATCGGGTTTACCGGTTTAAATGCCGTATTATAAGGCATCGCCCATAACCATTCGGTGTTCCACGGGTTCGAAGTTGTTGGCAATGCAAAAATAGCACGCCAGCCTGCATCTAAACTGTTTATTAAACTGCTGGCATCCTGCCCACTTCTGCTGAACAGTACAGCTAAATTAGCATAGGCCACATCAGCAGAATTATTTACCTTATAAAAGTTAAACCTAAAATTATCATTTGCATTACCGTTTTCGGCATTCATCAGTTTGGCATAGTTTTCGGCTGCTTTGATATAATTGCCCTTCCACAAATAAAGATCGCCTAACAGAAAGGCTTTGGAAGCAAACAACTTTTGGGTACTGTTGGCATCGATGGTAACCAGCAAGGAAGTTCCTGCCGGGTAAGCGTAGGCTTCCTTGTATGGCAGCCCCTCGTTAAAGGCAATTAATTTATCCAATAACTGATCGAATGGTGTTTTTGGATAGTTAGCCAAATTTTTAAGATCATCAACCGTTTCCAATGCATCGGTTAAATAGGGTACACTACCATACTGAATACCCAGGTGCAGGTAAATCCAGCTTCTTAAAGTTGCAATGTCTGAATAGCGCTTGTTATAATCGTCTACGCTCATCCGGCGGTTATCGACCATGATTTTAAAGTTTTTGAGCACGTCGTTACAAGCTACAATCACCTGATAATAGGGCCTGGGATCTACATACTGATTATTCCTGGTTTCGGTATGTGATGAGAGTTCTTGAAGATCGGCGGCTGATCTTGATGTAACATCTACCAAATCTCCGCGGAGCTCGTTTTGAAGGATATACAATTTTTCCAATCCCAAAAACTGCCCGTAAATACCGATTACGGCAGCATCTGCATCTGAAACTGTTTTATAGGCATTCACATAATCCAATTTATCTTCGGTTGGCACATCAAGCATTTTTTTGCACGACCAAGATCCTGCCGATAAAGTACCCAATAATAAAAGGGATGCAATTTTTTTATTTAAGTTCATTTTCATGAGTATATCTTTCTTAATTATAATCCAACTCTAACACCTAATTGAAATGACCTGAACTGTGGTTCGAGCGTGGTGTCTACCCCTTGTGTAAACAGGCTTCCCGAATTACTGAATTCAGGGTCGTAACCTAAATAATTAGTAAGGGTAAACAGGTTATTTGCAGTAGCATAAATTTTCGCGTACTTAATCGCTTTTAATTTCAGGGGCACATTATAGGTTACATTTACGGTACGTAAACGCAAATAAGAACCGTCTTCTATCCAACGATCGGAGAAGCGGGCATTTCCAACGGGATCTCCGTAAGCTGCTTTCGGGGTATTGGTAAGCTGCCCCTCGCCTTTCCACCTGTTGTTTATATTGGGTGTTTGGTTATAGTAGGTGCTGCCCGATTCTAACTGCGACCGGGTATAGTTATACACTTCATTTCCGCTAACAAAGGTGATCAATGCATCCAAGCTCCAGTTTTTATACGTGAGGGTACTGCTAAAACTTCCAAAGAAATCAGGGTTGGGGTTACCGATAACCGTGCGGTCTGCATTGTCTATTATTTTATCTCCATTTGTATCCACAAATTTTATGTCACCAGCAGCAAAAGGGACTAAAACACCTGCACTATTGCGGCTAGATAATCCTGAAGCTGCTGCTTCTGCACCTGTAGCGTAAACACCATTGGTTCTATAACCATAAAACTGATTGGCCGATGCCCCTACCTGACTGATGTAAGCACCGCCTGCATAAGTGGTTACCACAGCATTTCCATCGGCTAAACCGGTTATTTTATTAGTTGATGTACCAAAGGTTAAGCCCGCATCCCATTTTATTTTTTTATTTAAAATCCTGCCGTTTATGGCTAAATCAATGCCTTGCGTTTGCATGCTGCCATTATTGGCAATGTATGAAGCAGTACCTGCAATTGCATTCAGTAACTGATAACCCAACATATTTTTGGTACTGTTTCTCCAATAGTCTAAACTGATACTTAAACGTTCGCTAAAAAAGGAACCATCAATACCGGTATTAAACTTACGTACGGTTTCCCATTGTAAATTAGGATTGGCAAAATTCCCTGTTATAATCCCCCTTATGCCTAAAACATTCTGAGTGGTGTAATACTTTCTTGCCGTGTAATTGCCAACATCATCATTTCCGACTAAGCCATAGCTCATCCTTAATTTCAGAAGGTCTATGCGGTTTAAATTGCGCATAAATTTTTCTGAAGAAATTATCCAGGCAGCACCAATAGCAGGTAAAACCGCATAACGGCTTCCATTAATCCTGAGGCCATCATCAAAACTTAAAAAAACCTGGTCTGCCTTTGTACCGAAACGTGACGATCCATCTACTGCCATAGAGAAATTAACCAGGTATTTATCGGCATAACTGTAATTTGCTGATAAGTAATTATTGAGTGTACGCCACTTGCCAATATCACCTCCGAAGGTTCTAAAAGCTGCATTACTGTTTCCAATACTGATCAACTCGTCTGTTGCAGAGTTAAAACCCAAAGCATAGTCTTGTTCACTTTCGCTCTGAGAATAGCGTGTACCAACTATTGCATGTAGCTTGCTATATAAACCAAAAGATTGATCGTAGGTTAGGCGCAGATCGTTAAACACGTTAAAAAATCTTCCTACCTGGGTACCCAAACGGCTATCGGCAACATAATTGGAAAGCGTATCGTTGGTTACCCCTTTTCTGGGAATAAACAGGGTTTCCTGTATTTTATCGTAAGTAACCCCGCTCAGGTTAGATAATTTAAAGTTTTTATTAAAAGTAAAATCGAAATTAATGTTTCCAAAAAAACGGTAGGCTTTTTTTAAGTTTTGTCCTTTCTCAATCAAAGCCCGTGGGTTACTCACCTGTAAAGTATCATAATCAGCTAAGTTTGGTGAAACTGCCCCAAGTGAACTCACGTCGTTCCTTGCCATAAACGGCGATTTAACCAGCGCCAAAAACAGTGGATTGGTTACCGGTGCAATGCCCTGATCTTTTAAACGTTGCTCGGTGTAGGTGAAAGATAAGCTCGTACTACCCTGTAGCTTTTTGGTCAGGTTTAAATCGCTGTTAAACCTGGTGCTGTATTTTAAATTGTCAGTACTGTCTATTACCCCTCTATCTCTTGCATAGGCCGCAGAAAGTGCATATTTGGCAATATTATCACCTCCGGTTACTTTTAAAAAATAGTTTTGATCAAAACTGCTCCGCAATACTTCCTTTTGCCAGTTGGTTTCGTTATGGTATTTAAAATAATCGGGATTATCAGGGCTATCATTCATATATGGTTTTGCTGCAATGGCGCTGTTACTCAAACCCTGGCTCTTTAAAATATCCGAAAGGTATAACCGGTAATCGTAGGCCTCCATTACGGCTAAATTTTTAGGTTTAAAGTTAAAACCAGCATAACCGGAGAAATCGATATTGGTAGCGAGGTCATGGGCGCGGTTAGTGGTAATTAAAACCACACCATTAGCTGCTTTTACGCCATAAGTAGCAGCCGAAGGTGCATCTTTAATGATACTGATATTCTCAATATCCCTTACATCGATAAATTGCAGGGGATTATTAACATGCCCCTTAGTTAAAGAATTACCATAATTGCTGGCATCGTAGATCATTCCGTCTACTACATATAATGGTTGGTTTGTGGCATATAGCGAGTTAAATCCCCTAATGCGTACATCTGCGCCAATGCCAGGGGTTCCGGAACGTCTGGTTACATTAACACCTGCTGCCCTGCCCTGGATATAACTCGTTACACTTTCAGAATTGTTGGCCCAGCCACCCTGCATACTCACGTTGCTAACAGCAGGTACTGCTCTCGCCAATGACAGGATACCCGAGGGTGTAACCACCTCATTATAAACAGAAATAAAAGATAATGGATAAAGTTTGGTTTTAATTTCCCTGTCTTTATAAACGGGCAATACCTTGGTTTGAAAACCATTACCCGATATGATAATACTCGACTTATAATCAGGAACTACGATGGTAAATTTCCCTTTTTCGTCAGTAATGGCAGCATTAAAGCCGGTAACCGTAATATTAATACCAACCAATGGTTTATTGGTATTTCCATCAAGCACAAGTCCCCTTATTTTTTCGCCTTTAACAGCGCGAATTTTTGCCTTTACGGTGGTGGTATCTGTTTCGGTTTTCATCGAATCTACCTCCTGTGCCGTAGCGCCCAGACCAATTGCCAGCAAGCAAACCAATACGCCCCAAACTTTTTTTATTGTTGTAAAATTATACATAGTATTTTTTTTGAAAGCAAGATTCATAATTAAGGTAAAACGGGTTCGAAGCGGAGGTAATCGAGTATAACGGTATTTACATTTACACTTGTGCTGTTCGCAGCCGTTAGCCTAAAAATAAAATTGCCAAATTCAGTAGGTGTATATTCACCAAGATACGTTTCGTTAAAGGTTAGCGGGTTTACAAGATGGGTGTAAAACAGTGAATAACTTGTAGTAGAAGGGCTATAAAAGAAATAGCGCTGTGTAAATGCCACCACTTGCGGATCTCCCTGTAGGCCAGAAATGGCCCTTGCATAAACTTTATATTTTACAACCGGTAAATTGGCTTTAGTATAAAACACACCAAATTCGGCATACTTATGGTCGTATACTTCCAGATCGTCAAAGCTTTTCCCTAAATTATCAATTTTAGTACGGTATAAAAGTGTTCTTGCAGCAGTTACCGATTGCGGTTTTTCGCCTTCGATTTTAAATTCGGGCACTTTATCTTTTAAACGGAATGGTAAAGCATTTACCACATGCACCATACCGTTACTGGCACGGTACGAACGGATAATATTGGCCTTGTTTACCGGAACTTTTACGCCTTGTACAGAAATAAGGGTATCTGGCAATTTTTCGATCGGATAAACACCTTTAACGGTTAAATCTTTTACCAAAAAGTACGATGCATTCAAATTTGGATTTACACTCGGAAAATAAGGGGTCAGTTTTGCCGATTCGGCGGTAAAAGCAGCATCCTGCAGAATAAAATAGGTGTACTGCTGTTTTTCGTCCCTTAAATCGGCCACGTTTACCCAATAAGTATTACGCGAAATCATTGGTGGATTTGGTGCAAAAATCGGATTACCCAGGTTGTTATAACCAATAATTGTAGCGTTTGCAGTATCTATTACAGTAATAGACAGATTATTAATATAGTTTTTCTGCAGCGAAGCATCTGTATTGGCCAGCATATAGTCCCATATGTTCTGTTTGGTTACAACGGCCTGATCTATAGCATACAACACCCCATTTTTCACAAATTGGCCAACACCACTAATGGTGCTTTCTTCAAATTTGGTGCTGGTAAAAGTACCATATTTGTTATTGAGCAGTTTTAACCTCGAAGTATCACCTTCTTTATTTAACCCGAATGTAGATATGGCAATGTGATTAGCCACAAAATCTTTCAGTTTAACCGGGTCAGAAACAATAGCTGCATCTAAGTTGGCCAAAGCCTGGTTGGTAGGTGCCCAGACCGTATAATTTTGCGCACCGGCCAGCACCTTATCATAACCTGTACTTTTAACATAACCGTTAAAAATGCTAAGGTTGGCCTGGGCGCTGAGCTTTTGTGAGAGGTCCAGGCTGTTATCTATATTGGTAAGCCCGTTATGCAGTTCCAGGTTATTTTTACAGGAATACACAACCACACTAATGCAGAGCAGGGCAATGTATTTGATATATTTTCTAGTCATTATATTTAGTTAGTATTAGTTTTATGGCTCGGTTACCGTTCTCAATTGGTTACGGGCGCTTAAATATGGCACCCGTTGTACCAAATCTTGGATAATTCTGATCGTCATCAATAGGAATGAAATGGATCATATCGATATTCATGATATAATCGTTGTTTCCCCTTAAGGTGGTAAACCTAATCCAATGCCTGTCGGTTGTTTTAATGTCGACTACACCAGCCAATCTCCCCACCATAACAGACCATTGGTTATTAACCGAAATGGGCTGTATACCCCTTACCCCATCCTGGTTAACATCTGCCGTGGTAGCCATATAGCGCTTAAAGCCATTCGTTAGCATTAATCCGTCTGCAGAAGGTAAAGCCGCGTTAGCTGTTGGTACGCCAGAAGAAGTTAACGATTGTGAAAAATCGACCAGATTCGGTAAAATCTGTTCTTGCGTTGTACCTACATCTACACCAATTTGAGAAAGTGGCCCATTTCCATTTTGCGTGTAGCAGATCCATACTTTATACTTGCCCTTTACCAGCATAGGTGTTCTCAGTTCAACCCAAATGTTACGTGCAGTGTTATTGGTAGTCATACTAAACTGGATCACATCTCTATTGGCATAACTTCTGCCATCACTTGTTCCTATAGGCAATGTTGAGGTAGAATTAAGATGTAAACGGCCAGGTATCCTGTCAGCTCTTAAACCCGACAAAACAAACTTTCCATTCTGTATGAGCGATATATTTTGACCAGGCACCCGCCATGCGGCCATTAATTTAAGCTCGGGCTGGTCGCTAATATCAAAGTAAACGCCTGTAGGCACCCTTGGCTTAATTTTGTAGAAGCTTTTAGATTCGTGTAATACACCATTCGCTGTGGTAACATTGCTAAACGTTCTGTTCACTTCTACCCCTGGTTCTATAACACCATTAAATTCATCTTCGTTTAATAATATCCTGGTACCTACCAGTTTGGTGGTTACAATTTCGCTAGGCACCAAAGTAGCTAATGACGGCGAAGACACAATATCGGGGGTATAATTAGCACCGGTAGATATATGATAAGCCACATACATCCATAAACTATCGGCATGGCTCTGGGGATTACCAGTTTTAGACAATTTCGCTTTTAGAGCCGCATAGTTACTGAAACCCGCCGCTTTAATTGCAGAGTCTGATTCGAGTATTACGGTTTGAAAACGGCGTGTAGTATCAGGAATAGCCGATTGCACATAATTTAACGAATCGTAGAATCCGGTTTCTTTTAAAGCCTGCGTAAAAATGCTATACCTGCTGTTCGTTTCTATGCTTACCGCCAGTGTTTTGGTTGATGGTGTTAAAACATGGTCGATCACATGGATAATGCCGTTCCCTACCCTTACATTAGATTGTGTAATAAGCGCCTGCTTATTAATGATGTAACTGCTAACACCATCTTTAAATACCACACCTGTTTGCAGGTACTGCCCGTAAAGTGTAATCTGATTTAACTTGCCATCAGTAAATTTACCGGTAGCAACCGTATCTGGCAGTATGTGAAAACGGACTATATCTTTTAGTTCTGCGGCACTTAACTGATCTACTGCAGTTTTATTTAATTCTTTTAACCAAGCAGTAATTGCATTGTTATCGGGTGTAAATATGGTATATTTCCCGTATGCGGCTAAATAACCCTTTGTACCCGATCTTTCCAGGATCTGGGTAAATAAAGAAAATTTTTCAGGGTTTTTCTCCAAAAAGCCGGTAATGTTTACATCATCAGTAGTGCTTAATGTTAAACTTTCTCTTTTGCAGGCATTGATCATGAAGCTGACTAATGCACCAAGCAGAACCAAATAGGTAATTTTTCGGACGTCTAATTTCATTTTCATATCACTTAGTCTATTTAGTATAAAATGGATTTTGAACCAGGTTGGGATCAACAAACAACTCGCTTTGATGGATGGGCATATAATGGCTGTTTGGATCTCTAAACTTGGTAATGGCCGATTGCTGAAGGGTTGGCGATACTGTTTTAGCGGCAAGATCTAACAAGATATCGATACGGCTATAATTGCTGCGTTTGGCATGACGTAAAAGATCAAACCACCTTTTACCTTCAAAAGCAAACTCCCTGGCACGTTCTGCCAAAATATAGTCGCATATACCTTCAGTATTTGAAGGATCTACATTAGCTTTTGTGGCATTTACTGCATTACGCCTTGCTCTCAGTTGATCAACCAAAGCCAAAGCCTCTGCTCCACTACCGGTTAAAGCCAGGGCCTCAGCTTTTATCATCATGATATCAGAATAGCGGTAAGCCTGCCATTTTACAAATGAAGGGTTTTCTGTACCGTACTTTTGGATGGTCATGGCCGAATTGTAATAGGATACCGGCCTGATATCGTAATTATTATCCGGATCTAACTCATCCGGAATATAAATCTCGCTGATCAAAAATGGTGAACCGATAAAACGCCGCCTGGTATTAACCAACACATTATAAAACGGATTTTCGATCGGTTGGTCAAATTCAAATATGGTTTCGATAGATGAGCCTTTGAAAAATACGTTGTTGTACCAGCCCGAACCTGCACCAACAAGGGCAAAACGCTGCGAGTCGATAATTTTGTTGCATTCGGTAATCGCATTCGGATAATCTTCCATCCACAGGTACACATCGGCCAGTAAAGCATTTACCGTAAATTTAGTTACCCGGCCTTTATCCAGCTTGGTGCTTCCGTAAGTGGTAACTGCACCTTGCTCGGCTCTCTTTAAATCTGTAACAATTTGCTTTAAAATATCGGCCTGTTTGGTTTTAGGCAGATCCTGCAGATCGGTATCTTTAACCGTGGCGGTTAATTTTAATGGCACATCCCTAAACGTACGCAACAGGTAGAAATACATTAAGCTCCTCAAGGTAAGCGCTTCTGCTACATATCCGTTCAATATTGCATCGGTAAAGGTAGGATCGGTACTTTTAACACCCGGTGCAAAATCAAGTACGGTATTACAGTAATTAATGGTACGGTAAAATGCCGCCCACCTGGCTAAATTATTGTCCTGGGTAATATTTACATTTATAATGTCTGTTTCTTCGGTAGTAATGCTCGGGCCGGCACTAATCATGTCTGCCCGGAGTTCTCCGTATATAAACATGTATTCGAGTAGCGATTTATCGCCCACGCCCGGAGGGGGTGCTAATAAAGATGCGTAACAACCAGAAACCGCAGCTAAAACATCTTCTTTGGTTTTCCAGAACTCCTGCCTGGTGATCCCGTCGCGAGGTTGAAGATCCAGCCATTTATTACAAGAGCTGCTCATCACCAAGATCAGGAATAAACCGGTACTATATAGTATATTTTTCATCAGTTTCGAATTAAAAGTTAGCTGTTAAACCTAAAGTGATTGTTTTAATTGGTGGTGTGGTAGAGTTATCTATTACCGTGTTCGAACCGTTTAACTTAATCGGCACCTCCGGATCCTGCCCGGTATATTTGGTAAATGTTAAAATATTCTGAACAGTAAGGTTAGTGGTTAGCGATTTCATACCTAATCTTTTCATAAAGGTTTTAGCAAAATCGTATCTCAGTACTACCGAACTCAGCCTTAAAAAAGAACCATCTTCAATGTAACGGTCTGAGCCTAAAAAGTTGTAACCAGCTCCATACATTGCCCTTGGCATATCGGTAATGTCTCCTTCTTTTTTCCACCTGCGCAGCACGGCAGTACTCTGGTTATTAAACCCGTACATATTGGTGGTATTAATTTTAGTACCGTTAATAATATCGTAGCCGGTACGGAAAGTAAAGTTAAAACCTAAACGAAGGTTACCGTTTATAGTAAGGTTGGTTCCAAACCCACCGGTTAGTTTTGGGTTACCGTTTCCTAAGTATACAATATCCTTGTAATCGATGTTTCCGTCGTGGTTAATATCTTCATACATGGCATCGCCCGGTTGGAAAACATAATCGATAGAAGGATAAGCGAAACGCATATAGATTTTATCGCCGTTAGGGCCAATAATCTGGTTTCCGTTTTCATCAAGTGCAACCGTCGAATTTTTATCGGGGTACACACCTTTAAACTTGAAACCGTAAAATGAACCGAAAGGATTATTCTCCTGAACAAATACTTTGTATACGTTGTTACTCGTTACTTTGGCTTTATTTTCTCTCGGGTATAAAGGTGAAACCTCGCGGATGACATTCTCGTTATGCGCAATATTGAAAGAAAAGTCCAGTCTTATTTTTTTCTTTTTAATTAGGGTGGCATTCAGGTTAACTTCCCATCCCTGGTTATCCATTGTACCTACATTCATATCAACACCACCATAACCATTGTAACTTGCTACCTGTAAACCCGGATAAAACAGATCTGTGGTGCGTTTACGGTATAAATCGAAATCGACATTGAAATTTTTAAGTACGTTTAAAGTTATCCCCAGGTTAGATTGTGTAACGGTTTCCCATCTTAAATCGGTCAATTCCATGTTAGTAGAATATACGCCGGCATTATCCAGGTAACTAAAACCGTAATTCTGATAGATATTAAAATAAGAGTAATCGTAACGGGGCACGTTACCACTCTTACCATAACTGGCCCTTAAACTGAAATCATCTACATACTTACTGGCCTTTTTCATAAATGGTTCTCCCGATATCCGCCAACGGCCAGAAACCGATGGAAAAATACCATAACGGTTTGCCGCACCGAACCTGGAGTTTCCATCGCCCCTAATGCTGCCATTAATGATGTAACGATCTAAAAATTTGTATTGAACGTTTGCCAATAACCCTACAGAACGGGTCTGGCCCAGAGACGAGCTTGCTGAACCCGAATAATTGGTACGGCTATCAACCGATGGATCAGACAAATAAGAAGAAGCAGTATTGGTAGAAAACAGGTACTGTCCGGTCCTGCGGCTGTCTTCGCTATCAAAACGCAAAAAACCAATAATATCGTGCCTGTCATTCAATTTCGGCGTATAGGCCAATGTCATGCTGGTATTCATGGTAAAAGAATCGCCATCTGCATCGGAAGCCGTATTGACTACTGCCTCGGTATAGGGACGGCCTGTTGCAATCTGCGGAAGGAAAGTTTTCACCTTGGTGTTGTTAATGTTTACCATAAAACTTCCGTTTAAGCGCAGTATGCTTGGCAAAATCTCGTACTGTAAACTAAATTTTGGGGTAATACGTTCGCCCAGTTGATGGTTAGTACCTGCGGTGGCCATAGCCAGCGGGTTAAAGGTCCCGCTTACCCTTTTGGTATCGAAATTATAAAGGAATAAACCTTGCGCAGTTGCCGCAGGACTAAAATAATTAGAGGTTAAATTTCCATACTCATCGTACTCATAAATGCTCTGATTAGGCATTTTAGTATAAGCTACATCTCTAACAGTCTGCGTAAAAAGCCCATTCTGGTCAATGTGGGTATATGATATATCAGAGCTGAACCTGATTTTATTAGACACCATATAATCTAAGTTTACCCTTGCCGAAACACGGTTTAAATCAGTACCAATGGTTGTACCGGTCTGGTTAAAATAATTTACCGAGGCACGGTACTTTGCCTTTTCGCCTCCGCCTGAAATAGAGAGGTTATGGTCCTGTAAATAACCAACCCGGGTAATGGCCGACAGCCAATCGGTATTGTTGCTGTAATTATAATAGTTATAAGGATCGTTCGGATCGTATTGAAATTGCTTGGCAAATTCGGAGCTGGAAAACTGACGGCCGGCATTATAATATTCTTCTAATATTAGCGACGAGTATTGGTTACCATTTAACATCGGGATCGGGCTTGGCTGCTTCGAATACGACCCTTTGAAGTTATAGGAAATAGCAGGCGGGCCAATTGAACCTCTTTTGGTGGTAATAATCAATACCCCGTTTGCTGCCCTCGAACCCCATATGGCAGTTGCTGCTGCATCTTTAAGCACGCTGATTTCTTTAATGTCAGATGGGGCAATGTTTAACAACTGCCCATAATTGTTCTCATCTGATGTGGCAAAATTAAAATCAGAGGGAATGGTAATGTCATAGGGCATACCATCTAATACGATTAAAGGATCGGTAGCGCCATTAATAGAAGATGTACCGCGGATACGGATTTGCATCGGGGCTCCCGGGTCGCCAGTACTGGCCGTAATGTCTACCCCAGCCATTCGTCCCTGCAAAGCCTGGTCTACAGAAGCCGCCTGAAGGTCTTCCAAATCCTTGGCATCGATGGTAACCGTGGCAGAAGTTTGATCGCGTTTATCGATGCTCATACCGCTTCCATTGTTTGTTTTAGCCCTGGAAACAATCTGAACCTCATCCATCTGGTTATCTGAGGCTTCTAACTGGAAATTGATAACCGCTTTATCGATATTAATCGGCGCAGAAGATTTATAACCGATGTAGGAAACCGAAATCCTATATGTTTTATCCGCTACGGGCAAAGAATAATTTCCGTCAATATCAGTAGAAACACCTTTAATTACCCTTTTATCTTTATCAATAATGACAACAGATGCACCTATAATCGGTTGTTTATCTTTTTTATCAATAACCCTGCCTTTTACATAATTAATTTGCTGGGCATAGGTTAATGACGATAGCAACAAACACCACAGTAAAATAAAAAAACTATAATTATATCTTTGAGTCATCTCGGTTTAGAATTGATATTTTAAATAAGAATTGATTTGGTGTATCACCGTCCGGTTAGAAAGCACGTTGCTTCTATCTGCTGTGCCAAGCAAAACATTAACCGATGTATTGGTTACATCTTTAAGGATAAGGGAATTGGTCGTATTGGTGGCTACTGTAACCTTGGCTGCATCGCCCGAATCGTTTTTCAGTAAACTTTCGAAAGCCCCTAGTTTCTGTCCATCACTTACTACTGTATTTTTGATAATGTGGTATTGAATAAATTTAGACACCTTGTTAATCTCTGCTGCATCTGTAGGCGCATAATTCGGACTTCCATTAGCCAGCTTAGGCAAAAGTCCTGCTGTTACTGCTGCCTGTATAGCTGCATTGGTAGGAATAAAAACAGTATAAGGCGACCCGTCTGTTACACCTTGAATAGCACCAGACGAGGCAGTATAAAGGGTTACATTGTTTTTTAGAAACTGGAAGAAAGAATAATAAGGATCGGTAGTTAAGGTACCGTATTTTTCAATGTGTTTGCTCACCGGAAGTACCGTATACATCAGCACTTTGGCAGCATAAGCATCTGCCCCGTTAATGGCAGTTGTAACAGAATCTATTTTTATGGTTTTATCAGCTACAGCTGTCATATCTTCTGTTCCGGCTGAAGAAAAGAACCCTTTATCGTATTTGATATACTCGCCACCTGATGTTTCCAAAATACCAGCTGATGTGGCAAAATTTGGTACTGCACGGTCGCCCAAGGGGATAATGTGAGTTTGCAGCAATCGCCTTAAAATATTAAGGTCGCCCCTAATGGGTGCTGAAGGGTAAAACGGATCGTATGAAAATCCTAAACTTATTAAGGTGGCATCGGGTATCGGAATTACGATATATTTTAAAGAAGCCGTTTTAATCGGAATGCTGTAGCCCAATACATCCAGGGCTTGCTTCATAATGTAATAGGTTGGGTCTAAATTTACTTTTCCATAAACGGTAGCAAACACATTGGCATTCTGGGCAGTATTTACCCCATAAAACAACCCATTACTCAAAAACTGTTTATCTACCACATTTGAGGTACTTAGTTTGGTAGACTCGCCCAAAAAACTGTTAACAGTGGTAAATTTGCTTGGCCAAACCGTAGTTCTGTATAAGTGGGAATTGATAAAATCTCTGATAATATCTGACCTTAAAGAAAACAGCTCGTTTAACTGGGCTTTATAGTTTCCGGGTTGTAAGCGGTTTTTGGCATAATATTTCAGCAATACTTTTGAATATGCTTCTACAGCCTCATCTGTAGGGGCAAAAATGGTATACATGCCAACCTGTGCATCATTAGCATCTTCTTTTAAGTAATTTTCGTTGTTTGGCGAAAAACCAAGCAATATGCTGTAATTTTTAGCATAAACATTATCACTTTTACCCGATAATACCTGATAGCGGTGCGTAATATCAGTGTTTATGTTATAGCTTACATACTTATCTAAAAGTGCTTTGAAGGCACTATACTGCGGTTTGGTGCCGATATACTGATCGATACTTGGCGGTGGTGTAAGTACCTTATCTACAACATGGATTACGCCATTTTCGGCAACAATATCCTGCTCTGTAATTTTCCCGGGACCAACATTTTTGCCCGTAAACTCTGTATTTGGATAAAAATAATTGTAATCCAAGCCACTTAAACCAGCAAAAGAAATAAAGGGGCTGAGAAAAAATGGTAGGTTTTTATTATTAAAATCGCTTGGCAAATAGGTTCCGTTGCGGTTGCCTGCAATAACCTTAATTGCTTTACCATCATTATCTACACCATCGTAAACAAAATCGTAATAAACGGTGCGTCGCCTAAAGGCTGTATTTTTAACAAAGCCTTTAGCAGTTAAATTATCGCTTAAGCGCTCTAATTTCTCCCCATCATAGGTCATTGAATAACGTACAATTGCCGAAGCGAGCGTAGCATTTATCTCGGTTAAGTTGTTTTCTGACATGTAAGTGCTAAAAGCTGCGTCTGTTGGTGCAAAAACAGTCCACGAACCTGCCGTACTCAGGGTTTCTTTATAACCCGATTTATCTATACAATCTAAAAACCTGGTAAAATTTCCCTTTGCCTGAAGTTGCTGGTAAATCGGATCGGCTAAGGTTTCAGGACGCCCATAGAACTCATCAAATTCTTTTTTCCGGCAAGCGCTTAGAATGAATATAATCGTCAAATTAACGATTAAAATTTTTTGTAAAATTTTACTCATAGCAATTTCATTGGATCAACGGCCATTAAAATACTGGGCAACAAAAAGCTATGGATCTAAATCAATTAGAAATTAAAAATGCAAAAACTGACTTAAAAGGGTGAGTAGATTTTTATCGCATAAAATCGTCTTAACGTTCGTTAATTAAATAGTTGGTTTAAAAAGTTATTTGGTTAGTAAATTATTTCTTAAATATATAAAGGTGGAACAAAATTCCCATCCTGTACTATCCTGTCTTTTTACGACAAAATATAATTTCAAAATAACAATATCCGTCAACAGTCCAAATAAATCGTTTTAATCAAGCTTTAAACGCCTTTTTAAAAAAAATAATCGTGGTATTTGTTATCAAAAAAAATATTAACAGTAAAAGGAATAAGACAAAAATTTAGCCCATACAGCAAACAATAACAATATATTATCTGATTTAAAGGGGCTTTCTTTAGCGTTATTTAGCAATTATCGCCCCCCTTAGCATAAAAATACTCCCATATATTCACCGGATTTCGATTTCATGTTGAAACAAAAGGATGCAAATCCTTGCCTTTGTTTATCCAGGTATCGGTGTATTAAACAGGCTTTATGGCTACAATATGCATTTCTTTTTCTTTCCCCCGAAGTTTAATGGCCCCCAACATTTGGGTCGTATAATGATCTGTTAACTGGAGCTCTTCAATAAGCGCTGTTGATACCAGCATTTCCTGATTAAACTCCTTGCACATACTCTGGATTCTTGAAGTAGTATTCAGTACATCACCAGAGTAGGTAATATCGCGTTTTATAATACCAACTTCGCCTGCTATAATCTTTCCGCAATGAATACCTGCTTTAAAAGAAGGTAGTAAACCATATTTTTCAATATACTTATCCCTCAGAAATGACAGGTGTGTTTTAATATCAAAAAAACAATTGATGCATTTGTTATTCCTTAATCCTTCATCATAGCGCCAGGCAATTACCACCTCATCACCTACATATTGATATATTTCTCCCCTATTTTCCAAAATAGGATTGGTAATATCGATAAAGATATCCTTTAATAATTCATGGTATTTTTTGTCTCCGAGGTTTTCGGCAATGGAAGTTGATGAATTTAGGTCGAGAAACATAAAAATCCGTGATTCTTCTTTAGGTGTATTGTATTTTCCACTGATAATATCCCAGAAAATACCTTGCCCGAACTTACTGTTTATCTGTAACAGCAGCTGCGTTATGGAAACAACGATACCCCACACCAGCCCATTCTTCAAAAATCTTTTCGAATCGCCTAATTCATAAAGGCTCAGCAGCTCATTTACAATTAAAATAATACCTAAAAACGATCCGGCCACAATTAAAAGGGTATAACCATAAGGCTTATCGTTATATTTTACATTTACAAAAAATACAAGCAAACTTCCTCCCAGCAGTGCACCAAAAAGGCCAATAATTGCATTTAGTACAATCGAAGAAATTAATGTATAACCAGGTACTGGTCCTAAAGAATTACGGGTATGCAGTACAAGGTCTTCAAAAACAGCGATTACAATCCCGGTCATGGTCCAGGCAATACTAATAACTAATAACTGCTGAAATTTCTGCCGTGTTTGCCGGTTGATTTTTACTGACATCGTGATTTTTTTCAAAACTACTGATTCAATATACCCTAATTTACTAAAATAATGAATATAATCTTATAAGTAGCCCACTTAAATACCCTGGAATAGCAATTGCCAGCTATTTTGCAGATTGGAAGTACCCAAATAGAAGATTTAAGATCCCCCCTTCTGTTCCGGACAATATAAACTGTTCACTGCCGCACATCGGCTGTTCGAAAATGAACAGGTTAACATTAACAACAAGCAAAAAAACTCGTTACAGAGCAATTAAAGCAACATTTTCTTTTTGGCACCAGCTTGGTTAACCACGAAAAGATAATATTGGTGTAAGCCGGTTCTCATTGGCACACCTGCACAAGCTTAACAAAATTTAAACATTAGATGAAAACCTCAATTAAAACACTAATTACTATAGCATCTGCAGTAATTACCTTAACAGCATCCCTTCCTGCAAACCTAA
Organism: Pedobacter vanadiisoli; assembly: GCF_042684385.1. NCBI lineage: Bacteria > Pseudomonadati > Bacteroidota > Sphingobacteriia > Sphingobacteriales > Sphingobacteriaceae > Pedobacter > Pedobacter vanadiisoli. The sequence continues at coordinate 437,458 of NZ_JBHULL010000003.1, read as the reverse complement.
GGGCAACAGAAAAACCACAAACCATGCTTTACGGGGCCCCGAACTTTCGAAAGATCTCGATAAAAGGAAATGTAGAAGTGATGTTGGTACAGCGGCCAACCGCCGGAATATCTTATGCAGATGATAACGAAGGAAGTGCGAGAGTAACCCTGCAAGGTGAAGTGCTGCGCATTACCTCAGATCATAAAGAAACGTGTAAACTTGTTATTTATGTAAATGATATCTACCGCATTGAGGCTGATCAAAATGCCGTGGTAAAAACAGAAGCAAAACTCATCACAAAATTTCTACAGATTATACTTAAGGGAAATGCTGTTGCCAACATCGACACCAGTAGTGAAGGTTTATATACAGAAATTCTCGACAACAGCGCATTAAGACTTAGAGGGAATACCGACCTCCACACGCTGATTATGGGAAATGAATCAAACTTAATCATTGATCATTTTGTTGCCGCCCAAACAGATGTTAGCCGGAAAGAAAGCTCCGGGGAGAAAATTGCCGCACTTGTTCCTTAACTTGTAATATATAAAATCGTCATTGCGGGGAGGCTTTTATAGCCAGCGAAGCAATGACGATATTTCCTGGATACACAAATCCGGCCTGAAACAAATCCAGTTTAATTTTGCTCTATTTCTTTCAGGCTATTCATTTTTTTATAAGCCAAAAATCCTTTTATATCTTCAAAGTGTTCACGAACACGTTTATTACCAAATTCGAAAACTTTTTTCACTAATCCATCCAGGAAATCCCGGTCATGCGATACCAAAATCAAAGTGCCATCAAAATCCTTTAATGCATCTTTTATAATATCTTTGGTCTTCATATCCAGGTGGTTGGTTGGCTCATCCAGGATTAATACATTTACAGGTTCCAGCAGCAATTTAATCATGGCCAAGCGGGTTTTTTCGCCGCCAGAAAGTACCTTAACCTTTTTTGTTGTATCATCTCCACTGAACATAAATGCACCCAAGAGGTCTTTGATTTTTACAGAACCGTCGCTTAACGGAATCTGATCGATGGTTTCAAAAACGGTTAGGTTTTCATCAAGTAATGCAGCCTGGTTTTGCGCAAAGTAACCGATCTTGGCATTGTGCCCTACCTTTAAACTTCCTTCAAAATCAATCTCAGACATAATGGCTTTAATCATGGTCGATTTACCTTCACCGTTTTTACCTACAAAAGCCACTTTTTCTCCCCTTTCGATCACCATTGACGCTTTTTCGAACACGACATGATCGCCGTAAGATTTGGTCAGCTCCTCTACGATAACCGGATACTGGCCGGAACGTGGTGATGGTGGAAACTTTAAGCGTAATGCTGAGGTATCCACTTCATCAATTTCGATTATTTCCAGTTTCTCGAGCATTTTTACGCGCGATTGTACCTGTAAGGTTTTAGAATAAGTTCCCCGAAAGCGGTCAATAAATTCCTGATTATCGGCAATGAAACGTTGTTGCTCTTCATAAGCTTTTAACTGATGCAGACGACGATCGGCACGCAGTTGGAGATAATGGGTATACTTGGCTTTGTAATCGTATATCCTGCCCATGGTTACCTCAATGGTACGGTTGGTGATGTTATCTACAAAGGTACGGTCGTGCGAGATGACCATAACGGCCTTTGCCGAATTGATCAGGAAATCTTCCAGCCATTGAATACTTTCAATATCCATGTGGTTGGTAGGCTCATCCAGTAAAATAAGATCAGGTTTTTTTAATAAAATCTTAGCCAGCTCGATACGCATGCGCCATCCACCCGAAAACTCAGAAGTTTGACGGGTAAAGTCTTTGCGCTCGAAACCCAAACCTTTTAATACTTTCTCTACTTCCGCTTCATAATTGGTTTCTTCAATAGAATAAAATTTCTCACTTAATTCCGATACGCGCTCTATAAGCTTCATATAGTCGTCGCTTTCGTAATCGGTACGGATAGTAAGTTGCTCATTCAGTTCATCAAGCTCTTTTTGCATCTGGTTTACTTCTGCAAAAGCCTTCATGGTTTCCTCAAAAACAGTAACATTGTCATGAGTGAGCAAGTGTTGTGGCAAATAGGCAATTACTGCCTCTTTCGGACCTGTTACGTTACCGGAAGTGGGTTTAATTACATCGGCAATAATTTTTAGGATAGTCGACTTGCCTGCACCATTTTTACCCATTAAAGCAATTTTATCGTTCTCGTTTATCGAAAAGGTTACATCGCTAAAAAGGGTGGTTCCGCCAAATGAAACGGAAATATTATTTACATTGATCACAATTAAGAATATTAAATTCGCGGCAAAGATAAAGGAAAGCACGTAAATTATTGCGAGAATTTTAAGTCATAAAAAAGCTTTCTGCATTGATATTATGGCCTTTTAAGATCCAGGTCGGTTTACAATGCTAAATCATTAATTGGCGTATGGATTAAACAAACCAAGATTACAGCTGCAAACGTTAACATTCAGGATAGAAATAATCAATCAATAATGCCGTTTTTGGGGCTGATGTTCAAAGAAATTTCTTCGCCGTTCAATTCCGTCAAAGTGGCTTCGATCGTCTTACACATTACATTAAGGGCGAGGTCGTTTGATGCAGTACCAAAAGGCTGCTCTATCTCATCTGCAATGGCCTCAAAAGCCACAAAGGTATAAGCAATAAAAACTACAATAAACGGGGTAAGCCATTGTAGGCTATCAACCAGCCCAAAGGGCAGCAGGAAACAATACAGATACACTGTGCGGTGCAGCAACACCCGGTAGCTATAAGGGATGGGGGTAGAAATAATTCGTTCGCATCCACCAACGATCTCTGCCAGTTTATCAAGATTTTCATCAAATCTCATCTGCTGTATCGCATCAATTCTGCCAGTCCGGCGTGCACCAGCCACCCATTCGCCCATGAGTTTCATTATTATAACAGGTTTGAACTTTGCGGAGATAATTAAACTATAATCTGCCTCACTGAGCCGTTCTTTCAGGTCATGTTGCGGGTCTGTATCCCTAAGCTGGTGTTTCAAAGCATAGGTAAAAGAAACAAGAAGATCAATAAAGTGCCGCGCAAGTGACCTGTCAACCCGGGGCTCCGGAAGCGTAAGTACCTGCCTGGTTAATGAACGTGTGTAATTCAATAAAGCTCCCCAAAGTTTCCGTGCTTCCCAAAACCGGTCGTAACTAACATTGTTACGAAAACCCAGAAACAGGGCAAGTACAAAACCAAATAAGGTTAAAGGTGTTGGATTTAAAGGGATTTTGAAAGAAAAAATTTTACCATTAAAGAATACAACCCCGATTGACAAAATAAAAAGTAACGAAAGTCTTGGAAGGAGCTTTGGAAGAACAGAACCATGCCAAACAAACAGCATTTTGAACCAATTTTCCTTATTTCTAATTATCATACAGTATTCTGGCTTTTAAGCATCTTTATTTAAGGTGATAGCTCCTGTAAATTGCAATTTACGGCTGAACAGTTTGTTCTAGTTTTTTTACTCTTTCATATATCCCGGGATCATGTTTTTTAATCCTGATTTTTACATATTTCGAAGCAGGCATATTACTTTCCTTCACTACATTGTTTATACCAACCAGGACATTTGTTTCCGGAAAATAGGTAACCGCATTTTTTTCAGGAACCTGGTAGGAAACAATAATAAACAAAGGTGCTATCCGCTCTATTCCATCATCATAGTTAAATAAATCTACCTTATCTCCGGCCTTGAACCCTGCGCGGTCAATGTCGTTTTGATTCATAAACACTACCCTACGTTCATTCTTTATCCCCCGATACCTGTCGTCAAGCCCATAAATCGTTGTATTAAACTGATCGTGGGTACGCGTTGTAGCCATCATGTATTCGCCGTCTTCAAGATTGTTTTCGGGCAAACCGGTCAATGTAAATGGTACTCTATCTCCAAAATCCTTCGTAATAAATTTTCCATCCCTTGCCAGGTTAGGCAGGTAAAAGCCTTCCTTGCGCCTTACCTTTTCATTGTAGTTTTCAAAACCGGGAATACATTTTTCAATATCGTCCCTTACTGCATCATAACTGTTGGCATACCGTTTCCAATCGACAACTGATTTATCGCCCAAAGTGGCCATGGCCATGCGGCATACAATCTGTGTTTCATTAATGAGTTTATCTGATACCGGTTTCAGCATTCCTTTTGAAGATTGTACTACCCCCATCGAGTTTTCTGTGGTAATAAACTGATGCACACCGTTTACCATATCGATATCACTACGTGACAGCGTGGGCAGGATGATGGATTCTTTCCCATGAACCAGGTGGCTACGGTTCAGTTTTGTAGATACAGAAACGGTTAAATTAAGTTTTCTTAACGCATTGGCAGTATAGCTTGTATCTGGTGTTGCCGACAGAAAGTTGCCTCCCATGCAGAATAAGACTTTTACTTTCCCTTCATGCATGGCTTTGATTGCCCTTACCACATCGTAACCATGCTTACGTGGGGGATTAAAGCCATAAAAATCCCTCAGGCGGTCCAGTTGGGCATCTGTAGGCTTTTCATCAATCATCATGGTCCTGTTGCCCTGTACATTACTGTGCCCACGAACGGGACAAACACCTGCACCAGGTTTACCGATACTACCTTTTAACAACAGGATATTGAGCATTTCCTTAATCATATCTACCCCGTTGGGCTGTTGGGTAATTCCCATTCCCCAGCAAATAATGATTCTTTTTTTGAAGGCCAGCATTTGTGCAGCATTGTAAATCAATGCCGCAGAAACACCAGATTCTTTTGCCAGGTCTTCTAACTTGTAGGTTTCGAACTGTCCGATAAAATTGTGATATCCAACCGTTTTTTCGGCTATAAAATCTTTATCGAATACCGCTCCGGGAGATTTTTGCTCAAATTCGAGCAAAATGAGTTCAATTGCCTTTAACAAGGCCATATCGCCATTTATTTTTACAGGCAGATAAAGATCTGCAAGTTTTCCGCCGTTACCCAAAACCCCACTTATTTCCTGCGGATTGCGGAATCCCATCAATCCTGCTTCCGGTAAGGGATTTATAGCAATGATCTTGCCTCCGTTCTTTTTACATTTTTCAAGCGCACTCATCATCCTCGGTGCATTGGTGCCCGGATTCTGGCCTACAATTACAACCACATCGGTATCGTAAAAATCTTCGAGCTTTACCGTACCCTTTCCGATACCGATTGTAGGACGCAAAGCCGTACCTGATGTCTCGTGGCACATATTAGAGCAATCTGGCATATTGTTAGTGCCATATTCTTTTGCAAATAACTGGTAAAGAAACGATGTTTCATTACTCGTTCTGCCCGAGGTATAAAATGCTGCCTCATCGGGTACCTCTAACGCATTCAGATGGCCTGCAATTTTTGAAAATGCATCATCCCAGGAGATGGGTTGATAGTGGGTACCTCCATGGGGCAGGTACATCGGTTCGGTTAACCTTCCCATTTTCCCTATCGTAAAATCATCGAGCTTTGCCAGGTCGTAAACAGCATTTTCCTTAAAGAATGCGGCAGTAACCCTTTTGGTTGTAGCTTCTTCGGCAAGTGCCTTTGCCCCGTTTTCACAATATTCGCCCAATGGCGACCGTTCATCATCCGGATCTGGCCAGGCACAGCTCGGGCAGTCAAATCCGCCTGCCTGATTCATTTTAAACAGTGCTTTTGTCCCTCTTAAAAGTGTTTTTTCTTCAATCAGATCGCCAAAAGCAGCCATAACTGCTGGTATGCCTGCAGCCCATGTTTTTACTGGTGTTAGTTTAAGATCCAATAATTTATAGGGGTTTTCTGCAGCCGGCTCTTTTTTATCGTTTTCCATACCTTAATTATTTAAATGGGGATTAGGGTAATTGTCACTTTGATCTTCCTCTACATTATCCAAACAGGTAAAGTCCTTTTCTATCAACAAGCTCACAGGCCCGCTAAGGTCACTAAATCCTACCTTATCCGTATTAACCAGTTCCTGCACCATTTTCTCGGGCATGTTCAGTACGATACGGTTATCAATAAAGTCGGCACTAAGGCTGGTATTAGTTGTGGTTGTTATGGTGTATTCCAATGTTTTGCTTATAAAATGCGAACTTTCGGAAAGAAACCCAGCTGTACCTAATTTTTCGACGTCGGATTTAGTCAGCCTATATCGTAATGAATTACCTTTTATTCTAATTTTCATGTAATGCAGGGATTAATATCTGATCTTGATTGGTATATATATTAAATCTGTCGTTTTTAAGAAAACCCAGTAATGTTATACCAAATTCATTCGCCAGTTCAACAGCGAGGGTAGACGGCGCACCTATTGCGGCCACAACCGAAATTCCTGCCATGGCTGCTTTCTGGATGAGTTCAAAGCTGGCTCTTCCGCTCAAAAGCAAAATATATGTGTTTAAGGGGAGCATATTCTTATCCAGGACGCTGCCAATTAACTTGTCTAATGCATTATGGCGCCCAACGTCTTCACGAAGCAATACCAATTCTCCTTCCCGGGTAAAGAGCGCCGAAGCATGTATCCCGCCGGTTGCCTCAAAATTGCTTTGGGCCGATCTTAATTTCTCAGGTAAGCTGTAAAATACCCCGGGCGATAAAGTTATTGCCTGCTGACGGGCTAAATTTGTGTAGGCACTAACTGTTAGGATAGATTGTATGGAGCCTTTGCCGCAAACCCCGCAGCTCGAGGTGGTATAAAAATTTCTGTCAGATTGTAAAAGATTGGGCATAAAGCCTTCTGTCAATTCTACGCAAACAACATTTTCTTTCTGCAGTTCGCAGGATACAGGCACATGGGCAATCCCTTTAACCTCTGCATGTGAAGAAATTATACCTTCTGTAAACAAAAAACCAAGAGCAAGTTCAAGGTCGTTTCCAGGTGTGCGCATGGTGATGGAAATATTCTTTTCTGTGCGGTTCCCTTCAGGCCCATACACGATTCTAATTTCGAGCGGCTCTTCTACTGACAGCATGTCTGATGAAGGCGAAGCGATAAAACCAGAAACTTTATTAACCGGCAAACGCTTAACCGAAACCCATGGAATATCCTTCATAACGATGATTGGTAAGATCAGAAATTAAGACTAAATATACTTATTTTGAGCATATAAATATACGTTTTACTACTAATTGCCTTTAGTTGGATTGTATAAAAAACTAATTTAGAACCAAGTGCCTTATAAGTAACTGAAAATATATAATTTAGGCTGATTGCAACATACTGTTGCATCATTTAGAGTTTAATGATATAAAGTCTGTTTTAATCAAAAAAGAAGTCTTTTTATGTAAAATCTCTGAATGAATTTAAACCTAATTTTACTTAATGCTGAGAAATGCAGGCCCGGCATTATAAATTGTTATGCATAAAACGTTATCAACAGCGATTAAACACCCTGACGAATGAACATGAAAATTAACAGATTACTTTTAACTTATATACTTTGCTTTTCTGTATGGAACCTTGTTAACGCACAAACCGATGCCCCAAAACCGCTTGGCCCCATCCCTACCAAACAGCAGATGAATTGGCAGCAGATGGAATATTATGCCTTTGTACACTTTTCTACCAACACTTTTACAGACCAGGAATGGGGTTATGGTGAGGACGATCCGAAAATATTTAATCCAACCGATCTGGATTGCAGACAGTGGGCAAAGGTTTGTAAAGAGGCTGGTATGAAGGGAATTATTATCACGGCGAAGCACCACTCGGGCTTTTGCTTATGGCCATCGAAGTATACCGAATATTCTATCAAGAATTCGCCATGGAAGAATGGCAAAGGAGACATTGTTGGCGACCTGGCTAAAGCATGTAAGGAGTATGGCCTTAAGCTGGGGATTTATTTATCTCCGTGGGACCGTAATAGCGCAGAATATGGCCGGCCTGAATACATTACTTATTTCAGAAATCAGCTCAAAGAACTGCTAACCAATTACGGAGATATTTTTGAAGTATGGTTTGATGGTGCAAACGGCGGTTCGGGATATTATGGAGGTGCAAAAGAGACGCGTACAATTGACAGAACAACTTATTACGACTGGCAGAATACCTATAAACTGATCCGTAAGCTCCAGCCCAATGCCGTAATCTGGAATGATAACGGGGATCGGGCTGATCTGCGCTGGGTGGGCACTGAAGCCGGGTATGTTGGCGAAACGAACTGGAGCTTGTTAAATAAAACCGGGGATGTACCTTACCCTATGCTGCATTACGGCGTAGAAAACGGGAATGCCTGGGTTCCTGGTGAAGTTAATACCTCAACCAGGCCAGGCTGGTTTTACCATAGTTATGAAGACAGCAGGGTTAAAACGTTACCACAATTGTTAAACACCTATTACAGTTCCATCGGCAGAAATGGAACTCTATTGCTCAACTTTCCTATCGACCGGCGAGGACGCATCCATGAGAATGATGAGCAGGCTGTAGTAGCTTTAGCAAAAGCTGTTAAGGAAGCATTTGCCGTAAACCTGGCTAAAAACAAGAAGGTTGAAGTGTCAGATTCACGAGGCAAAAATTACAATGCCGCTCAGGTTTTGGATGACAATAAAGATACCTACTGGGCAACAAGCGACGGCATTTCAAAAGCAAGCCTTACATTGGATTTTGGTAAGCTTACAACATTTAACCGTTTTATGGTACAGGAATATATCCCCTTAGGACAGCGTGTTAAAGCCTTTAAACTTGAAGCTCAGCTGGAAAATGGCAGCTGGAAAGAATTGGCTAGGCAAACAACTATTGGTTATAAACGGATTTTAACCTTCCCTTCAGTACAAGCCAAAAAACTTCGTTTTGAGGTACTGGATGCCAAGAGCAATTTCCTGATTTCAGCTATAGGCGTTTATCTTGCACCCCAGATACTTACCGCCCCCGTTATCTCTAGAAACCCAGATGGTATCATCAGCATTCAGGCAGATGATAAAGAAACAGATATATTTTACACCATTGACGGAACAATTCCGGACAGTAAATCAATAAAATATTCAAAACCGTTTCCAGCAGACGGAAAATTAAGTGTTCAGGCCATTACCTACAGCACTCAATCAAAGAAAAGTAGCCCGGTAGCCAAACAGGAATTTGATATCTCGAAAAAAGATTGGAAGATTTTAAACGTTTCTGACTCTACCGCAAAGCGGCTCCTCGACGGGAATCCTAATACTGCCTGGTACAATAAAACAAATACAAATATTGAGCTCACTATTGATTTGGGAAAAGAAGTGGAAATAAACGGATTTCGGTATTTGCCCGGACAGGGAAGTAATGAAGGGATAATCAGTAAATACCAGTTTTTTGTATCGCCTGATAATAAAAATTGGACATTAACAGATGAAGCCGAATTTTCTAACATTAAGAATAACCCCTTATGGCAAAACAGGAGATTCAAACCAACCCGGGCACGTTATGTAAGGCTCACTTCTTTAAGTACAACCGAAGGTGATCATCAGGCAGGCTACGCCGAATTTGAACTGATTACACCATAAAGTATTTCAGTTGAAATGTATTGGGAGTTAGCTTCATTATACCCAATTTTAAGCTATGTTTCCTGTTTTCGGAAACTGCTTTTATTCTAAAGTATAAATATAAAATGGAAGATATCATCCAAACCAAAATATTAGATTTAATCACTGTTTTAGATGAAAAGCTAATTGCGCTTTTAAAATCGCTTACAAATGAAGAGTGGAACAACCAAACTATTGCCAAATTATGGAAAGTAAAGGATGTTGCCGCTCATTTAATTGACGGTAACCTGAGAGGGCTTTCATTTTCAAGAGATAAATATTTTGGTGAACAGGCTCATCAAATAAACTCGTATGAAGATCTTGTTTCATTTCTAAACAGCTTAAATATGACCTGGGTTAATGCGGCTAAAAGGCTTAGCCCACAAATACTAACAGAACTGTTAGCGATTACAGGAAAAGAGTATATTGAACATCTTAAAGAGCTTAACCCCTTTGATGAGGCCATATTTCCGGTAGCCTGGGCCGGGCAGGAAATTTCTCCAAACTGGTTTCACATCGCCAGAGAATATACAGAGAAATTCTTACACCAACAGCAAATACGCGATGCAGTGAACAAACCGGGGATTATGACCAAAGAGCTGTATTATCTCTTTATTGACATTTGCATGTATGCCCTTCCTCATACTTTCGATAAGGTAAAAGCAGAGGAAGGTACCACTATATCACTAATTGTATCAACAGATATAGGTGGTCAGTGGAACATCACCATGAAAGAAGGAAACTGTGTTTTGAGCAGGGGAAAAATCCAAGCATCCCATTCAACGGTAACAATTGATCCCCATACTGCCTGGAAATTATTTTCAAAAAGCTGGAAACCTGAGGTGGTGGTTAATAAAGTGGAAATAACCGGCGATAAAGCATTAGGAATAAAGGCCTTACAAATGATTTCAGTAATGGCATAATTAAACAAAAAAAGCAGGCTTTTTCAGCACTGCTTTTAGCATAATGGTATAGCGTAACAACACTAATTTGCCTTTACGGGAGCCAATTTACCTGCTTTTGCTGCTACCGGAGTAACTTTCGAAGTTGGCGCATATTTAATGGCTTGAGCAATTTTTGCATCCTTTGTATCGGTTGTTGCACTTATTTTTTTATCGGTAACGTTTTTAGCAATGGTATCTACCTTTGGCTTTACCGTTTCTTTCTGCACAGCTACTTTCTGTGCCTTAAGGCCAGTTACAATGAACAGGGCACTTAAAAGGGTGAAAATCTTTTTCATTTGCTTATATATGGGTTTAATTTCCAGGTTTGATGGCTGCTTTGCTTGTATCAGGAAATACAGGAGGTATCGTATCCGGACGCTTTTTATTTTTCTTTTTAAACAAACCATTCAGTTTATCGCTCACTTTGTTTATTGCCTTATCAGTAACATTATCGGCAGTTTTATTTACAGCCTTATCTACCACTTTATCCGTTGAGCGATCGACCGAATTTTCTGCAGCTATTTTTGCTTTTGCCTTGAGTTTGCCCAAGATCTGTGCTTGTGTTACCCCTCCTACACCAACGGTGAGAAAAAAGATCAGAATTAATTTTTTCATGGTTTTAATTTTTTATTGTTTGCTTTCTTCTTATAAAATTAGGTGGAGTACACAGGCTGATCAATCATTAAAAAGGATGATTTTTTGCACTTAAACGGGGACTATTTCCCTGTCCACAAACCACTTAGCATAATCTTTACCGTACTCACCACCATAATTGATGCATATTTCCGTATGTGCCTTTATCTCTTCATGAGCTGTAAATAGCATCTGCTTCTTCTCTCTATCGAGTATGTAAACAGCATTGGGATACTGCTTGTGGTTATACATGGAGCCAAAGCCCATGGTTAACGACAGGGTATTTGCTTCCTTATCGAAATAAAAACTATAATCCATTAGTGCTGTAGCATTTAGTGCAGTAAAATCTTCAGCCGGGATGACAATGACAGGGCAAACTTCTATTGTTTCTCCCTCGGCAATATTGGTGGTACAAAACACCCCCCTGCCCTTTCCTTTTACCGCTTTTAAATACAGTTTCTTTTTCATCGCTCATCCTGACTGGGAAAATAAACCTCACTCTTATCATCAGGCCTGCCATTGTAGTTAATCGTGATTTCGCTCCCCGCTTCAATGGTTCTGTAGGCATAAATGTTAAGGGCATTCTTTCTTCCCGAAAAAGTATAATAAGCATTTGCCTGGGGCGAATGGTTGTAAAACGAAGCATAGCCGAAACTAAATGCGGTTTGTTTTTCAGGACGATCTAACAAAAAATAATAATGATAGAGTTTAGTAAATCTTAAGGTTTCTTTTTCATCATTTGATAAGAAAATAACGGGAGCCTGCTCTATAAGCTCTCCTTTCTTTATTTTGCTTTTGGCAAATACCCCACGACCATGAAGCTGGCTTTCCCTTACTTCGATATGTTGCGGCTGATCAATGTTTTTACTGAACCACATTAGTTTTCTTTATGCTGTGTATTGGCATTTTTCGCTTCCCTTTCTGCCGCTGCTTTTTGCTCAGCTTCTTTTTTAGGATCGGTATGAGCGGCTTTCGGATCTTTTGCGGGCATAGCTTTAGGATCAGCTTGTTGAGCTATTTTTGCATCTTTTGCCGCCCTGTCTTTTGCGGCTTGCTCTGCAGCTTCCTTTTTAGGATCAACATAAGTGGCCTTTGGATCTTTTGCAGGCATGCTCTTTGGATCAGCCTGCTGGGCCATTTTTGCATCTTTAGCTGCCCTTTCTGCCGCCAACTTGGCTTCAGCCTCTTTTTTTGGATCAACACGATCCGCTTTTGGATCTTTTAATGGTACAGAACTCCCGGCGGTTTGGCTATTGCCCGGATTTACTGTTTCTTTTTTAACCACGGTTTGTGCTTTTACTGCTGTTACCAACAGCACAGAGCCTAAAATGGAGAAGATTTTTTTCATGATATTTTTGATTAATGAATAAAACTTAAATGGCAAGCACATTCTTACTCTAGCATGTTCCTTATCGCATCGAAGTCGAAATTTTTAGTGAAGTTTTCTACCAGGTTTTTTCCAAGTGTGGTCTTTACGTACCTATAGGTAAGCGCTATCATATAAGGTTTTGCCGGATTTTTTTCAGCCCCTTTAAAATAACCGGGATTGTATTTATAAAGTGTTACCCCCCCTTTGTCATCCCAAAAACCACTAAAAGTAAATGAACCGGTTTTTTGGGCATCTTCTTTAGTATCTGCACAGTAGGTATCAATCCATACACTATCGTTCGGACCCGGCCCATAATTGCTCTTCCAGGAAAAGGTCTCTGTCTTAGGCTTCACTACAGCAGGCTGCGCCAGCCATTCGGCCGTATTTTCTTTCAAAGCCTTTTGTGCTATAGCTTTTTTTGCTTCTATCTTTTGTTGCCAATCGGGATACCTGGCCTTTTTTACCACCAGGTTACGTTTGCCATCTTCATAAAGCCTGGGGTATTTCTGAGGATCTTTCATCATACCTGCGCTTTCTGTTTCAATTTCCTTTATTTTATCAGTGATGAGCAGTCGCTCTCTTTCGTAATAAACCAACAGGGCTTCGAGGTATTCTTTACGTGTTACAGGCACAAACAATAACATACCGGGTTTGGTAACATACCAATGGCGGGTCATGTACACACTACGATCGCCTTCTTTTACACTTGACTCCGGAATATCCTGATAAAATCCTCTGCCGCTATTTACATTTTTAGAGGCATCCATTTTAATGAAATTGTACAAGGCGATAAACTGTCCGTTATATTTTTTGGGCGTTTCGTAATAGTAAGCCTCATCGGGAAAGGAAAAAGCATTTTCCAGGCCCGGATAGCGGTTAACGTAAGCCCGAAAAACAATCTGGTATTCGCCGTTAACCTTCATTTTGTTTTTAACACAGATATATTCATAACACCCCATATTGAGGTCATAGCTTGCCAATGGATATTTACCCGCCATCATGGCTGGCGCTTTACCCGAAAAAGCAGTTTTAAGCACGCAGCCAGTTAAATTATAATTGGCGCGACTTTGCTTTTCAAGCGATTCGATTCTGGTGAGCAGGGCATTTGCAGTAGCTTTATTGGCCGCTGTGCCAAGCTCATCGAACCAATGCGCCTTTTCCTGAGGCCATTCCCAGTGCGCAGCATCGATCTGCTTTCCGGGAAGGGCTTCCAGCTCTTTTGACGACTGGCAAATCTGCGCATTGACCTGTTGCACCAGCAAAAAAATAGTAATTAAGGAGCTTATTGATTTCATTATCCGAAAGAATTTGGTGTTAGATTCTGAATGCACCTAAATCAATTTGGGTAAAACCTAACCTCAACGTATTAGGCTACACTTAATTTAGGGCAGTTTAATAGCAGGTTTGTTTACAGATGGTTGTGCATAGTACCAGGCATTATTGAATGTGGTATTGCTGCTAAAGGGCCCATCTCTTTTTGTAGGCTTACTGGCTTGCAACACAAGGTTCCACTCCTGTATTCCGGAAAAATAGTGTTTCGTGAACTGATAACTCACTTTTTCCAATACATTTTTTTGAGATGAAAGAAGCTTACCAAATTCATCGATATCGTTTTTTCTACTCCATCCTTCCGTAACACTTGAAACGGGAATTAGCGTTAGTTGCTTACCTGACACCTCAAATGTCCCTTTTTCTTTTTTCAGAATGAGGTTGTTAATTGATTGGTTAAAAATTTTAGCATAAAAAAAGTAAGAACCATTGGCATTAAAAATATATTCATTTTCAATATAACCTGAGGTGCCAAGCCCATTGCTACTGCTACGGTTTATCCATGTACCTGCAAAATCAATATCAGCACTTTTACTGCTCGTTGCTATACTATTTAAACCGCTTATTGCTGTTGTTAATTTCAATGAATTAAGAAAAGCGGTTAAATCATTTTGATATTGTTTCGTATTGGTCATTAAAACCACACTCACTGCTTTACCGCCACCCGTTGCCGTCATCAATGTTACTGTACCCGAAGTTCTGCCGCTGGTATAATCTGCACCACCAGAAATAATTTCCCATCCGTTTTCATTTCCGGGCGAAGACATTGCGGGTGCACTATTCACTTGTACGGTTTTCTTCACTAACTTATCCCAATTGTAATTAAAATTTTCATTAGCAGAGACTGTAGATGCGCTTGCTCTGGTAATAACTACCATGGCGTAGGCACCACTTTTTTTATCTGCAACAGATAGCTGTAAGCCCCCATCATTTTCTTGCCGTTGCCAGCCTTCTGGCATGGTGTAAGATATAACATCGAAGTTTACCTCATTTTTTTGTGCTTTTACCAAGGAGTAACAAAGCATCATCAGCAAAATTAACGATAGTCTTTTCATCAGTATATGATTATTTATGACTTAAAATTACATCACCAATAAAGCCTGAACAATCATTAAAAAAGATGATTTTTCCAGTGAGCAATTATTCCTATCTGAAATCGTTTAATACGGCTTACGCTAACTGCCCCCTCTGTTCATTATCACCTTACTGTTTTGAGATTTAATTTTTATTCCAGCATTTTTTAGTGCGTTCAAGTGGTCATTCTTCAAGAAGTTGCTGAATGACCTTTCAGATAACACCTCGTTTATTCAATTTCATTTATTTGCCAGCTTATGCAGATCAATTTTTAAAACCTGGCGGATTATCAATAATTGATTCACCGGTTCTACTCCTCGTGTAGGAAAAACCATTTTGATTATAGGTGCCATCCCGCTCTGTATTCTTTTTCGGGTTAAGAATAAGTCCGTAATTATTTGTCCCAGAATAATATTTTATTTCGAAAGTATAATTCGCCTTTTCTAACTTATAATCAGATGTATTTAACTTATTTCCCCATAGTTTTGTATTATTATCCTTCTTGCTCCACCAGTCGCCCCTCCCTTTATTAGGACTAATGGTAATTTGATTCCCGTAAACAGTATAGGTTCCGCTTTCACTGGCAAAAAGTATTTCTTTTAAAAGTGTTGACCAGTTTTTTAAGCGAAAAGTATAAGTACCGTCTTCTTTAAATAAATATTCCCGTCTAAAATAGCCCGCAGTATATTGTGGATAACCATTAAAATATCCACTTATTTCCAAATGGTTGTCGCACCATAAACCTACTATAGATGAACCACCTGTGTTATTTGTAATTACCTGGTTATTGGCTGATGTTTTAACTGCCTTTGACAATTTCAAAGACTGTATAAATGCCAGCAACTCGTTTTGATATTGTTTTGTGTTGGTCATTAAAACCACACTTGCCGTTTGCCCGCTATTGGTAGCCGTTAATAAAGTGGCCATTCCGGTATTGGCAGCATCGGTGTAATTTGCTCCGCCAGAAATTATTTCCCAGCCGTTTTCGTTTGTGGGTTGCTGCATAATTGGCTCGGCATTTACCTGCACGGTGCCTTTTACCAGCTTAAGCCAATCATTGTTGAAATTTTCTGTTGCTGATGCGGCAGATGCAGTTGATTTGGTAATAACGACTATTGCATAGGAAGCATTTTTTTTATCTGTAATGGATAATTGAATACCAGCTTCATTTTTCAATTCCTGCCAGCCTTTGGGTAAGGTGTACGACACCACATCGAAAGTTTGGTTCTGGGCGAAGCTTGTAAAGCTTATCGCTACGATCATATTGAACAGTAAAAATATTTTTATGCGCTTCATTGCCTGATCTGATTATTGTAACAGTTTCCTAAATTCATCCAGGTTAAGTTGGTCTATAAAAGATTCTTTTACCCCCATTAAAAAGTTATAATTCGGCTTGAAACGATACATTACGTCGACCACTGCTGGTTTGGCACCATTTGGCGGATATTTTTTCAGGTATTCGGGGTTGATCTGGTACAGACTGAAACCTTCGGTGCCGGTATAAAATTCGGTAAAATAAAAATTACCATACACATCGCCCAAATACCGATTACGATCGGTTGGCACTACAAAAGCTTTGTTATCACCCGGTATAACAGCCTGCTGGTTCAGCCATTTTTCATCTTTGTTCGTCAATAGGTTTTGCGCGGTAGTTTTTTTTCTTGCATTTACCTCATAGAATTCTTTTAAGTTCAATTCTGCATTGGTTATTTTATTTTTTACTTTTTCTTCGAGTAGAGGTACAATCCCCATTTTTTCCCGGTCATAATATTCCAGCATATCCTGCAAAAATTTCTTCCTTGTAATTGGAATAAAAAAAGGAATATCGTTGTGTGTAATAAATGCATGGCGATATACAAAATCGTTATTTACAGTAACGAAACCTGAATTAGGAAAATTAATGCCGTACCCTTTGCCTGGTTTATTCTCAATTACCGGGAAAGAACTAAGGTTACCTGCTTGTTCACTATTCAGATCAATAAAGCCATTTCCGTTGTTGATGGCACTTACCACCCTGCTGTCGGCAAAACCATAGTAATTAAGTATAGCAATAAAAGGGGCATTTACATGTTGTGAATTTGCCGGGATTTTGTAAGCGGCGGCATTTCCCCCAAAAGAATTAAAAGCTTTTTGAAACGATGGATTCCCGATTACTCTAAGCACGCCCTGGTATTCATCAACAATGGCCAGCTTATGTGTTTGCACGTTACATACAAATGCATGAAAACCCAGGTTATACGTATAGCTACAGGCTGAAAACTGATTATAATATGCTTTAGAATTTAGCCCGAAGCTGGCTTTGGCCAGCCCACCCGTAAATTGTAGCTTTGGTTTAATTATGTTTTCAAATGCCCCCATCATTTTTTGTGCATTGGCTATCTCCGTTGAAGAAATACCTTCTTTGCCCCCGCCAGCTACACCTCCAATATGAGCATCAAGAAACTTGCCCGGTTCTTTTAATACACTTTCGCTGGTGCAATCCTTGTTCATTTGTTTTGCCATTGCATTAAACTGTGCCTGTGCTGCAAAACCATAAAACAACAGGCCAATGAGTACTATTTTTTTCATTGAAATATATCTATTTTAAAAAACTACTTCCAAATGGTGTAAATCCAGGACCTGAAGAATTAAAGCCTCCGTTTACACTTACGGTTACAGCACCTAAATCTGCTGAAACCCCTCCACCCATCGGTCCCTTTATTTCTGCTCCTGCCGATCCTGTAACGATCAGGTCAACCGGGTTCATATTGCCGTCAAATTGTACGGTTGTTTCTACCGAGGCGCCAATTTTCCCGCCGAGTTTGCCGATTTCAAATTCTTTATCCTTCCCTCCTTTTACAGTAATGCTATGGCCGGTGGTTTCCCAGGTTACCGGATCATAGCTTCGGCTATAGGTAAATTCGCCTGCGGGAATACTGCCATAAACTAAAAATCCTTCGCAGTTCATTTTTCCAGCAACTACTTTAGCGTCAAAACCAAAATCCACTTCGCAATGTTCCTTCTCCCAAACCTGTATTTTTCCTTTAGTATTGTAATCTGGTTTTAAATAATCGCCGCAAGGCTTCGACAAACCGCCATCTACATAAAAAGGGAAAAAAGAACGGAAGCTTTTTAAATCGTTGAGGTAGCCAACATAAGCCTGATAGTTTACAGGTGTGGGATCTTGAAAAGATTGCATGGCTATCGTATTCCAAAATAGATATTCCTGCAATCGCTGGTTCATCAAATCTTCCATATTGCGGATATATTGATTATTGATCTCAGCCGACTTTTCCAGCCATTTATTTTGCCTTGCTGTCCTTAATTCGCAGAGTTCTTTTTCAATTTCCATAGACCGTTGGTTTGCTGCCCCTTTGCCTTCTCCGTCATCCAGTTTACTTTTCTCTTTTACCAGGGCGCTTATTTTATCGTCATAATCTGTTTTCAATCCCAGTTTCAATTCGTCAATTCCTTGCTTTGCGTTTGCCGTTTCTTTTTTCATTCGGCTGATGTAAGAAACGCTGTATTGTGGGTTATCAATGGCATTGAGCATAAGGAGGGCATGGGCCAAAAACGGATTGGTAAGTCCTGCTTTCATATCTTGTATGGCTTTACCAACACCGGGCTTCCCCACATTATCCACTATTTGTTTCGTTTGCGCCATCCGTTTATTCATGTTATCCATAAATGATTTTTCGTAATCTTTCTTTAACTCTTTGCTCTGTTTATCTGCTGCATTTATGGTTGCATCCAGGTTAAGAAAAAAGCTGTTTACTTCCGGATATACTGCTAAGGCACTCTCGTAACTATTAGGTATTGGAGGGATAATAAATCTTTTGGTGATGCTATGGTCTTTATAAAATTGTTTGAAATTATTGCGTATAGCCCGGTACATAGCCGATTTATCGGCTGTTGGAGAGAGCTGTTGCAAAAGGTTAATGTTTTGCGTGGTTGCACCGCCATGAGCAATGGCTTTTTGAAGATAACCAGCGCATAGCGGTTTATCTCCTTGTTTCTGCGCAATTAATGCCAAAGAACGATAGGCCTGGGAATTGGTAGAATCTTTTGTAACTGCCCCAACTAACATCGTTTTTGCTTTATCAACATTGCCAACACTAAGCAAAGCCTGCCCGGTGTTGTTGAGTACGGTAGCACTATTGGGCAACAATTTCTGCGTATACAATAATATAGGCAGCGATTTATGCGCATAACCCGAAATGGTAAGCAGACTCCCCAGGTTATTTAAGGAAACCATATCATCTGGATTGGTTATGCAGGCGTTCAGCAAAAGATACAATGCTTTGTCCAATTCGTTATTGGCCCAAAATACCATGGCATACTTTCCGGTTTTTTCGCCTTTGTTTATCAGGCTTTTTACCGCGTTTTTGCTTCCGGGCTTTATCAGTTTATCTGTTTCGGTAAAAATGGGCGTAAGATAAGCCGTTAGCTGTAGTTTGGTCTGTGGTGTGGTGGCAATTTTAAGTTCAGCAATTTTATCAGGAACAATATTGGGATCGGTACTCCGTACCATTACGTTCGTGTTACCTTTGGCATTATAGTTCAAACCCTGCTGTGCATTTTGCATGGCTTTATTGGCACCCATTTTTTCCATCATATCTTCAAAATTCTTTCTGGCCTCCGGGCTCATGGATGCTTTTGTGGCCTCCAGCTGTTTTTGGGCTTCAACCATTTTTTTTCTGTCTGCTTCCATTTGCTCTTTAGAAGGCTTTTGAGCAAAAGAAATGCTGCTGATGAGCATCAGCATGACTGCGATTAAATATTTCATATCCTAAATTTTGTCTTATGTGATTAAGGAAGAATTAATTTTTTATTGCTGCTTTCCTTTATTCAAATTGGCATAGTAATTAAATCTTTTGAAAAGGAAGAACCGTTTCTATTTTGTTTTTATCATAATTATAGTTATACAAACCCATTACATCTCTCCACGTATTATTACCATATTTTCTCGAATAAAACCGAATGAAGTATTTTGAGCTTGAACCTGAAGCAGATCTTCTTTCCAGTACATTTCCTGTAAAGGAGAATGATCCTTCGCCTTTAAATTGTTTTTTCTTAATTAAGTCATTATAATAGTCATAACCCACCGTATAAGAAGATTGCGTTAACACATAATATTTTCCTTCTGCTGTGTAACTGGTAGCAGCAATTAAACTATTTCCGTATGATCCACTGCTTGAAGCCCATGTGCCTGTCAGCTGGTTCTTATAATCTACATTTTTAGCGGCGACGCTATTTATTTTTAAAGTGAATAAAAGAAAATTCAAGGCCATCTCCATTTCGCTGCCCAGTATGTTGTCAGCTGAATTAATAATGGCTACGTTTGCGCCCACCTGTATAAGCAGTACGGTAGCTTTTATAACATCGCCCCCGGGTTTAGTAATGCTATTGCTTAACATATAATAAGGCAGGCCCTGACTGGTAAACCCTTTTTCATGGTCACCTTTTTCAAATAAGAGGTTGTTAGGGCTGTTATGCAGGCTCCAACCATCAAAAACATCAAAGAAAATATGTTCCATATCTTTTTCTAAGCTGCCGGATGATTTTATTAAACTCATAAACTCGATAATTCTTTTCCCGGTATTTGTAGTTTTTTCTAACGTTAAACTATTTTGGGTGGCATTTAAACTCCAGCTGGGCGGAACAGTAATTGAATAAATATTTTTGTTACCTGAACCGGTTCTATAGTTTGTGGGCGAAACCGGGTTTTCATTAACAGCTTTTTCACTTGTCGTTTCATTTAGGTCAAGGTTTTTTATAAAATCCAATATTTGGTTTTGATATTTATCGGTATTGGTCATGATTACCACATTGGCCATTTTATCGGTTGCTGTAGCAGTTATCAGCGTTACCCATCCTTTATTGGCGCCGTCGGTATAGCTGGCCTGCCCCGAAATAACGTTCCATCCTTTTTCGGTAGCAGGAGCCTGTATGGTTGGCTCGCCCGAAACAGACACGGTACCTTTTACCAGTTTTTCCCAACTGGCGGTAAAGTTTTCATTTGCTGGGGCGGTGCTTGCTACCGAACGCAGAATAACAGCAGCTGCATAGTTTCCTTTACCATCGTTTTTGGTAGACAACTGAATGCCATTTGCCATTTCTGTTTTACCCCAACCGTTGGGTATCGTATAGTTTATTACATCAAAAGTCTGCTTTTGAGCAAAACAAGTACAACTTACCATCAACAGCAGGTAAAACAGGAGCATGTTTTTTATAGGTTCCATCTTTTTAGGTTTGTCATTTCTGGAAAATCATTTCAAAATGCCGGCAGTTATACGTTAGCGAAGTAAATAGTTATATCCGTTTTTATTATTTGAATTGTTGCCATCGGTAAAACCAGATCCGGTTATTTCAATGTTAAATTTGTAAAGTACATTTTTGGGTAAAGTGGAGAAATTAGCGCCTCCGGCTACTCTCGCATCATAGAAAAGTTCTTTCACGTTTCCGGGTATAAATGGAATTTCGTCGGCGCTTAAAGTATTTCCCCCTGTAGCCTGCCCGCAACAAGCAGTTTCAAGAAAAGTACTTGGGTCATTGTCCGTATCTTCAACTCTGCTTTGTAAGGTTAGTGAGGCTGTTGACGGAATAGCTGTTTCACCAATATTTTTTAAGGTATAATAAATCCTGACGAATGATGCTGTATCAACCGGGCTCTTTTCTATTTTGGTAATAGTAACTTCTATATCTGCCGGAGCTGGTGGTGGCGGTGGAATGGTAAATGAAGATTGTATCGTATTATTTGCAAAATTTAATTCAGAAAATTGCTGCCCAACCCATGTCTCGGAAGCAGTACCAACATTTGATTTCATTCCATTTATACAAAGTTCAAATGTGTATGCATTGCCCACTATAATGCCATTAGTGCTAAATGTATTTCTACTACTGAAAGATTCTCCGGGATTTAGCAATTGATTCATTTCTGTTGTTAGGCTGGTAGAACTGCCACCTCCCACGGCGCCACCATTTATGTAACCTTGCACTGATAGTAGGCCTTTTTTTACAGCAGCAGTGCCAACATTTTTTAAGGTGTAATTTACGGCGTAGGTATTACCTGTATTGGGAGAAAAGCTAATATTTGTAATCACTATGTCTGGAAGGGGCGCTGGTGTAGTAGTCGGGCTCATTGTAGCCGCAGGCTGATTTGGCGTTTGCGTTGTTGTTGCAGGGGGTACATATAACATGCCTGTTGCCGTTTGCTTCGACGGAATTATTGAAACACTGGTAGTTAGCGGTGTATTCGTTTGCTGTGGTGTTGGCGCAATGATCTGCCCTTTAACCTTAGTGTTAATAACCGGTTTAACCAATTTACTTGAATCAATTTTTTTCACTTGTGCATTACTGCCTATTGCACCTGCAATAAGCAAGAATAGGATGAGTATTTTTTTCATGGATTTTAGATTTAATGATGTAAAAATAGACGGAGTGTTGAGGCATATCAATCATTAAAAAAGATGATTTTTCACTAACTTTATATAAAACAGACAAATAGCTAAGCCTAATCACTCCAGCATTCTAATCTAAAAGGTGATCTAATTAAGTAGTGACTAAAAAAGGTGAAAAAAATATATTATCTTCAAAATACATTTCTAACTAAAAACTTATTCAACATGGAACACAAAAAAATGATCGATGAATTGCAGTTGCAAGAATTGACAAAAGAAGAACAAAACAGAATTATAGGCGGCAGTAACAATGAACCTCTTGATTCGAGTTTAGTAAGCATCATGGCTTTAGGAACATCTGAATTATCACAGACTCAACATGATACAAAAAAAGGAATAATTGGTAATATTAGGTAAAAAGTCCGTTTTTTTAATGATTCTCTTACCTAAGGCTGTCTCAAACTGTAGAGACAGCCTTAGCTTTTTTAAAAAACCATTAAAAAAGATGATAAGAAACAAAAACCACTATACCTAATTTGCGCTCCATGAAAAAACTAGTCACAAGCCTATTCATACTACTGTGTTTTCTAAATAGCTATAGCCAAGACCTACAAAAAATTGATAGTCTTAAAAGGTTGCTGAAGTTGTCAAAAGAAGATACATCAAGGGTTTCTTTACTTATAAAACTAACCAAGGCTAATAAAAATAATGATATTGCCTCTGCCTATAAATATTGTTCAGAAGCAATAAACCTCAGTAAAAAACTTAAGTATAATAAAGGGCTTTTTAAGTCGCTTACAAGTGAAATATCACTTATCAGGATTGAAGGAAAAGACGGCCTCGCACTTGAAAAATCTAAAAGCCTTGTTCAGTTTGCAGAAAGTACTAAAGACTCTTTCAATATTGCTGCTGGTTATTTAACTCTTGGGGAAGTATATGACAATAATGGCGATAATAAAAATGGAGTAGCTTATTGCCTCAAGGGGCTGAGTATTGCGGAACGGATGAACGATCGGGGCTTGCTACAAGATGCTTATGCGGCATTACAAAGATTATATTTTTCGCGTACGGAATTTGATAAGGCTGTTATTTATGGGCAAAAAGCAATTGATTTAGCAAAGGCAATGGGCGATAAAAGCAGGGTAATGATACAATCTTATAATCTTGCCCAAACATACAACCTCATTAAAGCATTTGATAAATCCATCAAGATTTCAAACGAAGTTGTCAGAATGGCAAAACAAGCGGGTGATAAAAGAGTAGAAGTTTACGCACTTTATAACCTGTGTTCGGTTAACCTGCGAACCAATAACCTAAATGATGCGCTTACTTACGGCGAACAATGTTTGGCAATTTCTAAAGAAATTAGCGATAAAAGTATTCAATCGAATGTCTTGGCTGCCATTGGTTCGATCTATTTACAACTTGGCCAAAATAAAGAAGCTGAAAATAACTTATTACAGGCTTTAGCACTCAGAGAAAAAACAGAAGATAAACAGGGAATAGCAGATGTACAGAATCTTTTAGCGGATGTGTATTTTGCTATGGGACAGCCGAAAAAAGCTTACGACTTTGAGAAAGCATCAGAAGATTTTTCAGATAATTATAACCAGAGTATTTTAGCTCAACAGTCATCCGATCTCGAAAAAAAATACGAAACACAAAAGAAAGAATCGCAAATAAGGCTGCAACAGGCCGATATCAAACGAAAAAATATTTTGAATTATGTATTGTTGGGCGGCGTATCAGCGATTTTGATTATATCAGTATTGGCCTATCGTAACTATAAACACCGCCAAAAACTACAACAAGCAAAAATTGACGAATTAGAAACCGAAAAACTGCTGACGGCCACGGAGGGTATATTAAAAGGTGAAGAGCAAGAGCGTACGCGTCTTGCCAAAGACCTGCATGATGGATTAGGCGGCATGTTAAGCGGTATAAAATTTTCATTAAGCAATATGAAAGAAAACTTAATTATGACCCCTGACAATGTACATGCTTTTGAACGCAGCATAGATATGTTGGATAGTTCCATTAAAGAAATGCGACGTGTTGCGCACAATATGATGCCTGAAATATTAGTAAAATATGGATTAGATGCCGCGTTGAAAGAATTTTGCGCAGAAATAGACCGTAGCGGTGTGCTTCATGTAAACTACCAATCGGTGGGGATGCAAAATGCAAACATCCAGCAAACCACGTCAATTACCATCTATCGTATTGTGCAAGAACTGTTGAACAATGCAATGAAACATGCTAATGCCAAAAATGTACTGGTACAGCTCCACCAATCTGATCAGGAAAAACTACTGGCAGTTACTGTAGAAGATGATGGAAATGGCTTTGATACCGAGCTGCTGAAACAATCTGCCGGGATGGGTTGGTTAAATATTCAAAACCGTATTGAGTTTTTAAAAGGTAAAATAGATTTACAATCTGGACCGGGTAAAGGCACTTCAATAATGATAGAAATTAACATTTAATCTAAGTGATGAAAATAGGCATTTTTGTAGTTGACGATCATTATATGGTGATAGAGGGCATCCGCTCTTTGTTGCAAAACGAAAAGACGCTCGACTGGATGGGGCATGCCACCAATGCCGTATCTTGCTTAAGTTTTTTGAAGCGACAAGAACCTGATGTAATCTTAATGGATATCAACCTTCCCGATAAAAGTGGAATAGATTTATGTAAAGAAGTCAAACAATTATACCCCTCTATTGCTATACTTGGCCTAAGCACTTTTAATCAACAGACTATTATCAAAAATATGATCGATAATGGCGCTGCTGGCTATGTGTTAAAAAACGCCACAAAAGAAGAGTTAATGGAGGCAATAAATAGTGTGCTCAAAGGCAAGGTATATTATAGTTTCGAAGTGCTAAGCGCATTGAGAAAACCTGAACCTAATCAACTCCTGATAACCCGGAGAGAAAAGGAAGTGTTACTGTTAATTGCAGAAGGACTAACCAATGCGCAAATATCAGAAAAACTCTTTATCAGTGTGCCAACGGTAAATACACATCGCAAAAGTCTGCTGGAAAAGTTCGATGTAAAAAATACGGCGATGCTAATTGGCAAGGCTACAAAGCTGGGATTGCTTGAATAAAGAAAGCCTGCCAGAAATAAAAAGAAACTATTTCATCATGATAAAACCGAAACTTAAATCAACATTTTAATCACAACTCCTAAAACAGCAGCCACAGCAATCAGTTGCGGTTCCTGTAGTTTCCTGATGTAAATAAGGGAGCAACCACTGGCTAAGGCAATAACTGCGGTAGGAATATCTATAATCGATTTACCTGCAATAACGATAACCGATCCAACCAGCGCACCGATAACAGCAGCCGTAATTCCATCAACAAAGGCTTTAATACTTGCATTTTTCGCTATCTTTTTAAAAAATGGGGCAAGCACTACCGTGAAAAGAAAACAAGGCGTAAATGTTGCCAATGCAGCTACAGATGCCCCTAAAAAACCATTAACCAGGTAACCGATAAAACCAACCGTAATCACTACCGGGCCCGGGGTGATCATGGCCACCGCAACGGCATCTACAAACTCATTTTCTGTTAACCAATGAAAATCATTAACAACACCGGCATGCAAGAATGGAACAATAGCCAACCCACTGCCAAATACAAATGTGCCGGCTTTTAAAAAGAAGAGACCAATCTGAATAAGTGTTGTTTTTGAGTAATCCCAAAAACCGGTTTCAGCAAATAAAAACAAAGGGTTTATAGCAGACGCTTTAATCCACCTGGGAGGCGATTTAACCAGCATGTAAATAAGTCCGCACCCGATAAAAATCAAAATCTGTTCCTGTTGGGTGATTACGGTAACCGCAATGGCCATAACATAAAATGCCCATAAAAGCCAGTTGACTTTTAGCGATTGGAGGTTTAATTTACCAACCGATTTGATGGTTAATTTATAGGCACTGATCGCTATGATACCGATAACTGCTGCCCCCACTCCATAAAACACATCACGCATCCAGCTCATCCCGCCATAGAGTTGATAAATCATACCCAATATCACCACCATAATAAAAGACGGGAGTACAAATGCCAGGCCCGTAAGTGTTGCCCCAAGTAGCCCGTAATGGACGAATCCAATGTAGATTCCCAATTGTGCTGCCAATGGGCCAGGTGCCAATTGTGCCAATGCCAATCCTTCTTTATATTCTTCTTCGGTAAGCCATTGTTTTTGTTCAACCAAATCGCGGTGCATGTACCCCACCAGCGCTACCGGACCGCCAAATCCCCAGGTTCCCAATTTAAGAAAATAAAGGGCGATTTCTTTTAAGGTATATTTTGGGCTTCCCATCATGTCAGAACGCTATACCAAACTGAAAACCAACAGTAAACGTAGCCGGACGGTCATTACCAAACCTTACCGGTAAGGGCAATGCAGCAAACATACTGGCCGATTTGCCTTTGATGACTGTTTTATTCAGTACGGGGGTTAAACCATATCTGCCTGAAGTTTCAAAAGCGGCGCGGCCCGCAAAAGTCCAGCCTTTACCCAAAGCTACCAATACTCCCGGATGGAACGTAAAGTTCGACATTTTACTGATCCCGTTTTCTACCCTGACGGTAGGAACAAATTCTGCTGAAAAGCCAATTTTTGCACTTTTCCAGATATTTATACCGGTTGGCATACCCACCACATAATGGTGATCAAAGTTCATATCTGTACCGGTACGGCTGAAAGTGGCTATAGGGTGCAAGATGCCGACATAGCCGGTAATCTTTGGATAGGTTGTTGCAGGTGCAGCATTTTGTGCAAAAATTACCGCCGGCATGGTGATAAAAAAAATGATTAGCGTTCTAAATAAATTCATAAGGCAATGTTAAGCTCTATTGCCTCCATAAAATAGAACGTACTTGACTAATTTGTATCTTTTTTACCTGGCAGGATATTTTTTCGATAGCTCAGCGGGTTATGTCCCGTCTGTTTTTTGAACGTCCGGTTAAAATGGCTCTGATCTGAAAAGCCGGTAAGGTAAGCGATATCGGTTAATGAATAGTTATCATCTTTCATCAGTTCAAGGGCCCTGTCTATCCGGAGCTTACGCATGTACTCACCAAAAGACATGTTATCAAAATATTTAGAGAACTCTCTCGATAAATAGGTTGGGTTAATTTCCAGTTCCTCTGAGGCCTGTTGCAAACTTAGTGTCATGTTGGTATCCAGCTGATCCTGGATCATATCTTTAAGGGCTTTTGCCCAAACGGGCGCTTTCTTACCTTTCTCTGTTTTGAGGTATTGCTGGTATACCTGTAACAACAATTGCTCTACCGGGCCTGCCTGGCTATGTTTTAAGTGATACAACTTTTGTGCCCATATATAAAGTCCATCATAAATGGTTAAACCAAAGTTCAACAATTCCTGGTCGTCCAATAGCTGGTGGGAAAGCCCGGAAAATATCGCTTCAAGCCCTGCTGCCTGCGGTGCAAAGTCGTGGCGGTCAGTATCCGCCCCACGAACAATAGCGGCTATCCTGTCCAGAGCTTCATCTTTAAGGCCATGTTTTTTGATGAAGTAATCAAAAGTACAACGGTCATCATAATGAGAGTACTCCACCCCGGGCAGATCAAATGGTGTGGCATTAAG
Source organism: Pedobacter vanadiisoli (assembly GCF_042684385.1). Taxonomy (NCBI): domain Bacteria; kingdom Pseudomonadati; phylum Bacteroidota; class Sphingobacteriia; order Sphingobacteriales; family Sphingobacteriaceae; genus Pedobacter; species Pedobacter vanadiisoli. The sequence goes on along the minus strand of NZ_JBHULL010000003.1, from coordinate 409,652 downwards.
TTCAGTAGCTTTCTGCAATACCTCTACATAAGGCACATAGATAATTTCAGCATCAGGATCAATAAAGCGCAAAATCAGCCACGGACAGGCAATCCGGTCAATTTTTGGACGTTCGCGGGTAATCCATTTCATCTGGGTTCAACTGTTATTGCGGGTAAAATTAGCAATCAAATTCGTTTTACCCATAACTTTTTGTTGCCGTGTAAAGAGGTATCTCCGGTTGGCATTTGATAATAGTTAAACGTTATTATAATAATTTAATCTGGCTCAATCCAATGAAGAACTTTATTCAGTGTTTTACACCAATCACTCTAGCTAATCCTGCTCTAATATTAATGGCAGGTATTTAGATGATTTAAAACCTATTTGGTAATTATAACCTTAAAGAACTTCTCTCCTTTTGGAATACAGCTTTGTTTAATAGATACCATTAAAGCCTAATCAATAAAAAAATATATAGCTAACTATATAGTTGACTATATATTTTATATCTTTACCCAAAATAACCAGAAAATGTATTCAGATCTTATAAGAGAACTTGGCTATAAAGCATTAGACAGCAGATTTAAAAGAATCAGTGACCGGATGGCGCATGACGTGAGAAGATTCTATAAAGAGTTCGATATTGATATCGAACCAAATTGGTACCTCATATTTATGTTGCTGCAGGAAAAAAAACAGCTACCTATTTCGGCTATTGCAGAGCTCCTTGGGTATGCCCATCCCTCAGTAGCCATTATTGTAAAAAAAATGACCGAAAAAGGCTATCTGAACGTTAAAAAAGACAGTAAAGACATGCGAAAGCAGATGGTTTCGCTGTCAGACAAAGCACTGGAAATATTGCCAAAACTGGAGCAGATATGGCACAGTTGCGAAAAGGCAATCTTAAAGTTATTAGCTCATGATCTCACCATCTTGCAGTACCTGGACAATATTGACGAAGAGTTGAAAAGCAACTCTTTTCTAAACAGGTTTAAACAGGAATACTTAAAATCATCTAACTTATGAAAACACTGATTCTTATCTCTGCACTTCTTTTTTCAGGCATAATAAGTTCCGCAACGGAGACAAAAATAATAGTAAGAGCAAAGGCAAGGGATGCAAAATTTATTGGTAGCTCGCTTGGCGGGGCATATGTAATCATCAGGAACAAGATAAATCAGCAGATTTTAGCAGAAGGCAAAACGATTGGCAGCACCGGAAACACAGACCTAATTATGAAAAGTCCTAAAACGCGTGAGAGCTCAATAACCGACGAACAAACTGCAGGTTTTCTTGCCAAAATTGACATTAATGAACCTACATTCGTTAGTATAGAGGTAGTTTCTCCTTCTAACTTAAAGCAAGCACAGGCTAAAGTAAGCACAGAGTTATGGTTAATTCCAGGAAAAGACATTGTAGGAGAAGGAATTATTTTAGAAATACCCGGCTTTATCATCGACATCTTAAAGCCCCGCACCCATCAATACATTTCTTTGAACACGATTAAAGATAAACCCTTCCAGTTTCAGGCTAATGTAGTCATGATGTGCGGATGTGTTGTAGAAAAAGGAGGTGTTTGGAATTCTGAAGAAATCGAGGTGAATGGGATCCTTAAAAAAGATGGCAAACTTGTAAAGGAAATTAAAATGTCGCTGATTTCGACCAACCTTTTTGAAGGCGAGTATTTAATTGATCATGGCGGAAATTATGAACTCACCTTGTATGCTTATCATCCAAAAACAGGTAATACCGGTGTTGATAAGGTAAACTATGTGATTTATGAATAGCGAAATACCATTTCTGTTGGTTGGCCCAGCTTTTGGAAAATACACAGGATGATGGGATACTCTTCCTGGATTGCCTTATATCTCAATCAAAAGATTGGGATATTTATTGTAACCAATGTTGTTACCGCAAACTCATAAAGCAAACTAAACGAATTATCAAAGTGGCGTCATCAATACAATAAGGCCCTGAATGGAAATTAATCTATATGATTTCAAATGCACAAAAATGTAGCACTAATCCAATTTATGTCGTTTATATCGATTATGTAAACGCTAAAAATTAACTATTATGAAACAGTTCATCAGCAGTTTTATCGTTTTTTCATTTGCTTTTTCATTTATCAGCAAAGCACAAAAACAACCAGATTTCGTTCTTCCTGAAGCTACTTTTAACAAAGAAGAAGCCTATAAAATGCTCGAAGAAGGAACCAATAGCATTCAGGGCCGTATTTCGCTGAAGAAAAGAGGCTATGTAAATTATCCAGGCTTCAGCGATAAAGTCCTTTTGTATCCGATAACGCCTCACCTCTTAGAATATATTGAGCTTAAAAAAAAATACAACAGTAAAAAAAAGCAGGCGGCCATGACTAAAGAAGCGGCCATGGCACGGATAGAAACAAAAACCACAGACGATAAAGGCAATTTTGCATTCAGCAATTTAAAACCTGGCAAATATTATATTGTAAGTTGGGTCACCTGGGAAAAAGTAACCCGGAATGTGGTCCAAACCGGCCCTGCTCTTGTTAGCGTTAATGGCCTGGGGATACAGATGGGAGGAAGCTATGCACCAACTGAAACGCGCTATGATGCAACAGCCTATGAAAAAGAAATAGGTGAATTTATTGAAATAACCGGCGATAAGCAGATAATAACCGTAAACATTGCCAAATAATATTCTTTTAATACATCAGCTATCTAAAAAACAACAATTAAGGTAAATCATTATGAAACGCTTATATATTTTATTAACAAATGCATTATTTGTTTGTGGCACAACTTGCGCTAAGGCCCAGACCATCTCTTTCCCTGATGAAAAATTTAAAAACGCCCTGATTGAACAAGGCTTTGATACCAACAAAGATGGTAACATCCAAAAATCAGAAGCAGCCAAAGTTAAAGTATTATACGTTACCAAAGCTGGTATTACTTCATTGGCTGGAATCAAAAATTTCATCAATCTGGAAGATCTTGGCTTTTATGATAACAAACTAAAAACGGTTGATCTTGAAGGCATGCAAAATCTAAAATTCGTTTATGGCTTCAAAAATGAAATTACCCAGTTAAAATTGAAAGGGTGTACCAAACTTGAAATTCTTGCCATGGACAACAACCTGTTAACTTCTATTGATTTAACCGGGCTTACTGAATTAAGGGAAATTGATATAAACTGGAATACTTTACAAAGTGTCGATTTAAGTAATAAACCTAAATTGGTAAAGGTATCGTTATGGGATAATCAAATCACAAAGTTCAAAGTCAGTAACTCACCTGAATTACAGGATTTAAGACTCAGCAGAAACTTAATAGAAGAAATTGACCTGAGGTCTTGTACCAAACTCTTAAATGTTAGTCTTGTTGATAATCCTTTAAGAAAAATTGATGTAACCGGACTTACTGAGCTTAGGGAACTCGATTGCGAAGGAATAAACCGCAGAAATTATTTAAAACAATTAAATACTAGCGGACTTATTAAAATTGAAAAATATAGATGGTAACTTTCATTTGTTTTATCAGGATTTCTTAATCTTTGGAGACAAGACTAAGAAATCCTGTTTTTCTTACTTAAACCTCTATAGTACCCGTTTTTACCTCCCCTGCTCTTTTATAACTCACCACAATAATTCCACTGGGTGTTACAACACTGTCAGTTAAGGCGAGTGCTGCCGGAATGGCACCGTTTTCGAATAGTTTTTTCCCCTGGCCCAGCGTTAGCGGGTAAATTTTAAGGCGAAGCTCATCTACCAGGTCGTTTTTAAGCAATATTTGGATCAACTCACTGCTGCCCCACACCTGAATATCGGCTCCTTCTGATTTTTTAAGTGCTTCGATATCGGCTACGCTTTTAAGGAAACTGGTATTTTTCCAATCCGATTTTTCCCTGCTTTCTGACAGCACATACTTGGCGCCATCGTTAATGCCGGGCCAAAAATCGGCATGCTGAGGCCAGTAGGATTCGAAAATTTCAAACGTTTTTCTACCCAAAAGATAGTCGGCAGGTTTTAACTCTTCCTGCATAATCTTGCCAAAAACCTCATCGCCGTAAGAAGCAGTCCAGCCGCCGTATTTAAAGCCACCCGATGTATCTTCTTCAGGACCACCTGGTGCCTGCATTACACCGTCTAGTGTAACCATGGTTAAAACCGTTATCTTTCTCATATCGTTTCGATTTATAGTTAAACTTATTATTCTTTAATGATTTATTTTAAAAAACCATTCAGGTAACTCAAAATTGTTTTGGTCTGCGTCATCAGGCTCACATGTCCCTGTCCCGGAACAATGGCCAGCTGAGATTTTGGCATTACCCCAAAATCGGCCACTTTGCCACCACCCAGCAATTGATAGGTCTTGGCCAGTTCAATTTTATCCAGACCGTCGTTATCACCTGCAATAATTAATACTGGTGCAGTAATTTTAGAAATATTGGTTTCACCGACGTCAAATGGCTCTGCGGCTGATGCCATCATCTGTTTTAAAAACGGGATCCATTTTGTTTTATCAGGCGCAACGGCATCATAAGCGGTTTTCATCGGGCTGTTCTCAAAAAGTTCGGGTTTCATGTTTTTAAATGCATTGTTGATTTCGGGCAGCCATCCTGCGCTTTTATAAGTCGAAGAAATAATCACCAGCTTGCTCAGGCGTTTAGGGCTTTGTATAGCAAATTCGTAAGCAATAGCACCACCAAAACTATAACCCACCACATCAGCGCTGTCAATTTTAAGGTAATCCAGTACCTTAACCACATCGTTTGCCAAAGTGCTATGTGACAATTTTCTTTCCGAATATGGGGTATGTCCGTGCCCCTGTAATTCGATGGCAATTACTTTCCTGGTTTTAGACAGTTCCGGGATTAATTCGCCCCAGTTCATGCCAATGGTCATAAATGCACCGTGCAGCAGCACCAGGGGCTTACCGTTGCCGTATACTTCATAATAAACTTTGGTACCGTTAACCGGCACATAACCGCTGTTAGCAGGTTTGATCTGTGCGTTTAATCGCGATACACTCAATGTAACCACTGCAATAAGCAGTATAGATTTGAGGATATTGCTGGTGTTAAATAAGTTTTTCATATCGTTTTTTAGTTTTATTTTTTTTTGACCATACAAATATGGAGTTGATTTCAGAATTTGATCGCGTGAGGAAACGACAACTTAGGGGGCAAATTCCGACAGCAATAACCATTATCAATAATAAGCTTTCCGTTAAAACACTTAACAAACTGAATATTAAACAGTTTAATAAATTTACATCACCATTCTGGTTTAAAACATGAATACAATTTCATATTTTTAGAATACATTTTCACCTATAAAAACCAGACTATGAAAAACATCACACCGTTTAAAATCGAAGTCGGTGAAACCGTACTTAACGATCTCCAAAGCCGCTTACAGCACACGCGCTGGCCAGATGAACCGGAAGGAGCCGAGTGGAATTATGGCACCAACCTTAATTATTTAAAGGAACTGCTAACCTATTGGCAAAACGATTATGATTGGCGTAAACATGAATCAACACTGAATGGGTTCCCCCACTTTAAAGTTGAAATAGATGGCATTAACATCCATTTCATCCATGTTAAAGGCAAGGGCAAAAATCCGAAACCACTTTTGCTTACCCATGGCTGGCCAGATAGTTTTTACCGCTTTCATAAGGTAATACCTTTATTAAGTGAACCTGAAAGTTTGGGTGACGACAGCGAACAATCTTTTGACCTGGTTATACCTTCTTTACCTGGCTTCGGTTTTTCAGACCGCGTGGCACTCAATACCGATAAGGTGGCCGCTTTATGGGCAAAATTAATGACTGGGATTTTGGGCTATGACCAATATTATGCTGCCGGAGGCGATATTGGTGCAATTGTAACCAAATCGCTTGCGAACCAGCAACCTGATCGGGTTATAGCCATCCACCTCACTGATGTAGGCTACCCTAACGGACAGGAAGATTGGTCTACCATGTCGGCTGCCGAACAGAAATTCGGCCAATTTATCCAACATTGGTGGTATACCGAAGGTGCCTATAATATGATCCAATCTACAAAACCACAAACATTGGGCTATGGACTTAACGATTCGCCTGCTGGGCTGGCCGCGTGGATAATTGAAAAATTTAACAGCTGGAGCGATACCAAGGGCAATATTGAAAATAGCTTTACCAAAGATGAACTGATTACGAATATCATGATTTACTGGGTAAGCCAAAGTATTAATACATCTATCCGTACTTACCTCGAAAATGCAAGAGCAGCATGGTCGGGCCAGCCTTCACCTTCGGCAGAATATGTGCAAACGCCTGCAGGAGTAAGCCTATTTCCTGCCGAGGCACCGGTACCAATAGAATGGGCACAACGCATGGTTAATGTAAAGCGGTTTAACAAAATGGAAAAAGGCGGACATTTCGCTGCTTTGGAAGTGCCCGATGCCTGGGCAAACGAGCTCCGCAGCTTTTTCTATAGTTTATAGAAAAATTTAACGGCATGATTGGTTAAGCGGTAAAATAAAAAAGGCTGTATCATAAGTTTTTAATGTCATCCTGAGCTTATCGAAGAACCTCTCTTCAATGCCTAAAGGCGTTTCGACAGGCTCAACGTGACAAATTAGACATAAAATTATACCTTTTGATACAGCCTTGTTCAGAAAAATACAATATTTAGCTTAGGATGATCTGATAATTTACGTTTACTCTTTTCGGATAATTGCTCTCCTCATTATTTAAGGATACAAATGCTGCATTTCCGTGGACCTGGTTTTTCAAGGCATGTTCGTAATGTGCCTGGATAGTTTCTTGATAATCGTGCTGAAGGTTTTTGGTAGTTTCGGCTAAAAGATTTCTGTCGTTCAGATTTTCCGGCAATAACGTGATATCGCAATTCCCCTCACTGATTTCTTTGACTAAGTACTTCATTTTGGTTTTAATCTTTGTTTCCTGCTTGATGAATAACATTTCGAGAACGGCCAAAAATAGGTTAAGTCTTTATTTTTCATGTAATCTAAAAGTTAATTTTCGACTTAAATAAGATACTGATCAAAGCTCAGCCTGTAACCTGCTCAGAGATAACTCACTAATCACATCCATAATTATGAGTTCGGCCTGCTATGCCAAATTTATCACCCAAGAGATTTTACCATCAACATTCGCAAACCGGCTCCAATAACTGCTAGCCTCATTTGCAGCTTAGCGATTTTGCGCAAAGAAATTACTCATAAACACACTCTGAAATTTGATGGAGTTTGCCCAATATTCCCAATTATGGGCACCTGGTCTTGTGGTAAAATCGTGCGGAATATTATTATACAATAGCTCATCATGCAAACGCATATTAACTTTATAGAAAAAATCATCCACACCACAATCGATGGTAAGGGCTAACGATTTTGGTTTAACCAGGTAAACAAGATCGATCACGCTATGCTGTTTCCAACGTTCCTGGAATTCATCTTCCGGCCCTAATCTTTGCGGAATATTCCATCCGTTAGGGAAAGGTTTAATATCAACCCCACCACTCATGCTGCCCGCGGCACCAAAAACATCCTGGTGTTTAAATGCCAGATAAAGTGCCCCATGGCCGCCCATACTTAAACCCGTTATGGCCCTTCCCTTTTTCTCTGCAATAGTCTTATAATGCTTATCTACATAGTCTACCAGTTCTTTGGCAACATAGGTTTCGTACTTCCATTCCGGATCAACCGGACTATCGAAATACCAGCTGGTTACATTTCCATCGGGACATACAATAATAAACTGATACTGATCTGCCAGATTTTTGATTGCCGGTACTTTATTTACCCATTCGGCATAACTGCCACCTGCCCCATGGAGCAGGTACATTACAGGAAAGTTGTTGCCATTTTTATAAGCATCGGGTTTAATTACAACTGCCTTGATATTTTTTTTCATCGATTTGCTATAGGTCAGGGCAGTATCTACTTCGGCAGCGCTGGCTATTTGAGCAAACAAAAACAGGCATATTGTAAATAAAAAACAATTCTTCATGGATAATTCTTATGTAGTGAAACAATACAACGCTAAATTTATAAAATAACTCCACATTCTTTATCAGCTTAAATCGGCTTTTTTAATTTAAAGCGATCGTCATCCTGAACCGGGCATTGGCGAGCTCACCGAAGGTAATTTATTTCAGGGTCTTTCCTGCCAAAAAGATGCTGACCACGTATAGCTACAAGGCAATTGAAAACACTGTTTCTACGTGTAAAATATATCAGCATGACGAATTGGTCTGGTTACGGGCATTTATAAAATATTTTCTTATTAAATAAATTAATTGTGGAGTTCAGATTTATAGATCCACATGAACAAACACCTATCTTACTATCCGTGTTATTCCACCCCCTAATTTGTCGCATTTGCTCTTTTTGGGATGTAAAAGTTCGTATAACTTTACTTCATAAATATTAAAGAAAGAGAAAATGGAAAATACAACACCGATCACTGTAGAAACCACAGTAAATGCACCAGTAGAAAAAGTTTGGGAATTTTGGAATAATCCCGATCACATTACCAAATGGAGTTTTGCTTCGCCCGATTGGCATACCCCTTATTCTGAAAACGACTTAAAAGTTGGCGGTAAATTTAAAAGCACCATGGCGGCGAAAGATGGCAGCATGAGTTTCGATTTTGGCGGAACCTATACCACTGTCGATACCCATAAAAAAATTGAGTACAGTTTGGAAGATGGCAGGAAAGTAAGCATCCTTTTCGAAGCGCTTAGCGAACAAACCAGGATCATTGAAACTTTTGATCCCGAATCAACCAATCCTATTGAAATGCAACGTGGCGGATGGCAGGCCATTTTGGATAATTTTAAAAACTATACAGAAGAAGAGGGAGTACTTTAAATAAACGGCGTCATCTCGACCGGAATGCAGTGGAGCGGAGAGATCTATCCCCGGACATGTTCCCGACTTCGTTGCACTCCGTTCGAAATGGCGATTTTTTGTAATCCTTTTGTCTTATTTTAAAGCATAGTGCGATAAATCACGACTAAATATTGGTTAAAACGTCGTTTTTATAGGTCATTAAGTAACATTTCGATTATTATTTGATTCGCATAATTTTTGATTTGAACCAAATACTTTGATGTTCCGTCCATAATTTACATTTGCTGTGTAAATTATACACTATGTACCGTATATCTTTATCTTATTTTTTAGTTCTATTATTTATTAGTCTATCTGTGGGTGTTAATGCCCAAACACTAACCCTTAAACAGGCCGTTAGCACCGCAATTACTAATTATGGCACCATCAGGGCCAAAAACAACTATGCAGAGGCATCAAAATCTTCTGTCCTGCAGGCCAAAAGAGAGTACCTGCCCAATTTAAGTTTAAGTGCCCAACAGGATTACGGAACCATTAACGGACAAAACGGCCCCCAGTATGGTTTGGGTGGTTTGGGAGTGGCTTCAGCTGGTCCGGCTTTAGCTAAACAAAATTGGAACGCTGCTTTCGGCGGACTTTATCTGGCCAATGTAAACTGGGATTTTTTCACCTTTGGAAGAATCAGAGACCGGGTAAAAGTGGCCAGTGCCGCCTATGAAAGAGATAAAAACGACCTGGAACAGGAAAAATTTCAACAGGAAATCCGTGTTTCGGCCGCTTACCTGAATCTCCTGGCTGCACAGAGGTTAACCAAATCGCAACAGAAAAACCTCGAACGTGCCATTACTTTTCAGAATACCGCCATTATAAGGGCAAAAAACGGACTCATTGCCGGTGTAGATTCTTCATTTGCCAAAGCAGAGGTTTCGAACGCCAGAATTGCCTTAACAAAAGCAAAGGATCTTGAGCAGGAACAGGCGAACCGTTTAGGTTTACTGATGGGCCTAACAGCGACTTCTTACGATTTGGACACAGCCTCCATTACCCACATTCCGGGCAACCTGCTGGAAGATACCGTAGTTAAAAGTACACATCCGCTTTTAAAGTTCTACCAGAACCGGATAGAGGTAAGCGATCAGCAGGTCAGCTATTTCAAAAAGCTTTATTACCCAACCTTTACTTTCTTTGGCGTAATGCAGGGCAAGGGTTCAGGTTTTAGTCCAGGTTATGCCCTCGATCAGAGCGCTTATTCTACCAGTTATGCCGATGGTATTAACCCCACCCGTGGCAACTATTTGATTGGCATAGGAATGACCTGGAATTTGTCGACCCTGCTTAAAAACCGCCCGCAAGTACGTGCACAACAGTACATTAGCCAGGGCTTAAAGGAAGAATATAATTTGGCCGATCAGCAGCTAAAGGCGCAATTGGCCTTAGCAGAAACCAAGCTGAACAATGCACTTGCCAATTATAAGGAAGCCCCCATACAGGTTAAAGCCGCATCAGATGCCTATCTGCAAAAAAATACGCTCTACAAAAATGGTTTAACCACCCTGGTTGATCTTACCCAGGCGCTTTTTACATTAAACCGTGCCGAGACTGACCGGGATATTGCTTTTACCAACGTTTGGCAGGCTTTGCTGCTAAAATCGGCAGCTTTGGGCAACTACGACATATTTATCAATGAATTTTAATCTGGCTATATAAAATGAATTTAATACGTTTCGCCCTCCGCAAACCCATATCCATCTTAGTTTTAGTAGCAGGATTGTTCTTTTTCGGTATCGGGGCCATCAACCAGATCAAGGTGGATATCCTGCCGCAGATGAACCTTCCGGTTATTTATATTGCCCACCCCTTTGGCGGTTATACACCAGATCAGATGGAGGCTTATTTCGGTAAGCAATACGTTAACATCCTGCTTTTTGCAAACGGTATTAAAAGTATCGAAACCAAAAATACCCAGGGCTTAATGCTCATGAAATTAACATATTACGAAGGTACTAACATGGCACAGGCAGCGGCAGAGCTGAGTGCCCTCTCTACCCGGGCACAGGCCATTTTCCCGCCGGGTTCGCAGCCACCTTTCGTAATCCGTTTTGATGCTTCTTCGCTGCCTGTTGGCCAATTGGTATTGAGCAGCCCGATCCGTACCAATAACGAACTGCAGGATTTGGCAAACACCTATGTACGCCCGAGTTTCTCGGCCATTCCGGGCTTACTTTCTCCTGCCCCGTTTGGGGGTAGTCCGCGGACAATAGAAATCAATGTTAACCCTTCATTGCTCCGTTCTCATAACTTAACTGTAGATCAGGTGGTAGAGGCCATCAGGCTAAATAACCAGACTGCCCCTTCCGGAAACGTCAGGATTGGCGATAAAAACTACCTTACCCCTACCAATTATACCATCAAAAAAGTAAAGGATTTTGAAAATATCCCTTTATTTAAAGGCAGTGTACAAAATCTTCAGCTCCGCGATGTAGCCACTGTAAAAGACGGTGCCGACCTGGTTCAGGGTTACGCCCTGGTTAATGGTAAACGCTCGGTATATTTGAGTATTGCAAAATCAGGCGATGCTTCTACCTGGGATGTGGTTAAAAACCTGAAGAAAAACCTGCCCAATATCCAGAATACACTACCTGAAGATGTTAAGCTCTCTTATGAGTTCGACCAATCGGTGTACGTAATCAATTCTGTAAAGAGTTTGATCAGTGAAGGTGCCATTGGTGCCATTTTAACGGGTTTGATGGTATTGCTTTTCCTTGGCGATAAACGCGCAGCCTTAATTGTGATACTTACCATTCCAACTTCCATTATAGCGGGGGTACTGTTCCTTAAGTTATTCGGACAAACGATCAATATCATGACTTTGAGCGGATTGGCTTTGGCCATCGGTATCCTGGTAGATGAATCGACGGTTACAATAGAAAACATCCACCAGCATTTTGATATGGGCAAACCAAAAGCACTTGCCATATGGGATGCCTGTAAAGAAATCGCCTTTCCTAAATTGTTAATTCTTTTCTGTATCCTGGCCGTATTTGCACCTGCCTTTACCATGTCTGGAATACCAGGTGCTTTATTCTTACCGCTGGCCCTGGCAATCGGCTTCTCGATGGTCGTTTCATTTTTATTATCGCAAACTTTTGTACCAATTATGGCCAACTGGCTGATGATTGCACACCCTAAAAAGGGAGCTGAACATCACCCGGGCATTACACAGGACGAGGCTGATTTTAAAGCGACTGGAATTGAAATTGAAACCGAGAAAGATACCCTGAACCAAAAAAAGATACTGGTTGAGCGCGAAGACTTTAGCGGAGACGGTAAAATTGGCATTTTCGACCGTTTCAGGAACCGTTTTATCCGCTTTCTTGACAGGATATTGCCTTATAGAAAATCTGTTGTTTTAATTTATCTGGCTATTGTTATCGGCCTGGCCGCATTGTTATTGGCCAATATTGGCCGTGATGTTTTACCACGTGTTAATTCAAGCCAGTTCCAGTTGCGTTTGCGTGCACCCGACGGAACCCGGTTAGAGCGTACCGAAGAGAAAGCCAATTTGGTACTGGCCGAACTTAAAAAAATGGTTGGTGCAGAGCATGTGGGTATTTCTTCCGTGTACGTAGGCCAACACCCTTCGCAGTTCTCTGTAAACCCGATTTATCAATATATGGCGGGTCCGCACGAAGCTGTTTTCCAGGTGAGTTTAAAGGATTTTGAAGAAGACATGGACGATTTTAAAGATCAATTCAGGGATAAGATCAAAAAGCTTTTACCAGATGTTAAACTTTCGTTCGAGCCTATCGAATTAACCGATAAAGTATTAAGCCAGGGCTCTCCTACCCCTGTTGAGGTACGTATTGCCGGTAAAAACAAAAAACTGAATGAGAAATATGCCAATAAGATCCTGGCAGAGCTGAAGCAGATCCCGTATATGCGCGATGTGCAGATTGCCCAGCCGATCAAATATCCATCTTTAAATATCGATATCGACAGAACACGTGCGGCGCAGATCGGTGTAGATATGGCTGATATTTCGAGATCGTTGATTGCTTCAACCTCATCATCGCGTTATACAGATAAAAATATCTGGCTGGATGAAAAGGCGGCTTTACCTTATAACGTACAGGTACAGGTGCCACTTAACCAGATGACCAGTAAAGATGATATCGGGGAGATCCCATTGCTTAAAAACGCCACCCGACCGGTATTGAGCGATGTAGCTAAAATTACCCCTGATACCACTGCCGGCGAAAATGATAACATTGGCGCCATGCCTTTCTTGTCGGTAACAGCTAACCTTTACCATACCGATCTGGGAACGGCATCAAAAGATGTTGATAAAGCCATAAAGGCCGTTGGGGAACTACCCAGGGGGCTAAACGTTATCCCAATTGGATTAAGCAAAGTATTGAACGATACCTTAGATAGTTTGCAATCTGGTTTGTTTGTGGCCATTGTGGTTATTTTCCTGATGTTATCGGCCAATTTCCAATCGTTTAAGATTCCACTGGTTATTTTAACTGCGGTACCTGCGGTAATTTTAGGTTCGTTGCTGTTATTAACCATTACCGGATCAACTTTAAACCTTCAATCGTACATGGGTATCATCATGTCGGTTGGGGTTTCCATTGCCAATGCGGTATTACTGATCACCAATGCAGAGCAATTAAGGAAACACAATGGCAATGCACTTCAATCAGCGCGCGAGGCGGCCGCTTTACGTATACGCCCAATTATCATGACCAGTATTGCCATGGTTGCGGGCATGTTGCCAATGGCCATCGGGCATGGTGAAGGTGGTGGGGCAGTTTCGCCCCTGGGCAGAGCAGTTATTGGCGGTTTATTGGCTTCAACATTCGCTGTATTGATTATATTGCCATTGGTATTTGCATGGGTTCAAGGCAAACAGACAACTGATTCGATGTCGCTCGATCCGGAAGATAAAGACAGCATCCATTATATTAAAGGTTTAGCAGAAAACGAATAAATTTATCATCACAAATGAATACGAAGATATTTTCAAAAGGATTATTAGGTTCAGGATTTTTAATGCTTATGGCCATATACGGTTGTGGCTCTTCAGAACCTAAAGCCCCCGCAAAAAAAGAAAAAGAACCAACCATTGCCACTTTCGACCTTAAAAAAGAAAAATTATCGACCCAGTTAAGTTTACCGGGCGAATTGATTGCGTATCAACAGGTTGATTTATATGCCAAAGTGAGCAGTTTTGTTAAAACGTTAAATGCAGATATCGGTTCGGAAGTAACAAAAGGTCAGTTATTAATGACTTTAGAAGCTCCGGAAATGACATCACAGCTGGCGGCTACACAATCAAGAATAAAAGCACAGGAAGCCATTTACACGGCAAGCAAGGCCAATTATAACCGTTTATACGAAACCAGCAAAACCCCTGGAACCATTTCTACCAACGATCTTGATCAGGCACTGGCTAAAAAGAATTCAGATTTAGCACAGCTCGAAGCAGCGAAAGCAGCTTATAAAGAAGTAGGTTCGGTTCTGAATTATTTAACCATTAGGGCACCGTTCAGCGGTGTTATTTCAGCGCGGAATGTAAATCTGGGTGCCTATGTGGGGCCAACGGGTAAAGGTTCAGATTTACCTTTATTTACCTTGCAGGATCAGAAAAACCTACGTTTGGCGGTATCCATACCCGAAATTTATACCGGCTATCTAAAAGTTGGCGATGAAGTTACCTTCACTGTAAAATCTTTACCAAACCAATCATTTAAGGCAAAAGCAAAACGTTTATCGGGTGCCTTAGATCAGCGTTTACGTTCTGAACGTATAGAGATGGATGTACCAAATGCTTCGAAAGTTTTACTACCAGGCATGGTGGCAGAGCTCAATATTCCGCTACCAGCCAATGCCAGCACCTTTACCATTTCCAAAAAAGCATTATTGGATACCAGCGAAGGGTTATTCGTACTAAAAGTAGCTGACCATAAAGCGGTTAAAGTGGCTGTAAAAAAAGGCAGGGAAACCGACGATAAGGTTGAAATCTTCGGCAATTTAACAGAAGGTGACAAATTAGTGGCAGAACCTACAGAGGAAATGCACGAAGGAATGGTGATTAAACCATAACTTTACGTCTACCAAGGATTGAATTATGTTATCAAAAAACCAGGAGCTTTCTACCCTTCATAAAAAGGAAACTTTAGAGGATTTTTATAATAGGCTAAAAATTAACCGGCCAGAAATCCCTATGCCCAGCTTAGGCATGATTAACGATTTAGGGCACTTTAATGTTTTTAACAGGAGTACCGTTTGCACCAATATCCCTTCGGCTTTTAGTCGAAGGGACTTTTATAAAATCTCGCTGATTATTGGAAACGGGATTTTGCATTATCCTGATGCCCGAATCGAAATTAAAGGAAGGGCTTTATTGTTTACCAACCCCAATATCCCATATTCCTGGGAGAGCACTTCACCCAAACCTGCAGGTTTTTTCTGCCTGTTTACCGAAAATTTTATCCATAACCGCAGCGAAACCCTGCGCGATTCCCTGTTGTTACGCATTAACGATAGTCCGGTAATCCATATCGATGAAGAGCAGGAAATAACCCTGAGGGATATTTTCTGTAAAATGATGAAAGAGATGGATGGCGATTATATACATAAATACGATCTTTTGAGAAATTATGTGCAGCTGATTGTTCACGAAGGTTTAAAAGTGAAACCCCAGGATGTTCTTTTTAAACAGAATACCGCATCTGCAAGGCTAACTTCCCTGTTCCTCGAGTTACTGGAAAGGCAGTTTCCGATCGGTTCTACCGAACACATCCTGGAACTAAAAACAGCACACGATTTTGCCTGCCGTTTACTGGTACATGTAAATCACCTTAACCACGCTGTAAAAGAAGTAACCGGAAAAACCACCTCGGAGCATATTTCAAAAAGGATTGCAACTGAAGCAGTGGCCTTATTGAAACATACCGAATGGAATATTGCACAGATTGCTTATTGCCTCGGTTTCGAATACCCAGCCAATTTCAACATTTTTTTTAAACGCCAGATGCATTGTACGCCAAAGGTGTTTAGGACTAATTAGTAAAAGCCATCTCTTCGTGTCGTCATCTTTACCGGAGCTTGCTGGTTTTTCGTTGGCAGCGAAGCGGATAAATCAACATAGACAGATTTAGCTTCGTTGAGCCCTAACGTGGTGCTCGGTTGCGTTGCACTCCGCTATGACTATCCCAGAGAAGCCTGTCATGACGAGCCTGTCGAAGGACTCATCATTAGATATTTCGACAAGCTCAACATCACAACAATCAATTCAATGAGTAATGGTTTTAATCCAACACTGCAACATTATCGCTCCTATCTCCATCCAATAAATACCCATAAGGATCAACAACTACTGTTTTTGGTTTACGATCAACAACAACCGAAATTTTGGTCCTGTTCTGTTTAATGTGGTACTTTTTAAAATAAACCGGTTTCGTTTTTGTGTTCCATTCCCTCTCCAATTGGTTAAAACAGGCCAGATCTATTTCCAGATCAGGCAATTGTTTACTACCATCACTTAGCCTTTCGACAGCTATTTCTACGTCAATTTTGTACTTACCATTTTTCAAAGCCTTACAATCAAGCATGCTGATCCCTAAATTGTAAGTCACCACCTCATTAAAGCAATCGTTTATAAATTTCTTCTGTTCAGATGAAGCCTGATTTAACAGCGCATTTACAAAATCATTGGCTGTAGCTTTAGGTTTAGGGTACTCGTGCTCTACAATAAACCGTTGCAATAATGTATTAAACCTTTGCTCACCTATCATTTCCTTAATTGCATACATCATGAGCCCACCTTTTTGGTAATGCACATAAGGCTGGTCTAAAGTTTTAGCTAATGCCCACTCCTTGTTCGTATTGTTCCGGTTCAAAAAGTAGAGGTTATTATCGTAAGCCAGGTATCTGCGCAGGTACATTTTACCAAAGCGTTTTTCGATCAGTACGTTTTCAGTGTATTTGGCCAGCGATTCGGTAAGCATGGCATAACCGGCCCCATACACCGGTGCCAGTTTATTGGCCCACCATTGGTGTGCCGTTTCGTGGGCTGCAATCGCATAACTTTGATCTATAGCATCATTTCGGCTGTAATTACCCAGGAAATTAATATTTTCGGCACTAAAAACCACACCAGGATAAGCCGTTGCGGCCCCTTTATATTGAGGAATTTCGGCAAGGGTTAATTGCTTTAAAGGATATTCTGCAAAGTTTTTGCTGCCATAATCCAAAGCATCTTTAATCGCATTAAACATGCTTTTCAAGTTGTATTCCTGCCCCGGCTGATAATAAATACGCAGCGCTATACCTTTATGGCTTTCCTTTTTAACCGCATACCTTGCGCTGCTAACTGCAAACATAAAATTAACCGGCCCAGGGGTTTTGTATTTAAAATACCTGCGTTGATCAACTACCCACTCTTGTTGTAATTCGCCTACTGTAATCACTTTTTGGTCTGCTTCAGTAGAAATTGTTGTTTCTAAATCAATCAGTTCGTAAGTACGGCGGTATGTGGGTGCCGTCGCAATTTCAGGTAAACCTGCCTTTTTCCGCTCCAATTTGTTATCGCTTTCAAAATGATAGCAGTAGCCAAAATGGGGTACAAATTTCTCCAGTTCAATGTATGTCCCGTTTTTAACCACTGCATTCTCCTTATCCAACGAAATAAAGCCCGACCGGATTACCTCTACAGAAAAATCCATATTTATGGTTTCATTGGGCATTAAAGGTTTTTTCAAATCAACAAACTGCTGGCCAAAATGTTCATCTCTTTCGCTGTTGCGTCCCCCGGTTATTTCAACAGCATATGAGCTTACTTCTGGGTCAACGTAAGTCCAGATTTTTGAAATGGGAAATTGCGTTTCATTTTTCAGCAAATAATTACCCTTAATGGTATATTTCCCCTGATTTAAATATAGATCTACTTTGGTTTTAACTGATTTTACTACAGGCTGGGGCCAATTTGCCCATATTTTATATTTCTTTTCGTAGGTTAATCGCCATGCCAGCTGTGCCTGTTTATTTTGATATTTTCCGATAATATTCGTTTGATAATAAATAAACGCTGCAGAAGAGCACCAGACCAGCAAGGCAGAAAGGGTAAAGCATTTATACTGTTTAAATGCTTTTCCTATCAATTTAAACCGATTAACAGCTTTCATTTCAATCTTATTTTGCCACATGCCAATAGTTAAAACAGCAATAATAATGGCCAAAGCCACCCAGTATAACATGTACCAGTTAAATGCCGTGGCATAATATCCAAAACCGTTGAAATAAGAATGAAGAAGATCAGGCACTGAAGCAAAGCGGAGCAGGTAATGTTCAATTCCGAATCTTTCGGCGTAAGAAATTAAAAACACCACAATCATATTCAATACCATACCCAGGTATTTGTTGCTGCTTAAATTCTGAATAAACAGCATCAGCACCACAAAAAGCAACATCGGCAATGCGCTATAATAGTATAAAGTTAAATATAGCGGCAGCTCGATCCGGAAATAGCCATGTGTAAGCTGCAGAACAATACCAATCCCAATATTTAAAGTAACGAGGGTAAATACCAAAATAAAAAGACTGGTGCATTTCGCCATCCAAATGGCTGAATTTTGAACGGGAGTACTGTAAATTAAAGAATGGATATTGACTGATTTTTCCCTGCTGATGGTTTCTGCAGCATAAAAAAGGACCAGCACAAGTCCAAATTTCATAGAACGCATTTCTTCGATGATGATACCGGTTACCGGATAACTATGAATGCCATAAACCCCGCTGAACAGCTGATCTTTCAATTCTACACCATACAAAAATACCCAAAGTAAAAGCATCACCATAATGGGGATATTTTTAAACAGGAAGATCATTTCGAGCCTTCCCTGTGTTTTTAAAGTACTCAGGTAATAGCGGAAGCCACCAGTCAAAACCTGCAAATTGCGATATGGGATAAATGTTACCTGCTCCGGTTTAACGGTTTTCACTTTCACCTTTCGCTCGCGCTGCAACCTGAAATGGAAAAACCTGTAGCTGATTATCGTGATTAAAGCGGTTATGCCTATCCAGAATAGCCGATTAAGCAAAAATAGCCCTTCTACCGGAAATAATTGTTGATTACGCTGCACATCCGTCCAGGTCTTGGTTTCACCGAAAAATGAAGCCAGTGCAAAAGGATCTAAAAGTAAAGGTAAAACATCTGGTGTACCGGCTTTCATATTGGAAGTAGCCAACAGGGGCGAATTGCCCAATATCGAAGCCAGCATGTATAAAATGTAAATCAGTACACCAACGGTATAAATTGCCCTGACACTTTTGGTTGATACCGCTGTGCAGAATAAAGTAGCTGTTGCGATCAGCACGTTTGGAAAAGCAAAAATCAAAAACGGCTGTAAGAAATAGGTGATATTGAAGGAGCCTAAACGACCTTTATCAATAAAAAGTGAGCCTGTAAAAATCCCAAAAATTACAAGGATGTACAAACTGAAAACAGCAGAAAACAAGCCCAAAAACCTTACTCCAAAATAGACCGGTTTATTAATGGAGGTGGTAAAAATTACCGGTTCCATTCTGTAAATGCGATCCCTTAATACTACGTTTGCACTAAATATAGTTCCGGTGAATATGGAAAAGAGCGAAAGTAATGCCGTGATATTGGCAATTACATAAGGAGAATTTTTATGTACCTCTGCCGAACCAAAACCACCTTTAACTACGCAGAAGTAACCTAAGGTAAAAAACAAAAATGCGGCAACTTTAAAAGATACCTGGCTAAAATGGTACCTCATTTCGAATCTGAGTAAATTTCCGATCATAGCCCTGCCTCCCTATTTTGATTGGCCGGATTAAATAAGGACGAAAAATAGACCTCCTCTAAACCCGGGTAAACCGCTTCGAAACCCTCAGCGGGAATTTGATCGTTCAATACAAATAAATTCAATTTACCTGCTATGATTTTGGTCGAAATCACGCTGTGGTGGGCAGAGTAATGTGACAGATCGGCCTTTTCAATTATTTTCCGCCAGATCCTGCCATTAAGTTTCTGTGTTAAATCAGCTGGTTTGCCCTGCAAAATCAGTTTACCACCTGCCATTACCGCCATTTCAGGACAGAGATCGTTCACATCTTCTACAATATGTGTAGATAGGATCACTACACGGTCTGAGCCGATTTCGCTCAACAGATCATGAAAACGGTTCCGTTCCTGTGGGTCCAGGCCTGCAGTAGGTTCATCTACAATAATCAGTTGCGGATTACCCAATAAAGCCTGTGCAATGCCAAAACGCTGACGCATGCCACCTGAAAAAGTACTTACAGCTCTTTTCCTTACCTCAAACAGATTGGTTTGCTGTAAAAGTGACAGCACTTGTTCTTTGCGCTCATTTTTATTTTGAAGCCCTTTTAAAACGGCTAAGTGATTCAAAAGATCAAAAGCTGAAATTTTAGGATAAACGCCAAAGTCCTGTGGCAAATACCCCAATTTATTACGCATTTGTTGTGGGTTTAGCACGATGTCGTTTCCATCAAAAAAAATCTGCCCGGTATCTGGTAACTGAAGGGTAGCGAGTGTACGCATCAGCGATGATTTACCTGCGCCATTGGGTCCTAATAAGCCAAACATACCGTTTGCAATATTCAATGTAATATTATCCAGCGCCTTAATCCCGCTATGATAAGTTTTTGTAAGTTGCTGTATTTTAAGCCGTACCATATTATTCTAAAATAAGATGGACGCAAATTACATCGCCTAAAGTGGTCTGTTAAATTTAAGTGACAAAGGCTCCTGAAATGATGATCAATGGAAATGATAACAGGTTATATTCCTTTCATCACGAAAAATGCACCTTTCATCATGTAAATTTTAGGCTGACCATAAACTTTGTTAGTTTTAATGTTATCGCGTATGCTACCGTAGTTCGTGGCACCATAGGCCGAAACCAGGCAATTGCTTTGCGAGGATACAGACCGTGCAAATAGGAAGGCTAATGTTTCTTAAAAACGCGAACAATGGAAAGATTAAACAAAAAATGCTCAATACCAAAAATTTAAACTTCGGTTATCGGTACCAGGATTTCTTCATCAACGTTGGTCTGGTATTATGGATTGCGATATTAAACACCCATTCCTTATCAAGCAACATTTGGTCAACCTATGTGAGCTGTATTTTGGCTTTAGGCTTCTGTTTACTGCCTGTATTAATTTTTACCTTTACAAAATTGCAGTTAAAAAGTTCTTCAAGTAAAAAGCAATATGTCATTTACTGGTGCATTGTTTACCTTGTTTTACTACCCTTTTTTACATTTATTGCCAGTAGCTTCAGCATAGGAAAACTTAAAGATTCTGCTTTTATTTCGACAGCTTTGGCTGCAATTGCACTCGAACTGATTTTGATTGCGAACCGGTATTACCAGAAAAAAGTGCAGCACATTAGGTGGATTAAAAAAATCGGCCTGGAAAATGCTGTACTGATTACCATCATTTTACTTGCAGTTACCATTTCGGTTATGGCTGTATCGAGTTTAGAAAACCCCATCTATCAAAGAAAAGGTTTTCGTTTGGTGGGCTTTGAGTTTGATGCTAAAATGCTGATCCACAACTTTGGTACATTTTTAAGTTTCTTTTCACAATTCCTGATCATGTACCTTTGCGGATACCTGCTTTTTTTCATCAACAGCAGGTTTTTGGTTTCTAGGATACTGAAAGAAAAAGGGTTATTAATTTACCTCTTAACACTTTCTGCCACCGTTGCCATTCTTTATCCTTTATTGGCGCAGGTATTAATTTCATTGCCGATCAATACTGTTTTTGGAAGGGACATATTCGTGGCCAATCCTTTCGAGCTCGAAAATGCTTTTGGAGCCTTTGCCATCATGCTCATCAGCTTGCCCGTAGTGCTGGCCCTGCAATGGGGAAAGCAGAATAACAGGATCCTGGCACTTGAAAAGGAAAAATCTCAAAATGAACTCGATTTGCTGAAACAGCAGCTCAACCCACATTTCTTTTTTAATACACTTAACAACCTATACGCCTTGAGTTTACAAAAATCGGAGAAAACCCCCGAAAGTATTCTTCAGCTTTCAGAATTGATGCGATACACCATTTACAAAGGGCAGGAAAAAATGGTTAAACTTTCACAGGAGCTGGATTACATCGAAGGTTACATCCAATTGCAACAGATCCGCCTGCACAAAACCCTGCATTTTGAGTTTGATAAACAAATTGATAATGATCAGATTGATATTGCACCGCTCCTGCTCATCGTTTTTATCGAAAATGCCTTTAAACATGGTATAGAGCCTGCAGAAGATGCTGCTACACTAAAAATTTCGATAATCAGTAACGATAATTCGCTCAGTTTTACCTGCGAAAATTCTTTCGACCCTGAAGAAATACAGGAAATAAGGGGAATTGGTATAGATAACCTTAAAAAAAGGCTCGAATTAATTTATCCTAACCGTTATACATTGCATATCAGCTCAATTGGTCCTATATTTAAGGCTAAACTTAACATCCGGATTGCATGAGCTTACGTTGCCTAATTGTAGACGATGAACCGCTTGCCCATGGCGTAATAACCGAATATGCAAAAGATATTCCTTTTATTAGCATTGTTGGGCATTGCTACCGCGCTACTGAAGCACTATTCTTTTTGAGCAACAAACAGGCAGACCTGATTTTTCTCGACATCAGGATGCCGAAACTGAACGGCCTCGATTTTTTGAGGACATTACAGCATAAACCACTTGTTATTATTACTTCAGCCTACGAAGAATATGCTTTGGAAAGTTTCGATCTTGCTGTTTGCGATTACCTTTTAAAACCCTTTAGGCTAGACCGCTTTTTGAAAGCCGTTAACCGTGCGCTTGAGCTTTACCAGCTTAAAAAACAGAATGTAACCACCAGCGATATTGAAAAAACGACACCCAAAAACGGCAAACAGATTTCGCTTAAGGTAGATAAAAAGCATATCCTGGTCAATGTAGAAGAAATACACTTTTTGGAAAGCCTAGGCAACTATGTAAAAGTTTGGAAAAACAACGAATTTTTACTTACCCCACGAACTTTGGGAAGTTTCGAAACACAGTTACCTGCCGATTATTTTATCCGGATACACAAATCATTTATCCTTAACAAAAAATATGTCGATTACCTTGAGGGCAATACCATTGTGCTTAAAAACGGGCAGCAGGTACCCATTGGTAAAAATTTTAGGGGCATTATTAAACCGCTGCTGAATATAGATGATTAAATGACGGAACGTTTTCGACTTCCGTTACGCTGAAAACCGGTTGATGTATTTTATATCGTAAACCTTAAAACAATAGTCTTAAGCCTGACATGGCAACCTTAATTATGGCGAAAATGTAGTTTTGAAAATTTATATTTGAAATCCCAAAGCCCATTCCCATGCAGAATTTCTTCCCGGCCCAATATTCTACCTTGTCAGCTGCCGCTTTAAAAAACCATATCATTGAGGCCTATCATTTAGATCCCTCTACAACATGCCGTTTACTGATCAGAAATGTAAGTGACACCTATATCCTGGAAAACGATTCTAAAAAATATATTTTAAAGATTTACCGCGATGCCCACCGTAAAAGGAGCGAAATTGAAGGTGAGGTAGAATTGCTTAACATTTTAAAAGCAAAAGGAAACCGGGTTTCTTATCCATTGAGCGATATTGAAGGGAAACAGATCCAGCAGTTTAATGCCATTGAAGGCTTGAGAAATGGTGTATTGTTTTCTTTTGCAGAAGGAAAAGTAGTTTTAGACCTCAGCGACCAACAAGTCATCCGCCTGGGGCACGGTATAGCCAAAATACATCAAACTACAGCCGCCATTAAACTGGATTACCCCAGGCCGGTTTTTGATTTTGAAACAACCTTATTTCAGCCTTTAAGAGACCTAAAACCCCATTTCACCGAAATGAGGGAAGAATTCGATTACCTCAACAGCATCGCAAACCAAGTGGCAAAAAAATTTGAAGAATTTGATACTTCGGCATTCAGCTACGGTTACTGCCATTACGATTTCTTTCCAAAAAATTTCCACTTTGATGAACAGGGGAACATTACTTTTTTTGATTTCGATTTTGCCGGCGAGGGTTATCTCATTAACGATTTAATGAGCTTCCTGAACCATTATTTCTTCCACCAGCTCAACAACCTGATCACTAAAGAACAGGCCGAAAAAGATTTTGGCGCTTTTTTACAGGCTTACCAGGAAATCAGGCCATTAACAGGCGATGAATTAAAGGCTATTCCTTTTCTGGGTATTACCTTTCATATTTTCTTCCTTAAATTCTTTTACGATAATTACGATGACTGGTCTAATATATTTTTAACGCCTCGCTATACCAAACACCGTGTATCGCTGATCAAAAAGTGGGAAGAACAGTATTGTAACTTTTAGGCAACGCTTGGCTAAATCTCAAGCACCTTGTTTATCTTGTAAGGTAATTAAAAATCAACGGGATGGACCAGAAAATAATAAACCTGTACGATGAGTACACGCACAGTCAGATCAACAGAAAAGATTTCATGAAAAAACTGGCAGTCCTGACGGGCAGCACAGCTTTAGCAATGACGATTTTGCCCATGCTTGAAAACAACTATGTGGCAGCCGCCGCTTTTAAAAGCGACGATATTGAGGTTCAAAACATTACCTATCCAGGTGTTGATGGCGAAATCAAAGCCGTTCTGGCCAAACCAAAAGGTAAAAAGAGTCTGGGCAGTGTATTGGTAATCCACGAAAACCGAGGCTTAAATCCACACATCATTGATGTAACCAAACGTGTTGCAGCCGAAGGTTTTATTGCATTGGGGGTTGACGCACTTTCTCCCTTTGGTGGAACACCTGCCGACGAAGATAAAGGACGTGAGCTGATCGGTAAACTGGATCCTGAAAAAAACTTACAAAATTATTTAAAAGGCCTGGAATACCTGCGCAACCGCAAAGATGGAAATGGTAAAGTAGGTTGTGTTGGCTTTTGCTGGGGTGGTGCAATGGCAAACAAACTGGCCGTTAACGACCCCAAACTACAGGCCGCTGTTGCCTACTATGGTGTACAGCCCAATGCAGCCGATGTGCCAAAAATTAAGGCAAGTGTAATGCTGCATTATGGCGGATTAGATGAACGGATTAACGCAGGCATTCCGGCTTACGAACAAGCCTTAAAAGACAATAAGATCGATTATAAGCTTTACATTTATGATGGCGTGAACCACGCTTTTAATAACAATACCTCGCCTACGCGCTACAACGAAGCAGCTGCAAAACTGGCCTGGGGCAGAACAATTGAGCTGTTCAAACATAAATTGGCAGTGTTAACGAGGTAAGTTTCGCTGGTTACATCATTTCGAATACATATCTCTTTCCATTCCGCTACTGATGAAGAATCGGCACACTACAGGAAGTGATGACCGTTTTATTTAAAGTTATTGGATATATTTCCACTCTGATCGTCATCTCGAGCAAAATGCAATGAAGCCGAGAGATCTGCCTCGAGATAGATCTCTCCATTACGCGGTACTCCAGTCGAGACGACAATTTTGTTTAAAGCTATTTCGAGCAGGTTCACACGCTCATCGTCATCTCGAGCGAAATGCAATGAAGCCGAGAGATCTGCCTCGAGACAGATCTCTCCATTACGCGGTGCTCCAGTCGAGATGACGACAATTTTGTTTAAAGCTATTTCGAGCAGGTTCACACTCTCATCGTCATCTCGAGCAAAATGCAATGAAGCCAAGAGATCTGCCTCGAGATAGATCTCTCCATTACGCGGTGCTCCAGTCGAGATGACGACATTATTATTTAATTATTTAGCATAATTACTACTAACTTTCTTCTTAAATTCATTAACATGGAACTCGGAGGGTGGGTCTACATCATGACCAATTATGAAAGAACAACATTATATATCGGAGTAACTTCGGATTTAAGAAGCCGTATTTATGAACATCAACATAAAATTTATCCAAATTCTTTCACAGCTAAATACAATTTGATTTATTGCGTATATTATGAAACCTTTTTATCTATTGAAGAAGCTATAGACCGGGAAAAGCAACTAAAAAAATGGAATAGATCAAAAAAAGATAATTTGATTAATGGTTTTAATCGAAACTGGGATGATTTAAAAGCAGTTATAAATGATTGGGATGAATAAAGCCCTCTTTGTTCTATGGGGAGCTCCCTCCTTGCCGTCATCTCGAGCGAAATGCAATGAAGCCGAGAACCACGAAGTGCTCAGCGAAGCTAAATCTGCCTCGAGATAGATCTCTACCCGCCTGTACGGGCAGGCATTCGAGATAACGATTTTACGTAAATAGCGTATTAAAAATCACACCGCTAAAACAAATCCGTTTTAAGCATGGTCTTCAATATATTCGATTGAACATCGAAATTACTGAGGTGATTTATGAAATTGATATCCGATATCTTAGCATAGCTGTCTTCCAGCAAGTTAACAACTTCTTGCGGAATAGCCGTTTTTAATACCGCAGCGTTGCTTTTTAACTTATCGTTTTTGTACTGGAGCTCCTGTATGATCTTCTCTTTTTCCGACAGGTTGGTAGAAGTATCCAGGTCTTTCAAAACAGCTAAATCGCAGAAAAGAAACAGGTTTCTGCTTGGAAAAAAAAGATAATAATCGTCTGTTTCCAAAAAATTGTATACTTCGATTACCTGCTCGCCTGATTTTAAACCAGCGTAAAACTCTGTACGAAAATCATATTTACACAGTTTTCCCATCAATTTCTTTTCGATGATGGCATAGGCATTGGTGTATACCTGCTTATTTTGAAAGTTAATCAATTGTGTAAACTGATCGGTGGTAAGATCAAAATAAAAATCGTTGGCATATTTAGAGCTGAAAACGTTGATGTTTTTGGAAAAAGGAAAATCAGAACTTAGATCTGAAAGTACACTGAACAATTTCCGCAGCGACAGGTTTACTTTAAGTGATTGCTTTTGCTTATCCAGCCGGAAACTTTTCTGGTCGGTCAAAGCCACCGCCATCCTCCCGATCAGTTCTTCATTAAGATCGATCTCATCGTAAATGAGCGATACATTTTTTTCATTGCTCTTTTTGATCTTTCTGAGCAGTTCTATAACACTATCGGTAAACTGAAGGTGGAAAAGATCGAGTTTTTCGATTTCCAGTTCTTCATTATTCACAAACAGCTGATGAATAACCTGGCTGCGCAGGTAAATTTTATAAATTACCTCATCATCAAAAAACACAGAGAGCAGCTGTAAACGGTTGATCTCTGTGTTCGATTTTTTGATAATATTTAAACGGTATTCATCCATAGGTTAATTTAATTCACCCTCGTCACGTTCTTTTTCAACTCTGCTTCCAAAGTTTTAAGCTCGCCATCCAACACACGTCTGCTCTGTGCACCAGCCTCATGGATCTGTTTCACCTCATTAAGTGTTTCGATCAACGATGATGTGGTGCGTTTTAGGGTTTCTAAAGATACTACTGTTTTTTCATTTTCTTTAGCCACATCTATACTGTTCTGCTTCAGCATTTCTGCATTTTTCTGCAAAATGGTATTGGTGGTATCCGAAATTTTCTTCTGCATCTCTACATTGGCTTTTTGCCTTTGTAAAGCAACAGCAATAGTCAGCTGGTTTTTCCACACCGGAATGGTGGTAGAGATAATCGACTGTGCTTTTTCTGCGATAGAAGTATTGTTATTCTGTACCACGCGTATCTGGGCTAATGATTGCAGCATAATAAAACGTACAATCTTCATATCGGCCAGTCTTTTATCCAAACGGCTGATGAAATCCCTTAAATCTGCAATTTCATAATCCTGGTAATCGGCAGGCCTGCCTTCCATTTCGGCCAGTTTAATACTTAACTCGTTGTATTTTAGCTGACCAGCAATAATGAGCTCTTCCATCTGGTGGATATAGCCCACATTGCTATCGAACATGGTTTGCAGCGAGCTGTTGTCTTTGATCGAGTTTAA
This sequence comes from Pedobacter vanadiisoli, assembly GCF_042684385.1. Lineage (NCBI taxonomy): Bacteria > Pseudomonadati > Bacteroidota > Sphingobacteriia > Sphingobacteriales > Sphingobacteriaceae > Pedobacter > Pedobacter vanadiisoli. Next base: position 381,821 of record NZ_JBHULL010000003.1, on the reverse strand, counting down.
CCTTCCGGCTTTGATTTTATTGGTTATTTTATCGATATTATTAACCACTACATCATACTTCTGGAAAAGTTTCTTTACATCAACTACCAGATTCTTTAAAAAAGGGATTTTAGCGATAAAACTCTTAAAACCACTCTGCTCGAGTTCAGAAACATCGATATAATTAAGTTCGGTTAACAGTTCGTTAATTAAACCGCCAACTTCGCCGCTGTTATAGGTCCGTACAGACGATAAAAATTCGTTACTGTATTTCTCCATCGAGTTTTGGGCTTCGCTTCCGTAATTCAGGATAGAATTTACATCGGATGGTTCGAGCGATTTTCCAATTTCCTGGTATTTGATTGTTTCCTCGCTTGTTATTTTTTCGAGGTCAACATTGCCATCTTTATCCAGCTTAACCGGCGTAAGGGTTTGGGGAAGATTTGGGTTGGTTTCCATAGTTTATTATATGATCAGCTTTGCAGCCTATAAATAATTTTGGGTTACGGTTTTAACGGTTTCTTCCAGTTTCCGGTCTCTGGTTGGTTCGCCAATGGCATTAAATTTCCATTCGCCGTTTTTCTTGTAGAAAACGCCCATTACCATTGATACGTGACCGGCAAAATTAGATCCGTTTGCAATATCATAAGTAGCAAAAACCTCGTTTACCCGTTTAGGTGTTCCTTCATAAATACGGATTGAAGCAAAAGGAATGGTACCGAAATCATGTCCTCTAAAACTGTTCAACACAAAAGCCACATAATTTACATTAGCATCCAGCTGCGAAAAATCAAGTGTAATAATCTCATTATCAAGGCCATCATCACCGCCCATATCGCCTGTTAAATCATCACCACTGTGTTTTACCGATCCGTTTTTAGATTTTAGGTTCCCAAAATAAACAACTTCCAAAAGCTGCTTGTTTTCGTTGTACAAAGCACAGCTTGCATCTAAATCTACGGCTTCTTTTGAAGATCCGAAACCGAAAAGGCCTTTCTTTTCAATTGCGCCCCAGTTAATACCTACACAAACATGCTGCAGTTTGCTACCATTGCTTTTTTCAAGACTGATACGCTGTCCTTTTTGAAGATTGATTGCCATAATATTATTGATATCTGTTTAAATAATCCTGTAAACCACCTTTCATACCTACACCTACCGCCTCAAATTTCCATTGATTTTCGCGCTTATAGATCCTTCCGAATTCTACCGCAGTCTCGATTGAAAAATCTTCTTCAAGTTCATATTTCAAGATCACTTCGTTGGTTACCGAATCAAAAATGCGGATGAATGAATTCCTTACCTGACCGAAGTTCTGTCTTCTGCTCTCTGCTTCGTGGATGGTAACAACGATACAGATTTCGCTTACTTTACCGTCGATTTTTGTCAGGTCGATTTTAACCTGTTCATCATCGCCATCGCCCGCGCCTGTTAAATTATCGCCAGTGTGTTCTACCGCACCATCTGGTGAAACCAGATTGTTATAGAAAACGAAATTTTCATCAGAAATTAATTTTTTCTGATCATTAAGTATAAAAACCGAAGCATCTAAATCGAATGCCGAACCTGTAGAAGAGCTGTTGGTATCCCAACCTAAACCTATTGTAAATTTAGGGGCATTGATATTTTCCCTTTGCCCCTTTTGCAGATTAATAGCCATATTTAAATTAATTTATAATTGTTGTTTTTGATATAATCTTTAATGAGATGTAAATTTTTCGAATATGCATCCATCGTATGGTAATTATTACCGAGCGAAAGATCATAAAGCTGGTTAACAAAATCGGCATTTCTTCTTTCCAAAAATATGGTAAAACTGCTCGAACTGCTATTTAAAATATATTTTACGATACGGGTATTGAAGCAAAAATTGCCCCCGTCTATAATTTCTTCAAGATCGAAAATAGATTTCACCTGGTGGTAATTCAGAAAATTCTCTACGTTGGGATGGATATTTTTGTTAACCAGTTCGGCAAAGTAAAGCATGTGCATTTCGTTGCTCAGCCCATATTCTTTAGCCATTTTTAAGATCATCCTTTCGTGGCTTCCGGTAATTTTGATATCATCCAGGAAAAGCAGTGTTTTTCCTGTCAGAAAATCCTTATCGATATGAAAAGAATCATTCCCGATCAGCGAAAGCCTTTCTTCAGCACTTAATTCGCCATAATCTTCCTTGTAGGTAATGGTACGGTGTACCTTGGTTTCCTGTACAGCCAAACCGCCATTTTCTACCAGCCAGCGGTTAAGCTGGCTTACGAAATAGTTTTTCATGGCAAAGGTTGCCGTTGGGATAAAGCTATAAGGGCTAGATATCACCACAATCTGGTCGGTAATCAGGTTATCAACCAGGTAATAGCGGATAAAACCATCAGCAAGCGCTTTACCGAACGACCGGGCAACCAGATCATCGCCAAATTTAAAGCGGCTGTAATCATCGGCACTAAAACCGAAATCGTTCGTATTATCGATTTTGTGGAGTGAATAACTATACGGTATCATAGAGTAGGTTTGAGATAGATAGATTATTTGAATTGATGAGCATACTGTTGATTCCCATGGCTTCGGCCCCGCGTACATCAGCATAGGGGTTATCGCCAATATGAATCACATCCGATAGCAATAAACCAGGATGTTTTGTTCTGTCGATCGTATCCAGCATCAGCTGAAAAAAGCCGGTACTTGGTTTCGACATGCGTACTTCATCCGAATAAAGCTGAAAATCGATATATTGATCGATTCCCAATTGATAAACGACTTTTTTTAAGGTTTTACCTTTAATAAAACCGGTATTGCTTAAAATATTGGTGGTGCTCTTACCTGATTCCTTGATTTTAGCCAGTACGTCTAAACAATCGTCGCTATAGAGTTTTGGCATATGCATAAATACGAGCTGCTCCATATCATGATCGAGTTGCTGCAGGTCTATATCATGGAAATTAAAATCATAATCGTTGATCATGCTGATAATCATCAGGTACATTTCTTCGGCATCTACATTTTTTCCGGCCTTTTCATTAATGGCATTTACCATTAAATCAACCTGGCGGAAAATGATGACAATTTCTTCAGCAGTTTTATTTTTTCGGTTAAAGTTCCGGTAAAAATATTGTGCCCGCTCTTGTTTATACCTTGGATTGGATTTAATCAGCGTTAGCCAAAGATCGAACGAGTAATGTTTGTAAAAAGCCATTTGCACCTGTTTACTCAACTATTTTAATATGTCCTAATATTACAAAATCAGATTGTAATACAGGGAAAGTTCAATTGTAAGATTTATGACAGACAAGCCTTAACATTAAGATTTATCCAATACATCTTCGGCATCTTCCGAGATGATCACATCACTTTTGTGTTTTTTGGGAAAGTTGAACAATAAAGAACTCAATACCGGCAAAATAAAAATAGCTACGGTAAAAATAGACACAAAAAGATCTGTTTTTTCACCTTCAATGGCATGCGAAACAGGCGATTCAGGATTGAAATGGGTAAATACCGATGAAGTTAGTTTAATGCCCAATACTCCGATCACGATGAAAGCCACAGTTTCTAAAAAAGTAAATTTTTCCATCAGCTTTACAAAAGCCTGCGCCACAAAACGCATGGCCAGTATCCCAATAAATACACCAATATAAATTAACCAGATGTGATCGGTAAAGGCAACTGCAGCAAAAACATTATCGATAGAAAAGGCCAGATCCATTACCTCTACCAGGGCAACAGTTGCCCAAAAATTACCGATCAGGCCAACTGTTGATTTATATATCCAGCTTTTGCTTTTATCTACCTCCTCATCTTCATCGTCGTTTTTACTGTTCTTTTTTCTGAAATAATCAAATGCCAGGTACAACAGGTATAAACCGCCAAGTGGTTTTAACCACCATATTTTAACCAACCATGCAGCCAGGAATAAACAGATCCCCCTGAAAACATAAGCGCCTATAATGCCATATTTTAATGCTTTATCCCGTTGGTTTTTGGGCAGGTCCATTACCATGGTAGCCAAAACCGCAGCATTATCAACTGAGAGCAAACTTTCAATTACAATAAGGTTTAAAATAATCAATAATCCGGCCTGTATGTCGTCACCTAAAATTGTATGCAGAAAATCCATTGAGCGTGTGTATTTTTTTTAAATTAATGTTTTAGTTATTACAGCAAAGAAACAAAATTTTATCATCTCTGCTCATCATGCTGTTTATTTTAACTGTTGTTTTTTATTGTTAGAATAACAACTATTAGAATTGTTACGCTATTTGCGCAAATATCAGTTCGCGGCTTCCAGTTTATATACATTTCCGTTTTCTCCAGCCAGGATCACGATCCTGCCTTTTTTTGCTTTCTGAACTGCATTAAAACTTTTATCCGAAATGTGCTTCCAATTCTGGCCACCATCTGTTGATATATCTGTACCTGATGTACCGGTGGCAATCAACGTTTTGGCATTAATATAAGTTACGCCTGACCGGTATCCGAAAACCGGCGTAGTGGGTTTCTGCCAGGTTTTGCCCCCATCGCTGGTTAACAGCACATTATTGGTGTTTTCTTTATCTTTTAAATAATTACCCCCAACTGCAACACCGGTTTTATCATTCAAAAAATCGATGGAGAAAGGCCCGGTACTGTTTTCGCCTTGTAAAATCGGGCATTTAAATACCTGCCAGTGCTGTCCGTAATCAGGCGAAAAATAGATGTTGGATACTATCCCTCCAGTAGCAATCCAGGTTTTACCACCCGGCAAGGTTTTAATAGTGGTTCCACTGGCTGCAAAACTAGCTTCGCCTTTAACTAAGCTGCTTTTTAAGTTAGCAGTAATATCCTGCCAGCTTTTACCCGCATCGGAAGTTTTAAGCAGCTGCAGTTTGTTACTTATCGGATCGCCGAAAATGAGCCCCCTGGTTTTATCCCAAAAGCCGGCACCATCTAAAAATATGGCTGTATCTGCATTTTTATAATGCATTGTCCAGCTTTCGCCCCCATCATTTGTTTTAAGGATATAAGCTGGCGACCCGGCATTTACGATTATGGCATTTTGATCATCAAAAGCTTCAATATCCCTAAAATCGAGCTTTTCATAGCCTTCAGGCTGGGTCCACTTCCAGGTGCTGCCGCCATCGGTACTTTTACCGACCGAGCCTTTGCTTCCGCTTACCCATATTACCTGATCGGATACCACACTTAAACCACGTATACTGCTTTTGTTGCCCTCGGTTAAGGGTTTAATGGTATATGACTGCGCAGCGCAAAAAAAAGGTGCCAATAAAAGGCACCATATTAGTCTCATCATCTTATTATTTATTTAACTCTTCTAAAAGTCTCCGATCTGCCTAAAAGCGAAATACCAATGTAACCGCGGATGTTTAACACATCGGCGCTTTTTAAAGTCATGTTACAGCTGTAGGTTTTACCACTTTTCGGATCATAAATTGTACCACCGGTCCATTTATTATTATCGTAAACAAAATCTTTTAATATCTCAAGATTTAACAGGGCCCTTTTCTGTAAGTTTTCATCAGGATTTTTAACATCTAATTTAGGCTTTCCGTTGATGTTTGGTTCCTTCATCCATACCAGCTTACCGTAAAACTTATCGCCTTTTTTGTAAATCTCTATCTGTCCTTCTCCCGACGGATTAAGCCATTTCCCTAAAATAGCATCTTTGTTCTGTGCGGAGACAGAAAATGATACTGCTATGAAGAGCAGCATTAAAAATGGTAACTTTCTCATATTTTTTATTTCTAGTTAGTTTCTAAAGATAACGAATTACACTATATCGAAACACTAAATAAAGAGAAAAAGTATGAGAAAGTTTTATAAAAGGTAAAATTTACTTTGAAACTATCGGCAGGTATTTGGCCCTGTAGGCATAAAGCAGGAACAGGTTAAACAATAACATTACCGCACTCATTGGAAGATCTTTAGGCTGTGCTAAAAATGCGGTATACAGAAAGATATTCAAAGTAACCGGGAGGATAATAATCGATGCCAATGGTGCTGTCCGGTTGATAAGCAACAATACACCTCCGATCAATTCTGTAATTTTAATCAACGGGAAAAGGTAAACAGATGCCATCAGTCCCGTCATAAAAGAGGTTTGTGCAGGTGTCATTTCAGGCGCTTTTGGCATAAAATTCAGGAAATAGCTTATAGAAGCAAACAGATACATAGCGGCTAAAAGCACGCGGATAACAATTACTGTGATTTTCATATTGGTTAAGTTTTAGTGTTTATTTAAAAATAATGTTTTTTGTTCAATTGTATTTTTATTTGGTTTACCGTTTAAATCGGTTAAAAGTAACTCCCTACGCACCAACCTCCTCAAATAGTTTTATTAACCATACCCGTTTTTTAAATTGCAGAACCGCAGGCTAAAGATTCAAGACTTTGGCGGTAATTACATCCTGGTTAACTTTACATCCATCCATGGCATCCAGTCTTTTCCATCAAATTGCTCCCACATACCTTCAATCGTGTTCGCTTTAAAATTACCTTTAAATCTTTCAGTATCAGTAAATATTAAAATAATATCATTGTAAATTTTAAGCGTAGAGATGGAAATGCATCCTCTGTTATCGAAAGATTGTGACCTGAAAACATCTTCCATATCATCATAGTGGGTGATTTCTAAAGACTGCACCCTTTTCTGGCCAAATGTGATGTCAACTTTATGCATTAAAAAGAAATCGCCTTCAATCCATTCGTAGGTATCAGTTCCTGTAATTGCTTCACCCGATCTGGTTAAACCTTCTGTTTTCCATTTACCGATATAAGGATTGAGTAAAGAAAGACTCTTGTTTCTCATAGATTTAATAAAATCAATTGCTGTTTAAGTTATTGTAGATATTCTTCAACTGACGAACATGGCGCTGTGTATGATAAATCACAAAATAAACAGCCTCCAGGCGGGTCAGAAAACCATATACTGGTAGCTCATAAGAAACACATGTTCTGGTTAAATCGAGGCTGTTTACTGCCTTTGATAGCCCTTCCCTGATCTGTTTTAAATTTTCCAATAATTCAGCCTGGTTATAGGTCTTATTTTCTGGATAAATTTCTTTTGGCGAATGGTATTTCGCATCAGTATCCAAAAGGTCTTTTTTGATCTGGACAAGCATTAAATCAGCTGGCCTGTCAGTTTCCCCTGCCGAACCGTTAATAACCTGTAAAAAGCCCGAATTTGCCAAAATCAGGTGTTCAGCCAATTGACCAGCTGTCCAGCTTCCTTTAAACGGTACTGAATTAATTTGGGCCGTATCAAATTTCGACAAAGTGTTTTCCAGTGTTGACAAAACTTCGTTGGTTTCGTTTATTATCTTTTCCATAACTTACATGTAATTCATTCCAGGATATCCTAATAATCTCCTCCAAAGGGCAATTTGTCCAATGCAGTTGGCTTCGCGGTAGCTACTGAAACTGATCATTTCGAACAATGTTATTTCCATGCCGGGTATAACCAGTTTTTCTTCTAATTTTTCATCGGTAGCCGCAGTTAAAACTTCCTGTAAAAGGGGAGAAATTTCTTCCCAGTCTTTTATAAAATCTGCCAATGATGGGTAAGTGGCCTCATCAATAATGCCTTTATTGCCGGCAAAAAGTTCGTCGGTTACAGATGGGAGGTCGATACCGAATGATTTGGCCAAAAAATAGCGGCTATGTACCACACTTCCTGTAATCCAGGCGATATGGTTTGCCCTGGTATCCAATCTTTTCTGCGCATCCTTTTGCTCTATCCCATCTAATGCTCTTACCAAAAAATCTGTTTGCATTTCGTAAAGCACCATAAAACCGTACATTCTGTTACTTGTTGGGCTGGTTTTCATATAATTTTAATTAGTGGTTAACTCGGAATAAAGTTAGTTGTTAATTTAGCCGAACGTCCATGCCGTAAAAGTCAATATTGAGGGGCATTTCAGACAATTTTTATATATTTACGATACCGAAATTTTAACCAAATGAAACAAATAGGTGTTTTAATTCCTCAAAACTTCAGATTATTAAGCGTAGCCGCTATTTTAGATGTTTTTGATACCGTAAACGGATTTTATCGTAAAGATGGGCTCCAAACGCCTTTTAACATCAGTTTAATTACCACTGATGATAAAAATTACAATTTTAGTGAACATCCGTGCATTCCTTTGCAAAAAGCCAGTGGTATTGACCTTATTTTGATCCCTTCTTTTGTAACCAATGATATTAAGGAATGTATTTCGGCCAATAAAAGTTATATTCCATGGTTAAACAAACAGCACCTTGAGGGGGCGGAAATTGCCACTTTTTGCACCGGGGCATTTTTACTGGCGGCATCGGGATTGCTGGATGGTAAATCGGCTACTACCCATGTTGATGCCTGCACAGCTTTTTCTACCGCCTTTCCACAGGTGCATTTAAAAGCTGATAAAACGGTAACACAAGACGGCAAGCTATTTACAAGCGGCGGTGCAACCTCTACCTTTCATTTATTGTTACACCTTTTACATCTTCATTGCGGAAAAGATATGGCAGTTAAAGTAGCCAAGATTTTTGCAATCGACATGGACCGCGTAAACCAATCTTATTTTAGCACCTTCCAGCCTATCCGTCATCATAATGATGATATTGTAGCCTCTGCCCAGGAAAAAATTGAAAACAATTATCAGGATCTGGCCACCATTGAAGAGATGATTAAAGACATTCCTTCCAGCAGAAGAAATATTGTGCGCCGCTTTAAACAGGTAATTGGCATTACTCCTATCGAGTATCTTCAACAAACCCGTATAGAAGCTGCTAAAAAGTTATTGGAACAAACCGCGCAACAAATGACAGAGGTTATTTATAATTCAGGCTACAATGATCCAAAAGCATTTAGAAAAGTGTTCAGGAAATCAGTCGGGATGACTCCTACCCAATACCGGGATAAATTCCAAGCGAGATAAAACACAGCGGGCTGGCAAACAGCGTAATATAAAATCTGGTGCGCAGCAAGAACACTTATAACGGAGCAGAATGGCCGACCGCCACAAAACGCTGAACATCTACTTTCAAATAAAAAAACCTGGGTATATCTGCTAAATCAGCGGAGAATCATCATCAATGCACTTTTCTGAATATTAATATGATCATCGCAGATGGAATTTACATTTCTTAAGTAAACTCATAAACCCACATTGTTTTTAAGCCATATTACAGTGAATGAGCCACTTAAAAAACAAACTAAATAAATAGTTTTCAACACTGAAATTTATTATGTTGATAATTAATATAAAATTAATACGCTTACTTCTTTTATTTAAGATAACTTAATGTTATAATTACACTAACCAAATAAAAATTTATATGAGCACATTCCTTTTAATTATGGCGGTATTTTATATTATCTCTTTTGGATTAATGTTGTACTGTTATTTTTCCGCTGAGCAGATTCCCAGCGACGATGAAAAATTCTAATCAGTTCTTTTCCCGTCATCAAAATTAACGTCTCCCTTTAGGTTAAAACACTCTTTTTTTTGCAACAAAGCAGGCAAAGAATGTTTACGGCCAAATCTGCCCTCATTCTTAGTATACTTTATTTATTGGCGATCCACTTAATCAAGTAGGAAGTGGCTCCTGTATACCATAAAACTGCTGAAATTAAAAATATAGCGATCAGGATCCATAAAATTGGCCATCCTTCAAATTTGTGTTTCGGCCCAGGAGTGTAAGACTTAAGGTTATTATGGTCACTGTCCATCCTTTCACCTTTTTTTTCTGGTTTCGGAGTAGATATATTGCTCATAAAATATTCGGTTAGTAATGCAAACTTAGCTTATAAACCTATAAATCAAAAATTAGTTTCAACATTCTTTTGTTTTAAGATTCACAAAGAACAAAAATGGCTAAAACTTAAATTATCCGGATTTCTGCCATTACTGCCTCGAGAATGCCTGTTGGTATTTAAGTGGCGTTTTACCTGTAATTTCCCGAAAATATTTATGAAAACTGGTAAAGTTGTAAAAACCGCAGTCGTAACAAATCTCCTTAACGGTTAAATTACTTTCAATTAATAATTTACATGCCTGACCTACCCTAATTTCGTTTAAAAACTGCGTATAGGTTTTCCTGCTTTTGGTTTTAAAGAACTTACAAAACGAATTTGGACTGATTTTAGCCACTGCAGCAATTTCTTTCAATTCTATTTTATTTTTATAATTGCTGAGGGTATAATTATAGATCGATTGTATCCTGTCTTTCTCATTTTCTAAGAAATTTGGCTTAAAACCAAGCGAAACCAACGTTTTTTTCTCCTCACTGCCGGCTATTTCGGAGAGTCCTTCCAATAGCCTGATAATCCGCATGGTACCATTAGCCTCAATAATGGTTGGCATCAAACTGGCTATCCGCTCTTTTGCAGCTCCCAACAGCTGAATGCCCTGTTTAGATTGTGCCAACATCTTTTTGAGCTCCTGGTTTTCTGGAAGTTCGATAAATGCTGTCCCTAAAAAATCTTCCTTAAAATGAATGACATAAACATCAACCGATTCTTCTTCTTTTTTTTCAAAAAACTCAGGGTCAAAGCGCCAGTAATGTGGCAGGTTGCTTCCAAGCAACACTACATCTCCATCGCTAAAATTTTTGATGCTATCGCCTATAAACTGCGTTCCCCGCCCCTTTTTGATATAAATCAGTTCCAGGGCTGAATGGTAATGCCACAGGTTGTTCACATCTGGCATAATATCCCTCCTGGCGCTAAAAGAATCTACGGTATTGGTAGATACATTAAGTAAATGCGGTTTCATAAAATCTTAAAAAATCAATCTAATATGCAGTAATATTTGGCAATGTATAAAATTGAGCCAATATCATTTAATAATTAGATCATAAAATTAAATTTTTATTAACACTTTAAGGTTTAATTTGTAAAGAAACAACTAGCCAAAAACATTTTATGAAGTCGGGATTATTTACTCCTTGTTACATCGATCAGCTTTACCCTAAAGTTGCCATTGCAACCTCGGGATTGCCTGAAAAACTTGGTTTAGATATCCATTTCCCGATTAAGCAAACCTGTTGCCGACAGCTTCTGACCAATTCGGGTTATAGCCATTTAACTACAGGAATGGAGGAAGTATTTGTTAAAAATTCCGGAAAAATCGACTATATTGTTCCCCAATCTGGCAATTGTACTTTACATGTTAAAGATCATTTGCATGTTAAGGAGCACGATAGCGGCAGTTACGGATATGGTGTATTTATTGCAGGCCTTTCCAAAACGGCAGCTATTGAACAATCTTTAGCAATTGGTGCCCATAGCACCAAAAATTAACCATTTTTTTTAACAAACCCAGCTTAATCATTAATCAAATAAAATATGAGCCAAACTACACCATCAAACTTTAAAGTATCTATTCCGCAGAAAAATGGGAAAGGATATTTATTCCCGTTAATCCTGGTCACCAGTCTGTTTTTCTTTTGGGGCTTCGTTCACAATCTCGATCCTATATTAATTCCACATTTACGTAAAGCTTTTCAGTTAAATGTTTTCGAATCTACCCTGGTCGATTCTTCAGTTTTTATCGCTTATTTTTTATTGGCATTGCCTGCAGGTTACATCATGCGCAAGTATGGTTATAAAAGCGGTATTATTTTAGGCCTCGTTTTATTCGCTATAGGATGTTTATTATTTATACCTGCGGCCAATACCGCCCAGTATGTATTTTTCTTAGGCGCCCTTTTTATTATTGCCTGTGGTTTAACCTTTCTGGAAACTGCAGCAAACCCCTATGTTACCGTTTTAGGTCCACCTGAAACAGCTACGCAACGTTTAAACTTCTCTCAATCCTTTAACGGCTTCGCTGCTTTCCTGGCCCCTGTACTTGGTGGTAAATTTATTTTTACTGAAGTAAAATATACCGATGCCCAGTTGGCTAAAATGCTGCCGTTAGAAAAACAGGCTTATATGCTCGAGGAAGCATCGACCGTAAAGGCGCCTTACCTAATTTTAGGCATCCTGATTATCGTGGTGGCTATTCTATTTATTTTCACTAAGCTACCCGATATTAAAGAGGAAGAAAATGTACAGGAAAAAAGCAGTTTTGCGCATGTATTAGGGCACAGCCATTTGCGCTGGGCAGTTATCGGCCAGTTTTTTTACGTGGGCGCCCAGGTTTGTGTATTGAGCTTATTCATCAGTTTTGTAACCTCATCGGCAAGCATAAGTCAGGACGAAGCAAAATGGTACGCAGGTGCGGCAGGTTTGGCTTTTATGATCGGCAGATTTGTGGGCACCATTTTCATGAAATTTGTAACACCGCATAAATTATTGATGATTTATGCCTTGATCAGTGGCGTGCTTACCCTCATATCTGTTTTTGCAAGCGGAATGATTACCGTTTACGCGTTAATTGGTGTTGCATTTTTCATGTCGATCATGTTTCCAACCATATTCTCATTGGGTATAGCAGGTTTGGGTAAAGATACAAAACTGGGGTCTTCATTAATTGTAATGTCTATTGTTGGTGGCGCATTTTTACCTCCGGTGTTAGGCCTCATATCAGATGCGACCCACAATATCCAATACGGATACCTGGTACCTTTCGTATGCTTTTTAGTAGTATTCTACTTTGGTTGGAAAGGATGGAAACCTAATCATGTTGAAAAAGAAATAAGTTTAGAAGTATAAATTGATAATGAAAAAATTAGTCATCAAGATTAACAAGGCTGATAACGTTTTGGTTGCATTGCAGGATTTACCAGCTGGCACCCAAATACTGCACGAGGGAAATTCTTACGTTACTGTTGATGAAATTCCTGCGAAGCATAAATTTTTTATGCAGGATATGAAGGCAGGTGATGAGGTAATCATGTATGGTGTTTTAGTTGGGAAAGTGCAATTTGAGGTAAAGGCCGGTATGCGGATGAATGTGGAGAATACCAAACATGCTGCTGAACCTTTTGCCTATCGCAATGTTAATTACAAATGGGAAGCTCCTGATGTAAGTAAATATGCCAATCGTAGCTTTAAGGGATATCACCGTAAAAACGGCTCAGTGGGTACGGCGAACTATTGGTTGTTTATACCGACTGTTTTTTGCGAAAACAGAAATCTGGATATCATTAAAGAATCCCTTTACAGCGAGTTGGGCTATGCTGTAGATGACAAATACAAATCTTACACCCATAAGCTCGTTGAGGCTTTTAATAAGGGAGAAGACATTCATAATATCAGTTTTGAACCTAAAGTTGACAAGGCCAGCCGTACTTTTAAAAATGTAGATGGCATTAAATTCCTTACACATAACGGGGGCTGTGGCGGAACACGCCAGGATGCCGATACTTTAAGCAAATTATTAGCGGCTTATGCCCATCACCCCAATGTGGCCGGTATTACAGTTTTAAGCTTAGGTTGCCAACATTTACAGGTAGCAGATTTTAAGCGCGACCTCTTTGCCCTCGATCCTGATTTTGATAAACCGCTTTTAATTTTCGAGCAGCAAAAAACACAGAGCGAAGAACAATTAATCCAAAATGCAATACGCAGCACTTTTGAGGGACTGATGTTCATTAATAAACAAGAGCGTGCAGCAGCACCGCTAAGCAAAATGTGCGTGGGTGTAAAATGTGGTGGTAGCGATGGTTTTAGTGGTATCTCGGCTAATCCGGCGGTTGGTTATTGTGCCGATTTGCTGGTGGCCTTAGGTGCAAAGGTTTTATTGGCCGAATTCCCCGAGCTTTGTGGTGTAGAGCAAGAAATGATCGATAGATCTGTAGACCGGTCAACTGCCGAAAAGTTTATCCGTTTAATGACTGAATATGATGATCTGGCACATAAAGTAGGCTCGGGCTTTTATATGAACCCTTCGCCGGGAAATATTAAGGACGGTTTAATTACCGACGCCATAAAATCAGCGGGAGCTGCGCGTAAAGCAGGTTCATCTCCGGTGGTTGATGTTTTGGATTACACTGAACCGGCAACAAAACCGGGTTTAAGTTTAGTTTGTACCCCCGGAAACGATGTGGAAGCCACCACAGGTAAAGCAGCTGCAGGTGCAACGTTAATTTTATTTACCACAGGTTTGGGTACACCAACAGGAAACCCGGTTTGCCCAACCATTAAAGTAGCCACCAATTCGGTTTTGGCCAAACGCATGAGCGACATCATCGATATCGATACCGGAGCCGTGATTAGCGGCGAAAAAACCATTAATGAAATGGGTGAAGATATCCTGGAATATTGCATTAAAGTAGCCAGCGGTGAAGAAACCCCAAAAGCGGTACAGCTTAACCAAGATGATTTTATCCCCTGGAAAAGAGGTGTAAGCCTTTAGGTGCAGGGAGCAGTTAAAACAACAAAAGAAAAATAACCGAATATGAATTTAAATTTAGACGGCAAAATAATACTGGTAAGTGGTGGCGCAAAAGGCATTGGAGCGGCAATTGTGAAGGCATTGGCTACCGAAAATGCATTTCCGATCATTATTGGCCGAAATGAGGAAGATAACCTGAAAATGCTGCAGGAAGTAAAAGACCTGGGTTTAAAAGCCGATTATTTTACGGCAGAACTTACCGCACCTGAAACCTGTAAAACCATTATTGATGCCATATTAGAAAAATACAACAGAATAGACGGTTTGGTTAATAATGCGGGCGTAAATGATGGCGTTGGACTCGAAAGCGGTACTTACGAAGCTTTTATGGATTCGCTGCATAAAAATGTGGTGCATTACTACCTTTTGGCAAAATATGCGCTGCCTGCATTAAAAGAAAGTAAAGGCTCTATTTTAAATATTGGCAGCAAAACTGCAGAAACGGGTCAGGGAGGCACATCGGGTTATGCAGCATCAAATGGTGCCAGAAATGCATTAACCCGCGAGTGGGCAGTAGAATTATTACCATATAGTATCCGTGTAAATGCAATTATCGTGGCTGAAGCCTGGACACCATTATATGAGAAATGGATCAACACTTTTGAAGATCGTGATGAAAAGCTGAAAAGCATTACCGACAAAATCCCTTTTGAAAACCGGATGACTACCGTAGATGAAATTGCCAATACTGCCGTGTTTTTATTATCGGATAAATCAAGCCATACCACAGGCCAATTGATCCATGTTGATGGCGGATACGTGCATCTGGATAGGGCTTTGTTGTAAAATATGGCCCACTTTTCTGTCATTCTGAACGCAGTGAAGAATCTTTTTCTTATCAGTAGTATGGCCTAACTATATTGTAAAACATGGCTCGCTTATCTGTCATTCTGAACGCAGTGAAGAATCTGTAAGCCATAGAACAGCTAATAATCTAAGCTAATTAACTTATAATTAGATATTTAAAGATCCTTCGTTGCACTCAGAATGACAATTATATTCTCGGCCTGTATCCCTATAAACCTTTTCTATGGTCCCAAACACCAATTGACCCTGTTGAAAATGAGGCCACTACAAAACCTCTTACCAAAACCTAAAATCACCCAAAATAACAGAAAGGCCATCCATTTTAATCCCATTTTAAGATAGGATGGTTACTTTTGTTAAATGCTAAAGATTGGAATAGCGGAAGACGATCCTAAAATTGCCGAACTTTTAAAATCGGCACTCGAAGAAAACGATTATCAGGTGCTTACTGTTGCCAATGGTATCGATGCCCTTGACCTTTTCCTGAGCCAAAGTTTCAACCTGCTAATTATTGATGTGATGATGCCAGGCCTCAACGGCATGCAGCTTTGTAAGCATATCAGGGAAAAAGCCATGAACGTACCGATTCTCATGCTTACAGCCCTGGGTACTGTTGATGATAAAGTTACTGGTTTAGAAGCCGGCGCTGATGATTACCTGGTAAAACCTTTCCACCTGAAAGAATTTTTGGCACGGGTGGCAGCGCTTTTACGCCGGCAATCTGGTGCTGACGTTAAAACAGGCCATAAACTACATTTCGAAGATCTTGTACTCGATACGTACAGCAAAGAAGTAAGCCGGGGCGGAAAGCCGATTGAGCTGAGTGCTAAAGAATTTGTGCTGCTCGAACTGTTTATGCGCAACCCCAACAGATTGCTGTCCAGGCAGTTTATAGCTGAACAGGCCTGGAATATCAGCTTCGAAACCGGCACAAATGTAATCGATGTCTACATCAACTTCCTGCGGAAAAAGATCGAAAAAGATTTTGAACGCAAACTCATCCATACCAAAATTAATATGGGCTATATTCTGAAATAAGTGAAAATAAAGGACCGCATAGCGCTATATTTTACGCTGATCAGCACTTCGATGCTGTTCGCTGTGCTTTGTACGGTGTATTTTACTTTTATGAAATTTTTGGAAGCCGATTTTTTTGAGCGCCTTACCGACCGTACCATGGTTACAGCCAAACTGTACCTCGAAGCCGACGAAATCAGTAGAGATGCCTTGAATACCGTCCGCCATAAATACCTGCAAAAGTTAAATGGCGAAGTGATCCGCATTTACGATAATGAAAACAGGGCTACGTTTATTGGCGACTCTGCACAGTACTGGACCAATTCTACCATTGACGAAGTACGTAAAAAAGGCCGTTTAAAATATACTGACGGCCAACGGCAGGTAGTTGGCATTTACTATAAAGACAACCAGGGCGATTTCGTGATTTTGGTTTCAGCTGACGATCAGGGTTCACACAATAGATTGGCCAAATTATTAAAGATCATGATTTTTGTGTTCATTCTCATTTCATTGATCGTATTGCTGCTAAGCAGGTGGGTTGCACAAAAAATGCTCAAACCCTTACAAAAATTCATGCTCGAAGTAAAACAGGCGAGCTCACAGAATATGGAATTCAGGGTGGAAGAAAACCATAATAAAGACGAAATCAACCTCATTGCCCAAAGCTTTAACCTTTTAATGGAGGAACTGGAGCAGGCCTTTATTTTGCAGAAAACCTTTGTATCCAATGCTTCACACGAATTACGGACACCGGTAACGCGTATTATGATGACCGCCGAGCTGGCACTGTCAAAAGAAAGAGATCAGCCGGCTTACCAAAAAGTGATTGGTTCGATGCTCGAAGATGCCGAAAAAATGGACCACATTATTACCGGTTTGGTTGCTTTAGCCAAAATGGACCTTGAACTGATCAATTCTAAGCTGGTTCCGATCAGGTTAGACCACCTGATTCTCAAAATACAGTCTGAATGGAAATCGCAGAAAAACCTCGACCTTAAAGTTACCTATCAAAATCCCGTTGATCCTAAACCTGAAATATTGGCCAATGCTGTATTATTACAAATTGCCTTGGACAATATTATTTCAAATGCGTTTAAATTTTCTGAAAATCAACAAGTTAACATCAATATAAAAGCCAGTGAAAATGATTTTCTTATCCACATTACCGACAGTGGAAAGGGTATCCCTGCCGGGGAAGAAGAAAATATTTTCAAGCCCTTTTACACGCATGCAGCTGATTTTGGCCTCCAAGGTGAAGGAATGGGGCTTTATATGGTTCAAAAAATCATCGATCTGCTTAAAGGAAAAATAGCTGTGAATAACCTGGAACAAGGCGGATGCACTTTTACGATCATTTTAACGAAGATTTAGTAGCTATTTATCCATCCGCGTGGTCGTCATCCCGACTGAAACGCAATGGAATAGAGGCTATATCACTAGTTGTAACTTCACCCTAATTTGTCACGTTGAGCCCAGCCTGTACTGAGCTTAACGAAGTATCGAAACGCCTTTGAAACATCTAAAAAGAGGTCCTTCGACAAGCTCAGGATGACAATTTTATATTTATGATAAATCTCGACTGCGTTGCATTCCGCTCAAGAGGAGGTATGAATAAGAATAATCAGTCTATCTGTAACTTTAACCCCCTTCCTGCTAACGCTCGTTTCTAACGAGCGTTGAATAGAATATCGTTTACAACGATAAAATCGCATAACTATTTATGCACTCGTTTGGAAACGAGCGCAAGCATAATTGAGAAATAACCAACCTATCCGTAACTTTAACCCCCTTTTAAGTCCTATTTAATCCCCCTTTAATTCGGCAAGAATAGTTTTGCGGGATGAAAAGATTATATACGTCGCTTATTTTCATTTTGACTTTAACAAGCCGGGCAGCTTTAGCACAAACCGATACCCTAAGCTTAAACCTGACTCAGGCCGAAAGCCTTTTTTTAAAAAACAATTACGATCTCCTGGCGAGTAATTATGAGATCGATCAGGCAAAGGCCGAAATGATTACGGCAAAGTTGTTTGAGAACCCAACACTGGAGTACGAAAATCTTTTTTACAACCACGAGACAAAGAAATTCCTGCAAACCTCTTACGCGAATGGCCAATATGCAGGATCTATTTCGCAGTTATTCAAACTCGCCGGTAAGCGGAACAAGAACATCAAACTCGCACAGGCAGGGGTTAAACTGGCAGAATATGAATATTTCGACCTGTTGAGGACACTCAAATTCGAGCTTGTTAATACTTTTTACAAAACCTATTTCTCAGCACAATCTGCAAAGGTTTACCAGGAACAGATCAGCTCCACCGATCAATTGCTGAAAGCCTACGGTCTTCAATTAAAAATGGGCAATGTTGCCGTAAAAGATGTAATCAGAATCAAATCATTATTGATCAATCTCAAAGCTGAAGAAGCAGGATTACTAAACGAATTGGAAGATAACTACAAAGATCTGAAATTGTTATGTGGTTTAGATGCCGGCACATCACTTGTTTTGGTGGCAGATCAGGAAGCCTTCAAAAATCAACCGATTGATAAAATCCCCTACAGTTTATTGCTCGATTCGGCCAGAACCAACCGTGCTGACCTTAAAGTGGCCAAAACCGACCTGCTTTATAACGAGCGCAATTTAAAACTTCAAAAAGCAATGGCTATCCCCGATGTAGAAATTGCCTTAAGTTACGACCTAAAAGGTAATTATCCAGAAAAATACACAGGTTTGGGTTTAAAAATCCCCCTTCCGCTTTTCTCCAGAAACCAGGGTGAAATTAAAAAGGCACAGATAGGTATCGCAGCTGCCAATACAAATATCAAAAAACAGGAGGCCCTGCTCGAAAACGAAGTATTTAACAGTTATAAAACAGCTTTACGCAACGAAAAATTGTATGCAGAAATCGATCCTGCCTTCAGCACCGGCTTTAACACACTCATTTCAGGACTAATCAAAAATTTCAAAGCAAGAAATATCAGCCTGATCGAATTTTTAGACCTCTACGATGCCTATAAAGAAAACACGCTGCAACTAAACAAACTTCAGTTCGAAAGAATGAGCACCCGCGCTGAACTCAATTATGTAACCGGTTCTAATATTTTTAAATAAATCTTATGCAAAATCTCTATAAAAATACTTTAATTATTGTGGCCACCAGTTTGTTGTTTGCTTGTAGTGAACACAAAACAACTGCACCTCATGATAAATTTGCCATCACCGATTCATTGATCAGCCGCTTACTGATCGATACTGTGCAGCAGGCTAACAGCAAAACTGAACTTATATTATCGGCCAAAATTGCCGCAAATGAAGAGCGCCGTTCTGAACTTTTCCCTATGGTAAGCGGAACGGTAAACAGCGTTAGGGTGCGGTTGGGTGACCAGGTTTCTAACGGACAGACGTTAGCAACCCTTACCAGTTCAGAAATGGCTGGTTTCGACAAAGAAGTGATTGCGGCCAATGCCGAGCTTAAAAATGCAGAACGATCTGTAAAACAGGCTGAACAACTTTTTCAAAGCGGTTTATCATCTGCAAAAGAGCTGGAAGAAGCCAAAAATGATTATCAGATCAAAAAAGCTGAAGCAAAAAGGGCCAATTCGGTATTAAAACTCAACGGTGGCAGCAATACAGGATTATATGCCGTTAAGTCTCCTATTAATGGTTTTGTGATCGAAAAAAATGTAACCCAGAACATGCATTTACGTGGCGATAATGATAAAAGCCTCTTTACTGTTGCCGATCTCTCCAATGTTTGGGCAATGATTAATATTTATGAATCAGATATTTCGCGCGTAAAGGTTGGCGATGAAGTCAGCCTATCTACCCTCTCCTATCCCGATAAGATTTTTAAAGGTAAAATAGAGAAACTTTACAACCAGGTAGATCAAGACAGTAAGGTAATAAATGCACGTGTGGTTATTCAAAACCCAGGTTTTTTATTAAAACCAGGCATGCTTGGAACGGTAAAAGTTTCGGCAAATTCGGCTATAGATCTTCCTGTTCTCAATTCTAGGTCGGTTATTTTCGACGAAAACAAGAATTATGTACTCGTTCTTGGTCAGGATCACAAAATAAAAATCCAGGAAATCGAAATTGGCCGTAAAACTGCCGATAAAACCTATATCAGCAAAGGTGTAAATGCTGGCGACCGTATCATCGCATCTAAACAGGTTTTCTTATTCGAAAGTTTAAAAACACAGTAAAATTCTTTTCATCAATTAGATTATGCATCATGAATAAATTCATTAAAGGTGTTATAGGTTTTGCACTGAAGAACAAGTATTTTATCTTTTTTGCTACTTTTATTTTAATCCTGTCTGGTTACCTGAGCTTTAAGCATACTGCCATCGATGCATTTCCTGATGTAACCAATACCAATATCATTATTATTACCCAATGGCCGGGCCGTAGCGCCGAAGAGGTAGAAAAATTTGTGAGCAGGCCCCTGGAAATTGCCATGAACCCAACTGAAAAACGTACCAGTATCCGCTCTTCGTCCCTCTTCGGGCTTTCTATTGTAAAAGTGAGTTTTGAAGATGATGTAGATTATGCCGAAGCCCGTGTACAGGTAAATAACCACCTAGACGAGGCTGATTTGCCCGAAGGGATCAAACCAGAAGTACAACCACCTTATGGCCCTACCGGCGAGATATTCCGTTACACACTTACAAGCGATACAAAATCGGTCCGTGAATTAAAAACCCTTCAGGATTGGGTAGTACAAAGGGAGCTTCTTTCTGTTTCGGGTATTGCCGATGTAGTGAGTTTTGGTGGTGAGGTAAAAACTTATCAAATTACCGTTGATCCGCAAAAGGCTATCCAGTATGGTGTAAGTGCAACCGAACTTTTCGAAGCAGTATCTAAAAGCAACATCAATGTGGGTGGCGATGTGATTGTGCAAAGCGGCCAGGCTTACGTTGTACGTGGTATAGGCGTACTCAACAATATCGATGAAATCAGGAATGTAGTGGTCGATAATGTTAATGGTACGCCCATATATGTTAAAACCATTGCCGAAGTTGCCGAATCGGCTTTACCCAGGCTGGGGCAGGTCGGTCGTGATCAGGACCCTGATGTGGTTGAAGGCATTATCGTGATGAGGAAAGGAGGCAATCCGAGCGAGGTAATTGCCAGGTTGAAGGAAAAGATCAATACAATCAATACCAGTATATTACCAAAGGATGTAAAAATAAAACCTTTCTACGATCGCGAAGACCTGGTAAATTATTCTGTACATACCGTAATGGGCAATATGCTTGAAGGGATATTGTTTGTAACCTTAATCGTATTCCTGTTTATGGCCGATTGGCGTACTACCTTAATTGTATCAGTTGTTATTCCATTGGCCCTGCTCTTTGCATTTATCTGTCTTAAATTAAAAGGCATGTCTGCCAATCTGCTATCTATGGGGGCTATCGATTTCGGAATCATTATAGATGGTGCCGTAGTAATGGTTGAAGGGATTTTTGTAACCTTAGATTTAAGTGCAAAAAAACTGGGGATGGATAGGTTTAACAAAATGAGTAAACTTGGTTTTATTAAAAAGGCCTGTGTAGAAAATGGGAAAGGAATTTTATTTGCAAAGCTCATTATCATTACAGGCTTGCTGCCTATTTTCACCTTCCAAAAGGTAGAAGGTAAAATGTTCTCTCCCCTGGCGTGGACATTAAGTTTTGCTTTATTGGGTGCCCTAATCTTAACCTTTACCCTTGTACCTGCAATGGCCAGTGTACTCTTAAAAAAGGATGTTAAAGAGAAACACAATATCTTTTTAGAATGGATTACCAAAACGACCCTTAAATTTTACGACCTGTGTTTCAAAAAAAAGAAGCTCGTTTTTAGCATTTCTATTATTGTATTGCTTTTAGGTATTTTTAGCTTCAGGTTTTTGGGGACAGAATTTCTACCCAGTTTAGATGAGGGCTCTATTTATGTCCGCGCTACAGGTCCATTAAGTATTTCTTTAGATGAAACTAAAAAGCTTTCGAATGAGATGAGAAAAATCTTTTTAAGCTTTGAAGAAGTTAAGCAGGTAATGTCGCAGACTGGAAGGCCCAATGACGGGACAGATGCCACAGGTTTTTACAACATGGAATTTCACGTTGATATTTACCCCCGTAAAGAGTGGAAACGCAAGCAAACCAAAGAACAGCTGATTGAGCGCATGCAGGAAAAGCTAAAAAGTTTCCCTGGTATCAACCTTAATTTTTCGCAGCCCATTTCAGATAATGTGGAAGAAGCCGTATCAGGCGTAAAAGGTTCAATTGTAGTGAAGCTATTTGGTGAAAACTTTGACTACATTGAAAAAGAAGAGGAAAAGATAGAAAGCATTTTAAAAACGGTTGATGGTATTGAAGATTTAGGTATTCTAAGAAATCTTGGTCAGCCAGAACTACAGATCAACCTCAACCAAAAAAAGATGGCTTTATATGGTGTAAGCACGGCTGATGCCAATGCTGTAATCGAAATGGCAATTGGTGGTAAAGCTGCTACACAAATTTATGAAGGCGAACGAAAATTTGACCTCATTATCCGTTATCCTGAAGATTTTAGAAACGACGAGAGTTCGATCGGTAAATTACGGATTCCTACCATATCTGGCACTAATGTTCAATTGGGCGAAATTTCTAGCATCCGCAAAATTACGGGTCCCAGTATGATTTACCGCGATAAACACAAACGTTACGGAGCCATTAAATTCTCGGTCAGGGGCCGTGATATGGGAAGCGTAATTGCCGAGGCACAGGAAAAAGTAAATGCAAAGATCCATCTGCAGCCGGGATATACATTGGAATGGGCCGGAGATTTTGAAAACCAGCAAAGGGCAATTGCCAGGTTATCTCAGGCAGTTCCGGTGAGCTTATTACTCATATTCTTCATTTTATTTGTGCTTTTCGGAAACATTAAAGATGCTTTATTGGTATTGAACAATGTTCCTTTTGCCATGATTGGCGGTATATTAGCCCTTTTAGTTGCAGGTGTAAACTTCAATATTTCGGCAGGAATTGGCTTTATTGCCCTTTTTGGAATCTGTGTACAAAACGGGGTGCTACTCATTACACGCTTTAAAACCAATATCGCCGACATGAAGCACCATCCCGGCTGGACCTTTACCGATGCCATGCGCGCCGCGGTGACCAGCAGGTTCAGACCTGTATTAATGACTGCTTTAATGGCTGCCATCGGCTTAATGCCTGCTGCATTATCTACCGGAATTGGTTCGGAGGCATCAAAACCATTGGCTATAGTAGTAATAGGCGGATTAATTACCGACACACTTTTTAACCTTTTTGTTTATCCGATTGTGTTTTACTGGTCGAACCGTAAAAAAGTGCAGAAAATGATCCCGGAAAGCCTGTAGGGATAGAAAATGGATAATGGAATACCCAAGCGATCCGTCATCCTGAGGATAATTTATTATATAAAAATCAATATGAATGACATTTAACTATTGGTCTTGTGCGACTTGTAATCCCCCTCTTTCAGAGGGGTGTCCGCAGGACGGGGTGTTTGATTAGTCCTAGCCGGACAGGCTTCTTTCTTTTTGGTGTCAAAAAGAAACAAAAAACACCGGCTGAAAATTTTTCTTTCGAAGCTAGTAGGTTGGCTTGGGTAGTGCTGTCCGAAAAATTTGTTAGGCCGGGTTTAAGTGAAACGGAGATGCTGTGCTATGGCCTAGCGGGACGAAAATGCAGACACCTATGTAATACGCTAAATATCAATAAGTTACTAAACAACATCAATAATAGCGGAGTCGAAGGATCAATCGTAAATGTTAAGTTGCGTCATTAAAAAGCATCGTCATCTCGACTGAAACAAAGTGGAACGGAGAGATCTGTCTGGGTAGATCTCTCCACTCCGCCTCGCTCCGGTCGAGATGACGATTTTCTATTAAATCCGTCAATATTAGTAAGGCAGTATTTTGACACCAAAACAACAGCTAAAAGAAGTTTTTTGTCGGCTAAAACCTATCAATTTAGTTTAAAACATCTTTATTATTATTTATTTGTAGCCAACTCCAATGCTTTTTCCAGTATTTCATCTTTACCCGTTAAAATATCATTAAGTGTTTTATCAACGCGGACATCAATTTTTACACCCAATTTTTGGTTGGGTGTTCCATCGGGATAATATTCGCCAAACCCGGAAAAAAAAGAAAAATATTCTCCGGGGAAATTAATGGTAATGGCCATCCCGTTGGCACCTGCTGTTTGCCGGCCAACCGTGGTACCTTTTGTTACCCCCTGAAGGGTAATTACATTGCCTTCTCCCTGACTTTGATTGCCCTCATCAGCAAGCATGAAGTAACGTTTGTTTTTCAGATCGGGATTCGTATTGGGTTCAATTATTTCATTTTCAATTAAACTATAGTTTTTCGAAATGTCAGGACTGATGACATAAGGAAAGCTGTTATAAGCCACGATATCTGTTTTTGCAGCAATATAGGCAGCCAATTTTGATCCGATACTACCATCTTTTGGATAACCCCTAACATCCAGAATAATGGTTTTACAGTTTTTAAGCATGGCCGCCAAACTATCCAGCTCGCCGGAATAAATCCTGTTTACACGCAGGTATCCTATATTTTCAGTCAATATTTTACAATATGGCGGTGAAAGGAGATTGCGGTTGACCTTACCTGTTAAAGCATAATAATCATCACGTTTAATTCGACTTAATGAAACTTTTTCAATCCCATCCTTTCCACGGATGGTGAGTACAGCTTTACTGTTTACTGCGCCATTGGTTAACCAGCTAAAGTAAAATTCGCGATCAAAGCCTGCTTTGTTTGATGCCACTATATAGGGTTCCCATTGTTCGGCAAGTTGTTTTACCGGAACATCATCAATGGCCAGCAGTTCCGCGCCTTCTTTAATCAATGAAAGTTGATTTTTCTGATGAATATCGTCGAGCACAGCGGTGATATATACTTTATTACCCACCAAACTGGTGATGATGGGTAAATTACCATCCATAATACCCATTGGCGATCGTCCACCTTTTTTAGTGATCAGGACAGCATGTCCGTCTTTTATTGAAGCGGTAAGTTTCATGAGGGCCATAAAATATTCCTTTTCGGTTTTAGCAGCTAAAAACAAGGGAATATTTTCGTTAAGAACGTCATCCCAGTTTTGGGGAATGAGGTTTTTGTTCGGTGAAAAGTAATGAATAGCGTTCCAGAAGTTAAATAAACCAAGCAAGCGAAGTTCTGCACTCGGAACATCTGCAGCAGGGTAATCGTCCTGTGTTCTGCAGATATAAGCCGTATTTTCGGGCTTTTTTACCGTTTGTTTTACAAAAGAGCCCGTTAATAATTTTGTGGCTGCCAGAATTACCGGCGCATTTAAAGAAGTATCATTTGTTAAGGGTAATAAAGCATCGGGCTTTTCGCCCAAAGTACCACCCTCATAAAGTACTTCGGCAGTTCTTATTTTTATGGAAAGACTATCGGAAAGTTTCATGTTATAAAATTCGCCATATATGTAATTAGGTAATTCGCCTTCTACCACCAGGTTACATAAATTTCGGTGCCTTAATGCCTGCAGTGCTTTAAAGGTATTTACGTTAACATATTTGTTTATAATAAAACAGAAACGTTTTCCGGTATATTTTAGATCTGGTTTTGCCTGTGTATAAGCGCCTTCAGAAACGTTACGGATGCCAAAATAAACCTGGTAATGGTCGTTAATTGTACCGTATTTATCTTGGGGCAGAATGTTAAGGTCGTGTGGGAAATCTTCCCTCATCAACCCTTTATAATAAAAAGACCTCGTAACGGGCAGGATCATCGTATTACTGATTAACCGCGACACTAAAGGTTGCACAAAATCTACATATTGTTTTAAGCCCAGTTGATAGTTAATAGCTGAATTCCGAAGATCGATAACAAATAACTGGTGCTTTGCCAAAGCCTGGTTTAACAAGGTATCCGCATTGTTTCTGTCCTGAAAAGTTTTCTGCGGAACATTGAGATACCAGATTTTTGATTGGAGCTGCCTGGCGTAAACCACACGTTTTTCGCTATAGTTACTTTGACCAACCGCTTCATTTTGCACAATACCGGATTGAGGATCTCCGAGGTCTGAAAACAGACTTTTCAGTGCTTCCCGAAAATTGTTTTCATTGGGATTTTGGATCAACGGTTTAATGTTTTTAATCATCAGACTATCCATATTTAAAACCCCTTTACCTGCATTTGGATGAAAATAATTAACTACTCCCCAAACTTTGCCAAAATCGGCAATGCGTTTTATTTCTGCTGTTTTAAGCGCGGATACCTGTTGCTGTGCGCCGGAAAAATGAGGCAATAGCATCCCCATAAAGATAAAAATGTACCTTTTCATGATATTTCTATTAAGATTTTTGAATGGTTATTTGTTGGCTACCAGCGAGCGGATACTTTCCATATCGATATTATCGCCTATGAAACAGCTTACCGAAATATGGCCTTTGTTGAGGGTAATATAATCAAGCTCAGTAATTTTTTTATCGCCTTTGGTATAAATCACAGATGAAACCACATCATTTGTTTCCCAACGGAAATATTCTTTATAAATATTGCCTTTATTTACCGCCGTACTTACCTGCGCAATTATTTTTTGGAGATTTTCGGACGAACTGTTAAAATTGAGGTATTTATAGGTTTTAACCTGCTTCATAATCCGGGCAATGCTTGGGTGTGTCCACATGCCCATTTCATTTGTTCGCTTAACCATGGCTTCGCCCATGGTATTGATCTGATATTTAGATTCGCCCGAATAAGATTTAAAATAAAGATCTATCATGGTTTCAGCATTACCAGCTGATTTCTGCTGACCATAAGAAAAGCTTACCATAGTGAGCAGCAAACTAAAATATACAACGATGGTTTTCATGCTTAATCGTTTTGGGTTTTAAGATCACTTTTAGGTTTGATGATTTCGTTTAATCCGGTATTGGCCTGGTTTAAAGTTTTGGATATCGAAAACAGATCGGCCTCTACTTTTTTCTGCAAAGCTAAATCCCGTTCTACCTGAGCTGAACGATAGCTGATTACCCAGAAAGATACAGCAATAACGAGCAATATACTGGCTGCTATTTTTAAAATGTTAGCCAGTAATCTTCTTCTTACTAATGGTTGATCTGTAATTACGCCAAAATCAACGGCTTTCACTTCAATTGATTTAAAATCGCTTAGCGCTTCAAACCATTCTTTTTCCGGCATTAATCTTTTTTCAGGATCGTTGCTTTCGAGGTATTGTTTAACCATGCGTTCTTCTTCCAAAGTAGTTTCGGCATTCCAGTACTTTTCAAGCAGGACTTCTATTTTATCTTTTTCCATGTACTTTACTTTTTAAATATTGACGCGCCCTAAAAAGGTACATTTTAACCTGTGCATCAGTCAAATCCAGTATTTCGGCTATTTCTTTGTATTCCAGTTCTTCAATTTCCCTTAAAAACAGGATATTTTTTTGTATTTCGGGCAATTTGCGGGTAAGCAGCTTAAATTTGTATCGTAAATCGTCGGTTATTATCCCCTGCTCTACCTCATTTGGTTCCGGCACTTCTACAACATCTTCTAAACCAACATACAACTTACTTTTTTTTCTCTTTTCAAAATTCAGGAAGTTGTTCCTGATCATCCGCATGGTGTAGGCTTCAAAATTTGTCCACTTATCCCATTCCTCTTTTAGTTCCCATATTTTAACCAGCGTATCCTGAAAAATATCTTCAGCATCGCCAACATGCTTTACGAGCGAATAGGCAAACCGGTAAAGTTTCGGCTGACATTGTAAAAACTGCTCGTATTGCTTTGGTTTCATATAATGTAAGGAAGACAAAAATCCTGTTCCAAAAGTTACATTTATTTTAAAATAATGGGGTCTCTATTGAAAAACATTAACTATATCTATTTTCAGCCTATGTCATGATGCTGTATTTTCTCATTTTGGCTACAAAAGCCCTCAATTAGGCTACAAATTACAGACCGGCCTTAGCCACCTTTGATCCATCATTTATTCAGATAATATTATGGAACATCAACAAGAAAATCAGGGCAAAAATATTCCAACAGCAAATAAGGTTTGGTTTATTACAGGTGCGTCCCGCGGATTTGGGCGTGTATGGGCAACAGCAGCTTTAGAGCGGGGCGATAAGGTGGCGGCAACGGCAAGGAGCCTATCGGGCATTGCCGATCTTCAGGAAAAGTACAAAGAAAATGTACTGACTCTGGAACTCGACGTAACCAATTACGACCAGGTAGCAAAAACCGTTCAGCAGGCGTACGAACATTTCGGGCGATTGGATGTTGTTTTAAATAATGCAGGTTATTCGCTTGTCGGTACTATTGAAGAAGCTACCATTGACCAGGTTAAGGCCATGTATAACACCAACATTTTTGGAGCAGTGGCTGTTATACAAGCTGCGCTGCCTATATTACGAAAGCAGGGTTATGGCCATATTTTAGGTACATCCAGTAACCTTGGCCACGTAGTTTTACCCGTTATCGGATATTACAGTTCATCTAAATGGGCATTTGAAGCCATTCACGAAAGTTTGGCAGCAGAGGTAAAATCCTTTGGGATCAAAGTTACCATTATCGAACCGGGCGCCTATGCCACCGAATTCGGAAGTCAGGCTTCTTTAAAGTTTGCAGATGGATTGGATGTATACACCGATTTTAAAGCAAAGTTTTTTGAAGGTTTGCAACACATGGAAAGAGGTAATCCAGAGGCAACACCCGAGGCCATTTTTAAAGTGGTGGATACAGAAAACCCACCTCTACGTTTATCACTCGGCAGCCATAACCTGGCCTGGGTACGTACAGCTTATGCTGAGCGTATAGCCAGCTGGGAAGAATGGGAAGCGGTATCGAATGCAGCGCAGGGTTAATTAATCAGAAATCAACCATATAACCGATAAACACAAGCTTATCGGTTATATTTGTATATATCAATATGAAAAAGGTAGACACTAGCCCTTATAAATTCAGTTCGTTAACAGAAGCACACCGGATGTTAGGCCTGCCCCAGCCTAAGCACCCCTTAATCAGCCTGATCAACAATGAAGAGCATCCGGTTGAAATGAGCGGACAGCCAAATTCGCATATCCTGAATTTTTATAAGATTTCGTATAAACCAAAATTAAGCGGCAGGCTAAAGTATGGCCAGAGTTATTATGATTTTGATGAAGGCGGTTTATTATTTGCTGCTCCCAACCAGGTTATTGGTCACGATGAAGATTTAAGCTCAAGCGTTTGCTCCTTATTTACTTTATTGATCCATCCCGATTTTTTAATGTCTTATCCAATAGCAAAAAAAATCAAAAGTTATGGTTTCTTTTCCTACTCAGCCAATGAGGCATTGCACCTCTCAGAAAAAGAAAAAACCACTGTTATTGCTATTTTTAAGAGCATTGAGGAGGAACTGAACAGCAGGATCGACGATTTTAGCCAGGATGTGATCATTGCACAAATAGAACTGTTGTTAAATTACAGCAACCGCTTTTACAAACGGCAGTTTATTACGCGCAAAGTATTAAATAACGACCTTTTGCAAAAACTCGAAGAATTGTTAGAAGAATATTTTAACGATAAAGTAAGCATGCTTAAAGGCTTACCTACGGTGCAATACCTTTCCGGCCATTTAAATGTTTCTCCAAGTTACTTAAGCGATCTGTTCCGTTCGCTAACCGGACAGAATGCACAACAGCATATCCACCAGAAACTGATCGAAAAAGCAAAGGAAAAATTATCGGGCACCAGTTTATCGGTGAGCGAAGTAGCATACGAACTGGGCTTTGAACACCCGCAATCCTTTAATAAATTATTCAAAGCAAAAACGAAGGTATCGCCATTGGCATTTAGAAAAATGTTTAATTAAAAGACAATTCCAATGTAGCGTTTGGGTTCTCTGCACCGTATAAGCTGTAAATTAAAGCTTTATGAAAAAGATAGTATTACTCATCCTGGCTACAGCAGGTCTTTTGTATATATCATGTAAGAAAACCGATAAAGGTATTGATGGACCGGGCGAAGTTTACGGTAAATGGAAACTGACTGAAACAAGGTTCGATATTGGAAGCGGAAACACCCCTTACCAAAAAGTAACCGGCGAGGCCAAATACCTTGTTTTAAGCAAATCAGCAGATAACGCCGGTAAATTTGAAGGTGATGCCATCCCGGATTTGTTTTCTTTCAGAATTCTGGACAGTGTAAAAATGGAAGTTTCCAGTAATACCTATAAAACGCCATTGATTTATTATTACAAAGTTTCGGCAAAATCGCTGCAGCTTAACCCGCCCTGTTTCGAAGGTTGCGGGTACAGGTTTGTAAGAGAATAAGAACCTGGTGATCAAGCAGTAAAAAATAATTTATTAGGAGCAACAGTTAATAAAACCCTTCTTTAATTGTGATCACCATTTGATTAAGTTAAGTATACCCGCTGTCAGTCTGAGCCTGTCGAAAACCTTTACTAGTCGAAAACAAAAAATATTTGTCTTTCGATATGTCATCAATTACAGATTCTAAAATCAGCGTCATCTCGACCGAAGCAACGCGTAGTGGAGAGATCTTTGGACCAGGTTAAAAGATTTAGCTTCGCTGAGCAATCGTGGTTCTCGACTGCGGTCGAAATGACGTCCATTATATACCTGTCATCAAAACTTCCAATGTATTAAAAATCTTAACCTTGCAATCGACAGACCTAAGAAATATCGTCATTTTTAAACAGTCAAACTATCCCAAATCACCTGATAAACATCCGGTGCATACAAGGTTTTACCAACTGCTTTGGAAGTGACCAAAACCGGTTTAAATTGATCGGCTACATGAATGCGACCATGCGACCCTTTAATTAGTGTTGCATCAAGCGGAATTACATCCATTACATAACGGAAACCGGCTTTTTTCCTTAAGAGTTTATATCCTGCCCTTAATTTAGAGGTCATAAACATTTCTACAGGATCATACCCGGGTTTTTTATGGATATCAACCACCCTTGCATAATCAGGTGCTTTGGCATCATCAAGCCAGAAATAATAGGTAAACCAGCTGTTTTCTTTGGCCATCAGCACCAGATCGCCTGAACGTTCGTGGTTGATGTGGTATTTTTTTTGTTCTTCCTTATCTAAAATCAGCTCAACACCGGCTACATTGTTCAATAAAGCCTTTACTTGTTCCGTTACACTTTTATCGTTAATGTATACATGTGCAATCTGGTGATCGGCCACTACAAAAGCTTTTGACGCACCAGCATCCAGCAGTTCCAACCCTCTTTCTTCGCGGATCTGGATCAATCCGTTTTCCCTGAACAGGCGGTTTAAATGGACAGGATGATTTACCGGGGCTATGCCATATTCGGAAAGTAATATGATACGGGCACCTTTTTCTTCATAAAAACGTACCAGATCAGAAACCACCGCATCAATTTCCTGCAATTCGGGCTTGATTTGCGCTAAGTCAGGTCCGAATTTTTGTAAACAGTAGTCAAGATGTGGCAAATAAATCAATGTAAGCGTGGGATTATGAAGTTTTTCGGTTTCCATCGCCGCATCGGCAATCCACCTGGTCGATTTAATATTGGCTCCCGGTCCCCAGAACTGGAACAATGGAAATTGACCTAACTTATCCTGCAGGTAATCGCGCAGTTCGGCAGGTTGCGAATAACAATCGGGCAGCTTACGGCCATCGGCCAGATAATTGGGCCGTGGTGTAACCGAATAATCAACCGTAGAGTACATGTTGTACCACCAGAACATATTGGCACAGGTAAAGTTTGGATCTTCTTTTTTGGCCTGGTCCCATATTTTTTCGGCATTTACCAGTTTGTTCGACTGTTTCCAGAATTTAATTTCAGCATCAGCATGATCGTACCAACCGTTACCTACAATTCCGGTTTCGGAAGGGAATTTCCCGGTAAGGTAACTCGATTGCACCGAGGTGGTAACTGCCGGCAACAAGGGTTCGATGGTACTGAAGTGGTTTTCAGAAATATATTTCTGGATAAAAGGCGTATGTGCTCCTATTACGGATGAAGATAGGCCTACGATGTCGATAACAACGGTTTTATGCATAATCTACTGTTCTAATAATGTTTTTACCCAGGCCAGTTCCCTGATGATGGAATCGTTTAAAGGTGCTTTTAAAGTTGTTGGCAAAACCTCCCAGGTATAGGTTTCTACTTCCAGATGGGCCGTAAAAGGGCTTTCTTTCTGCAGGTTCAGTACTTCAATAATATCGCTTTGGGTAGATTGGATCAGGCCCATATCTTCTATAAAGATCGGCACATGGAAATGTGCACGCCACTCCTCTACCGATAAATCTCCAGCATCTGTCAAAGCCTGGGCAAGATCAGGATACCGCAATAAAGTGCCATTGTTTTTACGCGCAATTACCTGGTGCAGATAAGTAGGTTCATCAAAACGGCTCAACTGCTCCAATACTGCTGTCCGTTCTGGCATTGAAACCGGTAATTTTGCTTTCAATGCAGCGCTGATCTGGATTTTCCCTATTTTGATGCCTTTGCCCTTTAATTCATTGATAATAGCAGTATGTGGTTCGTACCCGATGGCAAAATGGCAAACATCATAACACAAATAAATGTGGTTTTTAATCAGCTTTTCGTTATTTCCGGCGGGTAAAAGCACATTTTCGTACCAATGGATAAATTCAGGTCCCGATTCAAGGAAACCATCTGGTTCAGGTTCAATATCCAGGTGGATGAGCTTGCCGGTTTGCTCCTGTATGGCATGCAGGCCCTCGGCAACTTTTACAATATTGGCAGTTGCCTCATTTGTAGCATTTTCTCTTGCCCCTGCATCGGTAAACCAGGGTTTATAACTCAAGGGAGAGGTTGAAATGCCACCGTCCATATCATCAGGGAGCAACTGAGAAAGGATGTTAGCCAAACGCAGGGTATACGCTACCCTGTCTTCGGTGGTCCAATCGGGTGCATGTACCTGGTCTTTAACCCTTGTATTATGGAAACCACCATAGGGAAAACCATTCATTGTAAAAACATAACCTCCCTCATCCTGAAGCCATTGTTTAAAAATGGCCAAATGGTTTTGCTCCAAAAGTTCAATACTGGCGAGGTTAGAAAGGCGTAAACCGATTCCCAGTGGCGAACCGGGCGACAATTGAGCTTTTAGCTTCGGAAAACTATCTTTCAACACGGCAAAATGTGTTTCCCAGTTCTCTCCTGCATAAATATTGGTACAGAAGGTTAAATGTCCCGAATTTAATCTCATAATTTAACGTTAAATAATGGCGGTTTGACTATTTAAAGCTTCAGCAGCCTGTTTTAAAATCCGGGTATCTATTTCGTGTACCTCTTCTCCACTTCCAATGCCGGTAAGCAGGGTAATGGTTAATTCGCCCCCAAGGTGTTCACGGAATTCTTCCAGTCCCTGTAAAATCGGGCTATTACCTTCTTTAACCTGTAGTAAAGGATGCGTTAGCTCAAAACCAAGTGCCTGGATCAGGTTGATTACCCTTTGCGCTTCTTCGGCTGTAATTCTTCCTGATAAATTTGAATATACGCTATCCAAAGCGATACCCATTGCCACGGCCTCTCCGTGCCTTACTTCAAAATTGGTAAGATATTCGAGTTTGTGGGCACTCCAATGGCCGAAATCCAGCGGCCTGGCCGAGCCATTTTCAAAAGGATCGGCACTACGGATGTGTTCCAGGTGTAATTTGGCACACTTCCAGATCTGGTCATTCATGGCTGCAGTATCCCGTGCGGCAAGTGCTGCTGCATTGGCTTCGAGCCACTCAAAAAATTCGGCATCTTTAATCAAAGCCACCTTAATGGCCTCGGCAATACCCGAACGCCAGTCACGGTCAGATAAGGTACTTAAAAAAAGTTCGTCGTTAAAAACAGCAACAGGTGGTGAAAAAGTACCCAAAAAATTCTTTTTATTAAAATAGTTGATTCCGTTTTTTACGCCAACACCCGAATCGTTCTGTGAAAGTACCGTACTGGGAATCCTGATGTGTTTAATGCCCCTGTGGGCCACTGTAGCGGCGTAACCCACCATATCGAGTACGGCCCCGCCACCAATTGCGGCCACAAAAGAATGCCTGTCTATACCATACGCATTAATGGCTTCCAATACCTGATCGAAATATCGGGTATCATTCTTTACCTGTTCCCCTCCCGGGATGATCAGGATATCCTGTACCAGTTGTGTTTCATCGTATTTGGAGAAATAGGTTTTAATTTCAGTAACAAGCCCGCTGTGTGCATTGGCTACCCCTTCGTCAATTACAAATAAAATTTTCTTTACGGTAACTGCAGGGTTTAAGTTGATCAAAAAGTTATTCAGCAAATCGTTCTGAGGCGAAAACAGTGCCGATGTAAAGAAAATATTGTAGTTATATTGTACAGTGAAAGATTGATGTAAATGTTCCATATAATTGGATAGTGTGTATGGTTTAGGTAACAGCAAATAATTTAGAGAGCCATAACGATACAGGCAATAAAGCGGCAATCGCAAAAGCCACAATCAGCGCATCGAAAGTTACCGCCCAGGCTGCATCCATCAAAATTAGAGATATTACGCCAGCTTTAACAGCCGCACCGATATTTTTGCCTATGGGCTGATGAATTGCCTTTAAAAGCGGTCTGAAAATCATAAAGGTAAAAGGTACCAGGAACAGCAGCGACCATAATAAACGCCCGTTTACATAAGCAAAATAAGCAATGGCACAAATTACCAGAGCATACAAAAAAGCTGCGACATACAGGTTTTTGGCTTGCCCGCCATGCACCTCGCCACGGCTGGTCATGGTGATGGAGAAAATATAGATTACCGGAATAACGGCCAAATAATAATGGCTGTAAAGCATTTCAGGAACAATACTTAAACCCAGCAAGAGGTTAAATCCCCGGCATAAACCCATGTTAAACGGGCCCAAAAAAGAATGGTGTTTGCTCAATTTATTATACAGCAAAGCGAAAACGGCTACTAAAAACGCAAGTATACCTGAAGTAAGGCTATTTAAGGCTGCGAATACAATTCCGCCAAAAAGCAAAAAGGTGCCAAAAATGGTTGCTTGTTGCAAACTGATCAGGCCACTGGGAATGGCCCTTTCCGGCCGTTCAATCTTATCGAGTTCGGCATCAAATACATCGTTAAAAACAATGCCTCCACCGTATAAACAAGCTGTTGATGCGGCCAAAAGCAAAATGGAAAGCCATGGAACGGAAAATCCGCTGTTTAAAATACCAGAAATGGCAATTCCTGCTAAAATATCGGCTACAGAAGTAACAATATTGGCAGGGCGCATCATGCGCAGGTAAACAATTATTTTTTTCAATGCCATTTAGCTGATAATGATCGAAGATTTATCGGGTTTTGGCTGCTGTCCGCCACGCAAAATGGTATTGCCTTCAAATTTCTCGGTAAGGTCTACAGGCGCATTAAAATCAGCCTCATCCAGCTGTCCGCTTTGAGCAAAAGCAGTAATTGCATTGCGGTAGGTAACCAATTCAATTTCCTCATCGCTTAAACCACGCAATTTCATCAAAGCCGCGGTTTTAGGTACGGCCAACGGATCGCTGATACCCCAATCGGCAGCCGAATTTACCATAATGCGTTCCGCGCCGTATTGTTTTACAATCTCTACCATACGTTCGTTACCCATTTTGGTAAAAGGATAAATGGTAAAGGCAGCCCAGAAACCACGGTCTAACACCTCTTTTACTGTTTCTTCGTTGTTGTGATCGATAATTATGCTATAAGGATCAAGGCCATGTTCGAGGGCGATATCCATACTACGCTGCGTACCTTTTTTCTTATCGCGGTGTGGCGTATGTACCTGTACGGGCAAACCGGCTTCTTTGGCAAGTTCGAGCTGTAACCTGTAGTATTTCTCTTCAGCAGCGGTCTGGTCGTCAAAACCGATTTCGCCTATACCTACCACACCTTCTTTATAAATAAACAGGGGCAGGATCTCCATTACCTGCTCGGCAAGGCTTTCGTTATTGGCCTCTCTTGAATTAAGCCCAATGGTACAATAATGTTTAATACCGAACTGCGAGGAACGGAAACGCTCCCAACCAACCAAACTGCTGTAATAATCTCTGAAACTGTCCAAACCGGTACGTGGCTGCCCCAGCCAGAATGCAGGTTCTATTAACCCAACAACGCCGGCATCGGCCATGGCCTGATAATCGTCCGTAGTTCTGGAGGTCATGTGCACATGCGGATCAAAAAATTTCAGCCCTTTTACAGCGCTGATATCGAAAGCCTCTGGCTCCCCCATTGTTACTTTGTCTCTTGCTATTGAGCTACTACAACACATATCTTTATCTTAAATTTTATAGGTTAAATTGAATTCCAGTTTAAGCTTCCATCAGCCAGGGCCAATTTCAGTTCAGGAAAAGTATTGATAAAATCCTTTGCCTCTGGGTAATCTGATCCGGAAACGGCTAATGCAATGGCACGCTGTTCAGTCTGATCATAATGTTGCAGACCGGTCTTGAGGTCTTCAAAAATTTCGGCGTTGATAAATTTAGTCACCAGGCGCCACAACTGTGGATTTACCTCCCTGCCTGCAGCCCAGCGCTCTTTGGCATAATCTACCAGTGTTAAAGCCAGTTGAAGATTGGCACGCTCATCCAGGCCCACAATAAGTTCAATATTTTTTTCGGTGAAGAATGCCTTTAAAACAAGCTGGTTCCAGGCCGCCTCATCGAGGTTTGCCGCAGCGTATGGATTATTTTCCATAATGGCTTCGAGTACAGAACCAATATTGCTCCTGATCCCTTCAGCACAGCGCTTTACCCAAATTTCGGGATGAGCTAAAAATGGCAGTGCCGAATATAACGCTACAGCCTCGTTCACCTCAGCCGACAGAAATAAACGCTCAATGTTTGAAAATAACAGTTCTTTATCGCCCGGATTTAAATTAGACAGCAACCACACACGGCTAAACCTGTCTGTGGTCCAGTTACTGATGTAACCAAAGCCTGCTGTATCCAGCGCTTTTTGCTGATCTTCGGTAATTGCAACCGGCAATTTGCCTGTTTTACGGGGCAACATCACAAATACTTTGCCCAACTGTACCCATTGATCATGAGATTGTATAAAATCTTCCAGCCACTTATCTGCATCTGGGCTTATATTGTTTTTAACTACAGACCCCATTATTTCTTTTACCGCCTTCATATTACTACCGCTCATAGATAAAATTGCCTAAATGCACTTACGCGGTAATACCCGCAGAAACAAAATAATTGATCAGGAGCGCACCTGCAATAATCAACAGGCCAAAGAATTCGCGTGTTTGCTCAATGTAGGGCTTAGTTGCCTGCATGCTCTGCACCAGGCTTTCGCGCCTGTACTTGGTAATCCAATCGCGCACACCATCTTTTGCAAAGAAAAGGATAACCGCATAGATCAAGTAGAAAGCAGTTAAAAACAGGTAAGCAAAGGGATAAAATTTACCTGCTGCCGCTAATCCGCAGCATATTGCAGCACTTAAATAGATAGATACCCATAAAAAAGCATCATTATCGTTAAGGTTCACATAAGCAAAACCCAAAAATGAGATACAGAAAATAATGTTAAGAATAATTAAAAGCATTTTGAGTTATTTGATTTAAAATAAGCAAATCGATTACCCGATTTTTTCATCGAAAAACAAAGTTATTTAAACTGAATGCTTTTTTTGCTTAAAATATGTAAATTATATGCTGCTATAAATTTTTTATTTGATTAAAAACAGTCCTAAAAAAAACACATAAACAATTCATTTTCAAAAATTTAAACATAAAAAATGGCGATTTATTGTTCAGCAGGTACAAAACTATTTTTTCGCATCCACTCGTAGCAGCTTATAAACCAGCTATCTTTATTCTCTGCATCATAAATACCAAAGCCATGGCCACCCGTTTGCAGGATATGCATTTCACTTTTAACCTTTGCTTTTAGCAAGGCATCAAAAAACTGCAGGCTGTTTTTCACCGGGATTACATCATCGTCGGCTGCGTGAACCAAAAACGTTGGTGGCGTAACCTTACTTACAGACTTATTGGTGCTGTATAATCCCAGTATTTGTGGAGCAGGATTCTTTCCTATTAAATTTTCCCGGGTGCGTGGTATATCCGGATCATAAATAATAACCGGGTAAAGCAAAATCATAAAATCGGGCCGGAGCGGGGTATTTTCTTTATTATCGATTACTACCCTGTTTAACTGGGTGCCCGCCGTTGATACCAGATGACCGCCTGCCGATAGTCCCATCATTCCTATCCTGTTTGGATTTATATTCCATTCGCTGGCCCTCTGTCGTACCGTTTTAATCGCCGTTTGGGCATCCTGCAAGGGGCCGATTGTTTTGTCAATCATAATTCTATCGCTGGGCAGGCGGTATTTCACAACAAAGGCAGCTACCCCCAGCGCATTAAATGCCCTGGCTATTTCAATGCATTTTTTTGGTGCTAAAACAAAATAGCCACCACCGGCAAAAATGATTACAGCCGTTCCATTGGCTTTATTTTTAGCAGGGAGATAGGCCTGCATGGTGGGTATACTTACATTTTTAATCAAACCACTGCTATCAGTTTCTTCCCTATAATCAACAGGGGTTTTCTTTGAATTTGGCACCTGTGCCTGGTAAAGCGGAATGGTAAGATCCTGGGCATAACAAAATGACACCGATAAAATAGAAAAGAAAAAAATTAAAACACGGTTCATGTAAAAGGGCTTAGATTTATAACTGGATAAAATTAAGCCCTGCTTAACCGGAAACATGTGCAGAAATGCGCTATTTACCGATGCATTTTTCTGAACATTAAAGGTTGCAGACCATAAGCAGATTTAAAGGCCCTGCAAAAAGCACTCTCGTTTCCGAACCCGCTGCCCCAGGTTATTTCGTGAATGGGTTGATCTGTATTTTTAAGCAAATCGACAGCCTGTTTTAGTTTTATCCGGATCAGGTATTGGTGTGGCGTAACCTTAAATACAGATTTAAACTGCCTGATGAGCTGGGGAACTGATAAACAAGCCATACTGCTCAATAATTTTAAATCAGGCTTTTCCGTAAAAGTTGAATGGAGAAAATCTTTCGCAATACACAAGCGCCGGTAAATTTCGATTTTTGAGGATGGTTTTATGGCCTGCACCTCCGCTATTTTTTTTGTATCAGATTTGAGGGTACTGATCAGGTACCTGAGTAAAAAAAACAGCTGTTCTTCCGCACCATCATCGTAACCATTATTTTCGAGCTGGGAGATAAGCGTTAGCAGTTGCAACTGTAATTCCGGGGCGGTATCATTCAACGTCTGAAAAAACTCAGGTTGCTTGTTATTATTGTAAAATGGGTTGTCCAGTAATTCTGTTTCAGTTTTTAAGGTATCATCAAATACCCGGGCAGCAAAATCTTTCTGAAAAAAAACCGATAGCCCCCTTACTTTATCGTGGGTATCAATCTTGCACGAATAATTCTGTTCATCATTTAACATCAGGAACTGTCCCGGCCTGATGGCCAACCGGCGGTTATTTACCCCGTACCATTCCTCTCCTTTTAATATCGTTTTGAACGAAAGGCAACCTACATGGTCATTGCAAAAACTGTAACTGCTCAGCGTATTGAAAACAACATTATGGATTTTAAATCTCCCGAAATGAAGATCCTCATCAAAATCAGGACTGGAATGGTCTGGTAACGAAGTTAAATACATCTAATGATAATATTTGTATGGTTAAGGTTATCGCAGCATCATAACTGTTTCACTAAAATGATCATTTCTTTTTTAAGCAAAAACTGCTATGAATGATTTCCTGTTTCCTTCGTCATCCGCGTATACAAAATAAGCAGCAAGAAAGCTAAAATACTAAAAGTTGATTCAATAATTAACCACTTTGAACCGAAACTACCCAAAGGCCCATCTGCCCAAATGGTTACCAACCTTGAAATGGCATAAGCAGCCCAAAAGAGCAGCAGAAAAAAAAGTGCCTTCGCGATATCGTTCAACAAAAGGTAAACCAGTAAAAAGGCAATCAGTAAACCAATCCCTCCATATATCCCCCTTATAGAGCTTATGGCATCTGTATTAGGTAGCTGAGTAGATACTAAATTCATAGTGGCCTGTGGGTTCCAAAACGATAAGATACTTACATATGCCAAACTTAGGATCGAGAAACCGATGTAAGCCCGGCTACAGGCTTTAATCATTTTTTGTGCATTCATCATCAGTATTTTTAATGGTTAAAATGCAAAGGTGTTTGGTTTTTTATAATTAAATCTTGATCGAAGTCAAGTTTTTTTCAAACGCGACAAAGTTTCGGCGCTCATTCTCAGGTAATTTGCAATGTATTTAAGTGGAATCTGCTGAAAAAGCTGTGGACTTCTGCTCAAAACCCTGTTATAGCGTTCTATTGGTGAACTTGTTAAAATATCAATTTCACGTTCAAGTTGTTGCACAACAAGATTTTCTAAAATTTTGGTCCAAAAGAGCTGATTTTTTTCAACTTTCAAAAAATCATCGATTTGCTGCTTCGTTATCACCCTTATTACCGTTTTCTTAATGGCCTGGATAAAATAAGCTGAAGGTTTACCGGTTAAAAAAGAATCCATTGAAACAATTAAATTATCCTGGTAACCAAACCTGATCACCTGTTCTTCATCATTATCCAAAACATATAACCGTAAACTCCCGCTTTCGATATAATACACATTGGTATCAATATTTCCTTTTTCGCTTAAAAAACCGTTTCTGTTAATGGTAATGGTTTTCTCTAAAAGGTCAACAAATTCTTTCATTTTATTCTTCTATTTGGATACAATGTCTTTTTTACAGGCAATTTAAAACGCAGGGCTAGACTCTAATTTTCAAAAACAAGCTTCAAAATATTGGCCAGCACAGGGTTATGATCATCAGCACGCCAATTGATTAATATATCGGTTTTAAAGGGAAGCGGGATAAAGCGCAGTCCGGGGCTTTGATGGTGCATATAAGAATCGGGCAGAATGGCAATTCCCAAACCTTTGCGCACCAATGCGATAATTGTTGAGCCGAATTCTGAATGCAGAAATACATCCGGAACAAACTGGTACGATTTAAAAAGGGCCTGGATAATCTCGCTATAACTACTCCCCTCGTCTTTTGCAGGCAGGATGAATTTCTGCTGTTTTAAGCTTTCAGTTGATAAATCATCGAAACCTTTAAATGGATGATCTAACGGAACCACGAGCGCCAGATGATCAGAATATATCTTTTTTGACCTGATGCCCGGTTCGCTGTTGATATCGCGGGTAATGGCGAGATCTATTTTATAATTTTTCAGGAATTGCAGTTGATTTTCGTACAAAACCTGCACCAGCTTGATCTGCAGCTGTGGGAATGCTGCTGTAATCTTCGCTAAAAGATCAGGCATGAGCGATGCAGATATAGAATCAGGATGTGCAATGGTAACCGTTCCGCGCTCGCCCAGGTGAAGCTGTTTGGCAAACCGGTGGATGTATTCGATTTCATTTAACTCCACTTCCCATTTTTCTTTTAAAAATTTACCTGCAGGGGTGAGTTTTACATTCCGTTTATTACGTTCGAAAAGCTGTAAACCCAGCTCATTTTCGAGCGACTGTATCTGCCGGCTAAGGGCTGATTGTGTGATACTTACCTTCTCAGCCGTTTTCCAGTAATGAAGCTGCTCAGATAAGGCTAAAAAATACTTGATGCGCTGAAGATCCATTAATGCAAAATACGCATTAATAAATGAAATAATAGCATTTTAAATCATTTAATAACTCATTACATTCGCACCATGGAGCAGATCACAATCAAAAGGGTAAATATTACCGGTATCAAAAAACTTCAGGAAATTGGGATATCCACATTTTTTGAAGCTTTTTCCGAAGTAAATACAGAACAAAACATGAGCAATTACCTCGAAAACAGTTTTTCAGAACAAAAGCTGAAAAGCGAACTGAACAACAGCGATTCTCAATTTTATTTTGCCCTGGTAAATGGAAATGTGGTAGGCTATCTAAAAATCAATTTTGGCGAAGCACAAAATGAAAAAATGGACAACGCACTCGAAATCGAGCGGATTTATGTGCTAAAAACCTTCCACGGTAAAGGAGTGGCGCAAAGCCTCTATCAAAAAGCAATTGATATCGCTTACGAAATTCGGGTTGAAAATATCTGGTTAGGCGTTTGGGAACAAAATTACAGGGCTTTAAGGTTTTATGAGAAAAACGGTTTTACAGCCTTTGGCAAACATTCATTCTGGCTCGGTAACGACGAACAAACCGATCTGTTGATGAAAAAAGAGTTGACTAATACAAACGAATTAAAAGTATCATAATGGAAAAAAGAACACTTTTCCTGGTTTTACTCATCCTCGGTACTGCTTTTTGGGGCATTTCCTTTCCGGTTACCAAACTGGCCATTGGCCAGGGGCAGCCACTTTTATTTTTATGCTATCGCTTCTTTCTGGCCACATTGGTTTTATCGGCAGTTTTCTGGAAACATGTAAAGAAATTTCATACTACCGCTATAAAAGCAGGTGCAGGCCTGGCCATCCCCCTTGTGCTGGGCATTTACCTGCAGACCCTCGGCATTACGCATACTTCGGCATCTCAATGCTCATTTGTGGCAGGAATAACCGTGGTAATGATTCCGGTAATCAAACTTATTATTTACCGGAAAGCCGCAGCACTCAAAATATGGATCGCGGCATGCACTGCGCTTATTGGTCTTTTTATCATATCGGTTACCAACGCATTGAGTATTGGTATCGGCGACTTGTACACCATTATTGGTGCCTTTTGTTTCGCAATATATTTAATTCAGGTTGAAAAAGAATCGAAAGCCGGCAATATTGTACCCACCATTGTACCCATGTTTGCCACCTGCGCCATATTAACCTTTTTACTGGCCGCATTTCAGAACAATACGGTATGGATACCACAGCAGCAAACCTTTTGGCTGGGTATTATTTTCTGTGCCTTATTTTCGACAGCCTACATGTATACCATATCCAACATTGCCCAAAAATACATCAGTGCCGAAAGGGTATCGATCATTTATCTTTTCGAGCCGGTTTTTGGCGCCTTTGCAGCACATTTTATATTGGGAGAGGAAATTACATCAAGGTTATTAATTGGTGGCGGGATGATATTTTTGGCCACACTGATCGCTGAACTCAGGTGGAAAATGCCAAATCAAATCGCAATATCAAACCTGTCAAAGTGGAAAAAGGATCAAGGCTAATTTTTGAAGCCACCTAAATGATCAATATATTAGTGCAATGGAACCTATTGTACTGGACCGATCGCAGGCACGGAAAATCATTTTACAAGCAGCCGGACTTTCAAAGAAAGCGCAGTTCGGAATGGGAATCGACGCCGTTTACAAAGTAATTGACCATTTGGGCTATGTACAGTTAGATACCAACTATGTGGTAGAACGTGCCCACCATCATGCCTTGTTTGCACGCGTTCCCGATTATCAAACAGAATGGCTCGCGCAACTTACCGAACAGGGCGATATTTTTGAATACTTTACCGCTGATGCCGGCTTTATGCCTATGCACGATTTTCGCTTTTCCTTACCGGTTAAAAAGGCATTTGCAACACGCGATACTCCCTTAACGAAAAGAGAAGCTGACCTGATGAATCAGATTTTAGACCAGGTGGAACGTGATGGAGCCGTAAGGGTTGGAGATTTTGAGAACGACCGTGTAGAGGCAAGTTCGGGCTGGTGGGACTGGCGGCCGGCCAAAGTTGCACTGGAAAGGCTTTATCTGGAGGGTAAACTGGTGATCAGCCGGAACAGTGCTTTTCAGAAAGTTTATCACCTGCCATTAGATAGGGTACCTCAAGATATTGATCAGACCATGCCCACAGACGAAGCTTATGCAGGTTATATTATTAACCGTACACTCGGGGCTTTGGGAATTTGCTCTCTAAAAGAAATGGCATGGCGTTCGCGCCGTGTAAAAGGGAATCTGGTAAAAAAGGAGCTGGAGAAAATGATTCAGGCCGGCCAGGTTAAGCCTGTAATTGTTGATGGTGTAAAGGGCCCATTGTATATGCGTGCTGATACAAATCCTCATGTGCATATAGAAGACGATGTTTTCATTCTTTCCCCTTTCGATACGCTTAATGTATTCCGTTCGCGTTTAAAAGATTTCTTCGACTTCGATTACCAG
Source organism: Pedobacter vanadiisoli (assembly GCF_042684385.1). NCBI lineage: Bacteria > Pseudomonadati > Bacteroidota > Sphingobacteriia > Sphingobacteriales > Sphingobacteriaceae > Pedobacter > Pedobacter vanadiisoli. The sequence goes on along the minus strand of NZ_JBHULL010000003.1, from coordinate 337,553 downwards.
ATAGAATGTTTTGTTCCGGCCCCAAAGCGGAAATTTGGTTATTTTTCACTCCCCATCCTGGCAGGAGAAAAATTTATTGCCAGAATGGATGCCAAAGCAGATCGGAAACAAAAAATACTGATTATTCATAACCTCCATTTTGAGCCTGTTGAAATTGACGATAAAACCATTGATAAATTGGTATCCGAACTAAAAGCGTTTATCCTGTTTAACAAATGCAGGCACGTACAATTTAAAAAAACCAATCATAACAATTTGCTGGCATTGATTAGCAAAGAGTTTCATTAACCATAAACCCTATCCTGATTGCTCCCCCGAATGTTGGGGCAAGCTGTCAATCCCTCCCATCAATGGCCACTTTGGTTAGATGGCCGGGGCGGTGCAATTTAAAATCAATACCCCTTGTCACATTCATTTTTTTTGTGCGTCTATTTGATCACGGAATAGATTTTTTATCTAAATTAAACCTGTTGATAAGCCCTTGGCCCGATATGAAAAAAGCAATTATTACCGCGCTGTTTGCACTGATCAGTGCCGCCTGTTTTTCGCAAACGTTATCAAAAACAGATTTTATGGAAGACCTGGAGTTTCTAAAAAAAACCTTACCGGTTAAGCATACCAATCTTTTTGCCAAAATAGACAGTAACCAATTTAAAAATAAGGTCGATCAGGTATCCATCAGGTCGAACGGGTTTGACAGGAACCGCTTTATTGTCGAGCTCTTCAGGCTAACCAAATCCATTGGCGATGAGCATACTTTTATAGAAGTAAATTTCACCAAAGTTTTGCCTATCCAATTCGGGCTTTTTAAAGAGGGTTTATTCGTTGTAGGCATCGACCCGGCAAACAGCCCGGTATTGAACAGTAAATTAGAAAGCATAAACGGACACCCGGTTAACGACATATTGGCCCGTTTCAAAGAAATTATCCAGGATGAAAACCCTATGTATTTTAACGACCGGCTTTTGCAATACCTTAACAACCCGGTATTGTTAAATGGCTTAGCGCTGATCAGTAGCGATTCTACCGCAACATTTACCTTAAGCAACGCCGCTGGCCAGCTACAAAATATTAAGCTTAAAGCCGTTGCCGGCAAAGATGCCACAAAACTTAACCTGGCACAATCAGGCAATAACCTGCTCTCGCATAAAAAGAGCAGCAATTACTGGTTCGATTACCAAGCAGATACAAAAACCCTCTATTTTAATTATAGCGACTGTAGCGAACACGCATCCTATCCCTTTGCAAAATTTGCCGGAGAACTTTTCGCAGTGATCGACAAACAAAAACCCAATAAAATTATACTCGATCTGCGCAGCAACAGTGGAGGAAATTCTGCCATTTTAAATCCTTTCATTGAGAAAATAGCGGCCAGTTATTTAAATAAAAAAGGCAAATTTTATGTACTCATTGGCACGCATACTTTTTCATCAACCGTAATGAACGCCGTAAGGATCAAGAGAAATACCACTGCTATCCTGGTGGGTCAGCCCAGCAGTGGTAATATTAACGGGTATGGCGAAGTAAGGGGCTTTGCATTGCCAAAATCGAAGATTATTGTGGCCTATTCTACCCGGTACTGGGAAAACTGGAAAGGGAAAAAAGGTCCCTTAAAGCCCGATACCTATGTGGAGTATTCGATTAAAAACTATGTGAAAGGAAAAGATGAAGCCCTGGCGCAGGCAGATAAAAGCTTTGGGTTATTGAAACAATAATTTTTTAGTCTTTCCTTAACTTGGTATTTATCGGGTTTCAAAAACCAAAATCATGATCGCTTCCTCAGCGAATTTCATCATCCTATCCTCATCAAAGGCAAGACTGAATAATCGCGAGCTTATTATGTTATTAATCATTCCCATTTCTTAAATTTGATTAACATAAACCAAACCGATGGCGATTAATCCTTTTTCAAAACCACATAGTGCACAAAACGTTACCGATTACCCGAATAACAATACTTATTTTCTGGTTTGGAATTTCAGGGAAGAGGCCGGTCCGGTAACAATCAAATCAGTTTTTCAGGGCATATGTGCCCTGGTGATTAACCTTAACAATTCTGCATTAAACCGCTTTCCCGATTCAAAGGCCAGCTGCGTAATGGGCATAGGATACGATGCCTGGCTGCAGCTTGACCTGCCCCGGCCCCTGCCCAAAGAATTAAAGCGGTTTGAGCCGGTAACCGGCAGCAAACACTCGGCAGTAAGCACCAAAGGCGACCTGCACTTCCATATCAGGGCAGATAACAAAAGCCTTGCTTACGATATGGCTGCTGCCATTTCTGAATTGATGAGCCCTGTTGCCGATGGCGTAGTAGAGGTTCAGGGTTTTCGTTATTGGGATAGCAGGTCTGTTTTAGGGTTTGTAGATGGTACCGAAAATCCGCATGGTGCAGACCGCGATCGTTTTGCCATTATTGGCGGCGAAGATCCCTCCTACCAGGGCGGAAGCTACCTCTTCGTGCAACAATACATCCATAACCTCAGGGCCTGGAAATCGCTTCCGGTAGAAGAACAGGAAAAGGTAATTGGCCGCTCTAAAGAGCAGGATATTGAAATGAGCGACGAGCTAAAGCCCAAAAACGCGCATATTGCCCTGGCCAATGTTGGCGACGATTTTAAGGTGGTGAGAGATAATATGCCTTTCGGAAATGTGGCCACCAATGAGATGGGCACCTATTTTATCTGTTATGCCAGCACTTTCAGCACGGTAGAGAAAATGCTCAACAATATGTTTATTGGCAACCCGGAAGGAAATTACGACCGTATACTGGATTTTAGCACCGCGAAAACAGGTTCGCTGTTTTTTGCCCCGAGTTTGGAGCTGCTTGATGAATTTGGAGGTTGATGTAATGCCGGCCCGGCAAGGCTTTGTAAATATTAAGGGGAAAAGATTGATAATCGCTTTCAGCTATTTAATACCTATTCCACTGGTTATCACATTAATGTTTTCGGAAAGAACTGCTATTGTAATGTGAAAACATTAAACCAGGATCTTCCTGATGGGTTTCAGGTGATGGAAGAAAGTTAGCTTTCTCCAAAAGTTTAATCGAATGGTGGTTTTCTTGATGGGTAAACGCCACTATTTTTTGAAATTTCAACCACTGAAAAGCATAAGTGATCACTTCCTGGATGGCTTCTGTCATAATTCCTTGCTTTTGGAATTCTGGCATAAGCTCGTAGCCAATTTCGCCACTATTTTTTTCATCCGAAAAGTTAAAAAGGCAAATGGTCCCTACAAATGTTCTGGTTTTCGTTAGGGTAATGGCCCAATAAATGGAATTGTTTTTTTGAATATGCTCGTTAACCTTGTTGATAAAATTGGTTGCGTCTTCAATGGTCTTGCTCGGCTCTCTTGCAAGATATTTGTTGATTTCCGGATCAGAACGCAAAGCTAAAATATCCTGCTGGTCATCAGCTGACAACTGCCTAAGGGTAAGCCTTTCTGTTGTTAAAACGGGGAAAGGGGTAAAATTTCTTTTGATCATGCGGTTTGCTATTTTTCAGGTTGTTGGCATCACTAACTGGCTGCTCACTCAAATATAGTCGAAAGCCTGAGATTTATGAACCTATTACCCTGTTATTTACCTTTTGTACTGCTAAAAGGGAATAGGAATCGCACCAAAAAGTTAAATGGCTGCCGATTCCATTTTCAAAGTAACAGCCTATTCCGCTGTAAACCGGTTCCTGAAAGATACCTCCCTAATGAGCCGGACAAGATAGTTGCTCCAAAAATCACTTTATACTGACAAACTGCAATTGGCTGAGCAGAAATAAGAATTAGATTTGCTTTATGAAAGCGATCCTCCTGCACAAATTTGGCCAACCTGAAGAACTACAGTTTAGTGAGATAGAGAAACCCGTTATTAATAATGATCAGGTATTGATTAAGGTAATTGCTGCAGGTATAAACCCTGTTGATGCAAAAATCAGGTCGGGCTTACACCGGTCATCTAAAAGTTTACAGCTACCAGCCATTTTAGGAAAAGATGTAAGCGGCATAATTGAACAGGTAGGCAGTAATGCATCGGAATTTAAAATTGGTGATGAAATTTTCGGAATAGTAAATGGCAGTTACGCAGCATATACAACAGCAAGCCCTGAAACTATCGTAAAAAAACCAGCTCATATTTCATTCTATGAGGCAGCCGCTATACCGACTGCCGGATTAACGGCTTATCAGGCCGTTCACGAGCAATTAAAGATCAAATCGGGTCAAAAAGTATTAATACAGTCTGCTGCCGGGGGCGTTGGTCATCTGACTGTACAATTTGCTAAATTTGCCGGCGCTTATGTTTATGGAACGGCATCTGCTAAAAATGCTGCTTTCCTTTCGGAACTGGGTGTTGATGAAATCATCAATTATAAAGAACAGCAATTTGAAGAAATTGCTACTGAACTGGATGCAGTGATGGATACCATGGGCGGAGAAATACTTTACCGTGCCATCAAAATTGTTAAACCGGGTGGTAAGGTGGTATGCCTGCCTTCATCCACCAAAGACGATCCGATTGCCTTAAGGATGGCTGAAGAACGGAATATTGAATTAATATGGCCAATGATGCAGCCCAGCAAAGAACAATTGCAGTTATTTGCCACCTGGCTTGAAAAGGAAAAGTTAAGGGTTAAAGTAGAAAAAGTTTTTTCATTAAAAGATATTGTTAGCGCCCACAAGACCATTGAGTCACGCAGTGTTAATGGAAAAATTGTTGTCAAAGTATCCTAAGCTTGCTTCTACCTGGTGTATTGTATACAAGTATACCTAAAGCTCAATGTTTTCTAGATCTGTAAAAGCATTCCAATCCCGATCGCGATGTTGATAAAAAGTGTATACCAAGTAAAAAAATAGAAATTAACATCGAAATCAGGAAACATCACTGTAAAGTTATAGACGGATAAAACCTGCAAAAAATGTAATATTTTCCAGCAGTGTATCTTCAGATCAGAAGAGTTAAAGCATAATCTGCTAATCTCCTGTAATTGTAAAGTTTGACAGGGACTTTGAACAAGACTGAATAGCATACAAGGCCGGTTGTACCGATCAGTAGGAATACTTTCAATATTTAAAGCGCTCTTGATTGCTTATAGCACCTATAATTGAGGGTTTGGAGCGAAGGGGTTCATTTAAAAACCACATAAAAATTGTTCAGGTTCATAAACAGGATTTTGACCAGATTATGTTAGAACAAAAAAGCTGGCAGATGTGAAAGTAAGTACTTCTGATTTTTTACAGTTCTGTTTGGCCTTATAACCAGCCCGGCAATTTTTAAACCACAGGGCTTATTACAATTAACTTTTTATCGAATAAAAACTATACTACCTACCTGGAATTAGTTGTTTAAGCTGAATATCAAACTTATTTCTATATTCATTATGGCCTTCATCATAGTAGTTAATTAGAATTGAAAACTTCAATTCCTTATCAAGAAGAAAGCATGTACTACTATAACCTAATCTTGCAATGTCTAAACAACATTGTAGTGCAGATTTCGAATTAGTCAAATACATCCCACAATAATACACATCATCAGAGTATAAATAACAATAATCAGAATCTGCAGTTGAAAATGCTTTTGTCAATAACTCTGAATCAAAAACCGTAATATTATCCGGAAGAATTTCAGTTTGTTCTTGAATTTCCGGGAATACCTCCCTAACTCTGTTTATTAAGCTATCAGATTTCTCTAAATTAATGTACTCTGGATTGTCTAAGCCATTAGAAATAAACATGTCATCATATTGTTTTTGCAAAAACTTTCCTTTGGTTTTTCTTTTTAAGAAATCTAATCTGTTATTTATCATAATAATTTTATCAATATGCTTGGACTTGGGCTCGTGGTTAAATATAAGGCTAAGCCCTATCAATTTTCATCAAAATTCGATAATGTTTTATTAACTGTTAATGTGGTTTTTATTATCTTGGCACTCAAATTACATATCTCACTAATGCTTTCATTTCGTCGGTTTAATAATGCCCGCCCAAGCATTTTGCTCCATACATTTTGTTTATTCTTTTTATTGATATGCGGAGTGGCCTGCAAAAAAGCAGCAGTACCCATCCCTATCCCACCGGTTGTTGATAATCTCCCAAAGGCTAAGGACATAACCGCTGTAAGCATCGATCAGATTAACTTTATAGTATCTTATACCTTGGACTTCACTACCTCTGCAACCGGGGTTACCTATGCTACAGATTCTATTTCGCTGGTAAAAAATGCCGGTACCGATGTAAGTAGTTTCGTCAATAAATTATCATATCTGACAAAAATTGAGTTAAAGGCTTATCCTACCAACAATAAGGTTTGGTATCAGGTATATTTTTTTAACAGCAGTGGTACCAAGGTATATTCAAAAATTTATCGCCACGAATTCTCCCTCTGGCAGTTACAGAATAAATATATTGTAAACGGACTTGCCATTGATAATAACCACTCAAAAGACGGACTAGTTACTTATGACCAAACTCCTTACACAGGTTTAGACAATTCGTTAACCGTATCTATTTACCTGTCGGGCTATGATTATAAGGGCTACAAGGCAAAGATTAACGGCATTAATGCCCCTTAGGCAAATTTATAGACAGCTGGGGCGTTACTGAAATTAAAAAACTTGTGTTCGATGTGCCTGAAAATATTCCGATAGGTAATGCCAAATTTGAACTGTACAACTACAACAAGCTGGTATACAGTGCCGATGTTGTAGTAGTAAATGGTGGTTTATTAAGCAAGGTATTGCACCCCATAGGCAACAACCAGCGCGGCGATTATATTGTTCACAATAACGAACTTTACACTTATGTTAACAGATGGGTAGGATCTGGTACCGAACAACCACAATTTCATAAATGGTCGCCAGCTACCTATACCTGGACCAAACTTCCTAACCCGCCAGAAACCCGGTATTCTGAATACAATGGCGGCCAAAGCATAAATGGACTCATTTATTTTTGTCCGAATGTAAGAGATTATGGTAATAACTATCCCTTTTTATATGAAGAATGGCTATGGACATTTAACCCAGCTAATAATGTATGGAAAAAGACTATTCTATCTAGTAACAGCCCATCAAACCGAACAAAAATTGATGAAGAATTTTTAGGTTGTTTTGCCCATGGCGGCAAATTATATTGCCTTTTAAGCTATAAATCTTACGGCACTGATTATTACGAAATGCATGTTTATGATCCGGCAGATAACAGTTGGAAGAAGTTTATAGATTTACCAAACGACAAGGGCTCAATTACGGTTTACAAAACGGTTGTTAATAACGGCAAAGCTTATTTGTTGGTATCTAAGAGGGTGAGCTCGCCATATTCGGGTACAGTAACTAAAAATCAGTTCTTTGAAATGGATATGAATGCCAAAACTTTAATACCTAGGAACTGGATTACCGATCCAGGCAAAAACTGGGTTATTATTAATGATGATGAGTTTGCCGTTGCTGCGCCGAATTTAGCCAGTTACAGGGGAAAAATATATGTATATGGCGGAGGCAATACCATTTTTAGTTCTATTTATTCTTCTGTTTTTGCTGTTTATGATCCTGATACCAATACCTGGAGCAACGTAAGCGGTTATAGCTATTACACAGGTTGGGTAAGCAATAATTATGGTTACTTCGGAACAATAAACGACAAATTATATGTTGGCTTTGGTTACGACCGGCAGTACATTGAGTCTGCTGCGCTCTATAATGTAGTTATTAAATAGGCTTCTTTGTAACTTATTGATTAAATAATTGATAATAAGAACATATTCTGGTCTTAGCGAGACGCTAAGACCAGATGGGGATTACTCAACTCACCAAACTACATTCTCAGGTCTACGAGGCAATCAAAGCCAGGTTTCTTAAACTTGAACTCCTACAGAAGTAATAAAGCCCGGCAATTTTTAACCGCCGGGCTTTGTTATGTTAGTTACATTTCCGTCTTAGCGAGACGCTAAGACAAGTTAGGGATTTATGCCAGATCAGGAATTCTAGACTAAAATGGCTATTTATAGCAATGATTCTTCATTAATAAAAAAATCACTAATTAAATTATTTAGTCTATCATTTTTATAACGTTCAGAATTTTGTCTATTTATGATTACTATTCCACTATACTCTGTTTCTAAAATATCAAAACCATATTTCAGTCCATTTTTTGTAATAATTGTTAAATCAAAATAACCAAAGTTAGATTTTGTATTTACCTCACCATCAGCATGTTTAAGACTATTTATTTCACTGACAACTAATTTAAATTGGTCCTCATTTAAAGAAATACGCTGTCTTAAATATTTTTTATGCGTCTTATTTATGATTTCTATATTACTAACCTCACTCCCTTTTAGAGGAATTACTTTGATTTTAGTACAGGAAACATAGGTTGCAACAATTATAAATACAGCTATTAATCTAATTATCATGGTGTATAAAATTCTACTGCTTTACTCGGTATTAGTTTGGAATTTGAAAAATTATATGTAGATCCTGCTGGGAGAAATTTAGGTGATTGAGATATGCCAAAAGCCATGCCTTCATATAAAACCTTTGGGGAACTGAACGGATTAAGATGATATTTTCCATCAGCATATGATGTTATTTTTTGAAGTGATGTCACACCTACTCCTATAGTTGTACCTTGTGATTTACCTTCAAAAGAATATTTATTTAATGGAGTCTTACCAAAAATAACTCCTTCTGATATCCCAGCTGATGCGTCAATTCCAATATTTTTATCTGTATTTTCATATGCATGCCATCCTTTATCTTCGCCCTCTTTAATGTTAACAAACGACAAACTTTTTCCGAAACCAATACCCGCTGTAACATCACCTCCAATCGTAAATACTCTTGCATCTCCCAACTTCGGGTCTATTTTCCCGTCCAATAAAGATGCATCTATAGTTAATGGACCCGAAGGTTCTTTCCTAATTACATCGTTTGATGGAGCAGGTATTGAAGTATATATATTTACATTAACTTCTTTAGTCTTTATTATCATTAGTTTAGTATCATCCCTAGTGGATTGGTCTTTTCCCCAAATAATTATATCTTTTCCTTCCATCCCATCAGGATCTACAAACCTTATCGGATTATTAAAACCATAGTTATAAGATGAATACCTCCGCATCTTTTCTGCCAGCGGATCCACTACATTCCATCTGCCAATTATTGGATCATAGAGCCTTGCCCCATAATCATACTGCCCCAACTCTTCCTGCAACTCCTTACCATTGTAAAGGTACTTATTTGTATTCGAATTTGGAACGCCCATTTTCCTTAAACCAAAAGCATAATAGTCATCACGCTGTAGCACTTCCAGCTGGTTGGTTGTCGGGTTTTGGTAAAAGGTAACCCGAACGTTGCCTAAATGATCAGATAGGTTATACTCGTAACTGTAGCTGCTGCCGCTCTTACGGGCTAAGCCTTCTTCAGTCTGAATAAAATCGATGCTGTTGTTGGTATACTGGATACCATCTATATAATTAGTGGTGGTACCACCTGCCTGTTTTTGCAGTTTTTCGCCAGCAGCATTATAAGTATAGGTTAAATTCTGGCTTCCACTTACCGTTTGCGGCAGGTTAAGGAAGTTGTATCCCAGGGTGATGTCCTTCTGGCTATCGCTGGTGAGGTTGCCATTAGCATCGTAACCATAATTACTGTTGGTAAAACCACTGATGGCTGTCAACCTGTTGCCATTGTAACCGGTATAATTATTCGTACCAAAATTATCGCGGGTTAAACTGGTAATATTGCCCATTACATCGTAACTAATGGCCTCGCCCAGGTTGTTGCCTGCGGCGGCATTAGTTAAGCGGTTCAGCCTGTCGTATGTATAACTAAAGGTATTGGCCGTACCGTTGGTATAACCCTGGCCAGAGATATTGCCATTAAACTGAGGCAAGGTACCATCGTTGTATTTCAGTTCCATACTGAACTGATCGGAGGTACTATTCTTCATCCAGCCACGTTCGTTGTAGGCAAAGGTAGTGGCCTGGCTATCGTTGTGCAGGTTCTTTTTGCTCAGCTGCCCGATCTCATTGTACTCCAGGTGGCTCAATGCGATTTCCCCTTTATCGTTGATGTTCTCGAAAGTGGCGATCTTGCGGCCGGCATGGTCATACTCGTAGCGGTTGGCAATGGTGGTAACTACTCCACCTACCGTATGGGTACGCGTGCTTGCTTTCAGGCTGCCATCAAAATTCCAGGTATTGTCTACCACATCGGTACCATTCAGGTGGTTGTTGCTTTTGCTCTGCAGTATACGCCCTTCCAGGTCGTAATAGTTTACAGTAAGTAGCATCGTGCCTGTACCCAGGTTCTTTACTTTCGTGCCTGTCAGCAGGCCTTTAGTACGTGCTGCAGGACCCTGGCCTGTGCCGGGCTGGCCAAAGGTATTACCTACGAAATCATAATCGTCGTAGTAGTTCAGTACATAATAATCCCCGATACTACCCTGTGGAATGGCATCATTGCTGTAACCAATCTGTGCATTTGATGCATCAGGTTTTTCATAAGCAGCAGTTCCGTTTGCGATATCCTGAAAAGCCCCCCTATAATTGGTTCCCGACTGCCCGTTATGAAGATCATCAATATAACGCCCACTGATTACTATCCTGCCGAAAGCATCATATTTGGTAAAGTTCCATTCCTGTGGGCTTTTGTTTCGCTGGTTGGCATCCTGGCTCATCACCACCTGGTCGAGTTTGTTGTACACCATAAACTCCCAGCCCTTGCCCGGGATTTTCTTTTCTACCAGCCTTTTGCGTCCATCGTAATGGTAACCGTAGATAAACTGGTCGAAAACCGTTTGGCTTTCGTCAAAACTGTCCAGTGTGGCCTGCCCGTTTTCGTTCACTGCCGGTGGCAGTACATAACGCAGGTTACCCAAATCGTCATAAACGTAATAGGTACTCAGGCTTTTGTTATTGGTTTCCCATACCCGTTTCAGTACCACACGCCCTTCAAAATCCTTGAACTCATCGGTAGTACCGGTTTTTAAATCCGCAGGTACCCAGTTCTCATCCTTAAGAATGGTTTTATACAGTTTGCCCGGCTGGTAAACTCCGGCTGTTGCGCCATTGTCGGTACCGTTTATCGCCCACAGCTTTACCTCATTCTCGGCATTGGTGCCATAATCGCTTTTAAGCGTATGGCCGCTGTTAATTTGCCAGTCGGCACCAGGGGAACCCTGCTGCAATACACGGTTTAACGGAGAGGCTTCGAAAACCGTTTCAGCAAAGGGATAGGCGGTTGCTTTTACTCCTGCCGTAGGGCTGTTGTAAAAAGCCAGCTGATCAGCCAGTGCAGCTGTACGGAAACTGCCTGTAGTACCACCTTGCGCTGCATAAGGCTGGTACTTAAATTGTTCGCGGCCAAAGGCATCATAAGCCACAGGCTGTACAATATCTTTAAAACCCGGACTACCCTGTACCTGAACAGTCTGTAATGGCCTGCCCAGCCCATCAAAATACTGGATAGCCTGGTTTTCTTCGCATACATTGCGACTATTGCCCAGTGTGGCATCGGTTACCGGTTGTTTAAAAGTACGGGTAAGAATAAAATTCTGGTTGGTACTGGGGGTTGAAGACAACGGCTGGCAATTCACATAGCTCAAACCCGTGGTGAAAATCCGAACAGGCCCCATGGTATGGAAACCATCGGTCAGCGTGACGCTCGATGGTGCACTGATCTCGCTTTCGCCATTATACACAGACACCACTTTCTGGGCAGAAGAGCGGCCAGCAAGCAGCAGTAGCACTGCTGCAGCGGCACAGAAATATTTTAGATGTTGTTTCATGGAGCGCCTTAGTTTTTATAGTGGTAATCGGTCTGTTTTAAAATGTTACCGTTCTGGTCTTTTATTGCTTTCAAGCGCTGAAAAGTATCGTATTCGTAATAAGTCGTCATTCCCTTGGCATCGGTACTGCTGGTCATGCCAACCAATGGCTTGTAGGTATAACCGGTTATCGAAGCCTGAGGAAAAGACGACCTGAGTTGAGCCAGCAGGGCATTAACCTGGGCATCAGTTGGATTTGAAGCAGAAAGATTATCTACTGCTACCTGGCCTCCAAGCAGATTTACCACCGCCTGGTAATCACCATTTTTAATCTCTGCGATCATGTATCTACCTTTGTAACTCCATAGATAGACTGCATTGGTTCCCTGTACCGCTGATAGGTTCATTATATTTCCATAATGATCGTAATTATTGAAAGCAACCCGTTTTTCATACCTGCTGTCCATTTCGAAAGCAAACTGTCCTGGATTTTCAAAAGACATGCCAGAGGGCTTTCCTGAAAATTTAAAAGGGGCAGATCCAGAAATCCCGTTGGTATTCAATCTGTAGGTATTTCTCAAAAGTGCTTTCCCCCCGGGAAAATACTCATTGATTGACCCCCCGGCTATAGTTCTTCCAGAAGCGCCATCCACATAAGATACCTGTTCGATATTTACGGTAGTATTATTTTTCAGTTTCAGATCATCAATAAAGGGAGTACCAGCCGCATAATCGGCAGGATAGGTAAATGCAGAATAAACCGCCTTTCCGTCACTTCCAACCATTTTCTTTCGGGTCAGCTGGATATGCAAAGGATTATCGTAGTAATAAGACACAGAACTCACTACCGGTGGACCTGTACTGTTAAAAGTACTATCGGTTTCCGAGGTAAGATAGGACCAACTCGAATTTAGAAAATAATAGTCGGCCGCAAAGGTTGCAGGCCCACATGCAGTTGATGTACATGGGGGTGGGAAAAGAATGCCTATCTTCACACCTCTTATTGAAAATTCATTTGGTCCTTCACCAATAGTCTTTTTGTAGGTATTATCCTTTCTGGAAATCAGTTTCATCTTTTGTACCTGAGGATCGTAAGAATAGCTCTTAACAGTTTTGAGCAACCCATTCTGCCCATCGTTCATTATTCTGGGTGCAAAAGGGAACTTTACCCCCGTAATGTCAGGATCATTATACTCCTGGGTAGGCATGCCCTCATTGATATATTCATAACTTGTCATCCCATTGCCCTCTTTGGATGTATTGTAAACACTTACATAGTCATAAACTACGTTTCCACCCTGTATGGTACCCAGAGGGGCAACACTAGAAGAACTCTGTGTGTTGTACCTGCATTCCTGTGTTGAGGATTCTATAGATGAAGAATATCTCCAACTCTCATATTCCATTTTAGGCTGATAGATCAGTTTCCCACTAGAAACTGCGGGTGTAAGTTCGTGGGCATAAACATAGTTTTTACTAAACCCCATGCTACCGTTGCCAGGAACAAAATCTGTACGTTTTATCCTCAGTCCACCTGTTGGCTTATTCTCTGCCACCTGATTCAGTTTGTCATAAACCCAGTTGATCTGCACAAAATCGTCACTTAAATCAAATGGATCCGTCACATATGAAAACGTGAGTGTATAGTTGCCTGCTGGCAGGGTAGTATTAAAGGAAAGTGTGTTATTCGTACCAGTAAAAGTCTGCGAGTAACCGTTCGGTCCAGTAAGTGTTGCAAAATTACCGCCGCCGGTAATCTTCCATTTTGACTTGAAATCTCTGCCCGAAATAGGTATCTGAAAAGTAGTGACTGCATATTCCTGTGAAGATGGCATCGCATAATGGCTATTGCTTTCCACCGTACTCGAATTTCCGTAATAATGATAGGTATTAGCCTCCAGATCCAGCAAGGTATGGCCACCGGTAGGATAGATAATTTTTTTAAGCGACCCGGCCTTGATATATAACGGATTAGTTTCCCGGTCTGCCCCATCATAAAACCCCTTTGCAAGGTTCTTTGGAAGCAGTGTGGTATTCTCAATAGCCCCGTTGTAATAACCGCAATAGTCTTGGGCCAGACTCAGTCTGGCCGGCATCGGTGTCTGGTCATACTCAAGCCTGTAAGTTTCCTGCCCGTTTTTGGTCACGCTGTCCAGTTTTAGCCAATATTTCAACGAAGCATCCGTAGGGCTATCAGGAGAAGTGAAGTAACTATAGAACAGTTGATGGCGCTGCACATCCAATCCGCTTGAACTGATCAAAATCTCTGAAAGAGGTCTGTCGCCAGCCAGATCGAGTCGGTTGACGCTCGAATAATTGAAGTGCACATGTTGCCCATCTGAAACATAAATATCAGAAATCCTCTTACCGGCCACGTGAACCACACTTGTTGAGGTACAACGGGTATCAGTTGGACAATCAGAATTACCGGTAACCCGCACTGATCTGTTTTCAGATATTTGCCCCTTATAATCATAAATTTCGTCACTATAAACAAAATCAATCGTATCATTTGAGAGCGTTATTATCTTCGTAAGCACAGCCGTAAAGCTACTTTCAGGGAAGGAAGTACCTCCGCAGTTGCTGGTTAAGGTACTACTTGTTAACTCAAACTGTCCATATATGTAGGTGTTGCCTCTTTCATCAACTATTGTATAGGCATTCTGAGTTGTATTTGTGAATGAAGAAGGAGTTACCTTGATACATTGATAAGGCATTGTGTGGACATTTCTCTCCTGATCGAAAAAGAACTTTCCACTTTTCCCTGGCATTGAGAAATAAAAAAGATCAGGTTCGCTATCTATGAGGCCATCGGTAACACTTTTATTAAAATCGTATCTCGGATCTGATGTATAAACAGGTGTGGTTCCTAAACCAAAAAATGTCTTAATAAGACCAGTTTGAGGTGTTTTAGCTAAGGTATTTACCCAACCTATATTTGCTCCATAATCATTAACGCCGTTTATTGACTGGCTAACATTACCCATTCCGCTTAACGACCAGCCAAGCCCCGTATTGGGAGCAGGTTCATCAACCTTGATACCAGAAGAATGGTAATTCAGGCTAATAGGGATGCTTATATCCCGGAGCTTTATCTCATAAATGGGTATAGAAATATCGGGCACACCCGTATGCAATGATACCGGCATATCGATAAACTTATTGAACACAGAAACCTCAGGCCCTTGTGGAGTGAGTTTTGGCACAGGATCCGTTGACGTGGCCTGACCATATATACTGCCACAAAACACGACCATGCTAAAAAAAATTAAGAGTGAAATTCGGATATACATATAGAAAGAATATTAAATAAAATTCAATTTAAAATCTGGATCGAGATCGATGACTATCATCTACAAAAAACAACTTTGATTTAAAGATATTTAAGACTTTCGATCCGATGATAATAAGGACGAGAAAAGCCGAGAATAACCATTGCCCGGATATTACATATAGAGTCTATAGAAAGAATAGGAAGATTTAAGAAGAGGCGCATTTTCAGATAATTTATAAATCAAAGATATACTTAAATGTACAAACAATTAAAAAAAATTACATGAAAGGATTATTTTATTTGATATAACCAACACTTATTCGGTATTTGATAATTATTAAATAATACAGGCTAGGGTGATCAAAAACACTGATTTTAAACAAAAAAACCGCACTTTAAAATGTTCAAAGTGCGGTTGTACCCAGAAGCAGATTCGAACTGCCACGCCGTTGCCAGCGCCACCCCCTCAAGATGGTGCGTCTACCAATTTCGCCACCTGGGTTTATGCTGCAAATATATCATTTGAAATGAAAAAAAATGGGTATTTATAAAAATATTGAGATTTCGGATACATCTTTTTTACTTTTTAGACCATATGCTTATCATCCCGATAGCCATCGGGATAGATTCCTGCCCTGAACCACAATTAATTTTAGATTTCTGAAAAGTTTAAATCTCCAGTTTTAACCCGTCATAAGCCAGTCGGATGTGCTTGGGTAAATCTTTTTCTACCTCTGCGTGTTTGCCCAGGTTATGGCTGATGTGTGTAAGATAAGTCACTTCGGCACCGGCTTTTTCGGCAAAAGCAATGGCTTCGTCTAACGTGAAGTGCGAAATATGCGGCGCTTTCTGCAAAGCGTTAATGACCAAAATTTTAGAACCTTTTATTTTATCAAAACTTTCTTCTGATATGGTTTTAGCGTCGGTAATATAAGTAAAACTGCCTATCCTGTAACCCGTAATAGGAAGTAAATGGTGCATGATTTCAAAAGGAATAATGGTGCTTTCGCCAATTTTAAAATCTTCGCCATTGGTTACGGTATGAAGGTTAATCTGTGGTAAACCATGGTATTTAGTTTCGGCAAAAATGTAATAAAATTCCCTCTTAAGTGAGGCTTGTACCCTCTCTGTTGCATATACGTCAATTACCTTGTGCAAAAGGTAATTAAAGGGCCTGATATCGTCTAATCCGGCAATATGATCTTTATGTTCATGTGTAAACAAAACCGCATCCAGATCTTTTACCCCTTCACGCAGCAATTGATAACGGAAATCCGGACCGCTATCTACCACAATTGTTTTATCAGTGGTTTCTATTAAAATGGAAGTTCTTAAACGTTTGTCTTTTTTATCCGGCGATAAACAAACTTCACACCCACAAGCAATTACAGGAACGCCCTGCGATGTACCGGTACCTAAAAAAGTAACTTTCATCGGCTTAAATTTCCTTTCCTATACTTATAACTGCAGCGGTGTAACTTCATTAAAATAATTCGGTCTGTTGTAAGGATTGATAAAACTGCCTTTGTTTTTCTTCCAGCAGGTTTTCATCAGCGTTGGTCTGTTTCACCAAAGTAACCAACGCAGTTATTTTTCCTTCAAGGTTTGAAAATTTATTAACCACGATTACTTTATTATGTTCCAATAAACAAGAACCCGTTTTAAAGTTTCCTTTTTCGTAGCGCACCTTATAGCCCATTGCAAAAAGCAAGGCCTCTAGTTTCTCTAAAGTATGGTTTGTTAGTGGCAAAGACATTGGAACAAACTTAGATAAATCTGCGCAGCATTCATAAATCAGTTTGTAAAAAATATAGCTTTTTATGTTTTTGCTGTAGCCTTACCAAATAAAACATATTCAGTTATGGTTTTTCTTAAGTGAATTAAATTGCCTGAGGTGGTAATATGGAAGAAAAATGTAGTTATTAACGTGAGTTTTGGTATTAACTTCGCCATTGCGAACTGAAGAAGGGGGTTTACGAAGGAGTGAAACACCCACTAAGCGAGCTTGAATACTATTAAAACACTAAGCTACAGATGAAAAATCTTTTTGATGTTAAATTATATGATGGATTGCTTCGGCTCGCTCATATCCCGCCTCGCAATGACGGAATTACACACAACCACCTGATAATCAGAATCAAAACTTAATACGCCTTTAAAAAAATGCCTGGAGTGGTAGGAACAAAAAAAAGTTCAGCTGTTTCCAACTGAACCTTCCAAGTTTCATCCCGCCTAGGCGGTAATAACAATTATCTTAAATCTACCACCTCAACACCAGGATATTTTTTGGCATCGAAAGCAAAAGTAGTTTCTGGCACATTTACGTTAGGCGAGAAAGTTTTCACATTGTAAGTGTATTTGTTTCCGTTTTTATCAAACAATACCACGTTTGCAATCTGTTTAGCAGCTTTATCAATGCTTAAACGAACTTTGAAGATCGATTTTTTAGCATCAACAGGTGTTAAGTCGATCATTTCATAAGTTTTACCACCAACTTTCTCATCGCCGGTATAAACATATTTGAATCCTTTTTCGTAAACAGTGAAAATTTTAGCAGGATTAATGGCGTCGCCGCTGTTATCTACATTACTTACCTGCACTTCTTTGTCCTTTTTCAAATAAGTCCATTGGCTTTTACCATCACTAAACAGCTCCTGGTTGGTCATGGCCACTTTATATTTATTTGAGTTGGCTTTTACGTATAAAGTACCTTGCTGAGTTTCTTTTACTTTAGCTTTTGGATTATCCAAAGTGAAAGTAAAATCTGTTTTTACGATATTATACGATTTGTATTTTTTACTCACATCTGCTAAAATGGCTTTAGCTTTCGCATCAGTTTGAGCATAAGTTGAAGCGGTAAAAGCAACTACAACCATTAATGCTGAAATTAATTTCTTCATCTTTTCTTTTTTATTTTTCTTTGAAACGTTGGAGTGAATTATTGTTAAATGGTTTAATCTACTCCTGATTATCCATACCATTCAAGAATTGTTCCAAAGAATACTCATCGGGGTATAAAACTTCTCTGGCTTTACTTCCTTCAAACGGGCCAACAATACCTGCGGCCTCCAATTGGTCAATAATTCGCCCTGCCCTGTTGTAACCCAGTTTAAGTTTACGCTGTATCAATGAAGTTGAGCCCTGTTGATGCATCACAATAAGCCTTGCAGCATCCTCAAAGAACTTGTCGCGCTCGTTGGGGTCGAAATCGGCCTTGCTTCCCTCCCCTGCTTCATCTATATATTCTGGCAGCTGGTACGCATCGGCATAACCGCGCTGGTTACCGATATATTCTGAAATCCGGTCAACCTCGGGTGTATCAACGAAAGCACACTGTAGCCTGATTAAGTCGCTACCTGTAGATAAAAGCATATCGCCCCGACCTATTAACTGATCGGCACCGCCACTATCTAAAATGGTACGCGAATCGATTTTAGATAAAACCCTAAACGCTAACCTGGCCGGGAAATTGGCCTTAATGGTACCTGTAATAATATTTACGGATGGGCGCTGTGTAGCCAGAACCAAATGGATTCCGATTGCCCTGGCCAGCTGCGCCAAACGTGCTATCGGAGCCTCAACCTCTTTACCAGCTGTCATCATCAGGTCGGCAAACTCATCAACCACTAACACAATAAAAGGCAAAAAGCGGTGACCATTATTAGGGTTAAGCTTACGTTTGATAAATTTATCGTTGTATTCTTTTAAATTCCTTACCTGTGCATCTTTCAACAAATCGTAACGCTGATCCATTTCGATACAAAGTGAGTTTAAGGTATTGACCACCTTTTTGGTATCGGTAATAATGGCATCTGCCTCCCCAGGGAGTTTGGCTAAAAAGTGCCTTTCAATGCGGTTAAACAGGGTTAATTCTACCTTTTTCGGATCGACAAGTACAAATTTCAGCTGTGCCGGGTGTTTTTTAAACAACAGCGAAACCAAAATGGAATTAATACCAACTGATTTACCCTGCCCGGTTGCCCCAGCTACCAATAAGTGTGGCATTTTAGCCAAATCGGCAATAAAAACCTCGTTACTAATGGTTTTTCCGAGGGCAATTGGCAAATCCATGGTAGTCTGGCTCCATTTTTCAGTATTCAGGATGCTTCGCATAGGCACCATTTCAGGATGCTGGTTTGGCACCTCGATACCAATTGTACCTTTACCCGGCATTGGTGCAATAATACGTATGCCCAGCGCGGCCAATGAAAGCGCGATATCATCTTCTAAATTTTTAATTTTAGAAATCCTTACCCCCGGAGCAGGAATAATCTCGTAAAGGGTAACTGTAGGACCAATTGTAGCCTTAATCTTATCGATTTCGATATTATAATGATTAAGGGTTTCGACAATTTTATTCTTGTTGGCCTCCAGTTCTTCTGCATTAACTGAAATTTTATTGGTACCGTAATTTTCGAGCAAATCAACTGTAGGATACTTATAGCCTGATAAATCGAGCTTTTCATCATAATTACCAAACTGCTCAACCAGATCGTCTGATTTTTTCTCCTCTTCCGTTTTTTCGATGGTAAATGCAGGCTCTTTTTCGTCTTCTATTGGCGGCTCCACCACTAAAGGTGTAGCAGTTGCTGCTGCAGAAGCGATGGGCAGATTAGTAGCTAACGGTGATAATACAACAGGTGATACTTTTTCTTCCTCTTCTTTTTCTTCGAAACGGCTTGGCTGTAATATCACATTTTGTTGTTTACGCTCGTTATTTACCGGTTTATCCGATACGAGAGATTCAATTGACGATGAATGCTCATCGAAAGTCTTGTTTTTTATGGCTTGCTCCCTGATATCGTTTACATAATCGGGTGTTTCGTTATCCAGGTAAACCTCTTTTGCTTTACGTTCAGGGAATTTAAAATCGATGTTATAAGCAATGATCAAAATGGTTAATCCGGCAAATGCTATTAACCCGGCAACACCGGCAGCCCCAATTTGGGCACTTAACAATTTATTGCTCCAGTAACCAAACTCACCTTCCAGGTAATGTGGCGACTCTGACCAGAAACTGTGTGCAAAACCTAGGGTTAACGAAATAAAAAGTAAAAAGAAAAAGCTATAGCCCAGTGTTTTAGAAATAGAAAGGATTTTAACCTTAAACAATAAACGGTAGCCAATAATAAAAAAAGCCAGAACAAATAAAAAGGAAGCAATACCAAACCATTCGTAAATGAACTGATGTGATAACAATGCACCAAACTTACCCAACCAGTTTTGAACAACCGGGGTGGTAACTCCAGCAGTTTTTAACTCTTCGGATGTTTTAAACAGATTGCCCCAACCGCCATTTGCATCGATCACGTAACTCTGGTCATCCTGCCAGGTAAACAGGTACGATGTAAAGGCTATTAAAAAGTATAGGGATAAGATCACAAAAAACAGACCTACAATTTTAATTGCGCGGCCATCTGCCAGATCGAACCTTGGTAAAAATTCTCTTTTTTCTTTGGTCTGACGGCCCGATGAAGACCTGCCAGGTGCATTTTCAGCGCCTTTATCTCTGAATGTATTGGTTTTAAACTGGTTACCCCGTACCGACATTTTCTTTCCTAAATAATTTAATATAGAACAAACTTAGATAAAACTGAGCAGCATTAATAAAAAAAATAATCACAAATCGTGCCCATAAACAATTTTATATAATCTGCCTTAAATTAAATAAAAATATTCATCGGGCATTAAACCTTAAACAGAAATTATAGTCTATTATTTTAACAACACACAAGTTGTTACGTTTTGTCAAATGAAACGGATTTTGTTTTAGGTTTTATCCCGTTTTGCCTGGAGGGGCTAAACGGGATTTTTTTTAGTGTCCATAAATTATTTTTTTTATTAAATAAATCGTTCATTGTTGGTAATCCCTAATAATTACATTAATTAAGTTAGCTTTAGGCTCGGTATACTCGTAACGACACATTTACCTACACATATTGTCATCCTGGGGGATAATTTATTGTATAAAAATCAATATGATTGACAGCCCTCTCACGAGTCGTCATTTCGAGCGGAGTGCAACGCAGTCGAGAACCGCGAAGTGATCAGCGAAGCTAAATCTGTCTCTATAGCTTTCTCCATTTCGCTGCCGGCAAAATAGGCTGGCTCCAGTCGAAAGGACGATTCTTCTATAGGATCTGTCAATGGTAGCCTGTCGAAGTACCCTATTGATGACTTAATTGGTCAATATCATTTGAAAAGCAGGGTTCTATACACTTCGGTTACGATAGTCCCGCTATCGCTCCAAGTCCTCACTCATTTCTTCGCTCCGGGCTTTCCATTCTATCAGGTTTATTTAACCTGAGTCTGTAGTGCTTAGGGCTTAAATCTAATGGTTGCCAAGACAGTGGGTTTGCGTTACGGATTGTAAGGGTTCAGTACCGATCCTTCATCGGTACCGGAGCGAAGCGCAGCCCTGAAAAGCCCGGCCCTTTCCCGTTTTTCACGGGATTGGGTAACGCCCATATTATTTAATGGTTAACCAATGTTTAATGAACTCAGGTGAATAGCAGGTCTATATTATTTTGAAAAGCAGGGTTCTGTGCACTTCGGTTATAACAGTCCCGCTATCACTTCAAGTCCTCACTCGTACCTCGTTCCGGGCTTTTCGTTCTATCAGGTTTATTTTACTCAGGCCAGTAATGCTTAGGCTTTAAAATTAATTGCTGATTAAAAAAAATAGGTTTTGCGTTAGGGATTGTAAGGGTTCAGTACCGATCCTTCATCGGTACCGGAGCGAAGCGCAGCCCTGCAAAGCCTGCCCCCTTTCCCGTTTTTCACGGGATTGGGTAACGCCCAAATGAGTTAACAGCTTTCAGTTAGCAATTTTTGAACGGTTGCTCATTTTTTTTAGACATCACGTTTTTTTGACCTCTGAGGCCTTGGTAGATTGCCTTACACTAAATATATTTAGGTATTAAAGTTTACAATTTCTTAATTTTTGTTAATTTAAAGCGATTTTTGAAACAATATTATGAGCATAGCGCAACTCGAAGAGCAAATTGAGGCTGGAAATTTACAAGCAGTAAAAGAAATTTTAGTAGAAAATCCAAAATTGGCAAATTTGGATACTTCTCATCACATTTCGCCGTTATTATTGGCTTGTTACTACAAAAAGCAAGAAATAGCCGACTTAATAGCTGAGTTTACAGATCATTTAACCTTATTTGAAGCCTGTGCAGTTGGTAAATTCGATGCGGCTACCTTATCAATTTTTCAAAACCCGGAGCGCGTAAACGAATTTTCTGATGATGGATTTACACCATTGGGCCTAGCCTGCTATTTCGGGCATGAAGAATTAGCCCGTTTTTTGGTATTAAAAGGAGCAGATGTTAACCTGGCCTCAAAAAATGGTTTTAACGTATTTCCCATCCACTCGGCAGTTGCCGCCAATAATTTCAATATCACTAAAATGCTGTTAGATGCAGGTGCATACCCGAATGTTTGCCAGAAAGCAGGATTAGCACCTTTACACACTGCGGCACAATTGGGGAACATAGAATTGATTATTTTATTGCTGGAACATGGCGCAGAAGTATCTTTACGCATGGAAGGCGGAAAATTACCTGCAGATTTAGCCGCTGAAAAAGGTTTTAACGAAATTGCAGAGATTTTGAGAGACGATGATTAGTTAGCCTGGAGTCGTGAGTCTTTAGTCGAAAGTCTGATTTGTTAACCATTTTCCATCATCCATATTACCGCTTACATTATTCCCAGATCCTTAGCCGCATTCTTTTGATGTAAGTCCTGATATCGAGTACAACAGCTGCCAAAAAATAGAATAATATTGGAAAACCTACCGCTAAAAATGAAGAGTAAATAAAAAACAAACGAACCTTCGCTGTACTCATATTTAACTTGTTAGCCAAATAAGTAGAAACACCAAAACTCTGTTGTTCAAAATAGGTTATGATTCTTTGGAACATTTTAAGCTTATTTTAAAAATCTTAATAACAATACCACAAGATAAAATTATTGGAAACCGAATTCATAATTTGATTTCTTAACTCTAATTTAGGAATAATAATTGGTTATATTTTCAATAGCATAACGGTCTTAATTATCCCAGAACCAGTTTTTCAAAATCCTGTTTATCCTCATGTTTAATAAAAAGCGTTTGCTGCTCTTCCAGCCCCGAAAAATTCTCGACCAGTTCTGCTTTAAATCTATGGATATCAACATGTTTGTTTAAAATAACAGTCAGGGCATCGGCATTGCCCCTAACCTCAATAATCTGATCAGGATAGAGTTCTTTTAGCTCGTGAGGAAATTCCATAGTATAAAAACGGATTATAGGTTAGAAAGTTTTACCAGAAGTTAGAATCTGGTTAGGCCTGCTTTAAAATTTTAATTCCAATACCACAAGATAAGCATTTTTTCTCATTACAATATTGCTTTTTTAGCTGCAAAATTGCTTGCGAAGCAAACGCATGTCTGATTTTCACCCCTGCTCCCCTAAATTTATCAATAATTGCATTTTCTTCAGCCGGAAGGCTTTCGAGCAACTTTATGGCCCTGCTGATGTAAAAAGGAGTATCTGTATATTTACCATAAGCAAACAAAAATAAAGCAACCGTATTTAGCAGAATGTTATCTACCGAACCTTTACCGATCTGTATGTTTACACCGCTGGTTTCTTTTTTAAAATGATAATGTGTTTTCCAATAATCGTTTACAGGCAAATTTTCGAATAGGTTACGTAAATCATTAACTTCTTTAATCACCATAATTTTAGAAAAAAGATGATTTGCCTTTACAATCAGCGCGGCAAACTGTGCCAACCTAATTGTTGGAAAATTCTGTGGTCGCATACGCATAAATTTCCACACCGAAATTTCCATTGGCTCAATGCTATACTTCTTCCTGAGAAACGCGAATTCGGCTTTTAGCTTTTGGGGATATCCTTCATCAAACTGATCATTTAAAAATCCTGCCGCACCAAAAACAATGGCCTCAATTTGATGTGGGTTATCTTTATGTTTGGAATAGATATTCTGCGGAACTGCTTTTGTAATCAGTTCGAAAGGCAGTGCGTTAATTTTGAATCCAAAATTACGCGCCATAAAACGGTAGAAAGTCTCATCCCAATTGCCGTTTAGTTCGTTCAGGGTTTCAATAACTGCATTTGTTTTTTGCTCGAAACGCTCAATCAGGGTCCTGGCCAAAAAAGAATCAACTATTAATGAATCAACCGTTCCGATCTGGGCAATACAAGGAAAATCAGTAAGGGTAAGAAACAGGTTTTCGTATTTTTTAACCAGGTCAGGAGAAATGCGTTTTTTTAACTCGAGCACTGGCAATACGGTGCTGTCCATTCTTTTAATTTCGACATCATGTTCATAAACCACATGCAAAATCACATTCTCGTAAGCAGGGTCTTTCTGATGATTATGCTTTAGCCAATCTGACGATTTGAGGTGGATTTCTACATTGCCCGCCCAGGTGGTACCGTCGATTTCGATCTTCGCATGAAAAAAATCCGGTCCGGCGTTTTTATTGAGCAATCCCGGATTGATAACTTTTAAGCTTTCTCCCGCTACAGTTTGCAGCCCGTTATAATCAAACGACCTGAACTGCCATACATAATGAAGAAAATCTTCCGGAAAATTCATCCTTGAAGATAACGAATTTATTATTTCGCTACAACTAACTTATAAGTTTAAATCCTGTACTTCTTTGCAATAGTTATTAAAAACACAGGTAACCAAATAACGGTTCCCACTTTTTCAAATGCAAAATACCAGGTTGTTTTCTGACTAATATTAAAATGAATAGCCCACTACCGTGATGAGAAACAGCCTTCAGACCCCTGTAATGCTGCTTTTTCTCTATATTGCTTTCAATATTATCAATCAAGTAACACAATCTATAGCACTTTCACGGAAAGTAAAATAGTTTTCATAAAAAAGCATATATGTAGTTTTTTATACCAACCCTGCTTTAACCAAAATCTGTTCCATTTCCTGTTGCAGTTTTAAGGCTTCTTCCCTTGTCCTTTCGGCAAAATCTTCGCCCTGACCGGCGTAAATAATTCCTCTTGATGAGTTGATCAATAATCCGCATTGCGCATTTAACCCATATTTACATACTTCTTTCAAATCGCCCCCCTGCGCGCCAACACCAGGCACCAATAGGAAATGAGTTGGCGCCAGTTTACGTACATCGCCAAAAGCTGAACCACGGGTTGCACCTACCACATACATCATCTGCTCATCAGTTGCCCAGTTTTGTGAGGTTTTAATCACCTTCTCGAAAAGTTTATCGTCACCTATCTCCTGTAACTGAAAATCGGCATGACCACTGTTAGAAGTTAAAGCCAAGAGGATTACCCATTTACCCTTAAAATTTAAAAACGGCATGATCGAATCACTTCCCATATAAGGAGCTACCGTAACCGAATCAAAACTCATTTCTGATGATTCCGCATTAAAGAAAGTTTCGGCGTACATGGCAGAAGTATTACCGATATCGCCTCGTTTGGCATCGGCAATAGAAAAAATATCCTGTGGAATGTATTTCCAGGTTTCGATCAAAGTTTCCCAACCTTTTTTACCATAACACTCGTAAAAAGCGGTATTGGGTTTATAAGCCACACACAAATCGTGGGTTGCATCAATAATCTGTTTATTGAATTCCAAAACCGGATTTTCATATTTTAACAGGTGTTTTGGGATCTTATCTAATGAGGAATCCAATCCGACACATAAAAATGAACGTTTTTTTTGTATCTGCTCAAAAAGTTGTTGCTTTGTCATATATGGGCTTATTTGCTGCAAATATGAAGATTTTTAAGTTTTTTGAACGATAAAATAATACCCGCTTGAATTATTTTTATAAACATTTTAAACTTTTGCTTGCAGATTACGTTTCAAATACATAGAATTGCAACATAATTTCTCAACCGTTTATCTGAATATCCCAGAAAAATTTATCAAAATTTGTTTTTTGTTACCATTTTTTAGAAGCCAAAATTGCTTTTGTTCAGCTTATAAACAATTATGAAACACTTTGAACATTATCCCTAATGCACTCATTTATGTTTTATAGCCTAAGAACTTATACACAATAAAACCAGGCTTGCGCTAACACAAATATTTTTTAGGCCTGAGTAGATTTATAACAGAAAACATCCGTTATAAACAAATGAAAAATTTCTTGAAACATATATATTTAGAATGTTTAGTAAAACAGAATTAAATGATAAGCTCACAACAGAATTACGTGAGCTGGCAAAAAGCTATGGCATTGAAGGTGCCGACTCCCTAAGAAAAATCGACCTTGTTGAAGTACTGTTACACCAACAGGACATTATAAATGCCGCGAAATCCGGCGCTGACCCTTACAGCGAAATCGAACCCATTGTAAATACACCTGCTCCTAAAACCAAAGCTGCAAAAGCATCAAAAGCCGCGGCAGCAGCTTCAACAGCGGTGGCCGATCAGCCTGTTGCTGCCACAGCCGATAAACCGGTTAAAAAAAGAGCAAGGTTACCTAAAGATGAGACTGCAGTACCAATTGCAAGAAGAAAAGATACGGTAACGTTATTTGACGAAACTCAATATCAACAACAGCCAGAAAGGGTTATTGAAGCTGAAGAGAGTGTAAAACCTATATCGGCTTTAATAGAAGAAAGTGCAGAAGTACTTCCTGTTGCTCCAAAACAAAAACAAGAGCCAAAAGAAAAACAGGAAAAATCACAGCGCGATGAAAACCGCCAGCAAAAACAACCGGGCGGTGGCAACCACCACAAAAACGAAAACAGTTACTCTAACTTAGATTTCGATAACGTAATTACAAATGAAGGCGTTTTAGAAATTATGCCTGATGGCTACGGTTTCTTGCGTTCTGCAGATTACAACTACTTAACTTCTCCTGATGATATTTATGTATCTCAGTCTCAAATAAAACTTTTTGGATTAAAAACCGGCGATACCGTGAAAGGTAGTATCCGCCCACCAAAAGAAGGCGAAAAATATTTCCCATTGGTTCGCGTAGAAACCATTAATGGCAGAATTCCGGCTGAAGTTCGCGATCGCGTTCCTTTTGACTATTTAACTCCGCTTTTCCCAACCGAAAGATTAAACCTGTTTACGGATACGAATAATTATTCTACCCGTATTATGGATTTATTTACACCGATTGGTAAAGGACAGCGCGGTTTAATTGTTGCCCAGCCTAAAACGGGTAAAACCAATTTATTAAAAGAAGTGGCCAACGCAATTGCTAAAAACCACCCGGAAGTTTACCTGATTATCTTATTAATTGATGAGCGCCCGGAAGAGGTTACTGATATGGCGCGTAGCGTAAGGGCCGAGGTAATTGCCTCAACTTTTGACGAACCTGCTGAACGTCATGTTAAAATTGCCAATATAGTTTTAGAGAAATCGAAACGTTTGGTAGAAAGCGGACACGATGTAGTAATTCTTTTAGACTCGATTACACGTTTGGCCCGTGCATATAACACCACGGCACCGGCTTCGGGCAAAATATTATCAGGTGGTGTTGATGCCAACGCCCTGCATAAACCTAAACGTTTCTTCGGTGCGGCACGTAATATTGAAAACGGTGGTTCACTAACCATTTTAGCCACAGCATTAACTGATACAGGTTCTAAAATGGATGAGGTAATTTTCGAAGAATTTAAAGGAACCGGTAACATGGAGCTTCAGTTAGACCGTAAATTATCTAACAAACGTATTTTCCCTGCAATTGATATCACGGCATCAAGTACACGCCGCGACGATTTATTACACGACAGGGATACTTTACAGCGCGTATGGATTTTACGTAACCACCTTGCTGACATGAACAGTCAGGAGGCAATGGAATTTGTTCAATCTCAGATAAAAGGGACAAAAAGCAACGAAGAGTTCTTAATTTCGATGAACAGCTAAATTAAGGCTGAAAGGTAAAAGGCGTAAGGCTTAAGGCTTCCTATTTGGTGTCTTAAGTCTTACAGCTTTAAAGGTTTTATGCTAGATTTGCATCCAAAACCCTATACCTTAAACCCTACACCTTAAACCTTATGAAAAGGCATCTTCCTAATGCGATTACCTGTGCAAACCTTTTTTCTGGTTGTATTGGAATCGTTTTCGCGTTTAAAGGCAATTTAGAAACCGCAGCATATTTCGTTATTTTATCCGGAATATTCGATTTCTTTGATGGCATGGTAGCCCGTTTGTTAAATGTAAAATCGGCTATTGGGAAAGACCTCGATTCATTGGCTGATATGGTAAGTTTTGGATTTTTGCCGGGAGTACTGATGTTTCAATTGTTGAAATTAAGCGATTATCCTTCTGCCTATCTTCCCTATCTGGGCTTTTTAATTACCATTTTCTCGGCATTAAGATTGGCTAAGTTTAACAACGATGACCGCCAGACTGAAGATTTTATCGGCTTAAACACCCCAATGAACACCCTGTTTATCTGCTCGTTACCTTATATCGCAGCTGATTATCCTCAGGTAGTTTATTCAAGTATATTGCTCATTGGCATTACTGCCGTAACCTGTTTTCTGCTGGTAAGTGAAATCAGGATATTCTCTTTAAAATTCAGCAATCTTAGCTGGGCAAAAAACAGGATTAAATTTATCTTTCTTATTTTATCGGTTATACTGATTGCTTTTCTAAAATTTGCAGCAATACCCTTTGTTCTGGTATTGTATATTGCTTTATCTTTTCTTCATTTTAAGGGGGCAGCCTCCAATAATAAGATTTAGCTTTTTGCTACCTAAAGGATACGAGCCGGATGAACCTGCAATAAACTCGGTTAATTAAAGCTTTTTAACCTCAAGCGGGTCTTCAATATTCAGACAGATCGATAAAATTGTTTCTCCCAATACAGGATGTACCACATCAGGAGCAATCTCGGCTAAAGGTTCCATCACAAATTTCCTGTTTTGCATGTGTGGGTGAGGTACCTGAAGTTTATCAGGGATATCGATAATCTCATCGCCAAAAAGGATCAGATCGATATCAATTAACCTTTCGCCCCATTTGTCTTTTCTTACCCGGCCCAGTTCCTGCTCAATGCTTAACGCCTTGTCCAAAACTTCCAAAGCATTTAAATGCGTTTGCAAGGCCACTGCCTGGTTTAAAAACGCAGGCTGGTCGGTTTTGCCCCATGCAGCAGTTTCGTACAGTGATGAAACCGATGTTACCCTGCCTATTTTTTCGTCCAGCAGTTCAATAGCACGCTTTAAATTTTCTTCCCTGTCCCCTAAATTTCCACCCAGTAACAAATAAGCCGTACTGCACTCTAAAGCTTTATTAAGCATCATGTATTTTTATATCTTTACAGTACAAAATTAAAACATTTAAATGAGAGAATTCTTTAAGTATTTATTAGCCTCCATCCTGGGCTTTTTCGTATCGTTAATCATTGTATTTATTATCTGCCTGGTTGTTGTTTTTGGTTTAATTTCTTCTATTGATAGCGATAAGACAGTTACAGTATCTAATAATTCGGTATTATTTCTGAATTTAGACCAGGCTATAACCGAGCGTACGCCAAAAAATCCATTCGGAAGCCTGCCTATTGTTGGAAGTGAACAAAAAGACGGCATTGGTTTGAACGATTTTATCAAAGCCTTACAAAAAGCCAAAACAGACGATAATATTAAATGTATTTATCTCAACGTAAGCAGTCCGAATGCAGGTTATGCTACGTTGCGTGAAGTAAGAAACGCGCTGATCGATTTTAAAAAATCGCATAAAAAAATCATTGCCTACAGCGAAGTTTATACACAGGGTGCCTATTATATTGCTTCAGTGGCCGATAAAGTATACTTAAACCCGGAAGGCGCCTTAGAGTTTAAAGGTTTTAGCTCCGAACTGACCTTTTTTAAAGGTACTTTAGAAAAAGTTGGTGTAGAAATGCAGGTAATCCGCGTAGGAAACTATAAAAGTGCGGTTGAGCCCTTTATTTTAGATAAAATGAGCGATTATAACCGTAAACAGGTTACCGCTTACGTTGGTGGATTGTATAATACATTCCTTTCGGACATTGCACTGAGCAGAAACATCCAGAAAGATAGTCTTTATGCTATTGCCGATAACTATAAAGTTCAACAACCGCAGGATGCCGTAAATTTTAAAATGATTGATGCTTTAAAATATAAAGATGAGATTTTGGAAGAATTGAAAGGCTTATCGGGAAGAACCAGGGGTGAAAATATCCGCTCGGTTTCTATTAACGATTACGCAAAGAACAATACCGACACCGGTGAAGGAAAAGATAAGGTTGCCGTAATTTATGCCAACGGGGATATTAACGGAGGTGAAGGCTCTGATAACCAGATTGGTTCAGAACGAATCTCCAGGGCCATCAGAAAAGCCCGCTTAGATGACGATATCAAAGCGGTTGTACTCCGGGTAAATTCGCCAGGAGGCAGTGCATTGGCTTCAGATGTAATCTGGAGGGAAATCGTGTTAACCAAAAAAGAGAAACCGGTTATTGCATCTTTCGGTGATGTAGCCGCATCAGGCGGGTACTATATCGGCTGTGCTGCCGACAGCATCTTTGTTCAGCCCAATACCATTACCGGCTCCATTGGTGTGTTTGGTATTATCCCGAACTTTCAAAACTTAATGACCAATAAGCTGGGCATTACATTCGATGGTGTTAAAACCGGTAAATATGCAGATATTATGGCCACAAACCGCCCTATGACGGAAGGTGAAAGGTTTATTATCCAAAATGAATTAAATAGAATTTACAGTGGTTTTGTAAGCAGAGTGGCCGATGGCAGAAAGAAAAGCAAGGCTTATATAGACAGCATTGGCGGTGGCCATGTTTGGATCGGAACAGATGCTGTTCAGATTGGCCTCGCCGATAGGATCGGAAGTTTTAACGATGCCATTAAAGCAGCCGCTAAAAAAGCCAAATTAAAAAAATATAAGGTGGTAGAATACCCGGATGTAATTGATCCATGGAAATCGTTAATGGATGAAGGTACTGACAAGATTAAAACTTATTACACCAAACAGGAGCTGGGCGATAATTACTTCTTATACCAGCAAATGAAAAAGGTAATTGCCAGTTCAGGTATCCAGGCCAGAATGCCATTTGAAGCAGTAATTAAATAGTGATGTAAAAGGGAAAATGCATGATGGAATAATAGGATTTATTTAAAAAATTTGATGGTTTATCGTGAATAGCAATGGAGATTACCCCTATAAGCGATGAACCATCAAACTATAAACCCAATAACCATTCTACATTTTCCATGTTCCGTCTCTTCTATCTCGCTATTCAATCAATTTCCACTCCGGGTGTAAAGTAAGGTAAGTGGCATTAACCGGCACATTTACCGGATGTACCGTTAAAGAAATGCTTTTCCCTTTTAAAAATTCGAAACCGATCCCCTCTTTTTTGGCGTCATAAACCGTTACCGTGTCTTTATTTTCATTTAAATAGGTCGAAAGTTTTTGGATGTCTGGGAATTTCAGCTTAATATCTTTCAAAGTAGCACCAGTTGCCAAATCATCCTTTGTTTTAAACTTATTTGAGGTAATCCTGATCTGTTTTACATCCTTTACCTGCATACTGGTATCGCGATAAGAAGAATAAACAGCAATTTCATCCCGGTGTTTAGCCATCGGATCGCCACTGTACCAAATCCCCCAGGCCTTTCCCATCGCGGCATCTCCGGCGTCAGGTCTTCCAAGCTTTTGACCTACCTGTGCCATATCTTCGCCAAGGGCTATTTCGCCAACCGAACGGCCGGCTACAACCAAAAACCTTTCATCTGTGGTTTGTGCCACAGCAGAGGCCTTTCTTGTTACAGAATCAGCTTTATTTTCATCTGTTTTCTTTGGAGATTGACAAGCGAACAAACTTATACTTAATCCTAGTATGACTGTTTTAATAAATTTCATGGGTGTAAAACAACGCTTTAACAAAATTGTGTTCAGAAATTGATAAGCCTGATTAAAATTTGGGCCATTATTTCCTAATTTTATCCCTTATGGAAAACAAGACCATCGCCCGCACCTTGCGCCTTTTATCGCAGCTCATGGAACTTCATGAAGAAAATCCATTTAAGATTAAATCAGTTGCAAATGCCTATTTTAAAGTAGACAAACTGCCTTTCGCGTTAAAAGACAAACCCCTGGATGAGCTGGATAAAATTGAAGGCATTGGTAAAGGTTTGGCTTCCAAAATAATAGAACTTCTTCAAACCGGAGAATTACAGGAACTTAACGAAATACTCGAAAGAACACCTGAAGGCGTAGTTGAAATGCTGGCCATAAAAGGTATTGGTCCAAAAAAGATTTTCATTATTTGGCGAACGCTTGGGATAGAGAGCATTGGTGAACTCTATTACGCCTGTAACGAAAACCGCCTGATTGAAGCCAAGGGTTTCGGGTTGAAAACACAGGAAGAGATTAAAAATGCCATTGAATTTAAATTGGCTGCCAATGGCAGGTTTTTATATGCGCAGGTTGAAGGTTTTGCCAAAACGTTATTTACCCAACTTTCTGATTGGGCGGCAAATATTGATGGAAATGCACTTTTGGGCTTTGCTGGTCAATACCGCCGGGCATGCGAAATTATTGATGAACTTGAAATCGTAATAGGCACTGAAAATACTGATACCATAAAACAAAGTTTACCTGCTTTTGGAACACTTTCGCTCATCGAAGCAGAGAACTCCTTCATTTCTACCACTGAAGCTGGCCTCAGGATTAAAATCTATGTGGTAGAAAAATCATCTTTTTATTTGCAATGGTTCACATTAACCGGTAATACCGGACATGTTGAAAAAGTGCTGGCTTTAGCGGGTAACGGCCCTTTCGCAAATGAAGAAGAAATTTACACTAAGGCAGGATTGGCTTTTATCGACCCCGAACTGCGTGAAGATTTTGACGAAATTGAATTGGCCAAAGAAAATAAAATCCCAAAACTGATCCAATATGAAGATTTAAAAGGCAGTTTGCATAACCACTCTACCTGGAGCGATGGTGTACACACTTTAGAACAAATGGCCATATATTGCAAGGAGAACCTAAATCTTCAATATCTAGGAATCTGCGATCACTCTAAAACTGCAGTATATGCCAAGGGATTGAACGAACAGCGTGTTTTAGAGCAACACCTGGAAATAGACGAACTGAATAAAAAACTCGCGCCATTTAAAATTTTTAAAGGAATTGAAAGTGATATCCTGAGCGATGGTTCACTGGATTATCCTGAAGAGATTTTAAAAACCTTCGATTTTGTGGTGGCCTCGGTACACAGCAATTTACGCATGGACGAAGCCAAAGCAACGGCGCGTTTGTTAAAAGCCATCGAAAACCCATACACCACCATTTTGGGCCACCCTACCGGCCGTTTATTACTGAGCAGGGCTGGTTATCCGATTGATTATAAAAAAATTATCGATGCCTGTGCAGCCAACAGGGTAGTTATCGAAATCAATGCCAATCCCCTCCGTTTAGATCTAGACTGGCGCTGGCACCGGTATGCCCTCGAAAAAGGCGTTTTATTGTCGGTGAATCCCGATGCACACCGAACCGAGGGTTTCCACGACATGCATTATGGCATTTTAGTTGCCCGGAAAGGTGGCTTAAGTGCGGATAAATGTTTAAATGCTTTCTCTTTGGAAGAGATAACGGCTTATTTTGATAGCAAGAAGGGTTAGCAGTTAGCAAAAAACAGCGTTTATGTGATGTTGTTTTGAATTTTAACAAAAAATCTGTAACCCATTTTAATCTGCGCGATCGTTTAATCGGTGTAATCAAACTGTAAGAAATCTTTTAATATCTTTGCCCTATGATAAGTGAAATTGCCAACCGCATATTTAATGAAGTAATTACAGATTACCACAAATTTGACGACATTGACCATCCGGCTGAAAACCCATATGATGCCGAAAGTTTAGAGCATCTTTTTTATATTAAAAACTGGATCGATACCGCCCAGTGGCACATGGAAGATGTAGTACGTAATCCACAGATTGATCCTGTTGAAGGTTTGAGCTGGAAAAGACGCATCGATGCACAAAACCAGGTGCGTACCGATATGGTAGAGTTTATAGATGGCTATTTCTTAAATCTTTATAAAGACGTTAAGGCTTTACCTGATGCAAAAATCAATACTGAAAGTCCGGCGTGGGCAATTGACAGGCTTTCTATACTGGCATTAAAAATTTACCACATGCAGGAAGAAGCCGAACGTGAAAGCGCATCTGCTGAGCACCGTGCACAATGCCAAACTAAGCTTAACATACTGCTATCGCAGCGCGAAGATCTTTCAACCAGTATTGATGAGTTATTGGCCGATATTGAAGCCGGCAAAAAATACATGAAAGTATATAAACAAATGAAAATGTACAACGATCCGAGTTTAAATCCGGTATTGTATAACAAAGCATAAAGCCGAAAGCGAAATTCATGTCATCGAACCAAAAAATCATTGTTTTACGTTTTTCAGCAATGGGCGATGTAGCCATGGTGGCTTCGGTTTTACAGGAATTTTCAGAGCAAAACCCTGCAGTTGAGCTTATTATGGTAAGCAGGCCGGCTTTTAAACCGTTTTTTGATCATATTCCCCAACTCATCTTCCATCCCATACAGCCAAAAACAATCCATAAAGGAATAGTTGGTTTGTATAAACTTTACAGGGAGCTTTGCAACTACAAACCCAATGCCGTAGCAGATTTACACGATAATTTAAGAAGCAGGGCTATTGCTGCTTTTTTTCGTTTAGCGGGAACAAAAATAAGGCGGATAGATAAAGGAAGGGCCGAGAAAAAAGCATTAACACGCATCAACAAAAAGATTTTTAAACCCCTCAGAAAAACCGTTGAGCGTTATGCAGATGTTTTCCGCCAATTGGGTTTTAACATTACACTCAGCCATAAAATAAATAAGTCTCCCTTAGAGATTCCGGCAAAAGCACATCATTTGTTTACGAATAAAACTGCTAAAAAAGTAGGTATATCCCCTTTTGCACAGCACATTTATAAAGTATATGCTTTAGAAAAAATGGAGGAGGTAATTGCCTCATTAACAAGCCTGGGCTATGAGCTTTTTATATTTGGTGGAGGTGAAACAGAACAGGTAATTGCCGATAAATGGGCTAAAACCTACAAAACCACTTATAATTTAATTGGGACTTTTAACTTAACTGAAGAGCTTGCCATCATATCTAACCTGGATGTAATGTTGAGCATGGACTCGTCTGGTATGCATATGGCATCACTGGTTGGTGTTCCGGTGGTTTCGATATGGGGGCCAACCCATCCATATGCCGGCTTTCTGGGCTATGGGCAACAGGAAAGCGATTGCATCCAGATTGATCATCCGGCGAGGCCAAATTCTATTTATGGAAACAAACCTTGCCTCTGTGGTGTTGAAAACTGTATAGACTTAATTAAGCCGGAAACAATTGTAAATAAAATTAAAGAGAAACTAAATGGCTAAGCAGTTACTATTGGTCCGTCATGGAAAATCGGATTGGGGAAATTTAGATTTAAAAGATTTTGACCGCCCCTTAAATAAACGGGGGAAAGAAAATGCACCAGAAATGGCCGAAAGATTAATTAACCGTGGATTTAAATTCGATCTGATGGTGAGCAGTCCGGCAAAACGGGCTAAATCAACAGCGAAGTATTTTGCAGAGGCCTATAATATCGATCAGATCCAGTTCGAAGAATCTATTTATGAGGCCAATACTTCTGCTTTGCTTAAAGTGGTTAACTGCTTAAACGATTCGGCAGATAAAGTGGCAATGTTTGGTCATAATCCTGGTTTTACCGATTTTGCAAACGAGTTATGCGGCGCCGACATTTACAATATCCCAACTGCTGGTATGGTATTAATTTCTTTTCCTTTTGACTCCTGGCAAATGGTGAGCAAAGGAACCGGAGAACTGGTCTTTTTTGATTATCCAAAGAATAGTGATGAAGTTTAGATTTATTTTACTATTAACATTAAAGCTAACAGTTTAGTCATTTATTACGCAAATACAGTTTTACGTACGAATTGGTGCTAAAAAGGTTTTCCCGACAAGCACAACCCACAGTTAAACAAACCCGATGGGAACGAATGCCGATTTTTCTTCGGCAGTAGGGACAGCGGGACTGAATGGCCAAAGAACTACTGACAATCATTTCCAAAAAAATATCCCATCAATTTAAAATATCTTAAATCAGGCATGAATACCACGAATCAAATAATTTTATTACCTTTGACTACATAAAACGAAAATCTGGCAATAGACATTTCGGTGAATTCATAACCTCAACTCCTTTGGTTATTTCATAATTCGTATCGCCAGAAAAATTTACCCATTAATTTATCTGAACATGAGTTTTGACTATAATACTACACGTAGCCATCTAATTTTATCGGAGTATGGCCGTAACGTACAGAATATGGTAAAGTATATATGCGAATTACCAACCATTGAAGAACGTAATAAATATGCCCAGGCGGTAATAGACCTTATGGGATTTTTGCAACCACACTTACGTGATGTTGCCGATTTTAAACACAAGCTGTGGGATCACCTCCACATTATTTCGGGCTATAAAATCGATGTAGACAGCCCCTATCCAAAACCATTGGAAGAAAATGCCTTTATCAAACCGGAGCCATTGGCTTACCCTCAACAACGAATTACCTACAAACACTATGGTAAAACAGTTGAGAACCTGATTGAAAAAGCCATGCGCGAAGAAGATCCCGAAATTAAAAAGGCCATGGTGCAAAGCATTGCAAACTTTATGAAAATGGCCTACGTTACCTGGAATAAAGACAATGTGAGCGACGATACCATTATAAAAGACTTAAAATACCTTTCTGGCGGGTTATTATCGCTTGATGAAGGTGTTAATTTAGCCAAAGTTGAGTTTAGGGCTCAAAATTCGCGTCAAAACAATAATAATAACAATCGCGGCAGAAGCAACAACAATAACAACAACGGAAAAAACCGTCAAAATAACAACAATAACCGTCAACGTAACAACAACAATAAATCTAAATATTAATAACCATGCGTCATTCTGAACTTGGTTCAGAATCACTAAAATAGATGCTGAAATAAATTCAGCATGACGAAAGAGTTAGCAAAAGAAAAATATATGAACGCATTTGAAATAACAGGCGGAATTAAATTAAAAGGCGAAATTACCCCCCAGGGAGCCAAGAATGAGGCGTTACAGATTTTATCAGCTGTACTGCTTACCGAAAAGAAAATAACCATCAGCAATATTCCTGACATTAAGGATGTGAATAAACTGATTGAATTACTTGGTGATTTAGGGGTAACCATTGAGCGGATTAATAAAGATACCTATACTTTTGAAGCTAAAAATATTGATTTAAATTTCTTTGAATCGGATGCTTTTAAATCGAAAGGTGGTGGTTTACGCGGTTCGATTATGATTGTTGGCCCGCTGTTGGCCCGTTTTGGTAAAGCAGCAATCCCTAAACCAGGAGGGGATAAAATAGGGCGCAGAAGATTGGACACCCACTTTATCGGTTTTGAAAAATTAGGGGCCAAATTTGTTTATGACAATAAAAAAGCTTTCTTCAATGTTGATGCCACCAATTTACAGGGTGCCTATATCCTGTTGGATGAAGCATCTGTAACCGGAACGGCAAATATTGTAATGGCAGCGGTTTTGGCTAAGGGTACCACCACCATTTATAATGCAGCCTGCGAGCCTTATTTGCAGCAGCTTTGCAAAATGCTTAACCGCATGGGCGCTAAAATTTCGGGCATCGGCTCTAACCTTTTAACCATTGAGGGCGTTAAAGTTTTAGGTGGTACCGAGCATAGGATGTTGCCAGATATGATCGAAATCGGTTCTTTTATTGGGATGGCTGCCATGACGGAATCAGAAATCACCATTAAAAATGTTTGTTACGATGAGCTTGGTGTAATACCGGAAGTTTTCAAAAAACTGGGGATTAAATTAGAGCGTCGTGGCGATGATATCTATGTTCCTTCTCAAAAACATTACGAAATTGAAACTTTTATAGATGGTTCGATCTTAACCATAGCTGATGCTCCTTGGCCAGGTTTTACTCCTGACCTGCTGAGTATTGTTTTAGTAGTAGCCACACAAGCTAAAGGAAACGTGTTAATCCACCAGAAAATGTTCGAAAGCCGCTTATTTTTCGTGGATAAGCTGATTGATATGGGTGCGCAGATTATTCTTTGTGATCCGCACCGCGCTACGGTTAACGGCATTGATAAAAAATACAAACTTCGCGGGATTAGCATGACTTCTCCTGATATCAGGGCCGGTGTTTCCTTATTAATCGCAGCCTTATCAGCAGAAGGCAAATCGACCATTTATAACATCGAACAGATTGAACGCGGTTACCAGGATATCGATACCCGTTTAC
Organism: Pedobacter vanadiisoli; assembly: GCF_042684385.1. Lineage (NCBI taxonomy): Bacteria > Pseudomonadati > Bacteroidota > Sphingobacteriia > Sphingobacteriales > Sphingobacteriaceae > Pedobacter > Pedobacter vanadiisoli. The sequence continues at coordinate 299,156 of NZ_JBHULL010000003.1, read as the reverse complement.
GTGCCTTGGGCGCGCAGATTAAGCGTGTAAATGCTGATGCGCCTAGTCATTAGCGGTTGAAGGTTTAGAGGCGGAAGGTAGAAGGTTTAAAAGCTGAAAAAGACCAAAGCTTAAAGACTAAAGCATAAAGCGAAACGCCAGCATAAAAATTAAGCTGGCGTTTTTATTTGTCACCATTGCGAGTATAAAGCAATCTCACGGTAAATTCGCAGGCTGAAAATCATCTTATCAGACTAATAGATATAAATAAAACGTCTGAGTGAAATATATTGGTATTTTTTTAGCCTTTCCCAGCAAAGTATGCCAATGGCACGATTAATAATATACCGATAATTAGCGGAATCCAGATTGGCTTGGCTCTGTATTTGGTATCCTTTCCTATACTTCTATTCCAAAAGAATTGATACATTATAATTACTCCCAACGCATTAATAATGAGAGAAATTCCCATTGACGGATGTGGAACAAATTCCATCAGATTAATTTGACCAAACGTAAATAACAATCCGAAAAAAATAGGTGTACCCCATCGTTTTCCAGCATTTTTCAGGTTAATTGCCAGCATTACAGAACCAAAAAGCACAGAAAAAAGAATTGAAAACACATAAATTGCCGTTTGAGAATAGTACTCCGGGGCATCAATATCTTTAACTACGTTTCTTTTCCAGCCTCTCAAACTGTCATAATTGGCACTCTCTTTTAACCTGATCTTCTCTTCTATCAACTCATCGATGCCTTCGGGTAATTCTGCATTTCTATTTTTTAATTCTGCAAGGGCTGCCCTTACTCCATCCGAAGTATGTTTATCTACGTGATCTAAATAATACCTTAATTGTTGATCTGTTTTAGTTGATAAGATTTCTTTGAGCGTTGTCATATTTATAAAAAGAATGGCCACAAGTTAACAACTTATGGCCATTCTAAAAATTTTACTGTTCAGCAATTTTACAGATCGAAAGCCTATCAGTCGGTATTACCTTGCTAATCGAGATTTAAGCGGTCGGGATTACAAATCCCGATCAACAATCAATAATTTACAAATCGTCATGCTGAATTTATTTTACAAGTAGAATAGCATTTCTAATTATCTTGTAGCTAGTGCGTGGTCAGCATCTTCCATGCGATAAGATCCTGAAACAAGTTTAGGAAGACGAGTGTGGAGCTTACAGCTTCCATCCCACATTTTCCACCTTACATCCCCCTACCCTGATATCGCATTAATAATATCATACTGAGTAATGATCTCGATCCTACCTGATTCATCTTCAACCAATACAGCAGAATTTTCTTTGTTAATCAATGAAGAAATTTTATCAATTGAGGTGTTCAAATCAACAAAAGGGAAAGTAGCGGTCATAATTTCTGAAATCGGTGCCGATTTTAAGCCAGGATTTTCGAGCAGTGCCGATAAAATATCACTTTCGGCAACCTTACCCACAATCATTCCCTGCTGGGTAACCGGAATTTGCGAAATATTCATCGATTTAATGGTATTGATCGCTTCCAATACCGTTTTTTGAGCATCTAAGGTTACTATTTCAGTGCTTTCCTTTTTAGCCAGGATTGATTTCGCTGTTAGTTTTTCATCTTGCAAGAACCCACGCTCGCGCAACCAGTCTTCATTGTACATTTTACCCATATAACGACTGCCGTGATCGTGAAAAATGACCACTACCACGTCTTCAGGCTTTAATTTATCTTTTAACTGAATTAAGCCGCCAATGGCAGCACCGGCAGAGTTGCCTACAAAAATCCCTTCTTTACGTGCAATATCGCGGGTCATTAATGCGGCATCTTTGTCAGTAACCTTTTCAAAGAGGTCGATTACATCAAAATTTACGTTTGCCGGAAGAAAATCCTCACCAATGCCTTCTGTGATATAAGGATAAATTTCATCCTTGTCAAATATGCCTGTTTCTTTATATTTTTTGAAAACCGAACCATAAGTATCAATTCCCCAAACCTTAATATTTGGATTTTTCTCTTTCAAATACTTCCCGGTTCCGGAAATGGTCCCGCCTGTACCAACACCCACCACCAAATGGGTAATTTTACCTTCTGTCTGTTCCCATATCTCAGGCCCGGTTTGTTCATAATGAGCCTGCGAGTTAGCTAAGTTATCATATTGATTAGGTTTCCATGAATTCGGAACCTCACGCTCTAAACGCGAAGAGACTGAATAATATGAACGGGGATCTTCGGGTTCAACGTTGGTCGGACAAACGATAACTTCCGCACCAAAGGCCCGTAAAGCATCTACCTTTTCTTTTGATTGTTTATCAGTTGTGGTAAAAATACATTTATAGCCTTTAATAATGGCTGCCATAGCCAAGCCCATACCTGTATTTCCTGATGTTCCTTCAATAATTGTTCCGCCTGGTTTTAACTTACCGCTCTTCTCGGCATCTTCGATCATTTTAACCGCCATACGGTCTTTAATTGAGTTACCTGGATTGGTCGTTTCTATTTTCGCCAGGATTGTTCCCGGAACTCCTTTTGTTATCGTATTTAATTTAACCAATGGCGTATTGCCAATGGTTTCTAAAATATTATTGTACCACATATTGCAAAATTAAGCAAAGGCATTAAGTATTTTATAAACTATATTTTATTTAAAACATAATTTTAAAAAATAAAAATTAAAAGAATTTAATTTCATAATCTATAACTATGATAGGCATTATAGATTGATTATTGGGCAAAATGCCATTTCAATAATAAGCCTGCGGTTCAGATCGGGTGCATCTGCATAGAGAAATCCGCGCATCAACACTGAACGTTTTCTCCTATGCCGTTGAAAAGGAAACATCCTGCGATAATTATGATTACATCAATTTATAAATTTTGCCCGGCAAAGAAACAATCATTCCCTGCATCTCTAATGTAAGGACCACAATAGCCAGTTTACTTTGTTGCATATTCAATTGAACACAAAGCTCATCTATAGACAGCTGACCGTTTTGCAATGCATCAACAACCCGTTGTTCGTTAGGGGTTAGACTAAGCTGCAAAGTAGTTTGCAGCTCTTTTTTCTTTTCTTTCACCTCGTCATCCCAACCCAGATAATAAATCAAATCGTGAGCATTATTTATTAATCCGGCCCTATTGGTCTTGATCAGGAAATTACAGCCTTCTGAAAAAACATCGTTGGTTCTACCTGGAAAGGCATATACATCTTTATGGTAAGAATTTGCAATTTCTGCAGTAATTAAGGCACCTCCTTTTATTGAGGCCTCAACAACAACGGTAGCATCTGCAATCCCCGCAATAATCCTGTTTCTTTGAGGAAAATTAGGCCTATCGGGATTGGTCAGGATTGGAAACTCAGTAAGTAGCCCCCCATTCAAAACCATTTTCTGAGCAACCGTTTTATGAATTTTTGGATACATTCGGTCTAATCCATGCCCAAGCACTCCAACGGTAGGAATATGATTTGCCAAACATTCTTTATGGGTTGTTACATCAATACCATAAGCCAGGCCACTAACGATCAGAACATTGTAAGGGGCTAAAACTTCGCACAGTTCTTTACAAAGGTTTTTTCCGTAACCTGTTGCATTTCTGGTCCCGACGATGCTGATGATACGCTGGTGGTTAAAGTCAACTGTACCCTTGGCATAAAGCAATATTGGCGAATCGACGCAATTCTTTAATCTTTTAGGATATTTTTCGTCTGAAAAAAACAATACTTCTATCCCGTGTTTTTCAATAAAATCCAATTCTTGCCTGGCCCTTAACAAAGCGTCGCTACTGCGGATGGCTTCAATTGTTTTCTCTCCAACACCCGGAATCTGCAAAAGCTGTTTTTTACCTGCCGAAAATATATCCTCGGCACTTCCACAATAAGCAAGAAGATTTTTGGCCGTTACAGGGCCAATAGATTTAATAAAAGTTAAGGCAATTTTATGTAGCGTGCTCATGGTCTGATAAGGTTAAATAAATGCGGGATGATTTATTTCCTTAAAGCAAGCTTAAAAATCGATATCGATTAAACTTTTTAATGGAATATGAATATTGTTTTTTAATTGTATATAACTCTCTGTTACTGCCCAAACCGTCGTATCGACACGTTTTGGCCCAATGGTAGTATTAAAAGTAATGACGGCTTTTGATTTAAATTCATTGCCCAGCCTTTGCGCTTTGTCGAGCTTGGTCTGCAGCTCACTGGAATGATCTTCCTTTGCATTAATGATATTCAAATAACTGATATGTTTTTTTTCTACAATTTCTATTGGCATGAGTCTCTTTAACGATTAATGTTTAACAAGCTTATCAATTTTTTATAAAAAAAGCAACCCTAACTTATTCGTTTTGTGTAATAATTATATAAAAAAGGCCAGATTCGAACTACAAATCTGGCCTTTTTGAAACTATATGAGCTAATTATTTAAATCTCGGCTTTCTGGTTTCAACCATCCCTTTAAATTCATGATCGAGCTTTTCGTTAGCGGCATCGATTTGTTGTCTGGCCATGCCCGAAGTGCTGCTAATCGTATTATCTTTAGCCAGTGCAGAGAAGTTGTTATTTGCAGAATAGTATAAAGCCTGGGCCAGCATTTTTTCTGATGGGTCGCCAAAATCTTTGGTTAAATCATCAGCAACATCTTTATCAACAGTCATGCCGGCAAAATAATCGCCTTGATCTAACTGGTTTTTGGTTTGAAACTGCGGAATATATAAATCGTTTTTATCAATACGTATAGAGAAGAAACCCACCGGTTTACCATAAGTGGTTTTACCAATTAATTTTACATCCACTACCGGTTTTAAATTATTGATTAATAACTCGCTGGCAGAAGCTGTACCACCGCTAACCAGAAAATAAACCCGGGTTAACCCGTTTAAACTACCACGTTTGGCAAAAGTTTCCTGGTTACCGGCAGCCATAGTAGGTTTATAAGAATAATCGAAATATGAATACAGCCTGGTTACACCATCATTGCCCTTGGCGTAAAATTTCTGGTTTTGTAAAATAGTAGCATTTCCATCCTGCATGGTTTTAGTCCAGTAGGTAGTGTACATAATTTTACCATTCTGGTTAGTTGGCGCAATTAAGTTTGTAAACAATTCAGAAGTAGCAACAGAACCACCACCGTTATACCTTAAATCGACCACCAGCTCGGTAACACCGTCGGTAGTAAATTTAGAAAAAGCAGCATCCAGCGCATTGGTAGCATTGGTGGTAAAACTGTTAAATACGATGTAACCCACTTTTTTTGTTCCAACGGTATAGGTGTTTTTATATAAAACAGGGTTAATATTATAACTGGCACGGTTAATTACAACATCCTGCGTAGTACCGTCTGGTTTTGCAAAAGTTAATGAAATGGATGGATTATTACCAAATATAGAAGCGTTTAAATTGGCAATATCGGTGCTGCTCGATCGGGAAGTACCACCACCATTTACTTTAATCAATTGGTAACCTCGCTTTAAGCCTTGTAAATCGGCCGGCGAGCCAGGGTAAACATATTTAACCCTTAGCAGGTCAGAGGAATCAAAATTAGCCGAAAAACCATAATCTTCACCATCTCCGCTAAGCTGGCTGGCTACAGATCCGTCATCAATAAAAGAATATTTATCTTTCCCCCCGGTACTGGCTAAAGCCTTAAATGCTGCAATAATGGCATTGTTAGAACTGTATTGTCTCGGGTTAAACGTATCGTAATTGGGCATGCCAGCATTCCAGAAATAGGTTTGTTTCGCATATAAAAAAATCGAATCTTTAGTTAGCAATGCCCGGTCGTTAGTTGGTGTTTGCAACAGGTTTGATTCTCCACTAATATTCGCATCAGGGTTGTTACTTGACTTTTTGCAAGATGTTGTAAGTCCAACCACAATAATTAAAGCACACCAAAATGCATTTTGCGGAATAAATTTTCTAAGCATATTTATTTGTAAATTTCTAATGAACCAATATACTGCAAATTAATTGATTTAGATTGTTGCTCATCAAATTTATTTGCACCAACAACTAACGCTTGGCTAACCAATAAATTGTTGTCGTTTAGTATGTTCTGAAAAATTTCTGCTTTAGATTGACCAAGTTCATCAACAAAATATACCCTAAGGTATTGTTCGAGTCCGTTCCACTCAGTTTGTTTAATTTTATTGAGCTGCTGTTCAGGATTACCAGCCGTTACAATGATTATTTGTTTACGATCGACCACAAGTTCCTGCATAAATTCGAGCATATTTTTATAAAGCAAAAGCTTTAAAGGCAAACGGGCATTTTGATGCAGGCGGTTGAAGTTATGCTCGTATTTGATATCAATACCGAACTGGCCCGCTGTTTTTTCAAAAAGCTTTTCTACCCCATTATTTTCGTACTCGGTACGCATAAACTCAAGGATGGATTGCGCACTTTTTTGCTCAGTGTATTCTATAAACTGGGCAAACAGGTAATAAACCTGCAGCAAATAATCTTTCTCAGGAAATAATACATCATCCAATTCAAAAATTACGATCTGCTTGTCTTTAACATATTGATTAGCATCCATATTAAATTGTAAAAAGTTTTAACTCATCATCGGCAACGTTGTATCCGAATACCCCGTTTAATTTTTCTTCGGTTCTGACAAAAATTTCCTTTCCACTCGCAAATACACATTCGCCAGCCACAAAAACAGCGAAATTTTGGAAAGTATTTTGTTCGTGATCCAGGTATTCTGCCATTAGACTGGCATCGGGCAATAAAACTTGGATGCCATATTCTCCAAAAAGCACCGCTGATTTAGCTATTGGTTCTACTTCATATTGATGTAGCGGGATAATGCAATCGATCCCCTCTGTAATACAAAAGTTTAATAAAATATGAGCGATACTGTCTTTATTTAATATCCCAAGCGACGAAAAGGCATAGTTTTCGGTAACTATCCCCGGCACGTCACCATAATCGGCCAGTAAAACAAAATGGCTTGGGAATGCTTTCATCAGCTTTAAGGCTTTTGCATTGTTTCCGCCGGTAATAAGTATTTTCAAAATTTAATGATTTGAATAAATAAGTTAATGAGTGATTGAATGACTTTTTCTGTTTCCTATAGTCATTTAATGCTTTAATCCTGACTTTTATACAATTAAACCATCTTTCATGCTCACCACGCGATCGCTGGTTTTTGCAAGGTGTTCATTGTGGGTAACAATTATAAAGGTTTGGTGGAAATTATCGCGCAAACTCACAAATAATTGGTGTAATCCTGCCGCATTTTCAGAGTCTAAATTTCCTGAAGGTTCATCGGCTAATATAATAGATGGATTATTGATCAGGGCCCTAGCAATAGCCACACGCTGCTGCTCTCCACCAGATAATTGATTAGGCTTGTGCTGTGCCCTATCTTTCAAACCAAAGAGATCTAAAAGTTCTAAAGCCCTGGTTTCAGCTTGTTTTTTACCCGTTTTCGCAATAAATGCAGGGATGCAAATGTTTTCGATTGCACTAAACTCAGGCAATAAATGATGAAACTGAAATACAAAACCAATATTCTGGTTCCTGAAAGCACTTAACAGGTCGCCGTTCAGTTTATTGATCGTGGTGCCCTTTAATTCGACTGTGCCATCATCTGGTTTATCCAATGTACCCAAAATATGCAGCAATGTACTTTTTCCGGCCCCTGACGGACCAATAATACTTACAATCTCCCCTTTTTGTACCTCAAAATTTACGCCTTTCAATATTTGCAGATTTCCGTACGATTTTCTTATTCCAGTGGCTTTTAGCATGGTTCAAATTTAGTAAAAAAGCTTAAAGACCAAAGCGGAAAGGCTAAAGCAGAAAGACTAAAGCACAAAGTAGAAAGACTAAAGACCAAAGCGGAAAGACCAAAGTAGAAAGACTAAAGTAGAAAGACTAAAGCATAAAGTAGAAAGGCTAAAGCTGTTTATCTCATCTTAATGCTTGATACCAATAAACCTTAAAAAAAATAAAATTTGCAATTATCATTTTCTTATTTAACTTTGAAAAACAAAGCACTTTTAAAATGAGCAATCAGGAAGAACAATTAAATGCCTTAAAAGATATCAGACAAATGATGGACAGGTCATCGAGATTTATTTCTCTGAGCGGTTTATCAGGCGTTTTCGCGGGTGTAATTGCTTTAATCGGCGCTTATTTTGCCCATGATGAAATTAATAAGTTTATTGATAAGCGTGGTTATAGTTATGGTGTTGATGGAGAAATGGACCTGGAATTTAACCTGATCAAACTGGGTATATTTGTTTTAATTATTGCTTTGGCCGGAGGAATTTTATTTACATACAGGAAAAGTCAGAAAAATAACCTACCCATCTGGGATAAAACTTCAAAATCACTTTTGGTTAACTTATTTATACCCTTGGCTGCCGGTGGCTTATTTATTATTGCTTTATTAATTAACCATCCGAACACCTATAGTATTATTGCGCCCAGCTGCCTCATTTTTTATGGCTTGGCACTGATCAATGCCAGTAAATTTACCTATAGCGATATCCGTTATTTAGGCTTTTGCGAAGTGGTACTAGGCTTAATCTGTATGTTTTATATAGGTTATGGCTTAATATTCTGGGCTTTTGGTTTTGGTGTTTTACACATTGTTTATGGTCTTTTAATGTATTTTAAATATGAGAGAGGTCAGTAAGGATGAAAAACCCGATAGCAGATTTAAATAAAATATTCGACAGCCGGATCAGGCTTGGCGTAATGTCAATGCTTGTAGTGAACGATGAAATTGGCTTTAACGACCTGAAACAGATGCTTGAACTGACCGATGGTAACCTGGCTTCACACCTGAATACTTTGGAACAGGCCGAGTTTATTAAGGTACACAAAGGTTTTATTGGCAGAAAAACCAGCACTACCTACTCTATTACTGCATTGGGCAAACAAGCTTTCAAAGCACATTTAGATGCACTTGAAAAAATGATTAGAAAGTTATAAACTATTTTTTTTGATTATTTACTTTGAAATTCAAAGCACTTTTAAGAATGAAATCATTTGAACTTTTACTTATTAAAATCGGGAAGAAAACCACACTGGTATCTTTTATAGGAGGAACCGCCTTATTCTTGGGCTTTTGCTTTTCCAGGGCAAGCTTTTTGATCGATTTTGGCTTTACATATCTTGTTACTGCCATTTTGATTAATCTATTCGTAATGCTTGCCCTAATTGTTTCCTGCTTCACTTATAAGTCGAACAGGGCATCTTCTGTATCAACCATATTTCTTCAACTCATCAATATCCCTATTGCCACCATGTATTTTTTAATTGTAATCACAATCACATCGTAAAATGAAAAATAAATCGAACCTCTTACTTCTTTCTGCCTTCTTAGGTGGTCTGCTGTTTACCTCTCTTTTTTGGGAAGAACGATTAGCTCTTAATTTACTGATCTATAGCGTTTACCTGTTGATCATTACTTTCATCAACCCCGATGTAGTAAAGAGCACCAAACTCAAAATCTATGGACTGGCTCACTTACTGGCTGCAGTGCTAGTGGTTATTAACAATTCCAATTTATCGGTGGCAACCTATTACATCAGTTTGTTGATATTTATAGGTTTTGCTCATCATCAACAGATCAGAACAGTTTTTACAGCCTTTGCAGCAGCAATATTACAGATCGTAACAGTACCATTTAATGCAATAAAACACTTAAGCCAAGTCAGCATCGGCAATGTGAGCCTTAGGCCCATTTTTACTTTGATTAAATATATTTTCATACCTATCATCATTGTAATCATATTTTCATGCCTGTATGCAGCTGCGAGTAATGTTTTTGCGCATTACGCAGAGACGATCTTAACCAACATCGGCGACTTTTTAGATCACATACTCCACTTCTTTTTTAAAGACTTGAGTTTTGGGCGCATCATGCATTTTTGCTTTGGATTGGTTTTAACAGGCGGTTTACTGCTTGCATTTTTTGATAAAGGCCTCGAAAAAGCAGAGCTGAAATGTAAAGAGCAATTGGTGCGGATCAGAAGAAGTGTAGGTCAGAAAACAATATGGTACAATATCGTACAAACATTTACCGGCAACCTGTTAACACGGAAAATGGCATTAAAAACTGAATATATCGTAGGTATTATTTCGTTTGCAGCACTTAACCTGTTATTACTTATGTTAAACACCATCGATATTACTACGCTATGGTTTGGCTACGAGCCTTCGGGTAATTTTTCGGGAGAACTGCATCAGGGCACAAATTCGTTGATCTTCAGCATTGTAATGGCCATGGCAGTAATACTCTATTATTTTAGGGGCAACTTAAACTTTTACCATAAAAGTAAAACGCTAAGGTTGTTGGCCTACGCCTGGATGTTTCAGAATTTTATACTGATCATATCGGTATTCATCCGTGACGGTTATTATATCGAATTTCATGGTTTAACACATAAAAGGATCGGCGTCCTGGTATTTGCCACCCTTTGTATCATTGGTTTGGCAACGGTTTATTTTAAAGTAGCCAAACAGAAAACGATATTTTATTTATTCAAAATGAACGGGAATATCTGGTTTGCACTGCTCCTTACCTTCAACATTGTTAATTGGGATATTTTTATTGTAAAATATAACCTGGCACACGAAACAGCTATTGCTTTAGATGCAGATTACCTACTCTCCCTATCCGAAAAAACACTCCCGACATTGGATAAAAACCGGAAAGCCTTATTATCACATTCTTTTGTTCCAAAAGGAGAGATCATTATCAGCTCAACCAACGATCAGATTTTAACCCGCCTGGATAACCGGATCGGTTATTTTAAGGAACGGTACAACAAATCAAGCTGGTTATCATGGAATTTACCCGATTGGAATACAGCTGAATATTTTGGATTGAATAAATAAACACAAAATGGAAAAAAGCATAAAATAACAGCAATGGCTTAGGCATTAATTGTCTTAGTTCCTTTTAAGCTATCAAAACCTTGTATAATTAACCTCTCCTCAATTCCAACTTCGGTTGAAGTTATTCTCCTGGTACAAATTGTACCGGGAGAATTAAATTTTAATTATTAATCAGTAAATTATATAAAATTATGAAAATTAGAGAAACATTAAATTCAGGCAAGTTCAGGATTATGGCTATTCTAATCTTAACTACAGGTATTTTGGCCATTCCTCTCATTGCCATGCAATTTACCCATGAAGTAAAGTGGAATTTAACCGATTTTATGGTAGCTGGCGCCCTGCTGTTAAGCACTGGTCTGGCCATAGAACTTGTTATCAGAAACTTAAAAACCGGCACCTTAAGAACCATAATATTACTGGTTATTCTATTGGTGCTATTCCTCATTTGGGCCGAGCTGGCTGTGGGGATCTTCGGTACCCCCTTTGCCGGTAGCTAGACTATTTTTTGCTGCTTTTCTTAAATCTGCCATTCTTGAGTTGCTTCCGTTTTGCTGATGGGAGCAACAAAAAGAAGCTTAACATTTCCGATTAACATAAAACGTTCATTTTCTGAAAAAATCGGCAAATGCTATTTGTTTAAAGGCTTTGAAATTGTAGCTTTGGGCAAATTTTGTAGCAAATGAACCCGATGCTGTTAAAACAATTGTTTTGACAGTAAAAGGCTCCATCTGACAGATAAAGAAAAAATATAAACAGATGAATATTCACGAATACCAGGGTAAACAAATATTAAAAAGTTTCGGTGTTAACGTTCAAGAAGGAATAGTTGCCGATACTCCTGAGCAAGCTGTTGAGGCCGCTAAAAAAATGAAAACCGATTATAACTCTGACTGGGTTGTAATTAAAGCGCAAATCCACGCTGGTGGTCGTGGTAAAGGTGGAGGTGTTAAATTGGCCAAAAACCTTGAAGAAGTTAAACAACGTGCTACCGATATCATCGGAATGCAACTGGTAACTCCTCAAACCGGACCAGAAGGTAAAAAAGTGAACAAAGTTTTAGTTGCTCAGGATGTTTACTATCCGGGTGCTTCTGAAACCAAAGAATTCTACATTTCAGTATTATTAGACCGCGCAAAAGGCCGCAACATCATTATGTATAGCACCGAGGGTGGTATGGATATTGAAGAAGTTGCTGAGCATACGCCACACCTGATCTTCAAAGAAGAAATCGATCCTAAAGTTGGCTTACAAGGTTTCCAGGCACGTAAAATTGCCTTTAACTTAGGTGTTAGCGGTAATGCGTTCAAAGAAATGGTAAAATTCGTTACTGCTTTATACAAAGCTTACGAAGCGACCGATTCTTCTATGTTCGAAATCAACCCGGTATTAAAAACTTCTGATGATAAAGTAATCGCAGTTGATGCTAAAGTAAATCTGGATGAGAATGGCTTATTCCGTCACCCGGATTATGCAGCTATGCGCGATGTTACTGAAGAGGATCCAATGGAAGTTGAAGCAAGTGCTTCTAACCTGAACTTTGTTAACCTTGATGGTAACGTAGGCTGTATGGTTAACGGTGCCGGTTTAGCAATGGCGACTATGGATATCATTAAATTAGCCGGTGGTGAACCTGCCAACTTCCTTGACGTGGGCGGAACTGCAAATGCACAAACGGTTAAAGCCGCTTTCAATATCATTTTGAAAGACCCTAACGTGAAAGCCATTTTAATCAACATTTTCGGTGGTATTGTACGTTGCGACCGTGTTGCTCAAGGTGTTATCGATGCTTACAAAGAAATCGGAAACATCCCTGTGCCAATTATCTGCCGTTTACAGGGTACAAATGCTGAAGAAGCTAAAAAATTAATTGATGAGTCTGGACTTAAAGTTTACTCTGCAATTGCTTTAAAAGAAGCAGCTGATTTAGTAACTAAAGTTTTGGCTGAACAAGCATAGGCTTAAGTTAAAAGTCGAAAGACCAAAGCAAAAAGCGTGTATCATATTTAAAACCTTTCAGTGCAAACTGGAAGGTTTTTTTATTCCCCTCTTTTCTAAATACAAGAAAAGTCGTTATCTCGACTGAAGCGCAGCGAAACGGAGAGATCTATCTCGACAGTTTTTTTGAAAATGAAAGGTCCAGTTTTTATGGCAGCCTCCTGCCCTGCTATCTCTTCAAGTCCTCACTTCGCTCCGGGCTTTCCGTTCTATCAGGTTTATTCAACAAAGGTTTGTGATTCTTTGGCTAATCAAAGTTTCCAGGTTCTAAAACCAGCGGGGTTATTCAGCGTAGGGTTTCAGAAAATCTGTTTGGCTTAAAACCTAACAACAATTAACTTAGGTGTACCAGGTGTCTAAGGTGGTCAATATTTTTTATAAGAAATATAAGATCCGTTGCTTCTTTTTAAACAACTACTGTCATGCTGAGGTAAGGCAACAAAATTTATGGTTGTTATCGAGAAATCGTCATCTCGACTGAAGCATGGCGAAACGGAGAGATCTATCTCGACAGTTTTTTTGAAAATGAAAGGTCCTGTTTTTATGGCAGCCTCCTGTCCTGCTATCTCTTCAAGTCCTCGCTCATGCTTCGCTCCGGGCTTTTCGTTCTATCAGGTTTATTTAACAAGGGCTTGTGGTTCTTGATGCCAGTAGAAACCTATCAGGTTTTAAAAATCTGATAGGTTTATTCAGTTCGGAATTCCAGGATATCTGCAGGCTGGCAATCTAAAACTGCACAAATTGCCTCTAAAGTCTCAAAACGGATCGCTTTTGCTTTACCTGTTTTTAAAATCGATAAATTAGACATGGTTATCCCTACCCGCTCGCTCAATTCGGTAAGCGACATTTTACGACGGGCAAGCATTACATCTAAATTTACGATTATAGGCATCTTGAATGGGTAAAATTAAAAATGTTTCAGTTAACTTAAATGGTTAAATCGTTTTCTTGTTTCAGTTTCCTTGAATACGAGAGCAGCTCATAAATTACAGTAAGAATGGCAATGAGCGAGATTACGTCTAAATTAATATGTCCTCCGGCCACCGGCTGATATTTAAATGCTTTATCCGTCAAATCTTCAACATAACCTTTAACCAGAAAAAAGCACAGAAATTTTAAAGCAAAAAATAAAATCGCACCTGCCCCTACAAATTGCCATAACCTGTTTTCAGTTAGGTTTTCAAGTTGTTTTGGCTTGTTGTAGGCTATAAATATAATTATGCCTCCAATAATGAGGTAAAAAGCGGCATAGGCTCCAACGCTATCAATTCCTTTATCTGATAAAATAACAGCCTGCTTTAAAGTCGGTTTAAATGAATAGGCACCCAATTGGCTATTGGTAAACTTAGCTTTGCCAATGATTTTTACTTGTTCTACGGCATTATTTTCAACTAGGTTAATGGAAAGTTGCCCGGCATTGTAATTACTTACAGCATCACTTAAATGATCGGCTAGAGATACCAGCGCAATAAAAATCAGGCTTACACCAGCATACCTGAAAATTTTTAAAAGCTTATTCATAAATGCGTTACAATAATAATGGATCAGAATAAATATTAGAGGGTATATCTTACTGACAGAAAATCGTGTTGCCTCCGGTAATCAAAAAATACAAACCTGTATTTCTTGATATAAAAACCCGGAAACGGAAAAACGTCATATTTATTCAATTATTTATGCTACAAGTATAAATTAAAATTATTATAAATCAAAATATATTTATTGTTTTACAATAATAAATAATTACAAAACAATAATTATAGTTAAGGAATGACAAATAATGCCAGGATTTTATTTGGAATGATTTTTGCTAGAACTAAAAGTATAAAAAACATGTGCAAACAGTAACATTTTCAGCATTTTATCCTTTCGGATTGCCATACAATTTCGTAACTTTGCACACTTCAATATTTAAAGAGCACACAAAACGTATAAATGAGACAACTCAAGATAACGCAATCCATTACCAACCGTGAAAGTCAGTCATTAGATAAATACCTACACGAAATTGGCAAAGTAGATTTAATAACGGCAGAAGAGGAAGTAATTTTAGCAAGGAAGATTCGTGAAGGTGATCAAGCTGCATTAGAGCGCTTAACTAAAACGAACTTGCGTTTCGTTGTATCTGTTGCAAAACAATATCAAAATCAGGGTTTAACTTTAGGAGACTTAATTAACGAGGGTAACCTGGGTTTAATTAAAGCAGCGAAACGTTTTGATGAGACCAAAGGTTTCAAATTCATTTCATATGCCGTTTGGTGGATTCGTCAGTCTATTTTGCAGGCAATTGCCGAGCAAAGCCGTATTGTTCGTTTACCTTTAAACCAGGTGGGTTCATTAAGCAAAATCAGTAAGGCTTTTTCTAAACTAGAGCAAGAATACGAACGTGAGCCTTCTCCGGAAGAACTGGCTGACATTTTAGAAACAACAGTGGATAAAATTTCAGACACACTGAGCAACTCAGGTCGTCACGTATCAATGGATGCCCCTTTTGTTCAAGGCGAAGAAAATACATTATTGGATGTACTTGAAAACCACGAGCCAAACACCGATAGCTCATTGATTAACGAATCACTATCAGAAGAAATTAAACGTTCTTTATCTACCTTAACGGAGAGAGAAAGAGAGATTATTGTTTTATTCTTCGGCCTGGGCTCCAATCACCCACTTTCTTTAGAAGAAATTGGTGAGAAATTTAATTTAACACGCGAGCGTGTACGCCAGATTAAAGATAAAGCCTTGCAACGCTTACGTCATACTTCAAGAAGCAAAATCTTAAAATCTTATTTAGGTTAAGAGATTGAATTTAATGAAACAAAAAAAGACCGGTTATTAGCCGGTCTTTTTTTGTTTTTATACAGCTCTTTTTTTCAGAAATAAAAGATCCTGAAACAAGTTCAGGATGACAGTTTTCCTATCTTAGAACAACAAGTGTTTAACCGTTAGGCCATTATTGATCAATTGCTTTAATGAATCAATACCGATACGTAAATGTGTTTCTACATATTTTTCGGTTACACTGCTATCGCTTTCTGCCGTTTTAACCCCCTCAGGGATCATCGGTTGATCTGAAACCAGAAGCAATGCCCCGGCAGGGATTTTATTGGCAAAAGCGGTAGTAAAAATGGTAGCGGTTTCCATATCTACTGCCATTGCACGTAATGTTTTCAAATATTTTTTAAATTCTTTATCGTGTTCCCAAACCCTACGGTTGGTGGTGTAACAGGTACCTGTCCAGTAATCTCTTCCATGATCGCGGATGGTGGTCGAAATTGCTTTTTGCAACGCGAAGGCCGGCAATGCTGGCACTTCTGCCGGCAGGTAATCGTTTGAGGTACCTTCTCCCCTAATGGCTGCAATCGGGAGGATTAAATCGCCTAATTGGTTTTTCTTTTTTAAACCGCCACATTTACCTAAAAAAAGTACAGCCTTAGGCTTAATAGCGGTTAATAAATCCATCATGGTTGCTGCCAACGGACTTCCCATACCAAAGTTGATAATGGTGATACCATTCGCGGTAACACTCTGCATAGGCTTATCAAGACCCATAATAGGTGCGTTATCATTCCACTCCGAAAACATGGAAACATATTTACTGAAATTGGTCAGCAGGATATAATCTCCAAACTGATCCAATGGCCGGCCGGTATAGCGCGGCAACCAGTTTTTTACAATTTCATCTTTAGATTTTAAACCTGTTTTAACAGGGCTTTCTACTTCCTTTATTTTTTTTGATTGCTCTACAACGGCTTCATCTTTTTTTATATCTTTTTCTTCATTCATATTCTTATTACTTTAAACATAGCGCTAAGCGCATGGCGTTAACAAATACTATATTACAAAAAATCCCTCCCGATTACGGGAAGGATTTGATTTTTTTTAAGCGGCCTTCAATTTTTTAAAGTCGGCCTTTTCAAATTTTTCTATCGCGTAATCGAGATTGATATGCAGTTCCTTGACATCCGTCTGCGTTGGTGTATCGAACATCGCATCCAGCATAATGGCCTCACAAATCGACCTTAAACCACGGGCACCCAGTTTATATTCCATTGCTTTATCCACAATGAAATCTAAAACATCTTCATCAAAAACAAGTTTCACATCTTCGTAAGCAAAAAGCTTAATGTATTGCTTAATCAACGAATTTTTAGGTGCGGTTAAAATGTTTCTTAAAGATTTTTTATCTAATGGGTTTAAATGGGAAAGAACAGGTATACGACCAATTAATTCCGGAATTAAACCAAAAGATTTCAGGTCCTGAGGTGTAATATACTTATAAAGATTTTTAAGATCTAATACGGTCTCATCTTTCTTTACTTTATAACCTACAGCCTGGGTCCTTAAACGGTTGGCAATTTTACGCTCTATACCATCAAAAGCACCGCCACAGATAAACAGGATATTGTTGGTATTTACCGGGATCATTTTCTGGTCCGGGTGCTTACGTCCACCCTGAGGCGGCACGTTTACTACCGTTCCTTCCAAAATCTTCAATAGCGCCTGCTGCACCCCCTCACCCGATACATCACGGGTAATAGAAGGATTATCGCTTTTGCGTGCCACTTTATCAACCTCATCAATATATACAATACCGCGTTCTGCAGCAGTTACATCATAATCTGCAGCCTGTAACAAACGGGTTAAAATACTTTCCACATCCTCACCAACATAACCTGCCTCTGTTAAAACAGTGGCATCGCAGATACAGAAAGGCACATGCAGGATTTTTGCAATCGTTTTGGCCAAAAGTGTTTTACCTGTACCAGTCTCGCCCACCAGCATGATATTGGATTTTTCGATCTCTATCTCGTCTTTATCAACTTTTTGATTTAAACGTTTGTAATGGTTATAAACGGCTACAGAAAGCACCTTTTTAGCATCATCCTGACCGATTACATACTGATCAAGATGTTGTTTAATTTCAAGAGGCTTTAATAAATTTATCGCCTCCTGAATATTTTTAGTCCCTTTGGTACCCAATTCCTGTGCAAGCAACTGATTGGCCTGGGTAACACATTTATCGCAGATAAATGCATCCATGCCTTCAATAAGCATTAAAGTTTCATGCTTGCCAGAATGGCAGAATGAGCAACGGGATTCTTTATTTTGTTTCGCCATTTTTATTTGCGTTTCTCGATAATACTTCATCAACCATACCAAAACCTTTTGCCTCTTCGGCAGTCATCCAGTAATCGCGGTCTGAAGCTTTCTCTACCCAATCGTAAGTCTGGCCAGAGTGCTCTGAAATAATATCGTATAATTCTTTTTTCAATTTCAACATTTCTCTCAGGTTGATCTCCATATCAGATGCCACACCTTGTGCACCTCCTGATGGCTGGTGAATCATTACCCTTGAGTGAGGTAAGGCAGCACGTTTTCCTTTTGCGCCTGCTACCAATAAAACTGCACCCATTGATGCGGCCATACCGGTACAAATAGTTGCTACATCAGGCTGAATATACTGCATGGTATCGTAAATACCTAAACCAGCATAAACAGAACCACCCGGCGAGTTAATATAGATCTGAATGTCTCTATCTGCATCTGCTGACTGCAAAAACAACAGCTGTGCCTGAATAATGTTTGCATTCTGATCGTAAATGGCATCACCCAAAAAGATAATGCGGTCCATCATTAACCTTGAAAAAACATCCATCTGCGCTACATTTAACTGGCGTTCTTCAATAATATATGGTGTCATGCTCTTAGGGTTCAAATTAGCCTGAGCAATAAATTTATCTACGTGTAAACCGCCAATCCCCTGATGTTTAACGGCAAATTTTCTGAATTCTTGTGAATCTATGTTCATGATTATAGAGTTTTTAGCAGAGGGCATAGAGTTTTGAGTTCCTGTTCCCCATAGTTTCGTGAATAATAAAAAACCAAAATATAAAAATATTTTAATTATGATGATCTAAACAAAGAGTATACCACATCAAAATCTATGACAATATAGCACTTTGCTATTTCAAGCTTTTAGAAAAGCTTGAAATCATCCTTGCTAAAATATCTAAATCTTCCAATAAATCTGCCAAATCCTTGTCAGAAACTAGTAATCTTAAATTTAACACCAGAAGAATATTGGCATTTTCGAAAATTGACCGATGTGCATAGTTTAAAAAACGTTTGAAATCGGCAGCAGAATTGGAACCGGAACCTTCTGCAATATTATTAGATACGCTAAGAGCAGCTCCTCGAAGCTGCTCTGCGAATCTAAACTTTTTTATTTTTTCTAATTTTCAGAGATATCAATTAATTTATTGCCTACTATCATAGCTCTCTGCCAAATTAGCAAGTCTTGAAATCTAAATTTTGCCATATAGCAAAATAAGATTTTATATTACGGTATCAAAAGCTCTTGGCGCTTTGCCCTATGCTTTTTTCTCTACCAAAGCCACAAACTTATCGTAATCAATATCTTTTTGCTCTAAAGTAACGATAGATTTGATCTGCTCGAAAGTTTTTAATGCTTTTACTTCTTCGAAAACGCGGTTTGCATTTTCTTTATCCTGTAAAAACTGAACCGCATACTGTGCCAATTGGTCTTCAGGAAGCGGGCTTGGGCTGTACATTCTGAACTGCGCGTCTAATTTAACTTTAGCAGCCTGAACTACGTCTTCGTATTTAATTTCGATGCTATTGTCTTTAATGATTTTGTTTTCAATCAAGGTCCATTTAAGGTTTTTAGCAAAATCATCATAACCTTCTGCCAATTCTTCGTCGGTTAATTTTTCGTTGGTTGCTTTTAACCAACGGCGTAAAAACTCATCTGGCAGTTCGAAGTTGTGTTTAGTTAACAATGCTTCATAAATATCGTTCGATAATTTACGCTCAGCATCCTGTTTAAACATACTTTCTACTTCTTCAGTAATTTTTGCCCTGAAACCTGCCTCGTCTGTAACCACACCTTCACCAAACAATTTATCGAAAAACTCCTGGTTTAAGTCTGATTCTTCTAAGCGGTTTACATTTTTAACATGAAGTTTAAAATCTGCTTTTAATTCAGCAGCCTGCTCTTCAGAAATATTTAGGGCTTTTGCAATTACCGCAGCATCTTCAAATGCTTTCTGGATATCGATAATCACTTCATCTTCTTTCTTTAAACCGATCAACGATTTAAGAACTTTTTTATCTTTTACCTGATCCAAACGGATGGTTGCAGTGCTGGTAATACCACCTTCAACAGCGGCACCATTTGCTACCTGTGTAAGATCGGCGTAAAGTACATCTCCATCAGCAGAAACTTCAGGATTTGTCATTTTACCATAGCTGCGGCGGATGTTTTTGATCCGGCTTTCTAAAGTTTCCTGATCAGCTTTAACCACATACTCGGTAAATTTATCTTTAGATGAAACGTTTACTTCAAAGGCAGGTGCTAAACCCAACTCATAATCAAACTCGAAATCATCTGTATTATCCCATTTAAATTCGCGTTCATCGTCAATTTTAGGAAGTGGCTGACCTAAAATTTCCAATTTTTGTTCTGTAATATAGTTAGAAAGGGTATCGTTCAACAAATTGTTAACCTCTTCTACCAGTATACTTTTGCCATACATCTTTTTAATGTGGGCAGGAGGAACCATTCCTTTACGGAAACCAGGTAATTGTGCTTTTTTAGCTTGATCTTTAATGGCTTTCTCTACTTTTCCAGTATAATCAGCAGGTGCGATCTTGATTTTTACAACAGCATTTAAGTTGCCGGTTTTTTCCTGTGTAATATTCATTTTTGTGAGATATGAGTATTGAGATGTACAATTAATTTGAGTATTGAGACATGAGACAAATGGCACATATCGCTCTAATCAAAACAGCACATCAATTTTTATTAATCAATGTTTTTAAAAACAAAACCGTTCCGATGTTTAAATCGGAACGGCCTTTATCTTGTTGTGCGGAAGAAGGGACTCGAACCCCCACGCCGTGAAGCGCCAGATCCTAAGTCTGGTGCGGCTACCAATTACGCCACTTCCGCAGTTAGGATGTTGTAAGGACTGCAAAGATAGAAACAAGATTTAATAATCAAAAGCCATTGGCTATATTTTATAGATTATTCTTTCAAAAAAATGCTAACTCACTAATTTTTAAGGAGAAAATTTTATATGATGATCAGAAAATCGATTAATAAAGGTGTTGGATTTGAAAACTCAATACTATTAGATTATCCGTAGAGACGCTATGCTTAACTCTACAGACAGGACGAGGAAGCACAGCGCAAGAACGCCAGTATTTAAAACACCAAACGTTCCTACGGAACGAAAACGCCAATTTTTTAATTGGCTACCAAAGATTCGTCCCACTGGGACGGTTAGTAAATTTTAAGGAGAGGCAAATACTAATCAAAAGCGCAATAGGCTGATTCCATAAAAAAAACCGTCCTGACTTATCAGAACGGTTTTAATTTTTGTGCGGAAGAAGGGACTCGAACCCCCACGCCGTGAAGCGCCAGATCCTAAGTCTGGTGCGGCTACCAATTACGCCACTTCCGCTGATTAGGATGTTTTAAGGACTGCAAAGATAGAAACTAAATTGAATAATCAAACCTTTGAAATATTTTGTAAAAAAAAAGTAGCTACAAGACAATTAAAAACACTACTTACACTGGCAAAACAAGCTCAGCAAAACGCATTTAGCAAATGATTATGCCACTTAAAATTTCACCAGTGTAACCTCAATCAACTCAAGACCACCTTCTAATGGATAGCCGGCAACCTTTTTGCCTTTTATAGTAACCTTTTTATCTAAATAGGTATCAAGATTTATACTTGCACTTTTTAAGGCATAGGTTTTATTATTATCTGCTTTTAATAAATGTGTACCGTATTGAAATGTAGTCATGCCTAATTTTTCAATTGTTCCACTTGCGGTAACGATACCGGAGTTCCCTCCGTTTTTCATTGAACTGCAACCGGAAATTACACATACAAACAGGGATAGTATTAATATTTTTCTCATCGGATTATGATTTTTTTAGTGATATGATAACGGAATGATTTAACCGTATGCTACAAATTATAAAAATTTGCCTTTAAAAGCTAATGATTTGCTTCTGAAACTCAAAAAAGTATTGAACAGCTTTAACCAACCTGCTCCCGTACCAGCTAAACATTTCACCATCAACCAGGATTACTTTAGCATTGGGCACCGCAGCTTGTATTTCTTCAATATGTTTTTCGGCAAAGGGGTAAGGTTCTGACGATAGCAGTATCAGTTCACAGCTTGTGTTACGCAGTTCTCCCAGTGTTATCTCAGGATAGCGTTTGCTTTCTACAACATTTGTCATACCATTCAGAAGCAGGATATCATCGATAAACGTATTTTTCCCAGCCACCATATAGGGTTTACGCCAGATCAAATAGGCCACTTTTTTATTTATGTGGTTCTGCAGCGCAAGCGTTTTCAGGTCGTTAAAGCCTGCCGAAATAAGGTGATTAAGGTAACCGGCTTCGGGTTCGCGATTGACTAAAGCCCCTATCTCATTGATGGTTTTCATCGCATCATCAAGCGTAAAAATATCGCTCATCCAAACAGGGAAATATGTGGCAAGTTCTTCAATATCGACCTGGTTATTTTCTTCTTTATTGCCAATAATGAGATCAGGTTTTAAATCTTTAATCAGGTCGATATTGAGTTTTTTCGTCCCTCCTACTTTGGTACGTGTTGCAAATTTATCTATCGGATGAATACAAAATTTGGTCAATCCGATAATTTCCTGATCCAGGCCTAAATCAAACAAAAGCTCCGTTTGTGAGGGGACTACAGAAATAATCCGTTTTGGCGGGAAATTGATTGTAATTTCTCTTCCTAGCTGATCCGTAAAGTTCTTTTGCACTGATTCTGATTTGTGAAACACAAATTTAGAAAAAACATGCCGTCAAAAGTTTTTTCATCCATTATTTTCTATACCACTGATTATTCCAAGTTGAAAAGCATGAATGGCCAGCCCAATAGAATTTTTAACCTGCATTTTTTCTAATAATTTGGCCCGGTACCCTTCTACCGTCCGTACGCTAAGATAAAGCTGGTCGGCAATTTTTTTGTTGGTAAATTCTTTGCAGATCAGCTTAATGATTTCAATTTCACGTTCAGAAAAATTAGAATCGATTGGTTTGGTCTCCTTCTTGGCCCTGCTTTTGGCAATAACGGTAGCCAATTTGGCAGAGGTAGTTTTGCAATAAAAATTATTCCCTATTGCTACTGCAGTAATGGCATCATAAATATCATTTTTATCGGCATTTTTAAGCAAGTATCCTCTTGCCCCTGCTTCTAACATTTCTACAATCAGATCTTCTTCGTCGAACATAGAGAGTGCAATAATGCCCAGATCGGGATTAAGTTTAATCATTTGTTTGGTTGCCTCAATGCCATCCATAACCGGCATTTTGATATCGGTTATCACTACATGGGGTTTCAGGTTTATGGTCAGTTTTACCAATTGCTCGCCATTACCGGCAGCGCCTACCAGTTCTATATTATCTTTATTGCCCAGCACCATGGCCAGTCCTTCCCTGAAAACCACATGATCATCGGCAATAATAATCCTGATTTTTTCTTCGTTCATCATTTTTTATCTCCTTTAACCGGAATTTCAAAAGTGTAGGTTACCCCTTTACCGTTATTTGATAAAGGCATTCTTACGGTACCTTTCATTACCTCTATACGACTTTGCAGGTTAAGCAGCCCCAGTCCGGAATTCTGCTTTACAACTTCCTGAAAATCAAAGCCAATACCATTATCGGTTGTCTGCAACCGCAATACACCATCATTTTCTTCCAAAACAATCATCAATAGATTTGCTTTTGCATGCTTAATGGTGTTATGTAGAATTTCCTGCACAATGCGGTACACATTAAGTTCTATATCGGCTGTTAAACGTTTATTCAGGTGATGTTTAAATATAATTTTAAGTGCTCCGTTCAGTTGTATACGGTTAATAAAATCCTGAATGGCCCATACCAATCCTTTTCTTTCCAGCATATATGGCATTAAATCCGTTGAGATTTCGCGCATCCGCTGAATAATGGTATCGATGTGTTTTCCTGATGAGCGGATCAGGTGCTGCATTTCATCGGTACCTCCATCCAGGTGGGCGATCTGGAATTTTACGGTTGAAAGCAATGGCCCTATTTCGTCGTGCAGATCAGACGCAATCCTTCGTCTTTCATTTTCCAGTGTTTTGATTTCAGCCAATATCCGGTCTTTTGATAAACGCCTGCTTTTCCGGTGCTGCATAATCATGGATACAATAAAATAAAGCATAATGAACCCAATAATTGCAGCAGCAATTAATACGGCATTATAAAATTCTTTTTCTTCGGTATCCATAACACGGCTAAGGCAAAAACCAGGTTGGCAAAAACATTGATAATCCGCTTAATATCAAATACATTTTCCTTAAAGATAATACTAGAACTCGAATTAAAATAAATGATTTCGATAAAAATATTGAAGGTAAAAAATACAATCAGGGCTACGCAGATCAGAAATCTCGAATCTTTTAAGATATTTCCCTCTACCAGGGTGATCAGCTTATTTAAGCCAGTGATAGACAGCATGACCAATATAAACGAGTACACAATACGGAAAAAGCCGCTATTATCTGACAGCTGGTGGAGGATAAAATAATCTACTGCCCATGTAGCGATAATGACGAAGGCTAAAACCTGTAAGATCCGTGATTTTTTGCTTAAAATAAGCCAGTTGCCAAATTGCCACAACAGCAACAACGAAGATAAAAGCAGGTAAACATTGATTACAAAGCAAGGATTAATGTGCTTCAGGATCAAAACAAATACGGTAATTTCAGTAAGGCTATCTAAAAAACAATAAAACAGGAAAGGCCTGAAGGTGGCGCCAATACTGCTCCACCTGAACAGGCCTATTACACAGGCCAGTAAAATAGACTGGGATAATATAAAGTTCTGGACTTGATGCATCTAATCTTTATTATATATATTCAGCTGGCCAAGGTGGTACACGTTGAGAATCGTCTAAACTATAGGTATCCAGGTTATCATCACTGTCTTGACTGGTATTGGCAGATAACGCCATTAATTTGGGCATCTTTTTACCAGGTCTGGAAACCGGGCCAATAATATCGTTCCCAAAACCGTCAACGGCTCTCAGCACCAGTACAACCTGCGAATGATCGTTCAGTCCAAAGTGTACCCTGAGTCCCTCGCAACCTCTCCTGCTTAGCAACTTTGAAACGCTTTTGATGTTAAACGTTTCAGAAAGCGGCAAAATGGCTACCCGCCTGTCTTCTTCCTGCAACTCTTTTGGAATAAGTGAACTGCGGTTTTTATGGAAGCTTTCGATATACCTGTTTGCCGTTTCGAGTGGGATAAAATGTGTCCGGGTCCTGAGGTCTTCGGCCACAAATTCTTTTGCGTAACGCTTTTTTTCCATTTTTTAGTTTGATTTAAGTTTTGATTTACCACTAAGTTAATAGGCCGCACAAGTTGAGACAATAGGTATAAATACTGTTTATTATGGGTAATTACACCTCGCATTTAAAGTAATAACACACTGAATAATAGCTACGGGGCCATCATAATTTTGATTTCAATTCTAGAAAATTTATTCACCAATTAATTCTTAACAAAATGAAAAAATTAACTCAGATCAGTTTATGGTGTGGCCTTATTATTGGCGCCCATACTGCAAAGGCACAGGTTAGCATTAAAGAAAACGGGATCTCCATTGCCCCCGGCACAAAAATATCCGCCCAGGATAGGGAGGCCGTAAACAACATTTTAAAGCAGTACGATGCATCGCTTTACCAGATCAGAAGCTATGATGCGAGTGGAAAAATGACGAGTAAAAAGGGTAACCTGGCCAGGATCCAGATTACGGATAAAATATCATCCGACCTGGTTAACGGAAAGGCGAACATGGTTGCAGCCGATATGACGGTACAGGCTGTACTCGACAACGCTACCGATCCTACGAGGGATATTAAGGTAATCAATTCGATGCCGGCTACAGAAAAAACCAGACAACGCTTAATTTCTCAATTAAAAGTGGTGCTTTCCAAATATCAATAATGGCAATTAAGCGCTATAGTAAGCAGCATCTGTACCAGACACAACAGGTATAAATACGGTTAAGAAAAGTAGTTCCACGCATTTAATTGCGTAATAATACACTAAAATCCGGAGCATTTACCGCCCTAACTTTGGTTTCAGATTCTAGAACAATCTAATAAACAATTTAATTTTTCACCTAAAACTTAATCAAAATGAAAACTTCTTTAAAAATTATTGCACTATTCGCATTCATCTTTTGCGCACAGCTTTCAAAAGCCCAGGTAACCATTGAAAAAAATGGAATTTCTATTGCTCCGGGCACAAAAATCTCTGCTGAAGACAAAACAGCCATGAACAACATTTTAAAACAGTACGACTCATCATTGTACAATGTAAAAAGTTATGGTTCCCGTGGAAAAGTCCTTGCCTCTACCGGTAAGTTAACCAACATCCAAACATCGGGCAAACTAACCGCAGCAGTTATTTCGGGCAGGGCCGGTAAAGCCAGTATGGTAGCATCCGACTGTACTTTACAAATTACTGTTTGTAACGGCAGTAATGGTACTTCAGCAAACAACGGTTCCAATGCCACAAAGGTAACCCAAGGCAGCAATGTACTTCAGCAAAGGTTAATTGCACAATTAACCACCGTACTTTCAAAGTACCAATAAATTATTCGGTTTCTGGCTTATTTGATTCTAGATAATAATAAGCCAGGAACTTTTTCAATTTTCAGCTTTTAATCAAAAAAACCGTTATGAAAACTCCTGTAAAAATTATTCTGGGCGCCGGGATGCTGATACATTACCTGCTCCTTTCTTTTATCAATATAGACACCACGCTCGATTGCATTGTGAACAACAAGGGCATTTTATTGGTTGAAATGGAACAATCAACCTATCAGCCAATCAAAAAGAAACTGGATTTAGTACTGGGAAAAACGGATTACCGATTTAACGATTACCTCAATTACTATCTGGCATATACCGGCACAGAAACAGGTTACGGTTTTTTTGCACCAAATGTGCCCACAAGTTATAAACTTGTTTTCGAATACACACTCAGGAACAAGCAGAAAATAACCATGATACCGCAAATAAACAGCCATGAACTCGGGCTCAGGCTTTGTAATTATTACGAAAGTATTGGCAAAACCGATATTGAAATCCTGAGAAACTCGCTCATCAGGTTTATGATGCAGGAGCAGATGAAGGGCCTGGAAAATGTAGTTTCTGCCAAAGCTATTTTTGGCCTCGTACTCACCCCTTCCTTGCACCATTACACCCAATCAAAAAATAATGTTTATCAATTTATGTATGCATATGAATATCATATCCAAAACAAATAAGATTTCAGATCATTTCTTATTTAAACCTTTACAAACCAATGTTTTTGCTTTCTTCAGGATAGCTGTAAGCATACACTGCCTTGTTTTTGTATTGAGTATTTATGCTGAAATGCATAAGTTTTTCGGGTTATCGGGTTTTTCGAACCGTGAGGTTACCGAAACTTTTATCCGGTTGAAATTTATTCCGCGGCTAAGCTGGTTTAGTGATATTTTTGGTGGTTTGTTTAGTTCTGACACCCAAATGCTTCATTTCGTTTTATTGATCCACCTGATCTTTATTATCATGCTGCTGTTTGGTCTCTTTACCCGGTTTTCTGCCATTATCACTTTATTTATCCACCTCTGTATCATACAATCCAACACCTTCTTTTTGTACGGAATGGATTATTTCACCACCATTTCCCTGTTCTTCTGCACTTTTATGCCGGTTACCGATTTTTCTTTGGACGAATTTCTGCTCAAACGTAAAACAGCCTCTCCGGAATTCAGAAGATTCTGTATACGGTTTATCCAGATACAGATGTGCTTTATTTATTTTTTTGGCGGCTTTCATAAAGCCATCGGTATAAACTGGTGGAATGGCGAAAGTATGTGGAAAGCTTTAACACGCCCGCCATTTAACAATTTTGATTTTTCATTTATGGCAAAGTACCCAATAGTATTTATGCTGATGGGCTGGGCTACCGTAGTGCACGAAATCCTTTACCCTTTTATGGTCTTTACCAGGTTTTTTAGAAAATATTGGGTACTGGCTATTATAACCATGCATCTTTGTATTGGTATTTTTATGGGGCTTTATCTGTTTGCCTCGATCATGATTATCTTAAATATTACTGCATTTTTGAACAAAGAGCTCGATGCAGTTTTGAGCAGCTTAAAGTTGTTCGCAACAAGAGCTTCCGGTAAAATAAAGCAGTTGCATTTTCCTGATCTTAAGTTCCCATTGCGGGTATTTAAGCATATCAAAAATTGACTGATGCGGCTTACCAGGGAAATAATTGCAGCACTTATTTCCCTGATAAACCAATTTTACTCCGATTTAACCCACCAGCACATCTTCTTTTACCACGCCATCGGCAATGTGCAGTATCCTGTTGCCATACTGTGCATTTTTTTCGGAATGGGTAACCTGGATAATGGTAATGCCATCTTCCTGATTCAGTTTTTTAAATAATTCCATAATTTCTTCGGCCTGTGCCGATTGCAGGTTCCCGGTTGGTTCGTCGGCCAGGATAATAGAGGGTTGTGCGGCCAGGGCCCTTGCAATACCTACCAATTGCTGTTGTCCGCCGGAGAGCTGGTTTGGAAACAGGTCTTTCTTAGCCACAATGTTAAAACGGTCTAACAGATCGGCAATTCTGCTCGCCCTTTCTGAACTTCCTACTTTTTTGTAAAGTAAGGGGGCCTCGATATTTTCGTAAACCGTCATCTCGTCGATCAAATGATAAGCCTGAAAAACAAAGCCTATGTGATTGCGGTAAAGTTCAATCCGCTTGCGTTCGTTTAACGAGGTTACGTCTTCACCCAAAAAATTATAAGAACCATAGGTTGGTTCCTCGAGCATCCCGATGATATTGAGCAGGGTCGATTTTCCGGCACCTGATGGCCCCATAATGGAAACAAACTCGCCCTGGTTTATCGTAGTGGTTACCAAGCGTAACACATAATTTTTAACACCTTTATTGGCGTAATACTTTTCGATGTTGTTAAGTTGTATCATATTTAAGGTTTAGGGCATAGGGTTTAAGGCTTAGGGTTTAAAGGCAGATTAACATTTAAACGCTTTACATTAAACTTAATGCTATTATTTGTATGTAAGGTTTAGGGCATAGGGCTTAAGGTATAGGGTTTGGGCGTGTCACCTTAAACCCTTTACCCTAAGCCTTCCACCTTTATTCGTATTTAAGTGCTTTTACCGGGTTTGCCAAAGCGGCCCTTCGGGCCTGTATACTTACAGTTAAAACAGCAATGATGATTGAAATCACAGTAGCCAGAAAGAATGGGTATAATGGCAAATCTATACGGTACGCAAAACCATTGAGCCATTTTTTCACCACAATATAGGCAACAGGCCAGCTGATCAGGTTTGCAATGATTACCAGAACCAAAAAGGTTTTATTTAAAAGATTAACAATCTGAACATTAGAGGCACCTAAAATTTTTCTCATGGCAATTTCTTTTGTACGGCGTTTGGCTACAAAAGTAGATAATGCGAACAAACCGAGCAGCGAAAGCGAAACGGAAACGGTACTGAATAGCATAATCATATTGATGAAACGCCTATTATTTTCGAGCACTTTATCAAAAGCACTATCCAAAGTGGTGTATTCCATCGGGAAATCGGGATAAGCATGTTTCCATTCGGCTTTTATTTTTTCGATAATGGCAGCACTTTTATCGCTGTTCAACCTTACAATCAGGTTATTGGTAGACGACGTACCACCCAAATGGGTTACTTTGTAAAGTGTTGGCAGTACTTCTTTATCAAAGCCCTCATTATGATAATTTTTAATTACACCAATAATCTGAAAATTAAGCGTTCTATCCTGGTCGATGATTTTATAACTTTTACCGACCGGATTTTTATCGATCAGCTTTGCTGCCGCTTCGTTAAGCACCACAGTATTAACGGTATCCTGCTTATGTTCTTTTGAAAAAACACGCCCTTTTAAAAGTTTTACACCCAAGGCTGAAAGTGCATCCATGCTTATGGTTACCGTGTTGAGTGAAATTTTATTGCCATTATATTCTATCTCCTCCGGAACGTTAAATGCATTTCCCATTACCTGGGTTGTGGTAGCTACATACTTTACGCCAGGAATGCGTTTGATCTTCTCGGCAAGGTTTTGATCGTAGCCTGACCGAATATTGATAAGATTGCTCCGTTCGAAACCTAAATCCTTATTATAGAGATAATTGGTTTGCAGGTGCATTACACTAATGGCGATAATAAAGGTTACCGAAATGATAAACTGGAAAACCACGAGTATATTGCGCAAAATAACGCCTTTTAAACTGCCACTGTAATTCCCTTTTAATACCGATGCAGGATTGTAGTTAGACAGTATCCAGGCAGGGTAAAAACCGGCCAGCAAAGTTACCAGTGTAAAAAGGCCCAATAGTTGCAAAAGCATATTGAAAAGATGTGGATTATGCCAAAAACTGAGCTCAACATGAAATTGGGTGTTGAATGAGGGCAATAATATCTCAATCAATATCACAGACAGGAACAGGGCAACCATACTCTGCAATGCGCATTCTAACAAAAACTGACCTATTAATTGCTGTTTGTAGGCGCCCATTACCTTTTTAACCCCTACTTCTTTAGCACGTTGAACGGATTGGGCTGTTGCCAGGTTAACAAAATTGATAATAGATACCAGCAGGAGAAATACACAGATGGCCATTACAGGCTTTAATTTTTCAAGCCAGCTTATCTCAAACGGGCGGTTGCCGTGAACCTGAGCGAGTGGAAGTGCTTTTAATTCGAGGTATTTACCCTGGGTGAAATAACTCTTATACTCGATTTTTAAGAGCGGAGCCGTTGATTTTTTGTA
Organism: Pedobacter vanadiisoli; assembly: GCF_042684385.1. NCBI lineage: Bacteria > Pseudomonadati > Bacteroidota > Sphingobacteriia > Sphingobacteriales > Sphingobacteriaceae > Pedobacter > Pedobacter vanadiisoli. Next base: position 268,406 of record NZ_JBHULL010000003.1, on the reverse strand, counting down.
ATCGACATAAACCTTTTTAAGGGTCTGGTTTAAAAGCTCAGGGTCGGCACCTTCATTTACCCGTACATAAACCTGGCAATAATTGCTATTACTTGGGTTATCAGGATCTTTATCCTTGTTTCCTGTACGCATAATGGCAGTAAAACCTGCGGTTTCGGGTGTTTTAGGATCTTCCACCACCCCGGTTACGGTTAAATCTGTACCTTCATCTCCCTGCCAGGCAACTACTTTGATCACTTTACCCAAAGCATTATCTTCGCCAAATAACTGTTTGGCCAGACTTTGTTTTAACACAACCGATTTCGGCGCACTCAATGCCTTACTTTCGTTTCCCTGCAAAAACTTATACTTAAAAACGCGGAAGAAACTGCTATCCGCATCTTTCATCCTGTTAACAGTAATGGGATCGGTCTTGCCCACCCTAACAGAATTACCAGTCCTAAAATCCCAATCTTGATCTACTTTCGTAACTGCAATTACCTGTGGAATCTTCTGGCGGATGAGATTCGCTACCCGGCTTTCATTCGATTCCTGCAGATGTTCCTTATTATCAGGTGTAAAAAAACTATGGCGTTCCCTGATCTGATAAACATTTTTAAGCGCCGGATCCCAGGTATCATAGCTTTCTTCATGGTTAATGTATAACAGCATTAACACAAAAGCCGTTAAGCCAATGGCCAAACCGCCGATATTGATGGCGGCATAAATTTTGTTTTTAAACAGGTTGCGCAGTGCAATTTTTAAATTCAGTTTAAACATACGGGTTAAGGTTTAAGGTATAAGGTTTAGGGCGTCGGCGCACTGACCTTACACCGCTATTCATATTTAAGTGCATCTATTGTATTGGCGTTTGCCGCTTTATAAGAGCGGAAGCTTACAGTAATGAGGGTAATCAGCATGGAAATAAACATGGCCATGGCAAATGGCCAAAGGCTTATATCAATGCGGTAGGCAAAGCCCGAAAGCCATTTTGAAACAAACAGGTAAGCCATTGGCCATGCTACCATATTTGCAATAAATACCATTAATAAAAACGATCCATTAAGCATTTTAACCAACTGTAAGGTAGACGCGCCCAAAACCTTACGGATGGCTACTTCTCTGGTGCGTTGCATGGCCACGAAAGAAATCAGACCGAACAAACCTATAAACGAGATGAAAATGATTACGCAGGCAAACACCTTAAACAATACTCCCATGATGTGTTCACTTTCATAGTAGCCTTTTATGCGATCATCAACAAACTCTGCATGATAAATATTGTCAGGGAAGGTGCTGTTCCATAAAGCTTCTATCTGGTTCATGGAAGACAGAAGCTGCTTACCTTCGAGCTTTATTGCAGCCTGCCAATATTGATTTCTACCTGCAGAAATGGCCAGACCTGATATTTCCTCTTTTAACGATTTATCATTATAATCCTTCACCACCCCTACAATGGGAATATTAATACCCGTGGCATTGATCATTTTACCAAGGGCATCTTCAGGGTTCATGATGCCTACCTTTTTAAGAAAGGTTTCGTTAACCACATAACCATTGGCTGTATCACTCTTCATAAAGACCTTCCCAGCAATAATTTTTAAATTGAAAAGCTTAAAATAATTTTCGTCGGCCTTACAGGTCCTTACCTCAAAATCTTTATTTTTCGTTCCATTAAAAGTAAAATTGGTAGAGTTTATATCCTGAGATAGTGGTGGCGACTGGCAGTAACTCAACAATTGTACACCAGGTATTTTTAAAACCCTTTCCTTAAAAATGTTATGCTTGTCTTGACTCGGCACTCCTACCATGACTACGGCTACAGAATTAAAACCCAGAGGTTTCTGCTGCAGGTAGTCCATTTGATTTACAATTACTATAGTGGTAATGATGAGTATAACGGTAATTGTAAACTGTACAATGACCAAAATTTTACGCAGACTTAAACTATTATTGTTCAGGGCGACTTTGTTTTTTATTGCCAATGCCGGATTGAAGCCCGATATGATCATAGCGGGGTAAAAACCTGCCAGAAAACCTACAAATACCACCAGTAAAAGCATAAACAAAAAAATGACCGGATGCCCAAATAAACTGAAACTGATCTGATTTTTAAAGATGTTCTGCATAGCAGGTATGGCCAGCTCGCTGATGATACAAGCAATTAATAGCGAAATTAAGACCAATACAACGGTTTCGGTTAAAAACTGTATAATAAGCTGCTTGCGCTTGCCCCCCATCACTTTACGTACGCCCACTTCTTTTGACCGGTTAACGGCTTGAGCCGTATTTAAATTGATAAAGTTGATACAGGCAGTACAGATCAAAAATAATCCGATAATGGCAAGACCATAAATCTGGCCTTTAGCAATTGTTGAGTTAGCGAAATTATCGTAGCGTTCATCAAAATGGATTTCTTTCAAAGCCTGAAGCCTGTTTACCTGGTTTCCTTCAATCTTTTTATCTTCATAATATTTTTTATTGAATCTCGCCATCGCTCCATCAAGATCCGATTTGTTCAGCCCTTTTTTAAGCAAAACATAACTGCTTAAACTGGAATTAATACAATCCCAACAATTTCGGCTAGTATAATAATTAAATAAATTCTGGTAGGCAATCACTATTTTAATGGGAAAGCTGCTGTTCTGCGGCATATCCTGAAACACCCCTGTAACACTTAAATGTATTTTGGCGCCTACCGTAATACTTTTACCTATTGCATTCTGTATGCTGCCAAAATATTTAATGGCCATTGCTTCTGAAAGCGTAACACTATTGGGCGATTTTAATGCTTCAGATGCTTTGCTATACTTCCATTTGATATTTATTACCTCAAAAAAATCGGGTTCGGCAAAATATAGGTCTTCGTGGCTTTTTAAAATTTCCCTGCCCATATTATCCTTAACATGTACGACATCACCCCATTTTGCAATTGCACCTATCTTTTCTATACCTGCTATTTCATTTCTGGCTGCAGCGGTAAAAGGTATCGGAACGCCCGCAGAGAAATCATCAAATGCCTTATATTTCCAATCGGTAACAACACGGTAAATCCGGTCAGCATTTTTATAACCTTCATCGAAACTAAGCTGAAAGCGGATAAAAATAAAAATGAGGATGCAACTGGCCATGCCGATCGATAAACCAAGTATATTGATCAAGGTATAACCTTTGTTTTTCCAAAGGTTTCGCCAGGCGATTTTTAAGTTTAATCTGAACATAGTTTTTATAGGTTTAGCGTAGCGTATGTGATGTTAGTCGTTTTAATTGCCAAGGGCCAAAAGTTATCCGTAATCTTATTCGTACTTCAAAGCATCAATTGTATTGGCAACCGCAGCCCTGTACGAGCGGATACTTACCGTAATGAGTGTTATCGTCATCGAGATGATCATCGCTGAAATAAAAGGCCATACATTCACATCGATACGGTAGCTGAAAGTAGCCAGCCATTTGGAAACAAACAGGTAAGCTAAAGGCCATGCAACCAAATTGGCTATAAAAACCATCAGCAGAAATGAACCGTTTAACATTTTAACCAGTTCGATGGTAGATGCTCCCAATACCTTCCGGATGGCTACTTCGCGGGTACGTTGAGTAGCCACGAAAGAGATCAATCCAAATAGACCGATAAAGGAAATAAAGATAATTACCCCTGCAAAAACCTTAAAAAGGGCTCCCATTATTTTTTCCGTCTGATAATAGCTGCTGATTTTATCGTCCATAAAATTAGATCCGTATACATACTCGGGCAATAACTTGTTCCAGGTTTTTTCTATCGCCTGCATAGCTGGCAGTATACTTTTGCGATCGAGCTTTATTGCAATAGTGGTATAAGATTCTTTGTCGCTATTTAAAATAATTGGCGAAATAGGCTCGTGCAGGCTTTTATTGTTAAAATCTTTAACCACACCAACAATAATTCCTGTTTTACCGCGTACCCTAATGGTTTTACCAATGGCTTCATTATAATTAACCACATTCAGTTTTTTCAACAGGGTTTCGTTCACCACAAAATCTTTAACGGTATCACTTTTAGCTAAACCCTTGCCCGCAATAATTTCTAAACCAAATGTTTTAAAATAATTTTCATCTCCGGTTTTGGTATTGGCCTGAAAATTTGCCTGAACGGTGCTATTATATTTAAAATTATATTCATCGTTAAAATCTGACGATGGGGCAGCACTACAATAGCTGCTCGATAATACCCCAGGGACTTTATTGAGCTGATCTTGCAGGGTATGGTAGCGGGTAATCGCCATGCTATCAGAAGGTACATCAATCAAAGCAACAGCCGTTGGCACAAAACCAAGTGGTTTCTCGCGCAGGTACCTCATCTGCCTCAGCACCACCAAAGTACCGATAATGAGCATAATGGTAATAGCAAACTGCACAACAACAAGGATTTTCCGTAAACTTAACCCCGCAGCATTTGCTGTAATTTTATTTTTTATGGCCAGCGCCGGACTATAGCCAGACATCACCATAGCAGGATAAAAGCCGGCCAGAAAGCTAACCACTATCACTAAAACAAGAATAAATACAAGTATAATAGGATGCTCGATAATGCTAAAAGAAATGTGATCTTTAAATAAACTTTGCATGCCTGGTAGTGCAACTTCGGTTAAAACACAGCCTAGCAACAATGACAGTACCGTTATGATTAGCGTTTCGGTTAAGAACTGAATAATTAATTGCCTGCGCAAGCTGCCCATTACCTTCCGTACACCTACTTCCTTACTCCTGCTTACTGCTTGGGCAGTGGCGAGGTTAATGAAGTTGATACAAGCAGTTAGCAATAAGAAAACACCGATAATAGCCAACCCATAGAGTTCTTTTTTGGAAATTACTTTGTTTGCAAAATTACCCAGTGCTTCGTTATAGTGAATATCCCTTAATGGCTGAAAACGGTGGCCTTCTTTTGAAATATTACCTTTCTGATAGTATTTGTTAATAAACTGCGGGATGCTTTTATTTACATCCTCGATAGAAACACCGTCTTTTAGCAGTACATAACACTCGGATGATGAGGAAACCGATGACCAATTGGTTAACGATGGTCCGGCCTGTTTTTCGAAAGTTTTGTAAGAAATGATAATTTTAAGAGGAAATGAACTGTTTTCGGGTGTTTTTTCTATAATCCCGGTTACTTTAAGTTCTAATTCGTTCTTAAAACTAATGCTTTGGCCAACGGCTTTATGCCAATCACCAAAAAGTTTATTGGCCATTTCATCAGATAAAACAACGGTATTGGGTTGACTTAATGATTGACGGGGATTTCCTTCCAGCCATTTGAAATTAAATATTTCGAAAAAATCAGGCTCTGCGTAATGTACATCCTCAGCAGTTTTGATGCCTTCTTTTCCCAACGCATCTTTTACCTTAATTATTCCTCCGCCGCCCTGAATAGCGGCAACTTTATCAAATTGTTGACGAAAATCGTTCCGCATAGCCGGAGGAAGCGGTTTAGCCGTACCAGGTGATTCGAAAAAGCTATCGGGAGCAGTCCAGCTGGTTATTACCCTGTAAATACGGCTTTCGTTTTTAAAATTCTCATCAAAACTGAGTTGATAACGGATAAAAATAAAAATGAGGATGCAACTGGCCATGCCGATTGATAAACCAAGTATATTGATCAGGGTATAACCTTTGTTTTTCCAAAGGTTTCGCCAGGCGATTTTTAAGTTTAATCTGAACATATTTTTGAGGTTGAGGGTTGAAAGGTTGAGGGGCTAGGCGGTTAAACTTTCTACCCTAATACCTTCGTCTTTCCCGTCTTTATTCGTATTTAAGTGCACCAACAGGATTTGCTTTAACAGCGCTGTTTGCCTGCAGGCTTACCGTAATAATGGTTAATAAAATAGTTAAACCGGCACTCATTGCAAATGGTAAAAGCGGTAGATCTATACGATAGGCAAAGGTTTCGAGCCACTTTTTTGTTAAAATATAAGCCAACGGGCATGAAATGACATTGGCAGTGACCACCATAGCGAAGAACGTGCTATTGATCAGCCTGAAAATCTGCAGATTGCTTGCACCCAGAATTTTCCTTACGGCAATTTCCTTGATCTTGCTGTTCGTAATGTATTTTGCAAAGGCAAACAGACCGAGCAGTGCAATAAAAATGGTAAGCAGCGCTGCGGCAAAAAATACCGACTGTAACTGTTCCTGTTTTTTAAACAAGCGACCATACATTTCATCCAAAAACTGGTAGCGAAAATTATCGCCATCCAATTTATTGATTTCAGGCCACTGCGATTTAAGCGTGCTCAATACTTCCGACATCTTACTTTCTTCTATCTTCAGCATAATTTCTGTTTTGGGGTTTCCACAGGGATCGTTTATCGAATAAATGGTAGGTTCAACGGTTTTTTCGAAACCTAGTGTTTTATAATCTTTTATTATTCCCACAATTTTATACTCTTTATTCTGACAGCCACTAATGGATTTACCTATCGGATGGGTTAAACCATATTTGGCTACAGCAGCTTCATTTAGTATAGCAGAATTTACAGTATCGGTTTTAAATTCCCTCGAAAAAGTCCTTCCTTCTTTAAGCCTGATGTTCAGTGTTTCGAAATAATCAAAGTCGACATCCGTAAAAGTCAGACTTTGTGCTTTGCCATCAACAGTATAACTGTTTTTACCTCCATCGGAACCGTCGGGCACCACGTTGGCTACTGTAACTGATTTTACCCCTGGGATTTTTGCTATCCTATTCCGTATCGGATCAAATTTATCGGGTGATGCGAAATAAGCAAGATTTTTAATGTACACTACCTGCTCAGGTTTAAAGCCAACATCCTGAGTACGCATATATTTTAACTGTGAACTGATGATTAACAAACCTGTAATAAAAATAACCGCAATACTGAATTGAAACACCAGTAAACCATTCTGCAGCCAAAAACTTTGTTTGCTCTTTTGAAAATTACCTTTTAACACAAGGGCAGGTTTAAAGCCGGATAAAACCATTGCCGGATACACACCTGCAATAAGGGTAATGAAAATCAAAATTAAGGGCAGTTGCCATAAAAGTGCGCTATTGGCGGTCCAAATGGAGAGATTTACCTTAAACAGGTTATTAAACCTTGGCAAAATAATTTCAGCTATAATCAGTCCTAAAACAGTGGCGACGAAACACTGGATAAGTATTTCGGTTAAAAACTGAAACGAAAGTTGAAAACGGTAGGCACCCATTACTTTTTTAACGCCAACCTCTTTGGCTCTTTTGGCGGCCTGAGCAATGCTAAGGTTGGTAAAATTGATACAGGCAATCACCAGAATCAAAATACCCAATACCGATAAAGCCACCAGTACCTTGTAGCCGGTGTCGGTACCTGCCTTTGGTTTTAGGTGCAGGTTTTTCAGGGGATCGAGAAATGTCGTAGTTCTTTTAAGAGTCTCATTATTAGGATCCTGACCAGCTTTTATCATTTCTCTTTTATAAATGGCATTCACTTTTGCCTCAAGTGCCTCGATATCCGTTCCAGGCCTTACCTGGATATAGGTATTATAGTTATTATACCCATACCCTTCCCCCAACCCCATCTCTTTTACTACCGAAACAGCATCGAAAGCAATATTGGAGTGAGGATCGGCGTAAACGCTACCGCTCAATTTAGCGGTCATGCCAGAAGACCTGCTGCCAAGACCGACTAGCTCTGGCGCACCAATTTTATTATTGGGAAAAAGGGTTTTATAATTTTCGTTGCTCAGGTAAAACAGGTTTTGGGTAGTACTTTCGGGTTTAACCAAACCGCTACTGAGTTTAATGTTAAACATTTTTGCTGCATCATAATCGAGGTACAAGCATTTACTCAAAAAAACCACACCATTTTTACTCGTAACGGGTATCTCGAAAAAGCTCATTTTCATGGTTCCAACCGAAAGCACTTCTGGAACCTCAGCTTTAATTGTTTTACCCAATGGCGGAGAGGTATAATTGGTTTTTAAATCAGGTAAATTCCTCCCGATGATGTAAATTTCGTTGTAATTAGGATTTGCCTTGTCGAAACCTGTTTCGAAAGTAAAATACATGGTAACCATAATGAACGCGGCCAGTGCAATGGCTAAACCACCAATATTTATTGCGGTGATTACCTTGTTCCGCCAGAGGTTACGGAGTGCGATTTTCAAATTTAATCTAAACATAAGGCTTAGGGTTTAGGGTGTAGAGTTTAAGGTCTGGGCGTATTAACCTTACGCCCTAAACCTTTTAGCCTTCCACCTTATTCATATTTAAGTGCATCTACAGCATTGGCTTTGGCTACTTTAAAAGTTTGCAGGCTAACCGTTAACAGGGCAATTATTACCGATGTTAACAACGCCAATAGAAAAGGCCATTGATTAACCGTAATTTTATAATCGTATTTCTCGAGCCATTTGGCAAGCATAATGTAAGCCACCGGTATAGCAATAATGTTGGAGATGATCACCAGTTTCATAAAGTCTTTGTTTAATAAGATCAGGATGTCTGAAAGATTGGCACCCAGTACTTTTCGGATACTGATCTCTTTACTACGCTGCTCGGCGGTGTAGAGCGCTAAACCCAGCAAACCAAGGCAGGAAATAAAAATAGCAAAGCCACCAAAAATGTTCGAAAGCGCACTGAGCAGCCGCTCACTGCGGAGTTTCTCTGCCATACCCTGACTCACCATTTTTACTTCAATCGGGTAGGCAGGATTTAAATTCTGACTGATTGCTTTAATTTTATCAATAGAGCCAGAGAGTGATCTTTTAGGATTAAGTTTAAGCAACAGCACCTTACTGGTTTTAACATTATAGTAGTAAACCGTTGGTTGTATTTTCGAAGCCAGCGATTCGTTAGAATAATCCTGTACCACACCTATAACTTTAAGTGGTGGATTATCGCCCCAGCGAATAATGGTACCAACAGGATTTTTTAATCCCATAATTTTAACAGCGCTTTGGTTAAGCAAAAGTGATGTTGAGGTATCAGCCGAAAATGTAGGTTCAAAATCCCTTCCCTCGATAATTTTCACACCTATAGTTTTGGCAAAATTGAAACCCGTACTTCGGTAATTGATGATGGATACATCATTTTTGGGTTTACCCGGCCATTCGATGTCGCCGGTGATCGAACCACCTTTGGTAAAAGAACCAGCGTATTCGGTTGCGGCTATTATTGCCCCGGCTCTTTCGAGTTCGTTTTTAAAAGTCTGCAATTTCTCCGGCTTTGTCCACTCGCCTTCCAGGTCTATCTGTGCCAATGCAGTTTCATCAAAACCCAAGGGTTTATTTTTAAGGTGCTGGATCTGGCTGTAAATTACAATGGCCGAAATAATCATACAGATAGAAAGAGTAAACTGCACCACTACTAAAGTTTTGCGGATAGATAAAGAACCTGTACTCCCTTTAAAACCTTTCAATACCTTTACAGGAATAAACGACGAGAGGTAAAATGCCGGATAACTGCCCGCAAGCAGTCCGGTAAACAATACCATAAACAGCAGTACTGCCCAAAATACAATCGAACTATAGTTTATATTGATCGAGATATCGAGCAGGTTGTTAAAATAAGGTAAGGTAACTTCGAGCAAGGTAAAAGCAATGAGCATGGCCAAAAACGACAACAGCAACGATTCAACCATAAATTGCCCCATGATGGTATTACGGGTAGATCCTAAGGCTTTACGGACACCGACTTCCCTGGCCCGTTTTTCTGATTTCGCTGTAGAAAGGTTCATGTAATTGATGCAGGCAATAAACAACACGCAAACGGCCAGAAATACAAACAACCTTAACTGATCTATTTTCCCTCCAACTGCTTTGCCGTTATCGAAATCATCGTATAAATGGAATTTGCTCAATGGGAAAAGAAAAGGCTCGTAAGTCATTTGTTTTAAATCGGGTTCTTTATTTACAATAAAGTGTTTTAAAGCTGCATTTGTAGCTTCCAATGAGGCATTATCTTTTAGCTGAAATAAGGTTAAACAGGTAATGGTACCCCAACCATATTCTTTTTCAGAAGGATTTTCCTGCTCCAAAAAAGCCCAGGGCTGAAGCAGATCGTACTGCATCGTCTGATTTTTAGGCAGGTCTTCGATAACAGCACTCACTTTTAAATTAACCCGGTTATCGTACTTAATAAGTTGCCCAACCGGATTTTCATCACCAAACAGTTTTTTAGCTGTTGATTGGCTGATCAGCACATCATTCGGTTCGCTTAATGCGGTGTTCGGATTACCATAAATAAATTTATGATCAAGGATTTTCAGGAAATCGGGATCAACGTTCATTCCCGATAATTTAAAATTGTGCTGGTTATGACTATAGAGTTTCTGGCCGTTATTCATCGATATCCGTGCAGCACTTTTAATACCTGGTAATGCTGAAACTCCGGCCTTGGCCAGTTTATTGGGCACCGCCATTGTGGTAGCCAGTTTGCCGTTAAATTTCAGATTCAACGCCGCAAAATATACCTTATCGGCATTTTTATAGTGCTTATCAAAGCTCCATTCGTAATATACATACAGTAGCAACATTAAACAACAGGCCATGCCGATTGCCAGGCCACCAACATTAATTAAAGTAAAGCCCTTGTTTTTCCAAAGGTTACGTAAAGCTATTTTTAGGTTTAATCTGAACATAAGGTGTAGGTTTAGGGTTTAAGGTATGGGGCTTTAGGTTCGGGCGCCTTAACCTTACGCCCTCAACCTTCTAACCTTTCACCTTATTCGTATTTAAGTGCATTAACAGGATTTGCATGAGCGGTTTTATAAGCCTGAAAACTAACAGTAATCAATGCAATCAATAATGTTCCCAGTCCGGCTAGTGGCATAATCCACCACGATATATTGGTATGGAATTCAAATTTCATCAGCCATTTGTTCATCAAAAAGTAGCTTAACGGAATTGCAATCACGATCGATACCAAAATCATCTTAACAAAAGAGAAAGATAACAACTGCATCAGGTTGAATAACGAAGCGCCCAATACCTTACGCACTCCAAACTCTTTTGTTCTTTGCTCTGCATTGTAAGCCACCAGGCCAAAAAGCCCCAAACAGGAAACAAAAATGGCCAGACCACCGAAAAGATTAGATAGGATACCCAGCGTTTTTTCGGCATTGTACTTTTCGGCATATATGTTGTTCAGGAAATTAATCTCGAGGGGATAAGCCGGGTTTAAAGCTTTGGTTATCCTGCTGATGGTTTCTATATTACGCTGAATACTGTTATTTTCGTTTAAACGCATGGTAATATTCCCCGTTTGTTTCTGATCAAAAAACACCACCATCGGGTTATTCGATTTGTAAGGAGAATCCCAAACATAATCGTCGAAAACACCTATGATATGGAATTTATCTCCAAAAATGGTAACGGTTCTGCCTACCGGATTTTTATATCCAAAAACCTTAACAGCTGAAGCACTTACCATCACAGCACTGGTATCGGATGCGAATTTTTCTGAAAAATCCCTGCCGCTGGTTAATTTGATGCCATTAGTTTTGATAAAATCGTAAGTGGTGATTACCTGGTTGAACAATTGGTTGTTGGTGGCCTTCAACATTCCCTCCCATTCGATACCTGCAAAATTACGGCCGTGATGTGATAAACTTACCGACGATTGGAACATTGAACTAACCGCTCCGGATTTCAGCAATTGTGTGCGCAACAGTTCATATTTGGTTTTGAGCTCGCCATCCTGTGGCATTTCTACGAGCGCATTTACATCAAATCCTACCGGCCTGTTTTTAATATACTGAATCTGTTTATAAATCACCAATGTGGAAATAATCAGGATGATGGCAAAACAGAACTGTCCCACTACCAAAACCTGTCTTAAACTAACAGAAAAGAGACCTTTTGATTTAATCTTCTTATTTAATGTTTGAATAGGATTAAAAGACGAAAGGTAAAAGGCAGGATAACTGCCGGCAATTAAACCTGTTGCCAGTACGATCCCTAAAATACCCATCCAGCTGCTGCCATTGAAATACGAGATGTCCAGTTTAATGTTCAACAGGTTGTTAAAAGCTGGCAAAAAGATTTCGAGAAGGGCAATGGCAAAAATCACCGCAATAAAAGTGAGCACCATCGATTCGGTTAAGAACTGAACAATCAGCGAGCTGCGGTTAGCACCAATGGTTTTTTTTATCCCTACTTCTTTTGCACGTTTTTCTGATTTGGCAGTTGCCATATTCATAAAATTGATGCAGGCAATCAACAGGATTCCGAAAGCCAGTCCAACAAACAGGTAAATCTGTTCTATTGCACCGCCAACACTTTTACCATCTTCAAATTTACCGTATAAGTGTAATTTGGCCAATGGAAACAATACCTGCGATTGCTGGTTATTGGTGTTATTCTTTTTTTCGATCTGATTTATTTTTTGGTTAACCAGGTTTAAATCTACACCGCTTTTTAACATCACAAGTGTGATAAAACTATAATTGCTCCAGTTAAGGTCTTTCGCGCCGCGGTCAATCGATTCGTATAAACTCCATGGCATTAAATAATCAAATTTATTTGAGCTGTTATCAGGCTGATCTTCAATCACCCCTGTAATATTCAGGTCAATCTGGTCTTTAAAACGCACAATCCTGTTCAGTACATCGGTGCTTCCGAACAATACTTTAGCAGTTGATTCGGTCACAATAACCGAATTTGGATGATTTAAAGCAGTATTGGCATTGCCCTGGATAAAATGATAATCGTACATTTTAAGAATGTCGGGTTCAGCGAATTTGGATTGGCGTTTGAATGCATTCTGTCCGTTGGCAATTAAATTTTTGCCGCCGTAATCCATTCTTGCCATATACCTGAGCTCTGGCAAACCCTGCTTAATTGCCGGGCCAAATGCCGTAGTTGATCCCTCAAATGTTCCTGAAATTTTGCCGTTATCGCCGGGAATATTGGTCATTGCGGTATAAACATCGGCCGAATTTTTGGCCTGTTTATCAAAGTTCCATTCGTACGTAACATACAACAGCAACGTTAAACAGGCAGCCAAACCGATGGCTAAGCCCACTACATTAATAAATGAGCTTACTTTGTTTTTCCAAAGGTTGCGCAGTGCGATTTTTAAGTTTAATCTAAACATTAGGTTTAAGGTTTAGGGTATAGGGTTTAGGGTTTTGGCGTATTAACCTTACGCCTTCTACCTTAACCCTTACACCATTATTCATATTTTAATGCATCTACCGGATTTGCCTTCGCCACCCTGGCTGATTGGATACTTACCGTAAGTATGGCAATGATGACCGAAAGACTAATTGCAACTATAAATGGTAAGGCAGTAACAGCAATGTGGTATTCGTATCCCGAAAGCCATTTGGTAATGATAATGTAGGCCAATGGGAATGCAATTACATTCGCTACAGCAACCAGTTTAATGAAATCTTTGTTCAATAAGGTAAGAATGTTGGCAGTACTGGCGCCCAAAACCTTGCGAATACTGATTTCTTTTTTTCGCTGCTCGGCCGTAAATAAAGCTAAACCGAGCAAACCCAGGCAGGAGATAAAAATGGCAAAACCACCGAACCAGTTTGATAGTGTGCCTAAAAGTTTTTCGTTCTGGAACTTAAATTCGAAATTTTCATTCACAAATTTAATTTCATTCGGAAAAGCAGGATTTAGTTTTTTTACAATTTCATTTATGGTATTCACGGATGAGCTAACATTGTTATGCTCATTTAACCTCATTATTATGGTGCTTGCTGCCTGCACGTTTTGTGCGATAATTAATGGTTTCGGGCGCTGATAAGGGGATTCCATTACATAATCTTTAACTACACCAACAATGGTTAAAGGCTGGTTCCAGCTGATCACTTTGCCAACAGGATTTTTCATGCCCATCACTTTAACTAATGCCTCGTTTACTAAAACATTTGCAGTATCTACCCTGTCTTTAGAGAAATCGCGACCAGCAAGAATTTCCATTCCTGTCGTTTTAGCCAAATCAACGGTCGTAAATCTATAGTTTACCAATATTTTTTCATTCTCGTCTTTACCTGGCCAGCTTACCCCATAGGTGTTATTACCACCGGCAGTTAACGATTGGCTGTATTCTGTAACGGCAGTTACGGCACCGGATTTTAGAAGTTCATCTTTAAGGATATTGCGTTTACCCGGATTGGCAAACTCGCCTTCAGCAGGAACCTGAATAAGGTTACCAACATTATAACCAATTGGTTTATTCTTGATAAAATTCAACTGCTGATAGATAACAGCTGTACAAACAATCAAACAAGCTGCAAATACAAATTGAAAAATGACTAAATACCTGCGAATGGATAAGGATGAACCACCAGAAAGCTTAAATCCCTTTAACACTTTAACCGGATCGAATGATGAAAGGTAAAAAGCCGGGTAGCTGCCTGCAATAATGCCGGTTAATAATGTTAATCCTAAAAATACTGCCCAGAATTTCCAATCAGCATAATCTATTTCTAACGAGATCCGCAACAGGTTATTGAAATAGGGTAAGCTTACTTCTATTAACACAAAAGCAACCAGCATACTGAACAGGGTAAGTAAAATCGATTCGAACATAAACTGACTAACCAGGCTATTCCTTGAGGAACCAATAGCTTTACGAACGCCAACTTCGCGGGCCCTTTTTTCTGATTTTGCAGTAGAAAGATTCATGAAATTAACGCAAGCAATCAACAGAATACAGAAAGCCAAAAGAAAAAATATCTTTAGCTGATCTATCCTACCGCCCACATTTTTGCCATTTTCGAACTTTTCGTATAAGTGCCATTTCGATAAAGGATGTAAAAAAGGCTCGCCATTCGAATCTTTTTCATTGGCTTTAATCATACCATGCATCTGATTATTAACCTGTTCGAAAAAAGAATTATCTTGCAGCTGAACAAATAAGATGCAGAAATTAGAACCCCAACCACTTGTTTTTGTCCAGGGGTTCAATGTTTCATATAACCTCCACGACATTATATAATCCAATTCGAGGCTACTGTTTTTAGGCCTGTCTTCAATTACACCCTCTACCTTTAAACTTAGGTTATTTTCGAGTTTTACGACCTTATTTAAGGGATCTTCATTACCAAAAAGATTTTTTGCCAGGCTTTTATTTAAAATTACTCCATTGGGACTTTTAAGAAAAGTGTTGGGATTACCTTTTAAAACCTTGTAATCAAACATTTTCAGAAAGTCTGGATCAGCAAACACAGCACTTTTCTTAAAATTATTCTGATGGTAAGAAAGCATTTTATATTCTGGATAAGATAATCTGCCAACTTTCGCAACACCCGGAACTTTAGTACGCACTTCGTTTTCCATTAAACCCGGTACCGCAAGAAAACTGAAAGTTTCTTTTGCCGTTTTCTGATTATTATAAACCAGGTAGGTTTTGTCATAATCTGTAAATTGTTTATCATAACCATACTCATAAGCAACATAGAGTAATAAAACCATGCAACTGGCCAGGCCAATGGCCAAGCCCCCAATATTAATTAGTGAGAAGAGCTTGTTTTTCCAAAGGTTACGCAGCGCGATTTTTAAGTTTAATCTGAACATCAGGTTTAAGGTTTAGGGTATAAGATTTAGGGGGTTGGCGTACTAACTTTACGCCTTCTACTACTAGGTCTTATACCTTATTCATATTTAAAGTATTAATTGGGTTTAAGACTTTGGCGTATTAACCTTACGCCTTTTAGCTTAAACCCTGGGCCTTATTCGTATTTTAGTGCATCAACTGGGTTTGCTTTTGCTACTTTAACAGACTGTATACTCACCGTAAGTATGGCAATGATAACCGACAAAGCAATAGCCATAATAAAAGGCAGTGCAGATATCGGGATGCGGTACTCGAAAGCTGAAAGCCATTTATTTACAATGATATATGCCAATGGAAATGCTACGAGGTTCGCAATCGCAACCAGTTTTATAAAATCTTTATTTAGCAGCACGAGGATATTGCCAGTGTGTGCCCCTAAAACTTTACGGATGCTGATTTCTTTTTTACGTTGCTCGGCCATAAAAAGCGCCAGGCCCAATAATCCTAAGCAAGAAATAAAAATGGCAAAACCACCAAACCAGTTGGAAAGTGTACCTAAAAGTTTTTCGTTCTGGAATTTCTCTTCAAATGAATCGCTTACAAACTTCCTGTCAACCGGAAAATTAGGCTCAATTCCCTGCACTATTTCATCAATTTTGGCCAGCGAACTACTGATATTTACCGAAGGGTTTAAACGCACTAAAATGTACGATGCGCCGCTCCTGCTGCTGGTATAAAATAACATAGGGGCTACACTTTGATAGGCAGATTCAACTACAAAATCTTTCATTACACCAACAACAGTTAAATCGGTACCCCAGAATTTAATTACGGTGCCCAACGGGTTTTTAAGTCGCATTACTTTTACTGCAGCCTCATTGAGGATAACCGAATTGGTATCGGCCGGGTATTTTGCTGAAAATTCCCTTCCGGCAATAAGTTCGGTACCAATAGTTTTGGTAAAATCGTAACCAATCCCCCTTTGGTTGAAAAGAATATCATCTTTTGGATTTTTTCCGGGCCATGAAACCGAGGTCGTGTTATTTCCACCTTCACTAATGCCGTGGCTAAAAGAACTTACATTGGTTGCTGCTCCCGATTTAACGAGCTGCTCGCTAAGCAGATTACGTTTACTTTCGGTATTTAAATTCCCCTGAACAGCAATCTGCACTAAATTTCCTTTATTATAACCAATAGGTTTGTTCTTGATATAATTAAGCTGCTGGTAAATTACCGTTGTACAAACGATGAGGCATACGGCAAACACAAACTGAAAAACTACCAGTACTTTTCGGATTGAAACAGATGAACCTACTTTAATGTTAAAACCTTTAAGCACTTTAACGGGCTCGAAAGAAGAAAGATAAAGTGCCGGATAACTACCTGCAACCAAACCGGTAAACACCATTAAGGCGAACAATACCGTCCAGAATTTCCAATCGTTGTACGCAATTACCAGGTTAATATTTAGCAGATTATTGAAATAAGATAAACTGATTTCGGCCAGCGCAAATGCCACAACAGTTGCCATTACGGCCAGTAAAACCGATTCGAGTAAGAATTGCGCAATGAGCGATTGCCGTGAAGATCCGATAGCTTTGCGCACGCCCACTTCTTTTGCCCTTTTCTCAGACCGTGCGGTAGATAAGTTCATAAAATTTACGCAGGCAATCAATAAGATACAGAAAGCCAGCATCAGGAAAATCCTCAACTGATCGATCTTACCACCGATAGATTTCCCGTTTTCGAAATCGCTGTACAGATGCCATTTATCCATCGGAAACAATAATGCCTTATTGCCGTTATCTTTCTGGTTGCGGGTGTAAATTCCTGTTATGGCTTCGTTGGCTTTATTGTAAGCATTGGTATTTTGCAGCTGTACAAGTGTTAAGCACATGTTATTGCCCCAGTTTTTATCTCTGGCCCAGGGCTCTCTCTTTTCAAATAACGACCAGGGCATCAAATAATCAAACTGAATGCTGTTGTTGGCCGGCACGTCTTCAATAACGGCTTCTACCTTTAATACATCCGTATTATCGAGTTTTACCGTTTTATTAATCGGGTCTTCATTTCCGAATAATTTTTCGGCGAAAGATTTGGTTAGAACAATAGTGTTCGTTTCCTTTAAAACCTTATCCGGGTTCCCTTTGATGAATTTATAATCAAGGATTTTAAGAAAAGAAGGATCGGTGAATATGGCCTGATCTTTCAGTTTTTTTTCCCCATAGGTGATTAAATAATTACTTGGATAGGTAGAATGCGAGGTATAAGCTACTCCCGGTATTTTTTCCCTTACTTCATCAGCCATAGCACCTGGGGTCCAGGCCCAGCTAAAAATTTTTCCGCTAGCTTCTGAATTGTTATAAACGACATAGTTTCTTTCATGATTGCTGAATTGCTTATCATAGCTCCACTCATAAGCAACATAAAGCAATAAAACCATACAACTGGCCAAACCAATGGCCAATCCTCCAATATTAATCAGCGAGAATACCTTGTTTTTCCAAAGGTTGCGTAAGGCTATTTTAAAGTTTAATTTGAACATATTTTTTATCGTTTATCGTTCGGCATTAAGTGATAAAACACTGATTAACGTACCGTGCAGGTTTTATTCTTTTAGCTATGAATATTTATCTTCTTGCGCCAGTCCAAAATCTCCCCATCCGGGGAAGATTATTGGCGGCTATCATTAACTAAACTAAAATCTTTTTATAAGGTGTGGAGTTTAGGCCTGAAGGTTTAAGGTGTGAATACTTTACCTTATACCCTAAGCCTTTTAACTTAAGCCTCTAAATCAGTTCTTCGTTCCGGCTTTTATTGATCTTCTCTGATATCACATGGCCATCTTTCAGGTTGATAATCCGATTCGAGAAACTCGCATCATGACTGGAGTGCGTAACCATTACAATCGTAGTACCGGTTTCGTTCAGCTCACAAAGCAGTTCCATTACTTCGTTACCATGCGAGCTATCCAAATTTCCGGTAGGCTCATCGGCCAGAACCAGTTTAGGTTTGGTTACCAATGCTCTTGCCACAGCTACGCGCTGCTGCTGCCCTCCTGATAACTGTTGAGGGAAATGTCCGCTCCGGTTTACGATGTTCATTCTTTCGATGATCTCGTTTACCAGTTTTTTGCGTTCTCCTGCAGCTATTTTATTGTAGATCAGGGGTAGTTCGATGTTTTCAAAAACGGTTAACTCATCAATCAGGTTAAAATTCTGGAAAACAAAACCCATATTTCTTTTACGGAAATTTGAGCGTTCCCTATCATTTAAGGTCAAAAGTTCCGTATCGATAAACTTGTAGCTCCCGCTTTCAGGCTTATCCAATAAACCCATTACATTTAGCAAGGTAGATTTTCCACAGCCAGATGGCCCCATGATGGAAACAAATTCGCCAGCGGCAACCTGAAGGTTTATTCCATTGAGGGCCGTTGTTTCTACTTCTTCAGTTTTGTAAACTTTTTCCAGATTTTCTATTTTAATCATCGTATCAAGTATTTTTATAGTAGTTAGTACTTAGTATCAGGTATCAAGACCCTGTTATATTATTAATTTTACAGCCATTTTTTTCGAAAAACTCCAAACTCCAAACTCCAAACTCCAAACTCCAAACTCCAAACTCCAAACTCCAAACGCTAACCTATTTATTAATGTTAACCTGATCGTATTGGTTAAACTGGTCGTATGAAGAGGTAATCACCTCATCTCCTTTTTGCAGCCCTTCCAATATTTCGTAATAGAGGTAATTTTTTCTGCCAATTTTTACGTTTTTCTTAATCGCTTTGCCGTTAGTTACCACAAATACCCATGAACCGCCTGTGCTTTGGAAAAACTGTCCCTGTGCCAAGAGCAACGATTTACTGTTATCTGATAAGGTCAGTTTGGTCTGTAATGATAAACCACGACGTAAACCTTCGGGCGCGGCACCTTTAAATACCATTTCTACCTGGAACTGGCCTGCAGTAACCTCCGGAATTACTTTGCTTACTGTTAAGTTATAGGTTTTACCGTTAAATTCGCAACTTGCCGTTTGCCCCTCTTTAACCCTGTTGATATAATATTCATCTACACCGGCCTGAAGTTTATATCCCTGTAAAACGTCGATTTTGCCGATCATTTCGTTAGCGTTATACGATTTACCAATTACTGGGTCGTAAGATGACAATTTACCCGAAACCGGTGCTTTAATCGTCATGTTTTCAATGTTTTTACGGATCATTTCCAAACTTTCATTCATCTGCCCCATCGATTGGTCTATCTGCGCCAGTTGCATTTTTCTGCTCTGGTTTTCTTGCTTAACCGCCTGACGAACAATTTTCAGTTTGCCCTGGAAATATTCAAAGTCCTGGCTCGATTTGTTAAATTCCTGTAACGTAATTACTTTTTTGGCAAAAAGTGAACTATCCAATCTGTATTGGCGTGTTGCCGTCCTTAAGCTGTTTTCTACATCTAAAACGTCCTGGTTTAATACCCTTTGGTTCTGCTCCAAATCTAACCTGGATTTACGCAACTGGTTAATCTGCTCAGTAGCCGCCGTTTGGCTCGAAGTGTAACTTAACATTGCGTTTGAGTTGGAGATTCTTAACAGAGGAGTGCCTTTAACAACTGAAGCACCGTTTTCGGTAAAAATTTGGGCAACCGTACCCCCTTCAGAAGAACTTACAATTACCGAAGTTAAGGGAACAACACTGGCATTTAGTAAAACCACGTCTTCAAAATCTCCGTATTCTACTTTACTGATCGTTAATTTATCGGCATCGGCACTATAAACCTTTTTAAGGGATAAAGTATAACCATAAATCACAACCGCTACAAAAGCAATCGCGCCACCAATAATTAACAGGGTTTTAGTGCTAAATCTTTTCTTCTCTATTTTCTTGTCCATGTGTTCGGTTGTAAATTCATTTTCTTTTATGCCAAGCTTGTGCCAAAAGACACAAATAAAAATAATAACCTTATAATCAATTACTTATATATTTTATTTATTTTAAGATGTTCATTATCGGACAGTTGATGTGCGAGAGCGGACAGTTTTATTACTTTTGCCTCTCCCCTTCGTCTCCTCTCCTGAATGAGAGGGGTCAAAGTGCAAAATTAGGTGCAGAAGACTTTTTACTAAAGACAGGATAAAATAATTATCTTCAACAGGTTAAGATTATTGATAAAGTATGGAGGAGTATAAAAGCAACCTAGAAAAACACCCAAATAGAATCATGGGTTCCAACCACAAAACACCAATTCCCTCTCCTTAAGGAAAGGGACAGCAAAAAAGAATAAATATATACTAACTTTTAACAGGGAGAGGTTATGCTTGACGCTACAGTTTTAATTATCGATGATGACGACGATATCCTGCTAAGTGCCCGTTTGTTTTTAAAGCAGCAGGTAAAGCAGGTAATTACCTGTAAATCGCCTAGGGAAATCAATATTCTATTGAGTAAAAATGAAGTGGACATCATTTTACTTGATATGAATTACCAAAAAGGCGCGAGTGACGGCCGTGAGGGTTTGTATTGGCTTGAACACATTTTATCGATCGATAAAGATCATATAGTAATCTTAATGACGGCTTTTGGAAATGTGGAACTTGCAGTTAAAGCGATCAAAAAAGGCGCTACAGATTTTATTTTGAAACCCTGGGAAAATGAAAAACTTTTCGCAACCATTTCTGCAGCATCCAAACTCCGTGAATCGACCCGAAAGGTAAAAAAACTCGAAAAAATACATTCTTCCCTTCAAAAAGATCTTACACGTGGCTTTGAGAATATTGTTGGCGAGGCCGATGGCATTAAACAGTTGCAGGTTACCTTGTTCAAAGTTGCACCAACAGACGCCAATGTGCTTATTTTAGGCGAAAACGGGACTGGGAAACAGGTTTTCGCACACGAAATCCACCGGAATTCGCAAAGGAAAAACCAGGTTTTTATGCATGTTGATTTAGGCTCCTTAAATGAAAATTTATTCGAAAGTGAGCTTTTCGGCTATACCAAAGGTGCTTTTACCGATGCCAAAGAGGATAAACCGGGCCGTTTCGAGCTGGCTGATGGCGGAACAATATTTTTGGACGAGATCGGAAATTTAAGCCTTCCCCTGCAGGCAAAACTCTTAAGCGTTCTACAGAACAGAACAGTGATCCGTTTGGGCGAAAGTAGAGAGCGTAAGGTAAATGTACGTTTAATCACCGCTACCAACATGCCTCTAAACGAAATGGTGGCTAAAAATACATTCCGGCAGGATTTACTTTTCCGCATCAATACCGTTGAACTCCTGTTGCCCCCATTAAGGAAACGCGGAACAGATATTTTACTTTTGGCCAATCATTTTATGCAGGTTTTTAGTTCAAAATACCATAAAGAAATTTGTAAATTAAGCCATAAAGCAGAAGATTTGCTTTTAACTTATAAATGGCCTGGCAATGTACGCGAATTGCAGCATGTTTTAGAGCGGGCAGTGATTATGAGTGATGGAAATGAGATTTCAGAAGAAGATTTACAATTGAGTCCGCAACGTTTTGCGCAGAACAACGCTATTCCTGATGAAATGGCCCTCGGGGATATGGAAAAAATGATGGTGCAGAAAGCAATTGACAAGCACAAAGGCAATATATCTAAAGCTGCAGCCGAACTGGGCTTAACAAGGGCTGCACTTTATAGAAGAATTGAAAAATTTGGAATCTAAGAGAGGTGGACGGCATAAGGTTTAAGGCGTAAGGTTAATCACCAAACAAAACCTTAAACCCTATACCTTAAACCCTAAACCTTAATTATGTTTTACCAGCGCTTTACCTTCCGCTTAATACTTCGCCTAGTGCTGATCAATCTGCTGGGCTACCTCTTGTTTTACCTGATCAAAAACACCCAGTTATGGTTTACTATTATGGGTGTTTCTTTAATTTTATTAGGGGCTATCATTTCCCTTTATTACTATATCAATCAGATCAGATCAGACATTAACCGTTTCATTTTGGCCGTAAAAACGCGCGATCATACCTTAAATTTCAAAAACAAGGCAACAAGTGGCAGTTTTCCGGAGCTTTACGAATCGTTCAGCGATATTTTAAAGGTAAATAAGCAAATCAGATTGGAGCATGAAGCCATGTTTCAGCTTATCAAAACCATTTTAGAGCAGGTTCCGGTCGGAGTTATTGTTGTTAACAATACAACGGAAGAACTAAATGAAGAAATTGCTTTTTTCAATCAGGCAGCTTCGAATCTTTTAGGAGTGCCGGCCTATAAATACTGGCATAGGTTAAAACAACATCTTCCGGCATTTGCGAAAGAAATCGATCAGATTTTAACTGGCGGAAAAAGATTCCTTGAATTAAAAATCCAGGATAAACTGATCCAGCTCTCTACCGAAGTTATCCCTTTAAACCTTTACGGAAAAAATTATACCATCATCAGTTTCCAAAACATCAAAGACGAAATTGAGCAGAAAGAAACTGAGGCATGGAACCGATTGATCGGTGTGATTTCGCACGAAATCCTGAATTCTATTACCCCTATCAGTTCATTATCGGATACGATCAATAAAATGGTAACCGATAAAAAGAACCTTACCGAGGATGAAATGGACGATCTGAAAACAGCCTTACAAACCATTCAGAGACGTTCGTCAGGGCTGCTGGATTTCGTGAAAGATTACCGTTTAATTGCCGAACTGCCAACACCAAACCTCCAAGCGCATACCATTGGCGAAATATTGAAGCATATTAAAGTTTTGATGCAGCCATTTGCCAAAGTTAAAAATGTGGTGTTGGATGTAGAACAGACTTCTTCAAAAATAACAATACACCTCGATTTAAAATTGATAGAACAGGTATTGATCAACCTGATAACCAACAGCATTTATGCTGTAGAAAACAAGGAATTGCCGCATATCAATGTCAATTACAGGTTGGAAAACACCAAACTCTATATTGATGTGAGCGATAACGGAAAAGGAATTTATGCCGACGACCTGGAGAAGATTTTTGTACCGTTTTATACCACCAGAAAAAACGGATCGGGTATCGGATTAACCATCAGCCGCAATATCATGAAAATGCACAAGGGTAGCATGGAGGTGGTTTCCACACCCAACGAGGGCACTACTTTTTCACTGGTATTCAATTACGTTTGATCATGTGAGTGTTTTTTGACATAAAAAATCAAACAAAACCCGTTTTGATATGCTTTTAATGTTGTAGATACATCATATCCAAGCATGAAGACAGTTATAATATCGAACAGGCTACCCGTTAAGATCATTGAAGAAAACGAGGAATACACATTTATACCGAGCGAAGGAGGACTTGCCACCGGACTTGGTGATGTTTATAAATCAGGCAATTCCATCTGGATCGGATGGCCCGGAATCGAGGTTCCCGAAGAACGGCAGGAAGAAGTTACACAGAAACTCTCTGAACTAAACCTCTACCCTGTTTTCCTTACCCAAAACGAAATCAATTTATATTATGAGGGTTTTTCCAACGAAGTATTATGGCCGGTATTTCACTATGTAGTTACCTATGCTCATTTTGAGCAAAGCTACTGGGACTGCTATAAATCGGTAAATGAAAAATTTGCAAAAAGTGCCATGCAGGTACTCCAAAGAAAAGATAAAATCTGGATCCAGGATTACCAATTGCTTCTTTTGCCCGGCATTTTAAGGCAAAAACTACCTGCTGCCACGATCGGCTTTTTTCAGCATATCCCTTTTCCCTCATACGAAATATTCAGGCTGATTCCCTGGCGCGAAGAATTACTTAACGGGTTGACCGGTGCCGATCTGATCGGTTTTCATACCTATGATGATGTACGCCATTTCATCAGCACGGCAACACGTTTGCTTCCGGTAAACTCTTCGTCGAATGTGCTCAATAATAATGAAAGGCAGATTGTTGTGGAGGCTTTCCCAATGGGTATTGACTTTAACAAGTTTTCGGGACTAACCGCCACAAAAGAGGTAAAAAAGGAAATCGATTATTTCAGGACAGGAAAAGAAAATATGAAAGTAATCCTTTCTATAGATCGTTTGGATTACAGTAAAGGGATTTTAGAACGTTTAAAGGCATTAGAGTTATTACTTCAGGTCCACCCGGAATATATCGGAAAAATAGAGCTTTTTATGATTGTAGTCCCTTCTCGCGATACCGTGCCACAATACAGCGACCTTAGGGATCAGATCGATCAGTTTGTTGGCAATTTAAATGCACGGTACCGCTCCATCAACTGGATTCCGGTAAATTATTTTTACCGTTCTTTCCCAATCGAAGTATTATCGGCGCTTTATGCTACTGCCGATATCTGCCTGGTTACTCCTATGCGTGATGGGATGAACCTGGTGAGCAAAGAATACATTGCCAGCAGGAACAATAATGATGGTGTACTTATTTTGAGCGAAATGGCCGGTGCTTCGAAAGAATTAACAGATGCGGTAATTGTTAACCCAAACAACCTTGGCGACATTATGGAAGCCATTGTAACTGCACTAAAAATGCCTATAGAAGAACAGCAGCAACGGATGAAAGCCATGCGCGCCATTGTAGAAAAATTTAATGTGAAACATTGGGTAAACAATTTTATTTTAAGATTAAACGAAGTGAAAGATTCTCAAAAATCGCTATTGACCAAACATGCGGTAAACGCCATTAACGAAGTAATAGCCGCTAAATATGCTAAAACAACTGACCGGGTATTGTTTCTGGATTACGATGGCACCCTGGTAGATTTTACCGGAAATATTGACGATGCTTCTCCGGATGCAGAACTTTACGACCTGATCGAAAACCTTACCATTGATAATGCCAATAAAGTAGTAATCATCAGCGGAAGGAGACATGAAACCCTCGAACAATGGTTCGGACATTTAAAGGTAGATCTGATTGCCGAACATGGCGCCTGGCAGAAATCGCATGGCGATAAATGGAACAGTTTGCCGCTCCTAACCGACCAATGGAAACAGGAAATTAAAACTTTACTGGAAACCTATACCGACCGGACACCGGGATCGTTCATTGAGGAAAAAAGTTATTCTTTAGTTTGGCATTACCGTAAGGCGGAAGAAGGATTGGGCGAGCTAAGGGCAAATGAGATCATCAGCCACATGAAAATACTTGCTGCCGATAAAGGCCTGCAATTGATGCCAGGCAACAAGGTAATCGAGTTTAAGAACATGGAAGTAAACAAAGGAAAAGCCGCTTTAAACTGGCTGTATGATAAACACCCTGATTTTATACTGGCATTGGGCGACGATCATACCGACGAAGATATTTTCAGGGCCATGCCGGAAGAAGCTTTTACAATTAAGGTTGGCAACAACATTTCTGAAGCCAAGTATTACCTGAACGATTTTAAGGAAGTAAGGAAACTGCTTTGGAGTTTGGTTAAAGAAGAGTTTGTGGAGCGGGGATAGTTTTTGCGTTCATCGTTATCTCGAGCGGAGTGCAACGTAGTCGAGAGATCTATCGGTATAAATCAGTGTGGATAGATCTCTCCATTCCACTGCGTTCCAGTCGAGATGACGGCGCTTTTTGAGTCCTTTAGTTGGTCGGGATTTACAATCCCGACCCTCGAACTGTGGATTTATAATCCACCATTATCACAAAAATATCGGCCTGTCCAGTTTAATCGCAATGCGGTAAGCAGCATTCATTAAACCTACATGACTATAAGCCTGCGGGAAATTACCCCATTGGCTACCGGTCTTAGCATCTACATCTTCGCTGAATAAAAGCAGATGATTGCAATATTTAATGATGTTTTCAAATTCCTTAATGGCTTCGTCTGTTCTGCCTACACAGGCTAATGCTTCTACATACCAGAAAGCACAGATTAAAAATGTGGTTTTCGGTTTCCCAAAATCATCGGCATGCAGGTAACGGTAAAACAATCCATCTTCCGTTTTCAATTCTTTTTCCAAAGCAATTAAATGATTTTTGGCCCGGTCTGAAGCCGGATCAAGGTAATTCATCATAATCAATTGCAATGTACTAGCATCTAAATGCGGACTTCCAACCGCATTGGTATATACTTTTCTTTCCGGATCGTAGCAGGCTTCTATATGGAGTGAAGCTTTATCAATCAATACCTGTGCACGCTTTTCAAAATCTTTGTTACCAATTGTTTTAGCCATTTTTAAAGCAGCCTGCGCCCCTGCCCATTGAAACAAGTTGCTGTAACAATGCACATTGGCAATATTTCTGAATTCCCAGATGCCTGCATCTTTTTCGTCAATGGTCCGTTCAATTTTAGACAGCACACTTTCTATCCATTTTACCGAATCGCTACGTTCAGAAAATACAAAACGGTGATCGGTATAAAGTGGCAGCATGGAAATTAAAACCTGCCCATAAATATCATTCTGAATGTGTTCGTAAGCCTGATTCCCAACCCTGATCGGTTGTTCACCCTTATAACCTTCTAAATGATCTAAAGTATGTTCTGTAATTTCCCTTTCTCCGGCAATCCCATACAAGGGCTGATAACGTGTATCTTCTGCATGAGAGATATCAGAGAGGTAATTAAAATACTTCTCCATTTCCTCAAAATGCCCGATGTGGTTTAACGAGGTTAGTACATAATGCGAATCCCTCAGCCAGCAATAACGGTAATCCCAGTTTCGTGTACTTCCCGGCGATTCGGGCAAACTTGTGGTACTGGCCGCAATGATTGCGCCTGTATCTTCGTATTGATGGATTTTCAAAACCAGCGCCGAGCGGATCACAAACGGTTGATAAAACCCGGCAATTGAAGAGTGTTTAATCCATAACCTCCAATAAGCAGTTGTTTCTCGTAAAAAGTTTTCGGCTGTACTTACTATTGGTGCTTCAAGGTTCTGTCCGTAAGTCATGATGAGGTATTTAGCCTCATTCAATACGAATGCCTTTTCATCGAGAATATAGGTAATTGATACATTGGCACTTAAACGGATGTTTTCATCACAACCAAGATAATCGATATGGTTACTACCCCTTACCGGTTTCATTTTGCCTTTTCCATAATCGCAAACTGGTTCGCATTTTATTGTAACACGCGGACTACCCTCTAAAGGTTCAATTTTTCTAATGAACATTAAAGGTTTAAAATAGCGTTCGTAAAGATGAAAACGTGGTGCAAAATCGGTTACCCGGTATTTTCCGTCTTCAGCTGTAATTTCTGTCCTTAAAACATTGGTATTTTCAACATAATATTGTGTTGAAGTAAAATCACCCTGCGGCAGGATAGAAAATTCTCCACCTTTTTCTTGATCCAGTAAACTTCCAAAAATAAAAGAGCTATCGAAACGTGGCCAGCAAAGCCATGATATATCAGTATTCTTATTTACGTGCGCAATGAAAGCGCAGTTTCCTATAATTCCTGTTTGATAAAGGTGTTGTTCTGCCATAAGCTATTTTTTGTTTATTTACAAACAAGCTTAGCAGGAAAATGTTGGGCAGAAAACGAAAAAAGGCCTAAAAGAAAAAGACCTTACACGTTTTTGAAACCTGTAAGGCCTGGAAAGATTCTTCGCTTCGCTCAGAATGACCGTATATCTAAATTACTGTTCCACTTGGTACAACAGCCCCTTTTTTAATCACCACAATACCATCTTTAACAGCATAAAGTTCAAAATCTCCATCCTCTAAATGGTCGCCGCCATTAATTTTTACATCATTACCAATGCGGCAGTTTTTATCAATAATGGCATTATTGATAAAACAACGATCGCCGATACCGATCAGTGAATTTCCTTTACTTGTTTCATCCTGTATCTCTTCCAGCGTCTGGTACCTATCGCTGCCCATAATGTAAGCGTTAGTAATTACGGTATCCTTACCTATTCTCGACCTGATACCCAAAACGGCATGTTCTACCTTACTCGCCTGGATAATACATCCTTCAGCAATAATGGTTTTATCCAAAGTGGTTCCTGAAATTTTTGATGGGGGCAGCATCCTCGCCCTGGTAAAAATGGCATGATTGCTATCAAACATATTAAATTTAGGGATTTCATCTGTTAAGCCTAAATTGGCTTCAAAGAAAGATGAAATGTTACCAATATCAGTCCAGTAGCCTTCGTATTGGAAGCTTAATACCCTGCTTTGCGTAATGGCCCTTGGTAAAATTTCCTTACCAAAATCCTTTTCATCTTCGTTTTCGTTTAAGATGTTGATGAGATATTCGCGGTTAAAAACATAAATACCCATCGATGCGAGGAAATTACGTCCTTCGGCCTGCATTTCTTCGCCGGTATCCGAAATCCATTCTTCCAAACCTGTTTTAGGTTTTTCAATAAAAGAGGTGATCATGTTTTCATCATCAGCCTTTAAAATCCCAAAATCAGTGGCATCTTTTGCGGTTACCGGAATAGTAGCAATAGTTATTTCTGCATTCGCCTCGATGTGTTTTTCGATCATATCTTTAAAATCCATTTGGTAAAGCTGATCGCCTGATAAGATTAAAATATAGTCGAATTCGTGTGAAACGATGTGGTGCATACACTGACGAACTGCATCTGCAGTACCCTGAAACCAACCGGTATTCTGCACAGTTTGTTCGGCCGCCAGAATATCAACAAAAGCAGTACTGAAGTGGCTAAAGTGATAGGTATTTTTAATGTGTTTGTTTAGGGACGCCGAATTAAACTGGGTTAACACAAACATGCGGTGGATACCCGAATTGAGGCAGTTCGAAATTGGAATATCTACCAAACGGTATTTACCTGCAATGGGAACTGCCGGTTTAGAACGTGTTTGTGTTAGTGGCGATAATCTAGAGCCCTGGCCACCGCCAAGGATAACGCCTAAAACTTTGTCAGTCATGTTTAAGCTTATTTTAAATTTTGGTATAATTCTATATAATTCAAGGCTGCCCTGTCCCATGAATGATCAATTTTCATCATGGTTTTTCTTACAGCTTTAAAAGCTTTTTTATCATTGTAAAATTCAACTGCACGGTTAATCGAGTACGTAACGTCCCAAATGCTGGTCTGATCATGGCAGATCCCGAAACCACCGTCGCCAATATCAATCACCGTATCCCTCAATCCGCCAACCCTGCGCACAATCGGTACCGTTCCGTAACGTAAGGCATAAAGCTGGTTCAAGCCGCACGGCTCAACCCTCGATGGCATGATCAGGAAATCTGCACCGGCATACATTTCGTGCGATACCTGTTCGTTATAACCGATGTAAACGTTATATCTTCCTCCAAAAATGTCTTTTAGCTGGTTTAACCGGCCTTCAACCCAATGATCGCCTGATCCTAATACCAGGATATTGATGTTGTCGCCATGTTGTTCTAAAGCGGTATAAAAAATATCTGGTAGAATATCAGCTCCTTTTTCATCAACCAATCTACCGATAAAAGTAAACAGGGGTTTAGAAGGATCTAATTGAAAAACATTGCAGAGGGCTGTTTTGTTTGCCAGTTTTCCTGCATCTACCGTTTTTATACTGTAATTTTTGCTCAGCATCGTGTCGGTTTCCGGGTTCCACACCTCGTTATCAATGCCGTTCAAAATCCCTACAGATTTCCAGCGTTCCTGCCTCAACAAGCTTTCCAGTCCGCGGGCATTGCCCATCATTTCTTCCAGGTAGGTTGGCGAAACCGTAGTTACTTTCCAGGCACATTTAATGGCCGAAGCCAAAGGATTTATGGCATCATCCCAGCCCAGCAAGCCACCTTTCCATAAATCGAATGCAGGCAGGTAATATAATTTATCCCAGCCAAACTGCCCCTGGTATTGTGCATTATGAATGGTTAAAACAGTTGGAACACTACTGATCGGCCTGTATTTTATACAATTTGACACCATGAAAGGTACTAAGCCGGTATGGTGATCGTGACAGTGGATTACATCCGGACGGTGTTCCCATTGTACAATCCAATCGAGTGTAGCAACCTGGAAAGCAAAAAAACGCTCGGTATCATCGTGATAGCCATATACATTGGGCCGGTCTGTTAAACCCTGAATATGGATAACATATAAATCAAATCCCAGTTTATTCGTTTTCTCTTTTAAAATGCGGTATTGAAAATGGTGGTTGCCATAGTTTCCCCAGGCATCGTAAGTCACTTCGAATTCGCTTTCGCGGATAAATTTTGTGTCGTATGCAGGTACAACAACTTTAGCAATGTGGCCAAGTTTATTCTGATATTTTGGTAGGGCCCCTACTACATCGGCTAAACCACCCACTTTTGCAACAGGGTAACACTCGGCGCTTATATGTATAATTTCCATCAACTATTTGGTGTAGATAACCCAAGTAAGTTACTAATTGTTTTGAGCTTTGCAAATAATGTAAATTATATTTTTAGTTGATTATTTTAGGTTTATACTAAAGCTTTTTATCAGTGTAAGTTAGCTTAAACAAGCATTGAGTTTTAAGAAGAAATCGTCATCTCGACTGTAGCAATGCGAAATGGAGAGATCTGATTTATAAATTTAAATCATCTGCGGTGATCATCTTAAATCTGCGGGAATGTGTCTTGCCTTTGTTTTCCCGCTGATTGCGCAAGAAAAATCGTCATCTCGACTGTAGCAACGCGGAATGGAGAGATCTAATTCATAACTTAATTCGCTTTTTTTATTTGAAAGTGGAAGCTCAGTGCTCTGTGGCGGCAGGCAGTCCTGCTTTCCGTTGCAAGTCCTCGCTATACTCCGGGCTTTTCACTGCAATCAGGCTTAAAAACAAAGTGGGCGGGTTTTAAGAAACATAAATTCATCTGCGGTAATCATCTTAAATCAGCGGGAATGTGTCTCGTCTTTAGTTTCCCTGTGATCTTCGCAAGAAAAAATCGTCATCTCGACTGTAGCAACGCGAAATGGAGAGATCTGATTTATAAATTTAAATCATCTTAAATCTACAGGAATGTGTCTTGCCTTTGGTTTCCCGCTGATTGCGCAGATATGCGCAGAGGTTTTTGCTATAAAGACCCTGAAACAAGTTCAGGGTAACGGGCCGGTAATTTTAAATGCACAGTAGTAAAACAAAAAAAACCGCTTAAATCCATAAGCGGTTTTTTAACAACAAAACAAATATATTTTTGGTTTAAAAATATCTAGTACTCTTCGGCGATGATTTCGTAAAAATCGCGGATCGGTTGAAACTGAGGATGAAGTGAAACCACATCGCCAAAAACCAACAGCGCAGGCGCATCAATTTTTTTATCTTCAACAATTTCGGCTATGGTATCTACGATACCAACAGCAATTTTTTCCTGTGGAGTAGATCCATTTTGAATTACAGCTACGGGCAACAGGTTTTTATGTTCAGCCTGGAAAATAGCGGCAATTTCTTTTACTTTTTCAATTCCGTTTAAAACCACGATTGTAGCCTTTGTTTTCGCAGCAATGTATAAATCTTCAGAAATTTCGCCTTTACTATTTGTTCCGGTTACAGCCCAGAAACTTTCGCTAAGGTCTTTATAAATCATCGGGATCTTTTGCAAACTAGGTGCACCGGTGGCACTAGAAATACCCGGAATAATCTCAGTCGGAATGCTATATGATTCTGCTGCATCAATTTCCTCATAACCTTTTGCAAAGAAAAAAGGATCGCCACTTTTTAAACGTACAACATGGCCATAGTTTAAAGCATAATCAATAATCAGCTTGTTAACGGCATCCTGCGAAAATGATTCATCATCTGAGCGTTTTCCTACATAAACTTTCGGAATACCATCTGGCGCATGACACAATAAAGCTTCGTTCACATTTGCATCGTACAAAACAACATCCGCTGTTTTTAATGCTTTAACCCCTTTTAAACTAAATAAATCCGGATCGCCAGGACCAGCACCTATTAAAGTAATTTTTGGTTCAATGTTCGCTTTTTCTACTTTATTCAAAATCATAACAGAAAGTTTATGCTCGTTATACGTTTGTTTAATTATACAAATATATAAAGTCTATAGAAATTGTAGTAATTTATTTTGAAATATTTTTTTCTTTCCCCAGAATAATGTGATACCCACTTAAAATAAGTCCAGGATAAGGGTTACGGGGATGAAAAAGAAAACATCTTATTGATTAGTTCCGTGCCTCCGTGGCAAAGTAATTAGGCATATGAATTAAAATTCAAAATAGCGGCACGTGACGACACGTACCACGGCGGGGACACGCTAATACTCTAGGACATTTATTTACAATTCACTTCTGCAAAAGTAAATTTACCCGCTTCGTAATTAATGGGCTTTCCTTTAACAAAATACGATCTGCCTAAGGTAGTTTCAATCTGCCCAACCCCCATAATAAGTTTACCATCTTTCTTTAAAAAGGCCAATGGATTGGTAAATACCTTTGTGGTATCTTTACCTGTGTTAAACCGGTAATCAACCAGTAAAGTATCACCATTAAACTTACCGTCTATTTTACCATTATTTTCAGGTTTATCGGCATATTTAACCAATAATGAACCGGTTACCTTACCAGAAGCTAAAGTTTTAACAATCAAGGCCGCGCTGTCTTTTTCATATGCCGCTGCATAACAAGCTTCTTTAACTACCGAATCGGTTTTGGTTTTCGAATTTGTACCGCTTTTATTTTGGTTACAGGCATAGGCAAACGGAAGAGCCGCCAGAACGAGGTAAATGAGATTTCGTTTCATATCAGGAGTTTTAGCATTTCAATTTATAACACTAATATACCAATATGATGAATACTTTGAGGCATTTCCATAACAGAAAAACCATTACATCAGGATAAAATTCTCAGGAGTTAAGGCTGACGGCAAATCACTTTCATCGAGCATATCCCGCATATCAATTTCTATCGTTCTGGAAATATTAGTGATCGGGACATCATTGGCGCTTCCTTCAAAAGGGTTGGTAGAACTTTCACCAACAATATCCAGTGAGTTAAAAACCCAGGTTAACAAAATGGCAAATGGAATATTTAACCAAATAGAATATCCCTCAATTAAAGTGCCGTTGCCCAGTTTATTAAATTCGTTAAGCAGTCCGTAGGGTACCAAAAAAACAAATAAATTCAGCATAATGGTAGCAATGGAAGAAAAATGACGTGGATAGGGAAAATTCTTAATGCGTTCTGCTTTACCCTGATTATCGTAAAAGCTGGTAATGGCATTTTGTAAAGATTGCAGTTGCAGTTCGCTCAAAATTCCCTCGGCAACCAGCTTATTGATGTGGGCAGATTGCAGTGCCATTAATTGTGTTGCCTTATTCTTCTTACTCAAAATGTATTTTAGCTCATTCGCAGAAAGATATCCGGCCAGGCTATCTTCCAAACTATCTATTTTCTCTGAAACCCTGTATAGCCTTGCATATTCGATATTACGCGGATCATTGGAGTTTTCCCAGGCTCTTGGCTCCCTTAATTGGAAGCGTAAGGCGGTTAACCAGGCAAAATGGCGGTAAAAAATGGTTTGAATATCTGTTTTTTTATCATGAACGGCCAGATAATCGCGCACCATTACACCAAATGCCCTGCTCGAGTTAATAATGGCACCATAAATTTGCCGGGCTTCCCAGAGGCGGGCATAACTGGCGTTATTTTTAAAACTGATAATAAATGACACCGCAGTACCCAAAAGCGCCACCGGCACCCAGGAAATGGAAAGAAATGTAAAATTGCAATAATGATAAAGTACGGTAGGAATAATGGCCAGAATAGTTAAACGATAAATATCGCGCCTGGTCCAGACTATAAATTCGAAAAAAGTATATTTTTTTCCTGCATGCATAAGTTAAGCGGTTATAAAGCGACAGTAAGTTAAACTAAGATATAAAAATTATCAGAGCTGCTAAATTCCACCTAAATTAGCTGTGTGTAAAAGAAAAACAGGGCTATTGTTGCCAATGCCCCGCTGAAATTGCTTTCACACTATACCTTCCGGCATAGCGTTTTCATCTTATATTTGGTTGTGGTTTTGCCGGATAATTATAACATTGATCCACCTCACATCTTCCCTTCTATATTTATTTTATTCTACTGCAGCCCTGAACATCAATGCGCCAACAGTTAAATTGGTACGGGTATCGACCAAAATGGCAGAACCGTTTGAACGGTTATCGTCGTATAAATCAAAAGCTAAAGCATCAGCGGTTTTCACAATCACGCGGCCAATATCATTAAGCTTAAACTCTTCTGCAGCATGTTTTTCCAACGTGTTGATGTCTACCCTATGCAAAATTTCGCTGATTTTACATTTAGTAACCTTGCTATTATGTTGAATGTTATACATAATGGAGGTATCTAAGGCCCGGGTATCCATCCAGCAAAGATCAGCTTCAATCAGTTTTGTTTCCTGTGGCAGAGCCGATGCATTTACGATGGTATCGCCGCGGCTGATATCTACATCATCTTTTAAGTGAATAATAACCGATTGACCAGCGTGCGTAGCATCAAGTGCTTCGTCGAAAAACTCAATCTTCTCAATAACAGAGCTTGCCCCTGAAGGCAGAACTGTCACTTTATCATTTAAATTAAAGGTTCCGCTCAACACCCGGCCGGCATAACCACGGTAATCGTGCAGTTCTTCTGTTTGCGGACGAACCACCCATTGTACGGGCATACGCGCCAGTAGCGATTGATCTAAGTGATCGGTATCTACCTTTTCTAAGAAATGTAACAAGCTTTCACCTTCATACCAATCCATGTTTTCAGATACCTGTACCACATTATCTCCTTTCAATGCACTCACCGGAATATAGGTTACATCGGCCAGTTTTAACTGCTCGGCAAGGACTTTGTATTTCTCGATGATTGAACTGTAAACAGTTTCGCTGTAATCAACCATATCCATTTTGTTGATACACACTACTACGTGTTTAATGCCCAGTAAAGAGACGATGTAGGAATGGCGGATGGTCTGTTCTACTACACCATTGCGGGCATCGATTAAAATAATGGCCAAATTGGCTGTAGATGCCCCCGTGACCATGTTCCTGGTATACTGAATATGACCAGGTGTATCAGCAATGATAAATTTGCGCTTTTCTGTCTGAAAGTATTTGTAGGCTACATCAATGGTAATGCCTTGCTCTCGCTCTGCCCTCAAACCATCGGTAAGAATGGCTAAATCTATTGTTCCATCGTCATTTTTGCGATTAGAGCGCTGTAAAGCTTCTAATTGATCGGCTAAAATAGAATCTGTATCGTATAACAAACGGCCTATTAAGGTACTTTTACCATCATCTACGCTGCCTGCTGTGAAAAATTTTAATATGTTCATGTTTTTTAGATTTGAGATATGAGACAATAGATTTGAGAGATCAGATAGGCGCAAGATTCTCACATATTAATACTCATATCTTCTTTAAATAATAGATATCAGACGGATGCAAGGTTCTCAAATCTCACATCCCAAGGTCCAAATCGCTCTTAAAATTTTAATATGTTTATTTTTTGGTTTAAGATAATAGATTGAGATTTTAGACGGTTGCAAAGTTCTCAAATCTCACATCTAAATACTCAAATCTCCCTTAAAAATACCCTCCCTTTTTCCTGTCTTCCATTGCCGCCTCAGAAACTTTATCGTCCATACGGGCGCCACGCTCTGAAATTTTTGAAGCACTGATTTCAGCAATAATATCATCAATCAAAAATGCCTCTGATTCTACCGCTGCTGTACAGGACATATCGCCAACCGTACGGAAACGTACCTGCTTACGTTCAACAACATCTTCATCATCCATATTTAAAAACGGCGATGCAGCCATCAATTGGCCATTACGTGTAATGCAATCACGTTCGTGCGAGAAATAAATACTTGGCAGTTCTATTTTTTCCCTGCGGATATAGTTCCAAACGTCTAATTCTGTCCAGTTACTGATTGGGAATACACGTATATTTTCTCCCTTGTGGATCTTTCCGTTATAAATGTTCCAAAGTTCAGGGCGCTGGCGTTTCGGATCCCACTGGCCAAATTCATCCCTTACAGAGAAAATACGTTCTTTTGCTCTCGCTTTTTCTTCATCTCTGCGTGCACCACCAATACAGGCATCGAAACCATACTTCGCAATGGTATCAAGCAAGGTTACGGTCTGCAATGCATTCCTACTTGCATTTTTACCGGTCTGCTCTACTACCTTACCCTGATCTATAGATTCCTGTACGGAGCCAATAATTAATTTTTCGCCAATTCTTTCTACCATTTTGTCACGGTAAATAATGGTTTCTTCAAAATTATGTCCGGTATCTATGTGTACCAGGGGAAAAGGAAATTTCCCCGGGCGAAAAGCTTTTTCTGCTAAACGAACTAATGTAATCGAATCCTTTCCCCCCGAAAATAACAGTGCAGGTTTTTCAAACTGCCCCGCTACCTCACGTAAAATGTGAATAGCCTCAGCCTCCAGTTCGTCTAAATAATCAAAATTATATGTACTCATTACAAAATATTGGAATGTTTAAAAACTGAATGTTGGAATCTTCCGATCATTCAATATTATATTTGTTGTTGTTTTGTTAAAAATTGTTGGAAGGTTTTAAAGATGAAAAGTTGCCGTGCATTCGCTCAAATGCACAGTTCCCATTACCCATCTTTCCTATTCCATCTTACATCTTCCGTTAAGTGGTCGCGTGTAAGCCGCATTCTTTTTTACTCTGGTCTTCCCACCACCATCTTCCTGCCCTGAAATCTTCTCCAGGCTGTACTGCCCTGGTACATGGCGCACATCCGATGCTCGGAAAACCTTTATCATGCAAGGTATTGTAAACAATGTTATTTTCTTTAATGAAGGTTTTCACATCCTCTAGTGTCCAATCGAATATGGGGTGAAATTTAACCAATTGATTTCCTTCATCCCATTCTACATCGTGCATATCCTCACGGTTGGCACTCTGATCTGCCCTGATGCCCGTTATCCAGATTTCGTTCCCTTTTAATGCTCTTTTTAAGGGTTCAATTTTACGGATGTAACAGCATTCCTTTCTGTTTTCTACAGATTCGTAAAAGCTGTTCGGCCCTTTAACATTCACCATATCCTGCAAGAGCTCGTTTTGCGGGTAATAGGCATGAATGGGTTTATTGTAGATTTCGAGGGTCCGGTTCCAAACGTAATACGTTTCCGGGAACAAACGTCCGGTTTCCAAGGTAAAAACTTTGATGGGAATGTTATTGGCAAAAATCAAATGGGTAATCACCTGGTCTTCCCAGCCAAAGCTGGTCGAAAATATGATACGGCCGGCATATTGTTTTGCCAAAAACTTCAATTTATCAATTGTACTCAAACCTGCCAGCGCTGCTTTTATCTCTTCTAGGTTCTCCATCACTAAATTAATTTTAAAATAAACATAATTACACTGCGCAAACTCACAAGCATTACAATAATGCCCACAGCTACCATAATGGTTTTTGCCGAAATTTTATTCGATACTTTTGCTGCAATCGGCGATGCAATAGCACTACCAAGAATCAAGCCTAAAACAGCTTCCCAGTGTTTACCGCCCAGCATGGTAAAAAAGGTAAGCGAACTTAACGTAGCAATAAAAAACCGACTGATTTTTACCGTACCCAGCGAAAACAAAGGGTGACGGCCGCCGGCAATTAAACTCGACAAAACAATCGATCCCCAGCCACCACCAAAAGCGGCATCGATAAAACCACCCATAAAGCCGAGTAGTCCGATTTTTTTGATTTTTTGATCGGCTTTTTTTCTTTTAATGTTAAAGGCTTTCATTAAAATAACCGCACCTAAAAACAGGGTATAAACTGCAACAACCGGCTTAACATAGCTGCTATAGTGCTCTAAGGAAGATAAGATATAAGCCCCCAATACCGCACCAACAATTGCAGGGATAATCAGTATTTTAAACAGTTTCCAGTTTACGTTACCCATACGG
The DNA here is from genome assembly GCF_042684385.1 of Pedobacter vanadiisoli. Lineage (NCBI taxonomy): Bacteria > Pseudomonadati > Bacteroidota > Sphingobacteriia > Sphingobacteriales > Sphingobacteriaceae > Pedobacter > Pedobacter vanadiisoli. The sequence goes on along the minus strand of NZ_JBHULL010000003.1, from coordinate 230,174 downwards.
TAATGCATCCAGCCGGCAATACCATTGCTCATTACTTCAGAAATGTGTATAGCCATACTTGCCGATGCTGGAGGCAAGCCCATAGCAAGCGAAAAAGAAGCGGTTGTAACCCCGTACGACATTCCGATTGCGCCATCGATCAGGGCAAATAAAAAACCTGCTCCTAAAAACCAGTAGAATAAGGGGTCGATATTGATTAAAAACGACTGAAATTCAGGTTCGGTATTCCAAAGAGAAAGCCCGATTGCTCCGATCAGGAAAACCGAAGTCAGCCAGATCAACCATTTGATATTTCGTTCGGCAAAGCTTTTTTTAGGATTGATTAAACTTTGGGTAACCTTGTTTAGCTTTTTAACCTTTGCAGAAAAATCGCCATTTAAAGTCTGGCGTAAAGCACTCATGTTCTGCAAGGTTTCATCCAGCTCAGCTGGTAAACCCTCGTTTAAAATCTGTTTTAAACGTTTGGCAATGGTTGGCGATTTCCCATTTGTAGAAATAGCGATCTTTAAATCACCTTTCTGTACGATAGATCCCAGGTAAAAATCGCAAAGTTCGGGTTTGTCGGCCACATTGATCAGCAGACCACGCTCTCGCGTTACCTTCCTGATCTCTTCATTTAAAATTTGGTTATTGGTTGCAGCAAAAACGATATCAATATTGTCTAAGTCGTTTATATCAAAACTTTTCTGCTTAACCTTTATCTGCGGGTAATCTGCTATAAGTGCATATACCTGCGGTGACACAATTTCTGCCACAATGGTAATGGCGGCACTGTGGCTGTTATTTACAATTGCCGTTAATTTCTCCAATCCAATATTGCCTGCTCCGATTAATAATGTACGCAGCTTGTTCAGCTTTACAAAAACTGGAAAGAGCTGGTTACCTTTTTCTTCTTCAGAAAAAGATGTTGCATTATCAGGTTGGCTAGGCAATACTTGCATATTGTTTAATTAATTCTTTAAATGACGGATGTAATGACACAACTTCTCCAAAAATTAATAAAGCTGGTGCTTTAATGTTTTCTTGCAGCACTAAATGCTCTATAGTTTCAACTACGCCAACAACCAATCTTTCATCTTCTGCCGAGCCGTTCTGCACCACAGCAGTTGGTAAATTGTGTTTGCCCGCAGCTTTAAAAATTTCAACAATTTTTGGTAGTTTTTTTAGGCCCATAAGCACTACCACTGTTGCATTAGATTGTGCTGCCTGATAAATATCGGCTGATACTTCTCCAGAAGTTGTAGTACCGGTAATTACCCAAAAGCTTTCGCTCATGCCACGGTGCGTAACCGGAATCTGCTGTAAACCCGGCACTCCGATCGAACTCGAAATACCCGGTATAACACTTACAGGAATGCTGTAAGATGCGGCATAATCCAGCTCCTCGTATCCCCTGCCAAAAACAAAAGGATCGCCACCTTTTAAACGTACCACGTGGCCATAGTTTAAGGCATAATCGATCATTAATTTATTAATGGTATCTTGAGGATAAGAATGCTCTCCCGAACGTTTTCCTACGTAAACTTTAATGGCTTCAGCAGGGGCATATTCTAACAAAGCCTCGTTGGTTAAAGCATCGTACAATACCACATCGGCAGTTTGCAATGCCTTTACGCCTTTTAAGGTTAATAAATCAGGATCGCCGGGACCTGCCCCCAAAAGGGTAATTCTTGATTCTATATTTAATTTCTGATCGCTCATCTTTATGTTAATTTGGAATGATTGGCTTTTAAATGACTGGATGAAGAGTTGCTTCGCGCTTGGTGTCTGCAGTTCTCTATTCTCATTTCACCAATACCGCTCTTTTCTCTTTAATCTGATTTAAAAATTGGTTGGCTTCTCCAAAGTATTTCTGTGCAAATTCTGCAGTTGGCTCATTTTTATTGATCTGTAAAACCAGGTCAGAGAAATTGGTTGGCAAATTAAATTCACCGGTTTCTACATAATGGTTATCAAATTCGCGGATTACACCAAACTGTGTGCTGCTGTTTACTCCTTTATCCAGTAATAAAGACTTTGCTGCACTTACGAAAGTGCTATAAGTATGGTAAATGGCATCAGCATAGGCACCTTTATCCAAGTTTTGTTTTGCCCAATCGAATTTCTCATCAGCTTCCAACAATAAAGTGGCCACTAAATCGATCACCACTCCGGCACACTCACCCACGCCAATCGCTGTTACAAACTCTTCAACATGCCCCCAATCTACAAATTCTTCCGTCTGCAGGTTAGTCAAATCGGCTAACGGTTTCAGTAACTGGTAAAAATAGTCTTTACCTTTTCTATCATAATATTGGTGAAAGTTTTCTTCTTCCAGGTTGTTGGCCTTAAAATCGTTTAAAAGATAGTGAAGAACACTTGTTGCCCTTTTTGAGGGTACTTTAATTACACGTTCTGCCACACGGCCAACACCGTTGCCAACAGTACCCCCACCAAGCATCACCTGTACAGCAGGAACAACCTTTCCTTCAGCTTTTACCGAACTTCCATGAAAACCGATCTCTGCCAAACCATGCTGACCGCAGGAGTTCATGCAACCACTGATTTTGATCTTGATGTTTTTCTCGTAAATAAACTCCGGGAAATCGGTATAAATTACTTCTTCCAGCACTTCGGCAAGTGTCATCGAGTTCGAAATACCCAAATTACAGGTATCGGTACCCGGACAGGTGGTAATATCGGCCAAACTATCAAAGCCGGCCGTGGTAAAACCGATTTTATTCAGGGCAACATACAATGAAGGTAATGCCTCCTTACGTACAAACTTTAACAATAAGCCCTGGTTTTGGGTAATCCTGATTTCATCAGCCACATATAACCTGATGGCATCAACAAAAGCCCTTGCTTTATCGGTTTTGATATCGCCTACCTGAACTTTTACGTAAACGCCATAAAAGCCAGCCTGTTTTTGTTCAACAACATTGGTTGCTAACCAGTGTTTATAATGGGCTTCGTTTAATATTTCTACTGCCGGGTATTCCTGCTCCAGAGGTAAAACAGGCTGTGGAACGGTATTAAGATCTATTTTAAAAGTTTTTACTTTATTGGCGATACGCTCTTCGGCAACCAAACGCAACACTTCGTCCAAGCCCAGTTTCTGAACCAGGTATTTTAAACGTGCTTTGTTACGGTTACTGCGTTCGCCATAACGGTCGAAAACGCGAAGAACAGATTCGGTAAAAGGGATGAGCTGATCTTCTGGCAAAAATTCGTGAACGGCATTGGCGAGGAAAGGCTGTGCGCCTAAACCACCGGCAAATAATACTTTAAATCCGCGTTCGCCATTTTCATTAATTTTAGGAATAAAACCTAAATCGTGGATATAGCTGAATGCAGTATCCCTATCGCTCGAAGAAAATGAAATTTTAATTTTTCGACCCATTTCCTGGCAGATCGGATTACGCAAAAAGTAGGCAAATACCGCTTGTGCATAAGGAGAAACATCAAAAGGCTCTTCTGCATCGATGCCTGAATTTGGAGAAGCGGTTACATTACGTACCGTGTTTCCACAGGCTTCGCGAAGGGTAATATCATCCTGTTCCAGTTTTGCCCAAAGCTCCGGTGTACGGTCTAAACTCACATAATGGATCTGGATATCCTGACGGGTTGTTAAGTGCAGATTGCCACTTCCGTACTCATCGGCAATATCGGCAATACGCAATAACTGCTTAAAAGTTACCTTACCAAAAGGTAGTTTAATACGCACCATTTGTACACCTGGTTGTCTCTGTCCATAAACACCTCGGGCCAAACGAAGGCTCCTAAACTTTTCGTCGTGGATGGTTCCATCTCTGAAAGCTTTAATCTTATTCTCTAAATCGATGATGTCCTGCTCGACAATCGGATTTTCGAGTTCTGTTCTGAAACTTTGCATATGTGTTGTTAGCTTTATTCAAAAAATGCTTCCCTTTACCGAGAAGCATTCCATATTTTATACATAAAATTATCTGTAGGCTCCTGTTAATGTGTTTTACAACAACAGTAAATCATTTGCTTAACGGTTAATTGGTTATGTATAAAATTGAAGTTCATTTGCCAAATATATAAAGTATATAGGAATAGTCGTAATTTATTGTAAAAAATTTTACGATATCTTGTCAAAACCTCATAAGGTCGTCATTTTGAGCGGAGTGCAACGCAGTTGGAAAATCTACAAATTAAACTACTGAATCAAATATGATTAAACTGGCAACTGAAAATTGCAAATTGAAACTGAAAGCTGATGACTGCCAACTGATTTTGTAAAGAAGATTCATGAAGCCTACATTTTAATGCAGTTAATAGTACATCAGTGGCGATAAAATATGGCGCTAACCCACATTTCTAACGAGCATTGATAATTTATCGTTTACAAACGCTAGAATCGTATAGGTATTTGGTGCACTCGTTTGGAAACGAGCGCAAGCGTTATCTATAAAATAAATATTATAAATTAACGATACCGATTTTCAGGTTATCTTCACGGCCGATGACATCTGCGATACTCGTTTCGGTTAAAACCTTAAGCGTAGCATCCCTAACATCAATAAAAGCACTTCTGATACCACATGTTTTTTCGTCTACACATTCATCACATTTGTGGTAAAAGTTTAAACTTGCACATGGCACCATGGCAATGGGTCCATCGGTTACACGCATTACATGTACCAACAAAATCTCTTCAGGTTTTTTGTTTAAGCTGTAGCCGCCTCCAGCACCCTTTTTACTGTACAAAAAGCCGGCATTGCGGAGATCAAGCAGAATTTGCTCGAGGAATTTTTTTGGGATATGCTCCTCCTCTGCGATTTTCGAAATCTGCATTGGTGGTTTATCTAAATTTTTACCAAGCGCAACAAGCGCTTTAATGGCATATTTTGTTTTTTTGGACAGCATATTTGCACAAAGCTAATAAAAGAAAGTAAATTATAAAATATGCAACAGGAAGTTGATTTTAATTCAACATACTATCATATTCGTAAATATAACGCATAATAACGTTAATTGCTTTAATCAAACCAGCGTAAAAATAATCGTACACTGTAACAGTAGGTCATTATCAGCGTTTAAATTTTATTTTTACCATATATTCTGATTACAGATTCTTAACCATGAGAAGAAAACTCAATCTATTGCCGCTCCTGGTAGTCGCAATTATATTTTTTGCCTTAAATGCCTATGTATTATCGGGCCTGGGCACCATCAATCAATCCGGTTTGCTTAGTCCTATCTTCTGGGTTTTTATAGTCAGTTTAACTTTCTCATTGCTATTCGCGATCCAGCAAATGCGCATTCAGGGAGTTAACCGGTTTTTCCAGATCGTTAGTCATGCTTTTTTGATTGTTTTCGTTGCCGAAGTTGTTTTTGCCTTTTTTCTGCTTCTTGGCGATATTTATAGAATATTGATTGCGCTGGCCACTAATTTTGAACCTGGCGGCTTCCACATAACAGGCCGCAGCAATTCCTGGGTCGATTTTGCCTTTGTTATGTTCTGTTTAACCATAGCCTTGTTTGCCTATGGCATTACCCAGGGAAAATATGCCTACCGCGTAATTAAACATACCTTATACTTTGATGACCTACCTGCGGCTTTTGACGGTTTTACCCTCACCCAGATTTCTGATGTACATGCCGGCAGTTTCACCAACCCCAAGGCGGTACAAAAAGGCATCGACATGATTAACGACCAAAAAAGCGACCTGTTTGTTTTCACCGGAGATCTCGTAAATAATGCCGCTTCAGAAATCGTGCCTTATATTGGTCATTTCTCACAGATTAAAGCCCCTTTCGGACAGTTTTCGGTGTTAGGTAACCACGATTATGGTGATTATATCAAGTGGCCAACGGAAGAAGATAAAATCCGGAATTTAGACCAGTTAAAAGCTTACTACAAAGAACTGGGTTTTAAACTTTTACTTGATGAACACGTAGAACTGCATAAAAACGGCGAAAAAATTATCCTTGCCGGGATAGAAAACTGGGGAATCGGTTTTGGCGAGCGCGGCGATTTGAACAAAGCGCTTCAAAATACAGATGTGAACGATTTTAAAATTCTTTTATCTCACGATCCATCGCATTGGGATGCGCAGGTAAAAAATTATCCTTCTAAAATCCAGCTATCCCTTGCTGGGCATACACATGGTATGCAATTCGGTATCGAAGCTTTTGGCATTAAATGGAGCCCGGTAAAATACCGTTATAAACACTGGGCAGGTATTAAAACCGAAAACGGCCGGTATTTAAATGTGAACCGTGGTTTTGGTTTCCTTGGTTTTTCTGGCCGGATCGGTATCTGGCCGGAGATTACGGTGATTGAATTGAAACGGAAATAACAACAAATGCCCCAAATTGGGGCATTTTTGGTTACGCGACCGTCATTCCCGCGCAGGCGGGAATCTTAATGCAAGCAACAAGTCCAGCTATGGCATTACGATTCCCAATCAAGTTGGGAATGACGAACCGCTAGTAATTAAGCGTATAGGTTAAATTATACGTACGGCCGCGGCCTGCATAGTAAAACGTTTCTGGCCTGGCTAAAGATGAATATAAATACTGTGAACGCTGGCTCCAAATGGTCTGGTAGTTTTTGTTCAACAGGTTTTGTACACCGATTGATAAACTTCCGGTGAATATTTTAACCGATCCCAATAAATCAACTGTTGTATATCCTTTTAATTCCCTGCCCGTTCCAATATTATCTTTTGAATCGAACGAATGGAAAATTTGTGCTTTTAACCCAAATACTTTACCATTATAGCCTAAATAACCTGCCAACTTAGACGGACTGGCCACAGTTACATCCTGTAAAGCCCAGGTACCATCAGTATTCTGTTTCTGTGTTTTAATGTATAAACCGTTTGCTCCGGCCTCAAAACCGTTTTTCAGGTTCAATGATAACGAGCCTTCAACACCGATATTTCTAACTTTTTCGTCAAAAACTTCAATATTGAAAGTACTGTTGGTTTTTACATTTTTATCTGATAAGGCATAGAAACCAGCTACCTGTGCATTAAATACGCCAGTACGGTAACGGTAACCGGCTTCGTACTGTTCTGTTTTAATACCGGTTAAAGGAGAGCTGGCTACATTGATCGAGTTGCCCAGGTTCCAGTTGGTACCGGCCAAAGTATAAGTACCCTGTCCGTAATATTTAGCCGGATCAGCTAAGTTAAATCCTTGCGAAAAGTTAACCCAAACCTGTTGTGGTGCATTGATTTTAATCACCAAACCACCGTTTAACAGATTAACATCATAATGGTTTTTACCACCAGCAATGGGCGAAGCTGTTGTACCTACACCGTAAGCCAAAGGCACTGAAGCTGTAGTACCCACAAAATCGCCCACTTTAACAAACATACGTTGCTGGCGCACCCCTCCTGATAGACTCAAAAAATCCGTTACTTTAACCTGTGCCTGTAAAAAGCCCGATAAGCCATTTACCCTGAAATTAGGATAACGGGCAATTGTAGCTATTGTATTGTTGTTTAAACCACCTGATGCAAAGGCTTTTGCCCTGTCGAATAAGGCCTGCTGCGCATTAAAGTTTTCGTTATCAGCATCAACACCATAAGTTAGGTTAATCCTGTTCCAGTCTTTGTTCAAAACCAGTTTTAAAGCACTGTAGTTCGTATTTTGGATAGATGAACCGCTGTAAAGCCGCTGTGGTATTGCAGCCTGTCCCGGAAACGGGTGAAAGCTAAACTGCTCACTTCTGGCAGCTGCCTGCACATAAAGCGTTTGTCCGCCTAAAATCTCACTTGCCTGATAGTTGGCATTGATGTTCGCCCTGCTCGTTTTTGGATCAACATCAGAAGAGTAACCATTTCTCATTTCCAATAAGGCCGGGTTAGACAGCAGACCCGCATAGTTGGCACCTAAAAACAAGTCGGTATTACCACGGTAACCAGAATTGTAATATTGGGCATTCACTGATAATTTCTGGTAATCGCTTAACTTAAATTCGGTGCTTCCAAAAAAATCGAACGATTGGTTATACTGCAAATCGGTTTGCGTAATATCAGTAAAAATCTGCTTTCCATCAGCACCATAAGCAGCATTGTTTTTTTGGAAAGCTATACCGATACGCCCGTTCCAATCTTTACTTCCACCAGAAATGGCCTGTGCTACACGTACATCGTGATCGCTTTTTTCTTTCAATCCGCTGCGAACGCCAACCTGTGTGGTAAAGCTAGGCTGGCTGTCTTGCCCTTTTTTGGTGATGATGTTGATGATACCACCTGTTGCGCCACCGCCATAAACAGCGCTTGCACCAGATAAAACTTCAATACGCTCGATGTTGAAAGGATCGATAGATTCGAACTGACGGCTTACACCCCGCGTACTGTTTAACGATACCCCATCAATCATCACCAATGCATCCCTGCCACGCTGGTTCTGTCCGTAATTGGTACGCCCTTCCGGACCAGCATCCAAACTTGGGATCAATTGGGCTAAGGTTTGTTTTAAAGGAATACCCGCGCGTGCCTGTTCCTGGATTTTTGCTCCATCTACCACCCAAACCGTACCCGGTATCTCGCTGATTTTGGTTGGCTTACGCGATGAAACCACTACGACTTCCTGCATATTAGCGGTTGGACTCAGATTAATTGTCAGGCTTACCGATTGGTTTTTAACCAAACTAACTTTTTGCAGCACGGTGGTATAACCTACATAGCTTACCTGTAAAACGTAAGCGCCTTCAGTTAATTTTAGTTCGAAAGTACCATCTGCATTTGTTGTAGCAGAAGAGCCCTTTCCTTCCACTTTAACATTGGCCCCGGCTAGCGGAGCCGTTTCTCCCAGCACTTTACCGTTTATGGTCTGTGCTCTGCCTGTAAGAATAAACCCACAGATCAGGATTACAATCAAGTATAGATTCTTCATTAATAATTATTTTTTTGCGCAAATCAATCATTAATTTAGATTAAATCCAAATAAATTATATTAATTTTTTATTGAATACCACTCTTAAACAGACCTTAAATAACACATAATAAATTAATTATCAATTAATTAAAAAATATTTTAAATATTATTTTTAATCAATCTAAATAAAGACATACCTTAGCAACTGAAATATTTTGCTGAAAACGGTTACTAAGTTCAAAGCATCAGGCTAACTAATTATTCATACAATACCGGCTTTGCAGCTGGTCGTTTATTGCCTTTTAAACCTAAAAATTTGAAAAATTAAAAAAATGTTTGCATCAGATCTCGAAAAACATGAGCTTATAGATTTCCTCACGGAAAGTCCGACGAAGGAAATCTTTCATCACCAAAACCAGGAAGAATACCTCCACGCCATTGGTAAGGTTAGCCTGGCGGTAAAAAAATTCCTGAACCACAACCAAAAGCCCTTCAGCGGGGTAACACCAGCTCAGCTAAGGCCCCTGTTCGATGCAGTTGAATTTGAAAAAACGCACGATAACTATGATTCGTTGCTGAAAGAAGTAGAACAACTTTACACCAACCACGCTGTTGCTTTCCACCACCCTGCCTACATTGCGCATTTAAATTGCCCGATAGTGATTCCGGCCGTTGCGGCTGAGGTCATGATTTCGTCGATCAATTCATCTATTGATACCTGGGATCAAAGCGCCGGCGGAACGTTGATTGAACAAAAACTGATTGAATGGACCTGCGATCAGATCGGGTACAGCAAAAAAGCTGATGGGATATTTACCAGTGGTGGTACCCAAAGCAATTTAATGGGACTTTTATTGGCGCGTGATCATTATGCCGCTACTGTTTTAAACCACAACATCAAACTGAACGGCTTACCAACCGAAGCTTCAAAATTCAGGATTTTTGTTTCGGAGAAAGCGCATTTCAGTATCCAGAAAAATGCTTCGCTGTTGGGACTGGGCGAAAAATCAGTCATCAAAATTAAAACCGACCGCAGTTTCAGAATGAATATGGTTTTATTGGAAGACGCCATTAAACGCGAAATTGCCCAGGGCAACATTCCGATTGCCGTGGTGGGCACCGCAGGTACTACTGATTTCGGGAATGTAGATCCGTTGAAAGAACTGGCTGCAATCAGTAAAAAATACAATACCTGGTTCCATATCGATGCCGCTTATGGTTGTGGATTATTATTAACCGACAAATACCGTAGCTTGCTCAATGGCATAGAACTGGCCCATTCGGTTACGGTTGATTACCATAAATCGTTCTTCCAGCCGGTAAGCAGCAGTGGTTTTCTGGTAAACGATAAAAAATATTTCAACCTGATTACCCATCACGCCGATTACCTGAATCCAAAAGACCACGACGATGATGGCTTACCAAACCAGGTGAACAAATCGATACAAACCACCCGTAGGTTCGATGCATTGAAACTCTGGTTTACGCTCAGGATGATGGGCAGGGATAAACTAGGTGGGTATTTCAACACCATTATCGAAACCGCCGCTCAAATTGCAGAGCGTTTACAGGCCGACAGTGATTTTGAACTGATGAACGAATCGGATATCAGTGCTTTGGTTTTCCGTTACCGTCCGAAAATCGTGGCTACAAATGTCTGCGCCATGAACCAATACATTAAAAAGGCCATGTTTAACGAAGGGAAAGCCCTTGTTGCAGGGACCAAGATCAACCAGCAATTCTACCTCAAGTTTACCCTACTTAATCCGCTAACTACACTTAGCGATATTGAAAACATTATTAAAATCATTAAAAAACACGGAAATGAATACGTTAGACTCAACCTCGCTTCAGCAGATTTCAGAAGAAACTAACTTTAATGCCCTTCTAAACAGTTATTGCCGGGAATTTAACAACTGGAGCCGTTACGCTGGTATTCCAAAATACGATGCTCCCCTTGCCGCTTACCTGGTTAACAGGACCGACCGGTTGCACATCAGGTTCGATTTCAGTTCCATTGGTTCGGAAGTATATGCACCTTTAAAATTTTATGCAGACAGCGGGCGTCATGTATTTAATTTTCCGGTAATCGAACGCAACATAGCTACAGATGCGATCAACCCGATCAGCATTTTCAGGTTTATGGAACTGGCTATCCAGTTCAGTGCGGAAGAATTCCCAAATGCCAGTGCTGCCCTTGTTAACGAACGCTTAACCAATAGTGTAGAAAACCTGGAGTTGTTCCTGAACTATTTTAAACAGAATGGCAAACCGGTAAATTTTGCCAAAATGAGCTTTATAGATGCTGAGCAATCGCTGTTTTTAGGCCATAACGCCCACCCCCTGCCAAAGGGCCGGTCGGGTTTTAACGATAAAGAAGAACTTTTCAAATTTTCTCCGGAAACAAAGGGGCAATTTCAGCTGGCTTATTTTTTAATTGCTGCAGATAACATTAATGAGAAAAATGCAGAAGGCTTTGACATTACCGATCTTTTCAGGATTGAGCTGCTGGAAAGTGGGGATAAGGAGCTTATTGCCTTATTGGATCAGCATCCAAATCATAAAGTGGTGCCGATGCACCCCTGGGAAGCTCACCACCTGCTAACGTTACCAACGGTACAGGCCATGAAGGAAGAAAAACTGTTAATCTATCTTGGTTGTTTTGGAGATTATTACACGCCAACATCATCAGTAAGAACAGTTTACAACGCCACAAGCGATTGGATGCTAAAGTTCTCTTTGCATGTAAAAATAACCAACTCGGAAAGGGTTAACCTGGTAAGGGAACTTTACCGTGGTTATGATGTGAGTAAGCTTTTAAAAACGGAGTATGGGAAAGCCGCTAAGGCAGAATTCCCCGAGATTGAATTTATTACTGATCCTGCATTTATTACCGTGAATTACCAGGGTGAAACGATTGATGGCTTTAACGTCAGCGTCAGGCACAATCCTTTCAAAGGAGAAGACGCCGGGAAAAATGTAAGTTTATTGGCAGCGCTCTGCCAGGATGGCTTATTAGGGCAGAAACCCAGAATTGCGTACATCATTGAAGAAGCATCGATCAGTAAAAATAAAACGGTTGCATACACTGCTGTAAACTGGTTTAAACAATACCTTCACCTTTGCGTGGCACCAATTGTTGGCCTTTACAACCATTTTGGAATGGCTTTCGAGTTTCATCAGCAAAATGTGATGCTGGAGCTGGATAAGGAATTTTATCCGGCTAAATTATATTTCAGAGACAACCAGGGTTATTTCTTCAGCGATGCCAAAGCCGAGACCTTAAAAGCCGTTTATCCGGGTATTGCTGACGAAAGCGGATCGATTGTCCCGAATGAATACATTATTCCTAAACTCACCTATTACCTGCTCATTAATAACATTTTAGGCGTAGTTAATGCCATTGCCAGCAATGGTTTGGCAGATGAAAAAACCCTGCTTGACCTGGTTTACCTCGAATTTAAACAATTTGAGAACAGCGATACCACTGGTTTGGTAGATTATATCATCAACCGCCGCAGCTGGGAAGTAAAAGGCAATTTATTGACCAATCTTTGCAATATCGACGAAGCGAGTGCACCGATTGATAATCCGGCTATTTACCGCGGATTCCCTAACCCATTGGCCAAATTTTTCTTTTCCGAAAACCTGATCAAGCCAAAAACCATGGATGTACTGTACAACAGGTTTTTTCCGAAGGAAAATGTGACCATAACTATCCGTCCGTTCAATATCGACAACGACCTGGAAATGGTACACGATTGGTTTAACCAGGAACATGCCAAACCAATCTGGAAAATGGATGGCCCGATTAAAGACCTTGAATTATTTTACAGAACCTTATTGCCAAATGATGCTTCGCACAGCTTTATTGGCGAAATAAATGGCGAGCCTACCTTCACGATAGAACCATACTGGCCTATGCGCGACGGTGTTGGTGCCTGTTATGAAGCCCTAATGACCGATTATGGTGCGCATTTATTGATTGCCCCTACCGATAAGGACAAAAAATTTAGTTTTGAAACCGGACAGGCCTTAATGGATTTCATTTTCGAACAGCCAGAAGTAGGCAAATGTATCGGTGAAGCAGCTGTTGAAAGCCGGGCAATGCACATTTTTGTTACCAGGTTGGGATTCAAATTGGAAAAAGTAATCCAGATGCCCCATAAAATGGCGAACCTGACTTTCTGCTACCGCGATTGGTATTGGGAGAAATTTCCTGAAGCGAAAGCCTACGCCATGATGAAATTAGGACAGTTTGAAGCGGAGGAAATTTAAGATGAAGGAACAGAAAACATACGACATTATAGGCATTGGCATAGGCCCGTTTAATTTGGGCCTGGCTGCTTTGTGTGCACCGATAGAAAGTTTATCCACATTATTTCTGGATCAGGCAAGCGAATTTAACTGGCATCCGGGTATGATGCTGAATGATGCCACGTTGCAGGTCCCCTTTATGGCCGATCTCGTTACCCTGGCTGATCCAACCAGTCCGTATAGCTTTTTAAATTACCTGAAACAGACCGACCGGATCTATAAATTCTACATCAGGGAAAATTTTTTCGTCCTGCGTAAAGAGTATAATGCTTATTGTAAATGGGTTATCTCCCATCTAAAAAACTGCCATTTCGGGCAAAAAGTGAGTAGCGTAACTTATAATAACGGCATTTATCAGGTAGAAAAGACCGATCAGAATACCGGCGCTACAGAAACTATTTACGCTAAAAAATTAGTCCTTGGTACCGGCACTGTGCCAAAAGTACCTGCCTTTGTTAACCCATCCCTGCATCAGCATGTCATACATTCTTCGGAGTATTTAAAGTTTAAACAAACTTTACTGGAGCAAAAAACAGTTAGCATTATTGGTTCGGGACAAAGTGCGGCAGAAATTTTCTACGACCTGCTGCCTGAAACAGAAAACGGCTTAAAATTGAAATGGTTTACACGGCCAGACAGGTTCTTTCCGATGGAATATTCGAAATTAACCCTTGAGTTGACCTCGCCGGAATATGTAGATCATTTTTATAATTTAAGCGATACCAAACGGAAACAGCTATTAAGCAAACAGAATTCTTTATTTAAGGGGATCAATTTCGAGCTGATCAACCAGATTTTCGATAAACTTTACGAATTGAGTGTTGACGGCAAAAAAATCAATGCCGAATTGATGCCGAACTGCCAGTTGAACAACATAAGCATTACTAACGACGGCAGTTATCAGCTCGATTTTTATCATACCGAGAGTGAAAAAGAGTTTGCGGTTAATACCGGGGCAGTGGTATTGGCCACTGGTTACCAATATCACGAGCCAGGCTTTTTAGCAGCTCTTGGTGATCGTATTGCACGAAATACCGATGGACTTTTTCAGGTACAGCGCAATTATGCCATAGACATCAACGGGAACGAGATCTTTGTTCAGAACGCCGAGCTGCATACGCATGGATTTGTGACACCTGACCTGGGAATGGGCGCTTACCGCAATGCATCCATTATCAATGCCATTTTAGGTTTCGAAATCTATCCGGTAGAAAAACGGATTGCTTTTCAACAGTTTAGTGTAAATGGTGAGGAAGATGTTCTTCAACAGGCTGAGAATTTTGTCAGCGACTGTCACGTTGAGCCTGTCGAAACGCCTTAAAGCTTGGGTTAGTCCTTAGACAAGCTCAGGATGACAAATCTATATTTAAACGAAAAATTTAATACCATGAGTTACAACAATTTCAATCAGATAAAACCTTTAAAAAAAGAAGTTTGGGATAAGGTAAACCTAAACTACATTGCAAAATCGATCGTAGAACTGATGCACGAAAAACTCGCAGAACCTACACTTGTTCATACCAATGAAGATGGCGTTCAGGATTTCCGTTTAGCGACCGATACTGAAGCTATTTATTATACTTTTTCAGGCCGGCAACGTGCTTTGGATTACCTGCATATTGATAAACAGAGTATTAAAAAATTTGTTAACGGTGAAAGAGTAACGGTAAACAATGCCCCAGCCTTTTATACCGAGTTGCAGCAAACGTTTGGTATTAAACCCTTTACCCTCGCCCATTTTATCGAAGAAACCTTAAATACATTGTACGCTGATGCCTATATACACGAAAAAGGCAGGTTAACAGCTGATGAACTGGCAGGTGCAGATTACCAGACCATTGAACATCAGATGGATGGTCACCCATGGGCAACCATTAACAAGGGGCGCATTGGTTTTAACCATAGCGATCAGGGTAAATATGCACCCGAAGCTGCACAAAAAACACAATTGGCCTGGCTGGCGGTGCATAAATCAAGGGCCCAATTTAAAAGTATCGAAAGCATTTCTACATTCTCTTTCTATAACGAGGAACTGGGTTTAAAACAGGTTCACGATTTTAACCAGGTTTTGATGCACCAGGAATTAAACCCTGAAGATTATTTCTTTATTCCCGTTCATGAATGGCAGTGGAACAATAAAATTGTATTGCAACTGGCGCATGATCTTGCACATCAATTGATTGTACCGCTGGGTATTGGAAACGACGAATACATGTGCCAAAACAGTATCCGTACTTTTTTTAATGTAAGTGCACCTAAAAAACATTATGTAAAAACGGCAATCTCTATCTTAAATACCTCGATTTTCAGGGGATTATCACCCAAAAAACTCGCCATTGCACCAAAAGTTACACAATGGGCAAAAGATATGCTTCAGGGCGATGAATACCTGAAACAAACCCGGGTAGTACTTTTAGGTGAGGTAGCAACTGTGGCTTACACGCATCCTCAATACAGTGAAATTCCGGGATCTCCTTATCAGTACCAGGAATTTTTAGGGGCCATCTGGCGCGAAAGTGCAGAGAATTACCTGTTGGAAGGCGAGAATATCATGACCATGGCTAGCCTGCTTTATGTAGATGATAACGGTAAAAGCATGGTGCAGGCGCTGATCGAAAAATCAGGCTTAGATGCCGGAAGTTGGTTAAATGCTTACTTATCTGCTTACCTGAAACCCGTACTTAGGATTTTCTATAAACATGCCTTTTTCTTTAGCCCGCATGGTGAAAACACGATTCTGGTAATGAAAAATGGTGTTCCGCAGCGGATTATTATTAAAGATTTTGTTGAAGAAATTGTTCTGACAGAGGAATCCAAAGCCAAACTGCCTGATGATCTTGTTAATGTTTTAAGGGAAATTAACGATGAGCTGGCACCGTTATTTATCCTCTCGGGCATATTCGATGCAGTTTTCAGGTACCTGGGCAATATTTTCCATAGTTATGTCGGAATGGACGAAAAACAATTCTGGCGCCAGGTTGCCGATGTAATTCTGGAATTCCAGCAGGAAAATCCGGAATTAGCTTCAAAATTCGAAAAATTCGACCTTTTTGTGCCTGAATTTATTCGCGTTTGCATTAACAGGGTAAGGTTATTAACCCATGGCTACAGCGAGAGTACTGATGTTCCGGTTCCGGAACTAATAGGCACTTTGGTTAACCCTGCTGCGGAGGCGCTGAAAGAAGATGTTTTGGCGTAGTTAAATTAGCATTATTACCGTCATTGCTAGAAGGCTTTTTCAGCCGACTAAGCAATCTTTTTTGCAATAATCGCGAACAGGAAAGATTGCTTAGTCGTACCTTCTCGCAATGACGAATTTTCTATCGAAGCCAGAGGAAATGACGACTTTATTATTTTAAACTATAAAAATAGTTAATTTCTTTAAATAATGTTATCTTGCTTTATAAATTACCCAAAGCATGAAATCAATATTATTTATCTTTTTATCGGCACTTTTATTTGAAACACCTACCATTGAAAAAGACCGCGACCGCTGGAAACCCTATTATACGGATGTTACTCCTACGAAAGCTGCCGATCAATGGCATCTTCCGTTTGATGTGGCCAACCGTAAAAAGATCAACAATATCAAAATTATCAGCATTTTTGGCGATCACCGTGATAGTTATGTTAAAGGGCATATTCATACGGCTATCGACATTAACCCTGCTTTACCCAAGGCAAAACTGGTTGCTGTTTATGCCATGGCGAATGGAGTAGTTTGTTCTGTTCATTTAGGTGAAAACCAAAGAACGGTAGTGGTGAAACATAAATTACCAAACGGCCAAATTATGTTTACCTCTTACAAACACCTGAAAGAAGTTTATGTTAGCAATGGTCAGGTGGTGGATCAGAATACTAAGCTGGCCAGGTTATTTACGCCGCAGGAAAGCAAAAAGTATGGCGGCGATTACCATCACCTTCATTTGGAAATCAGAAAGAAATTTGATGATTATGGCTGTGCAAGTTGGTTAACCTTTAACAATACGCAACTAAACGACAGATTTTATAATCCCCAGGGGTTTATTAAGGAACATATTAAATAAAGTTCAATTGGTTGATGGTCGACTTCAATTCAATCTTCGTTCTGCATAGGTTCATCGCCATCTTTATGGCCCCAGGTCAAACTTACAATCAGTACAATGGAGGTTAATATATAGAGCATGCGTTTAATTTATTTGGTTAATTTATCTTAAAACGGGTATTTGGTTAAAAACGCTACAACGCCCCTAAAAAAAACGATAAATCTATTTTTATGCCCTGCGGCATTAAATCGTTTAGGTGCATTGCCGGTTAAAATAAATACCGGCAGGTTTCCCTGACAAGCGAGACACGAATGGATAAAAAAGCCTGTGAACATTTATAATCAAGTGTTTTCATCTGACTCTAAAAGCTTAACTATTGCTAGATGGGAACACCTGCTACCACTGGTTAATAGGTAAATTTTGGCTTTCCGTTATCGCAGGTAACACCTTTTGGCTGTATCACCAATGCACAATCAGAAAATACCCCATATTTTTTATTAAAATCGGCCTGCAGTTTAGTATACTGCTCTACCTTTTTCAGAAAACTGCTTTCATCAATTTTAATGGAGTAGGCAATGTAGCCAGAGGCACCTCCACAAGCTTTAGATCCAATGGCAGTATATTTCCATTCACCGGCATTTTCGCAGGTGAATTGTTTCGCTAATTTTTCAATTTCCTGATAAAGATTTTCGAGTTCGGCCTGATCTGCATTTTGCATCGTCTCATTGCGGTCTTTACAAGCCAGCATCAAACTCATAATCAGTACTATTGAAGTTAAAATTAATAGGGTCCGTTTCATTGTTTGTTTAATTTAAACTAAAACGGGAATCAAAATAAAAACGCTACAAAAATAAGACCTGAGAGGTTTTTGAGTAACGCACACATTAAAACCTCACAGGTCTTATCCATCTTTGATTTGAGTTAATTTAAGAATGAGGTTTAATTAACGGGTGGAAAATTATATGGTTTCCATGCAGGCAAACCTGCCAGCTCCTTTTGCGCTTGTTCGCTAATCCCCACACCCCAGGTAATAAAAAACGGAGCAAGGTTACGCTTTACTACATTAGAATAGGTTTTTACCCATAAATCGCGTTTTTGCTGGTCGTTAAGCTGACCAATGGAAGGGCCAATTTTCTGATACTCTTTAAAAAAGGCCTTAAAGCTCTCCCATCCAAATCCTTCCTGCATCTGGCGAAACATGATCAGCCCTAAAAACGGATCTTTTTTCCACTTTTCGTAATCAGCGCCCTCTGCAAAGTATTTTTTCATCATTTTCTGCGTGTTGGCACTTGATACACCCGTGTGCGAATCATCCCTTCCGCCCATCAACCGATCGAACATGTACAGGGAGAAGAAATTGTTGCTTACTTCAGTTGTACCACCAAAAACCCAGTTCAGGTTTTGCATGTTATGCCCTATTTCGTGAAAAAAGCCCCAGTTTGCACCGCCTTTGCTTGGTTTCATCAACAACTCAGGGTTGGCCATAATTTCATTAGAAAGCATGTGTTTTGAAGGCGAATGGTGAATCATGATCGGGTAACCACTGTGCATGTATCCCCCACCTATATGCTCATCAGGCACCATGCGTTGTGCCCTGTAAAATGGAGCGGGCATATTGGCAAGATCCAACTCTCCAAGTACAACCAGATCCCACAGTTTTAATACCTCTTCTGGTTTTTTAATGGTCTGTAATACACTGTCGGGTAATGTCAGTATTACATTTTCGGTTGCCATTTCGCCCCATGGTGCCTTATTGTTCTTCAATTGGTTTTCCCAATCGGCCTCTGTGCTTTTCCCCAACATAAAGAGTGGTGCAGCTACTGCGTGACTGATCGTAAAATCAATTTTTCTACTTTCGGCCTTGGGTTTAATATCTATGTAAATTAAGCCGCCAAAAGGAGACGCTAGCCTATTTTTGCCGGTAGTTAATTTTTGTTTTTTCACAACAATAGGCATCCTGCGCCAATCTTCTTTGCCTGCAACCCAATAATTTAACCGATCGCTATGCGCGCCGATCTGCACTTCAAGATCGTTTAGGTTGGCATTTTTGGGCACATCAACTTCAATGTATTCGCCTGCCTTGGCATATAAACCTGTGCTATACATGGTGGCATTATCGTAGCCGGAATAACCTAAGGTTGATACAATCGGTGCCAGGCTATCGGCCATCTTTTTATGTTCGATACTTACAGTTTTATTTATAAACTGAAAGCCTGTTTTAACTGCACCGGGAAAAATATCGGAAGATGGCTGTGCTTTAATATTTTTATAATCGGTACTTTTTAAAACCTGATCGCTCCATTTGGCAATTGCTTTTCTGAAAACCGTATCGTTTTTAGAAAGTGTATGTTGCGGGGAGATGATTATTGTTGCAGGATCTTTTGCTCCATCCTGAGCGAAGGCGGTTAAACCGGCAGCTACTAATACAAGGGATAATACTGATTTCATTTGTGTGTTTGGTTTATAGTATTTGAAGTTTATACTTTTTTTAAGCGGAAAACTTTAGTTTCATGGGCAATTATCTCACCGACCCATTTGTTGTTTTTACCAATTATTTTATGTTGCCATAAATCTTTAATTTCGTATTTACCAGCTAAGCCCAGCACTGCAAAATCTATTTTGGCATTTTGTGCCGTGGCTGATTTATTCAACACTGCAACGGCAAAATCGCCATTGGCCAACGGACGTACAAAAATATCCCAAGTATCTGTTTTGATTTTTCTTTCGGCCTGTTTACCTAGGGCATCCTGATTTAATGCAATTATTTCAGTGTTGGTAAAAATGGTTTTTGTTTCATTGTCCATTTTACGGATATCACAGCTGGCATACAGTGGTGAATTGAGCATGCTGTATAGACTCATCTGGCTTTGATATTCAGCTTTGGTACACCCCACGCCTTTAAAGGCCGATGAAGGGCCTTTTGTTCCGTGCAAACCGGCTACCAGCATATCGCCATCATTCCATTTACCGGGGCCTGAGAAACTGGCCAGTCCGGCCATTTTATCAACCACGTTGTAAATGCCAACGCCTCCCTTACCTTCAATATCCAACCATTTATCCCTGATATCGTAAGTGGTTCGCCAGCTTTGTCCACCAACCTGTGCACCCCAGTTCCAGGGTTCGCGCGGCCCCCATTCGCAAATCCCCAACACCATATCCCTACCCGATTTTCGTAAAGCCTGGGCCATTTTGCCGTATCTTTTTTTCGCCGTTTCTACATCCTCCGGTGCATTGCAATAATCGTATTTGAGGTAATCTATCCCCCACGTTGCAAAGGTTTTGGCATCCTGATCTTCAAAGTTTAAACTTGCGGTGTAACCGCCACAGGTTAATGGGGCGGCATCTGAATAAATACCCAGTTTCATTCCTTTACTGTGCAAATAATCGGCTAATGCCTTAATACCTGATGGGAATTTCTTAGGGTCTGGAATGATGTTATTTTTATTATCACGACCGCCCTGCCAGCAATCGTCTAAAAAAATATACTGATAACCTGCTTTTACCATGCCACTGTTAACCATGGCATCTGCCATTTCTTTAATATCCTTTTCGTTCGGATTTTCTGACATAATATTCCAGCTCATCCATCCCATAGGTGGTGTTGCGGCTAATTTAGTCTCCTGTGCTGATGCAGCCTGAGTGAATAACAACAGTGCAAGGTATATTTTGATAAATCTCATTTTTGTTTTGGTTAGGCAATGTTAATTTGGTTAAAAAAATAACATTCGTCATTCCCGCCTTCGCGGGAATCTTAATGCTTTAGCTAGGTTTATATGTTGCATTAAGATCCCCAATCAGGTTAGTGACGACAAATTATCTATGTTATTTAATCGGTTTAATATAATAGCTATACTGATAATCTTTGAAAGGAATTTGATACTGGATCAATGGCATTGAACCCCAGCTGTCAATCCCCTGTACCCCTAATTGCTGCAAGTCCATATGTACATAAATCTGATTACGTTTTACCAGTTCGCCGGAATGGTATTGTTTTTTCTCTGCTTCAGGGTCGAGATCTTCTACCGCGTAAGGCAGGGCATTAAAACTTAATAACTGACCGGCAAATTCGAAACGCAGACCCTTACCGGATTTATTGGTAAAATTTACCCAGCGCACATCGGTTTTATTGCCACTTTCCTGCGGACGCGCATAAGGGAAATACTGATCGGCTACAGTTGACCTGTAAGTTCCGACCAACGAAGCGGTTTTACGGTCTATGTAATTCTCTCCCGGTCCGCGACCATACCATTGGATGTTGCTGTAATCATTTTTCAGTTGCAGATCGTTGCCAATCCGCATCAGGCTTTTGTAATTACCTGTTAGCGCTTTAAACTGGTTGTTTACTTTAATGGTTCCATCGGCCAGTACATTAAATTCCTGTGTGGTTTCGGCATCGCCTTTTAATAAGGTTGATTTAACGGTTAGGATAAAGCCATCGGCAGTATTGTTTACTGCAGATTTTATATTGGCCACATCATTATCCTGATAAACGTTGCGCCACATTCTTAGCCTGGTATTTAAACCTGCGCCGATATCGTTATCGGTTGGTGCCCTGTAAAAGCCAGGTTGTGGACCCGAGGCCAATAATTCCTGCCCTTTAGAAACGTAGCTTGTTAACGTTCCTTTAGTTAAATCGAAAGTGATCGTAAAATCGCTTCCTTTAACCACAGCTTTATCTGCTGTTTGCTCCACTTTTAAGGCTTTTTTCCCTGTGATATAAGTGTTAGCCTTTGGCGCACCGGCCAGGGCAATCTGCTCGTAAGCAATTTCATAACCTTTTTCCAAAAATGGCTCGGGTGTTTTTAAGCGGTAATGTACATTCAGAAAATATTCTTTCCCGGCATTGTAATCGGTTTTAAAGGGCAACGTTAATGTTTGACTTTGTCGCGGACCAATATTGAGGTTGCTCACTGCCCCGGTTTGAATTATTTTTCCATCTTCAACCAGTTCCCAGTTCAATTGCACATTGCTGATATCTTTAAAGAAATAGCTGTTGTTTATATTAATCTGATTGGTACCGTTAAAGGTTGTTTTAATGTACTGATGCACTTTTTTGAGCTCTACGGCCATTGGTGTCATGCCGCGGTACGCGGTTACTACCCCTTTTACACAGAAATCGTTATCGCTAAAGTTCTCATCAACCGGGCCGCTCAACGGGAAATCGCCACCATAAGCCATAATGCGTTTGCCGTTTTTAACGGTATCGATAGCCTGATCGATCCACTCCCACACAAAGCCTCCCTGTAGTTTGGGATTGTTTTCGATCGCATCCCAATACTCTTTAAAATTGCCTAAGCTGTTACCCATAATGTGTGCATACTCGCTCATAATAAAAGGACGGGTTTCTTTTTCCTGTTTTGAATAACGTGGCAAATAGTTTGGCGAAGGATATTGCGGAACAATCATATCGGTATTAAAATCGTTTTCTGCTCTTTCATACTGTACCGGACGGATATCTTTTGCTTTAAGCCATTGATAAGCTTCGTAAAAGTTAACACCATTACCAGCTTCGTTGCCCAACGACCAGGTAATTACCGAAGCATGGTTTTTATCGCGTTCGTACATCCGGGTAATGCGCTCGAGATGTGGGATACGCCATTGTTTATCGTTGGCAAAAGTGGTTTCTAAACTGTAATAGCGGCCATGCGATTCGATATTGGCTTCGTCTACCACATATAAACCGTATTCGTCACAAAGTTCCATCCAATAAGGGTCGGGAGGATAATGAGAGTGGCGTACTGCATTTACGTTGAGCCTCTTCATCATTTCCATATCTTTTTCCATATCGGCATGGGTTAAGGTATGGCCCTGGGTAGCATTGTGCTCGTGCCTGTTTACCCCTTTAAGAAATACGCGTTTGCCGTTAACCAATAAATCGCTCCCCTTTATTTCAACAGAACGGAAACCTACCCGTTGCGGGATGACTTCCATTATTTTATTGTTTTTATCTTTTAACGTAATGTATAAGGTATAAAGGTAAGGTACTTCTGCCGACCAGGTTTTTACATTGCTAACCTGTGTTTTAAAAGAAAGACTGGTTTTATAATTACCCAACACTTTTTGAAGTGTGGTTTCGTCTTTCCAGACCTTGTTTCCTTTTGCATCTACCAGGTCGAGCGCGACATAAAAACTATCCGGACGGCTGTGATTGGTACGCTGATCTATTTTATAGTTTTCGACAGCGAGATCAACATTTAATAATCCGTTGGTATAAGAAACATCGAGATTGCCGATCACCTTGAAATCACGGATATCCAGTTTGGGGGTTGAGTAGAGATAAACTTCGCGTTCGATACCCGAAATGCGCCACATATCCTGGCATTCTAAATAACTGCCGTCGCTCCACCTGTAAACCTGAAGTGCTATGGTATTTTCGCCTGGCTTAACATATTTGGTGATATCGAATTCGGCAGCAAGCTTACTATCTTCACTATAACCTACTTTTTTTCCGTTTACCCAGATGTAAAATGCCGACTTAATGGCTCCCAGGCTTATAAATACCTGCCTCCCATCCCAGCTGGCCGGAATATTGATCTTTTTCCGGTAAGAACCCACGGGGTTATTATCGGCCGGTATATCGAAAGGCGGATTCATTTTGGCTCCGGTTAATTGCCTGCCGGCAAACTCGTAAGGCTGGTTTACGTAAATCGGCAACCCGTAGCCATTTACTTCCCAGTTGGCGGGAACTTTAAAATTGTCCCAGTTTTTATCGTCGAAATCTACTTTATAAAAATCTGTTGGTCTTTTCCGGGGATCTTTTACCCAGTTAAATTTCCATGTTCCGTTAAGGGATAAAAAGTATGCTGATTTTTCTTTGTTTCTTTTAGCGGCCAGCTCCTGGTTTTCGAAGGCAAAGGCCGATGCGCGCATGGGCAAACGGTTGAGGGAAACCACTTCCGGTGTTTGCAGTTCGGAAGGCAGTTCCTGTGCGATCAACTGTCCTGCAGCAAATAATAATGTAAATAAAATGGTTAGTTTTCTCTTCATTGTGTGTGTGTATAATATTAGGTTTTGTACACCCAAATTACTGATGATTGGGTGATAATGGTAAAAATGTTTTAGCGCAAACGTTTGAGTTTTAAATATGTTACGATTAGCTGAGCAGTGTTCTTAACATTTGACCATTAAGGAATTAAGAACATGAGTTCTTGACATGGCATTAAAAAGGCGTTATTAGGAGGAACCTATTACCATCAATAAACAGAAAAAAGCCATTGCCACCAAACCGGCGGCAAGGCTTTCATTAACTAAAACTAACTACTATTTTAAAAATTCCAGTTCGAAGTTTTTAAGGTAAGGTTTGCCATCGAAACTAAAGTCGGGTAGAATATTAATTTTCATCCAATACAATGCTAAAGCAGAAACATCGCTCACTGTTGATGGGATAGATAAATTTGATGTGATGGGCTCAGGTGTTGTACCTGGAGGATACAATGCTCCTAAATTTGTCCAGCTGTACACCCCTGAAAGTGACATATTGTAGCCAACAGGTGCCTTATTAAAGAAAGTACCTTCAGTTCCTTCATCCATAGGCCAAAATCCTATTAAGTTGGCATAATTAGGATGCTGGGTTATATCCTTAAGGCCAATGTTTGCTTTTATCACCGCATCGCTTAATGCTACGTTAAAAAATGCCAGGTTGGCTCCGTAAAATGGTGTTGGTGTATCGGTATCTCCTGTTCTATGGCCGATTCGAAGTAATTCACTCGTAGTTAAACTTTTTCGCGATAATATATCACTGGTTGCTTCCAAATTTCCGTCAACATATAACTTAAGGGTTCGGGCAGTGGCAGCTCCCTGTGTATTTACAGTTGTATTAATACTCATGGTTAAAGTGTGCCAGTTGGTTCCTGGCGCAGTGGTTGCGTTTACCTGTAATTTTCCAGAACCTCCATTTGATGTTCCTCCAACAGTAACCGACCACGAGTCGCCATAGTGCCCCCATTGCCATCCTGTAATGCTGGAACCGCTTAAATTGGTGCTTTTGCTAAAAAATGTAGGATAGTTTATATTGGTACTGTTAAATTTTGTTTCCATCTGCACCGTAATACTTTTGGTATCGCCCACATCGTAAAGTCCTTTATCATCAGGCGTAACGGCCCTGGAGGTATTTGTACTAAAGAGTACCGGGTTAAAACCTGATTTCTTTAATTCAAATGGTTTAAATGCAGGATTGTAAACCAAAGTAAAACCATTAGTTGGGTTAGCGCTGCTACCTCCATGATTGCTGGTTAATATCACTAACCAATCTTCACCCGGATAATTTTTTCTTGCTTTTAAGGCCGTTAAAATATTACCTATATACTCATCAGCTTTAACAATTGCATTTTTATAATTAGCATTAGAGGCAACATATCCTCCATTCGCTCCAGCTGCTTCAACCTCTCTAAAGTTTACAAATATGACTCCTAAGCCAGCCTGGCTATTTAAAATGCTCACCGTGCTGTCTTTAACGGCTATATCAGTTGAAACCACCGGGGCAAAATCTGCATTTTTCATGTAATTGCGCAAATTAGTCCATGGGGTAACTAAAGCCGTTTTTACTGATTTATACTGTGTAATATAATCAAATACATTACGGTAAGATACAATAGGAGCATGTTCATCAACACCTGAACCTGCCGCACGTTCGAAATTATCAGTGCTGATCTGGTGTTTTACAAAACTGGTGCCAGTTAACATCGATACCCATCCTGCTGCATCAGAAGCTGTTTTTAAAGTATTATATGAATATTTAGCGTTCTTCTGCAGCGCTGCAATATTGGTTGGTGCAATAGTTTGCAATTCAGAACCTGTTACGCCATCAATACTGATGACCAAAATTTTACGCTGACCGGCAGTAAGTGGTTTTAATTCTTCATATATAGCCGGAGGGTTAGCATACTTTTTGCAACTGGTATACCCCAATATACCTATAGCACAAACTCCAAGAATTATATTAAATATTTTATTGTTCGTTTTCATAAAAGCGTTTTAAGGTTTAATTAAATTACATTCTGACAAGTTCGCGTATGTAGCATTTGCTCCGCTTTTAATCACCACTTTAATATATTTAGTACTCACAGCGCCTCCGGGGAAATTAAAATTATATACAGCAGTATTTTGTGGCAAGGTAGTAGTACCTACACTGGTGAAATTCACATTATCGGTACTGGTAAAAATTTCTACGTCTTTCACATAGCCTGCACTATTATTTTGCCGTTGTGCAAAAGTTACACCTTTTACCGGAATCGGAACCGGAGAGCCTGTACCCAATACAATATTTATTGGATAGCCTAAAGTATTGGTTGATGTAGCCGTGCCATAATTTGAATGCCAATAAGATGCTGCTGAAACGATACCATCAACCAATGCAGCGGTTGTTCCATCGCCTGATTGCACTGAACTTACTGATACAACCGTTGTATTATAGGTAATAGTACCTGTACCACCTGTTTTATTTAAAGGGTTATAAGTCCACAAAGGCGTTTTTAAAAGCGGATACTTCGCATTAACCTTTGCTACCACTGCATCGCTAATTAGGATTCCCCATGCACCAAAAAATGGCGATAGATCGGTTTTAGCGTAATCAGAAAGTTTTTCGTAAACGAAATTATGCATCGTAATGTCGCTGGTATTTAAACGTGGCGCATGACGGGCTTCTGTGTATAAATAAGTCATAGCGTCATAACCGTATTTTTCAAAAATCTGAACAAAGGGTGTCATTCGTTTAAATGGATCATTCATGGCTGCGTCGGTATCAAAGTTTTTTGCTCCTGTACTACTGGCATAAGTAATGGCTTGCGGAAAACCGCTTGAAACTGCCGGGTGCAAAATATTATAATTGGCACCGATCCGGTTGGCTACCTTAAAGCTAAATAGATTGTTGGTCGTTTCGCCGAGCGTACTCCAGCTCCATACCTTACCTTGTTGACAGTTATGACCAAATTCATGATAAGTACCCCACTGCCCCGAACTGGTAAGCAATGAATTTAAACTCGTAAAACTGGCAAACCAATATGAGTCGTTTAAACCCACAAACGGGAAACCAGAGTGCCCATAACCGGCTGATAGTTGGATATCCAATATCCCCCTCCACTGACTTTGCGGACTACGGTCTCTTACATCAGGTGCATTGTCAGACAGGCCCATCCAGGCGTTATAATCCAGATCGAAAACATCATTCCACCTGGTAAATACCGCTGTTGGGTTTGTAAATGGTTCGCTTGAATTAAAGGTTGCAATTACTTTATCTCTCGGAATGGTAAAAATAACACGTTTGGCCCTTAATTCTAACCAAGGTACTTGCGAAGCTTTAACCTTTGCCACCCACTCTGCATCAGTAGTTTGCCCTAAAATAAAATCCGGCGAAACCACCGCACCTGTTATTGTAAATGTAACCGGGTTTGGATAAGCGAAAGATGCCAGGATATAAATGTGGCCGCCATACAAATTCCGGATATAATTAACGCCTGAAACCAATTGCTTTCTGTTGTAAATTACCGGATCGCGTAAGAGCGGGGATTTACCTCCAAGGTCATCAGTATGTGCACCAATCTGTACGGTTAAACCATCTACCCCTGCCGGAACAACAATTTTAATCAGCTCACCGGGAGCTGCATAGTAACCCGTGCTATATTGTGGCGATGGCGCTACCGAAATTCTTAAGTTTTGAGCAGTTTGATCGGTAAAGTTAAGATCGAGGGTAAATTGCGCATCCTTTACTCTTGGCTCCGATTGATCTACCAAACCCGGAAATACCCTTGCTTTTGCATACATCGATTTATCGATTACCTTCATATTGGTATCGATGGTTCCTTCGGCCACATTCTGCGAATTATCGGGATAACCATCAGGAATTTCATAGCCATATTTTTTGCAGGCAGTTAATGCCAGTAAAAACGACAGACCGTATATTTTGGTTAATTGATTAAATTTCATTTTATCAATATTTAAGGTTAGTTAGTTGGTAATGATACAGTTGGATTATATAACCTGCCTGTTAAACCCCATTGAGGAGAAACAGCAATATTTAACCAGTTATAAATCAGCAATGGAATATCAACTCCGTTAAGCACTGAAAGGTAAGCGGCCGGGGAGATATCCGGAGAGATATTGGGAGATATTTCTTCAAAGTTCGCAAAAGCTACATTACTGCTGTAAGTAAAATTATTTCCTTTGCCTGATTGATCTAACATCGCTGTACCATTGGTTTCATTGCCTGGCCAAAAGCCTAACAGATTACTATAAAATGGAGTGGTAGCTTTAATCTGTGTTCTCATGATAGCCGCAACGTCCGTTGCAGACATGGCTACGTTAAACAAGGCTACATCCCTGATTAAAAGATTGGTCTGTGTATTTCCGTCAGTTCCGATATCTGCACCTAACCTAAGTGGGGTGTTGTTATCTATATTTCTTCCATTTATAGATCCTGAATACCGGGTTAAGCCATCAACATATAAAGTGAGGGTTCTTGTGCCGTTTAACAGGCCAATGGTAAAAGCTACCGTATGCCAGCGTCCATCACGGATGTCAATACCAAAGCCAGGACGAGGGCTACCGCCCCAATCTAATTGAGCCGAGTTAGCACCAAATAAAAATCCCCATCCGGTAGATGAAACCGAGTTAAACGCATTTCTTTTAGCCAGAAACATCGGATAGTAATTAGCTTGTCCGTAGTCATCTCTAAACTTAAACATAAAAGTAAAGTCGCCTGTGCTGCCAAAATTACCGATGGCAGTATTGTTTTGGATAGCTGTAACATTAGAAGCCGTTGTAGCCACAAAACGAGGTGCTGTACCAACAAAAGGATAACTGGCAGGATCAGGTTGGGTAATTTTAACCGATGAGAACCTCGGATTATAAAAGGCAATATAAGCATTGCGGGAAGCATCATTAAAAATATTTGAGCCAGGAGCACCACCAGATGCCCCACCACCCTTATTAGAAGCAATTATTACCAGCCAGTTCTCACCAGCATAACCTTTGCGTGCTCTTAAGGCGGTCATAATTTCGCCAATGTAACCATCAATGCTATTGATTGCGGCAGCATATGCAGGGGTGCTTGCAGTATAACCATTTGCTGCACCAGCGGTTTCTGCACTGTGAAACTGCGCTACTATCATTGAAGGATTATTTGTACTTAATTCGGCTATTACTCCTGTTTTTACTGCTGCATCATCTGAAACAGTTTGTTTTACCACAGCATCACCTGCAAGCTTATCAGTAAATACGCTGGTTGATGCAATTGAAACCGTTCTGGCATTGTTAAGCGAACTTTTAATTCGTGTAAAAATTGTTGGTGTATTCTGCAGGTTCAAGCCGGCAAAATCTTCGGTTGTTACGTTATGTTTAGTGTAATCGTAACCCGTTAACATGGTTGTCCATGCCGAAGCATGAGTAATTACATTATATTTATTATCTGCCAAACCATCATAAGAATAAGTCGCTTTAGCATTAATCTGAGTTAAGTTGGTTGGTGCAAGTGTTCTTACAGCTGCCCCTGTTACCCCATCTAAAATAATGTAAAGTACTTTTTTTCCAGCTCCTAAACCAGCAGTATCATTTTTAAAACCTTGTGGCAAGGTATTTTGAAAATCCTTATTACAGCCGGTTGATACAAGGAATAACCCAGATACCAAAGCCAGGCTTAGGTATTTTAAGGTTGCCATAAATGTAAATCCTTTTTTCATCTGTTATTATATTTGAAATAATATTGATTAATTCGCAAAATTTAAACGCAATAGATTGTGTGGTAAAGTACCATTGAAACGTAAGATATCGCCCACTAAAATTACCTGCGTACCTGTAGATATTGAGGTTTCTACCATATCGTAAATTGTACCCTGAAATCCACCGGTATTGTTATAGCCAGCTGCCAGCTGTCCATTAGCTTCCAACACCATAAAACCCTGGCGGAGGTAGTCTCCGTATTTATTGAAAGAGCCACTTACAATTATTTTCCCATTATTCAACTGTCCGACAAAACTGGCTATCCCCCCTGTTATGGTCTGTCCGTTAAAAGTGGTTACATTGGAACCATCGGCATTTAATAAGTTTATACCTGAAGCAGCTTTGCCATTAAAACTGGTAAATGTTCCGCCAACAACAATTTTATTGGTAGTAGCATTATAACGGATTGAAAGGATATCGCTGTTGGCACCTGAGCCTGCATTAAAGCTATTATCTACAGTGCCATCCAGATTTATACGGACGATATGATTGGCTTGTACCCCATTAAATGTAGTAAAAGTACCTACCAGGATCAATTTCCCATCGGTTTGCATCATGGCATCCAGGATTACCCCGTTGGCGCCAATGGCACTCTGGCGGGTCGATTTATTATAGTGGAAAGTAGAATCCATGGTGCCATCCATATTTACCCTTACCATCTGGCGCATGCGTGTTAAATCGTAAACCTTTTCATCATAGCTGGAATTTGGCAAGTACATCCGTTTGTAATTGGTAAAGTTTCCAACGAGATAAACCTGTTCATTAAATACGAAGGTTTTTCTCACCATGCCGTCTACCCCTGCATTAAAGGCACTCACAGTATCGCCGTTTTTATACGTTTCCTGCGGTTTCGGGTTAATTACATCCCTGAGAATAAGACTATCCAGTGAGCCGTTGCTATTTAACCTGGCTACATTATTTAAGGTTTGGCGGTTCGGGCGAGTAGAATTAAAACTGGTAAAACTTCCACCAATGATAAATTTACCTGCCTGTGATCCGGTGGCTATTCTGGTAATGGAGTAGACCAGCTTTCCTGCACCTCCCGCACCCTTACCAAAAGAAAAACCGCTCGTGGTGTAAGTTCCATCTCCAGCAATTTGTGCAATACCCCCAATTGGCAGTTTTTCGGTTCCTTTTAACTCAAAATCGTTAAAGGCACCGCCAACCAGAAAGTTACCTCCAGGTAAAGCTTCAATATCGAACACGGTACTTGCACCTGTTGTATTCGTAGCCCCGTTAATGACTTTCCAACCGGCATCCACGCTGAGCTTACCCCCAACTTTAACTGTAGGGCCAAAAAAGCTCTGGCCTTGAGCAGTAATCCACATGCTACCTGTACTTGCTTTAGCCGGAACTTTAAAAGTCAACGTGGTATCGTTAGTAGAAGCCGTAACTACCTCTGCTTCAATTTCGTTTACATAAACTTTAAAGTCATTGATATATTTATTCAATCCCCTTACTTTTACGGTTACCACATCACCTGGATTGACCACATCAGGATCAATCGTTTTTGAAACAAAGCTCAGGTCGAGTGGCTTTTTACCACCTGCATATGGGTCTTCGGTAAGCCCCCGCTCTTTAGTGCATGAAACAAAAAAGATTGTTAAGCATACTGCTCCTAATAATAGCTGCTTAAATTTATATGGTATGTTTGTTAACATTTTTTTCAATTTATGAATGATACAATAAACTTAAGGTGTTGCCGGACTAATTCCGGCTGAGATAGCCTGCTCAATAAAAACATTGGTATTGAAACCAAAATTATGCTTCATCTTATTTAACACATGCAAAACACCATTTGTAGGCTGTATATCGGAAGTGGCTACAGGAATATTGACCAATGCTACCTGAGGATTGGACATATCAGGAATATAAGCGAGGTACAATTGGCGATAACCTGCATAAGCTACTCTTGAGATTTCAGCTCCGGATGAATTGTAAACTACCGCATCATTAAAAATAACACCAACGTTCATAATCCGGCCTCCATAAGAAGTGTATCCCTGTCCGGGATAGGCCAGGTAAGATAAAGTATCACGTTGCGGATAATCTTTTAAGCGGTTCGCTCCTTTAAAGATGTATTGCGAAAGAATATTTCTCCATACTTCAGGTTTGATTTGTGATAACTGTGAAACTGTATCTTTACCTGTAACCCTCAACTCAATATTCAGTCTTTTTATGGATTTAAATATAGAACCGCTTGGTGGGGCAAAGAAAGTAATATTCTCTTTGCTGATCACATCCTCAAGGCCTGCCAGTTTGATCACCGTTAAGGTTGAATCAAAAAACGGTTTCTTTGCCTGCATGTATTGCATAATATTCCCATTATATTGTGCATCATGAACCCCGGTTTCAACATAATATTTTTTACAGCCGGTTAAAACTGATAATATTCCGATTATTGAAAACAGGAGCGTTTTATAATTCTTCATCATCATATCTATTAATTCCAAAAGTTATTACCGATTAAATTAGGATTTGCACTGCGTTCGGCAGCCGTAATGGTGAGTGGCCATGTCCATGCACCAGCGTTCAGATTGGCTACAGACATTGGTGATTTCGTGAAATCTGAATTTACAACTCTTTTTGTTCTTACCAGGTCAAAGAAATATTGACCTTCGCCAATAAGCTCACGGCACCTCTCTCTATAAATCTCGTCCTTTAAATCCTGACCGCTTTGGATAATCAATGGTGCATTTGCAGCTATAGTTACCCTGTTGGCGAAATCTCTTGCCCCACTTTCATCCCCGAGTTCAGCAAGTGCTTCTGCGGTTAATAAATAGCAATCTGGTAATCTGAAAATAATGGCGCTATCATCACTGGTTACCGATATTGAGCTACCAGAACCAGTAGAATAAATATTTGCGAATTTTTTAAACTGGAAAGTCCCTGAACCTGAATCATAATTCTCGAACCAGGTAGTTAGTCTGGCATCAGTTGAATTTGCCGGGTAAAGCTTTTTAATATAATCGCTCTGGTAGGCCATTGAACTCGCGGTTTTATTCACGTTGCCCTGATAAGGATAGTGCGAAAAGTAATAAGAAAAGCCTGCCGGCAATGAAAATCCTTCACCGTAATTAAAATCCTGCAAAATACCAAAAAGGCTTTCGCTGCTCCGTCCTTTAAAAATTTTGAGCGTATTAGCTGCTGTAACGGGCAATATTTTATAGTTAGAATAGGTATCGAGCTCCGTAGCCAGTGTTTTTACAGATTCGTAGTATTTCGTTTTACTTCCTGAATCCCAAGCTGCTGCCCACATATTCAGATGCATTAACAACGCTATAGCAGAGGCCCTTGTAGGTCTGAAACCATTTGCGTTAACATCACTGTAAAAAACAGGTAAATCTGCCTTTGCAGCACTCATATCTGCAATACATTTATTCATTACGGTTACTTGCGAAGTCCTTGGAAGCGACGTACTGTGATAAGCTTCCGTATAATAAACAGCATCGCCAAATAGTTTACAAATAAACATATAGCTCAAGTTGCGTAAAAACACGGCCTCAGCTTTATACCGTTTTCTGTCGGTGTCAGACAAACTTGATGTTGGCACTTTATCTACTTCCTGGTACAGGATATTGGAAGCCGCGATTACATCATACCACTCTTTCCAGTTCATAATATTCTTCATCAACTTGTCATAGCGGTTATTACTGGCTACAATGTAATTCATGTTATTAGAAATAAGTGCGTTAAAGGTGTTGGCACCGCTATTATCCAAGCTAATTACCGAAACACTGTTTCCCCTTACTTCCAATGCAGGGAAAAATGCGCGGTCATCACCATTAAAAAACTGTGGTGTACCAGCCACCTTTGATCTTAGCCGCGAATAGATGCCATTGGTAAATCCTTCCACATCTTCACGTGTTTTCCAAAAGTTATTGCCACTCTGTGCTTCGATAGGCGTTACGTTTAGAAATTTTTTGCAGCCCACTGTACTAAAAATCAGTGCAGCAAACAGAATTATGTATGTTGTATTTTTCATCTGTCTGATTTATTTTAAAACTCAACGTTTAAACCTAATGTAAACTGTTTTGGTGAAGGATAGCCTCCTGAATCATCTCTACCCAAACTGGTTACATTCTCGGGGTTTGGGCCAGAATAACGCGTAATAAAGCCCAGATTTGCAGCAGTTGCATTAATACTAACCCTGTTCATACCAAATTTGCTCGTGAATTTCTTATTCAACAGGTAATACACTTTAATGGAGTTCAATTTAAAGTAAGAACCGTCTTCCTGGAATGCTGTTTGGTTTAACCTGAAAGGATCAATAATCCTAGCCCGTACGAAATCCAAAGGATTGGCATAAGTTGCATTTTGACCTGGAGCACTCCAATAGTTAAGCTGATCCAGTGGCACCAAAGCTCCTGAGCCATTTGGCGAATAATAGTTGCGCAATTGGTTAGCCAATGGATTGTTAATAATGTCGCGGATCAGGGTAAATGAAGTATTAACCTCTAAACTCCAGTTTTTCCATTGTAAATAAGAGGTGATACCACCCGTTACCTGGGGCTGAGAGTTACCGGCAATTACCCTGTCATTACCATCAAGTACGTAGTTTCCATCCAGGTCAGTAAAAATCGGGTCGCCTGCTTTGAAATAATTTAAACGGCCATTTCCTCCTACACGGTAAGGCAAACCTGTATTTGGGTCAACAGGAACCTGTGCATTAGTTGAGTACACCCCTTTTGTATTGAATAAGTAGTTAGACAGGGAGTTCGTACCTAAACGATAATAAATATCCTGTCCTAAACCTGTGTCGTAATAAATTAAATCTCTCAATCCATCAGGCAATTGTGCCAGTACCTCACGATTAATGGCAAGGTTTGCAGATAAAGTCCATTTAAATGCACTGTTAGGGTTCAAAGGACGGGCGGTAGCCTGAAACTCCCAACCATAGTTTACGTTACTGATTTCGTTTGAGGCAATTGATGCGAATGAATTGGTATTAGAGATATCTTTATATCTGAAAATATTATCGTTTTGTTTGTAATAGGTATCGAAAACAAATGAGAAACGGTTCTGAAACAAACTAAAATCGAAACCTGCATTATAGGTTGTCGCTTTAGTAGGTTGCAGATCCAAATTAGGCAAACGCCCCAGATCCAGGATCACCGAATTGGCATTATTATAACGGTTTCCACCAAAGTATTTTCCGTAGGCATCAAAAATACCTCCAACAGGCTGGATGTTTGAACCATAACTTAAACGGATATCACCATAATCCAGCCATTTAATGTTTTCCATGAACTTTTCTTTATTAAAGTTCCATTTAACTGCGATAGATGGATTAGCAATATAGCGTGCATTTTCGCCATTGGCCGAATTGGCATCCAAACGATAGTTAAGGTCTAATACATATTTTTGCTTATAGTTATAAGAAAACGCGCCTGCAAAAGCGACACTTCTGGCATCTGTATAATCAATAGTTCCACCCAATGAAGTGAGGTAATCGGTCATATTGGTCAAAGGTCCTCTTAACTGGTCATTCACTCCTTTTTCATTCAAAATCGCATCTGCTTTAAAAAAGCTAGAGTTAATCTCGGTAAATGCAAATAAATTAAAGGTATGCGAATCTTCTCCAGCAGCATCTTTTAGACCATATACATAAGAAAACTGGTTACGGTTGTAGAGTTTGGTTGCCCGGTCATTATAGGTATAATATTTAGACTGGTTACCATTTAAAGCAGCTGGCGAGAAGTTATCCCTTGTATTGGAAGTATTGGTATAGTTTAAATAGGTTGCAATTCTAAAGTTTTTAAATACTTCGTATTCGGCGTTGACCGTAGCAAATGTTTGTAGCGATTTATTGTCGTTATCTGTTTTTAGTTGTGCAAGTAAGCCGCTCTGCGCTGAATATAATGAAGGAGAAGGTAATAGTGTAGATGCTGAACCTGTAGCTGCCAATCCACTATTTAACAAACCATTACCGCTTCCGACCTGCTGTTTTTGAATTGAATTTTGCAACTGCCCATACAACTTAAACTTAGGTGTTGGATTATATTGCATATTCATGTTGAGGTTGTATTTAGAAACACCGGTATTTTCCTGAATTCCGGTTTCATCATATGCACCTAATGCAACTTTATAGTTAAAAGCCACATCACCACCAGAAATGTTTACGTTATGCGTTTGGTTAAAAGTATTCCTGTAAAAATAGGATTGCCAATCTGTTGAGTTATTGTAATAAGCATTTAAACTATCTGCTAAAATTGGCGATGAGTTGATCATATCCACTGCGTGGTTATAGGTACTATCATTCTGCAGAATTTGCCAGATACGCAATTGTCTCTCCCCTTTACCTCCTATAACAGTACGCAACTGAGGCACCATTGAAAAAAATGCGGCGCCGTTGTAACGCACAATCGGCACTTTTGAGTTACCGCGTTTAGTCGTAACCAAAATAACCCCATAAGCTCCTCTTGATCCGTATAATGCAGTTGCAGCAGCATCTTTTAATGTAGTAATGTCTTCAATATCTTCTGGTGGGATTTGAGAAATAGGAGATATACCCGGACCAGCTTGTTGAAAACCATAAGAATAATTGGTATTATCGTCAACAGGTACTCCGTCGATTACAAAAAGCGGTGAAGTTGGGGTTAAAAAACTCGAACTTCCTGCGCCAGAAACATTGATATTTGAAATACCACGTAAGGTAATAGATCCTCTAAAACCAGGTGCTCCGGTGTTGTTTTGAATGTTCAGACCGGCAACCTTACCTTGTAAAAGTGACATTACATCACTGGCAGGCTGCCCCTGGATATCCTTACCTGAAATACTTACAGTAGAGCCGGTTGATAAAGTCCGTGTTTTGGTTTGATAACCAGCGGTAACCGTTACCTCTTTAAGTGTTTTGTTATCGCCCTGTAAAGTTATGTTAATAGTAGTTCTGCCATTTACTTTTATGGTTTGTGTTACATAACTTAAATATTTAAAGGTTATCTCGGCATTTGATACTACAGTTACCCTATAACGTCCATCCCCATCAGTTTGGCCTAAAACCTTGCCCCCGCTTAAAACGCTTACACCTGGCATGGTTTCTTTCTTCTGCGATTCACCATCATAAACCGTACCCGTAACCGCAATTTGCTGCTGGGCCAAGGCAAGATTATGCAAACCAAAGATCAATAAAATTACGATGCTGTAAAAATACTTCATTGGAAATATATTTTGTTTGGATTTAGTTTGTTTCATCAGTCGTTATCAAATTTTGGTTTGTCGTTCTTAAACTGGAATATTATCTCCCAATCCCCTTCCTCATAAATCCTGAAATCTAAGGCAACAAAACAGTGAAGTAAGATGGCTCCAAAAGCTTGCCTGTCGAATCTGAATACAACGTGTGCAGCCCTGCCATCTGTAGTGGTGTATTTTGTAGGATACGCAGTTAAAGGAACAGGATACGCCACGTCAAATTTTACTTTGGTAGCATCTTTTACCATATTAAAGCCATGAAGGAGATTACCCCAATCGGTTAAGGCAAATTTGTTAGGATCGATAGCCTGGGCAAGGGTATCTACAAACTTAAAACTAATGCTATGTCCGGAGTAGCCTGGTAGCCCCTTCGGTAATTTATTAAATACTACGCGTACATCACTCGAAGTTAAAGCCTGGCCTGTTCGTTGTCCGGTAATAAACAATCCGGAAGGACTTATAGAAGTACTCGTTCCCTGACCTGTTATCGGATCGAGCGGAGAAGGCTCGTAAGGACGTTCACGCAATGGTCTTAAACGAAAGTTCTGAAAATATTTACGCCCACCTGTATTTGACATTTCCACGTCAAAAACATAGCCCGAATCGGGTTGAGCCTTAATCATATTAGAGTTTGCTTCGGCCCACATTAAAAATTCGCCCGAATGCGGACGCACTTCAAATAAGGGATGATTTTCAATTACGCGCTTGGCCTCAATTTCAGCTAACGATTTCTCTGTACCATCATAAGCCGTTTTCCACACTTTAACCGGATACAACTTGGTTAATTCAGGCGCAGGTTCGCCACCGAAAGTGCGCATGTTTACAATCTTAAAATCAAGAGGTCTGCTGGAGTTGCCATAAGTAAAATTATTGGTAAACAGTGTGTTTCTTCCCAAAGTTGGCTGATATAAGAACTGAGTATACTGGCTATCGTTAGCGATAGACAACCTGTTATCGGGTAAATTTTTCTTACACGACACCAATATGCTCATGATGCCCGATAGCATTATTAATGTGCTTAATAAGTATTTATTCGTTTTCATCTTCATAAGGCTATTGATCTAATCTGTACGTAAATTCATCAAATCCAAAATTGTGCAAAGGAGTTAAAATGTTAATTGTTGCATTGTTGGTTTTGATATTAATGGCATTGGTATTAGTGGTTACCCAATTCAGCTGGATGCTCGAACCAAACATATCGCTGTATTCGAGTGTTGTGGCGCCACCACCAACAAAACCCGATGCATTTTCCTTGATGGCTTTTATATGCATCGGATAATTGGATAATACTGTATTTAGTGAAATACCATCAACGCTACCGGCATAAATATCAGTGGTATTATTACCCCTGATGATATATTTAGAAAGCATAAACAATAATTCTGTCGGATCTGCATTACTTAAATAGACCGGTTTTTTTCCTTTAGCTTTCCTGGTTTGATTTAAATATTTAACCGCAGCGGCAAAATTTTCGTTTACCGGCGCAAATAAGGTTACCTGCCTATTAGTCAAAGAGTCTTTAATATCTGGAAAACGATTCAATACCAGTAAGAGGGAATCGAAAGTATTGGGTTTCGATTTCAGGTAATCTATCGCCGAGCCCTTAAAATTTTGTACCGTATTGGTATAGTTGTAATAAGGAGAATCGCTTTTTTTGCAAGCACTTAAATAAACACCCACTACAACTGATAGCAATAACAGGCTGTTTTTATATAATTTCTTTTTCATCATTATATTTTTTTAATGGCACTAGGTACCATGATGATCTTCTTAATAATTATTGCCAATATGGATTTTGGGTAACCGATGGATTTGCATTGATTACATCCTGTGATACGGGCCAATATATACCACCCGCATTCTCGAATTGCCTGAACGTAAGTGGTGTACCATTCTTCCTGATGAAAGTCCCGGCTGAATTTTTTAGCCTGTTATACCGCACGATGTCATACCACCTCCATCCTTCGCCCATTAATTCTCTTCTGCGTTCTTCAAAAATGGCATCGATCAAATCTTTTCCTGATGCAGGGTCGTAGGTAATTGGACCTCTTAAGTTGGCTGCCTTATTTAATGCAGCAATCGCTTCATCACGCTGTCCAAGCACCGCACAGGCTTCAGCTCTCAGTAAAGTAATCTCCTCTATCCGGCTAAACAGCATGGTAGAACTAAATAAAGTTAAATTGCCAGAAGTTTGAGCAGTATAAATAACCTTGATCTTATTAAAGATGGGTTGCTCAGAAGTGAAATTGTAAAAGTAATTTGTACGGTATAAGCCTGTAGTTGGGTTAATACTAAACCTCAAATCACCAGGATCAGTAAATATTTTCAGAATGCTGTCTTTTGGTACGAACATTTCTGGCTGAGCCTTCGGAATAAATGGTGAAGCCAATGTCAATTGCTCTATATGACCATTTGCAGTTGAAAGGCCATTACCTGCCTCAAACGGGAAACCTACTAATACCGTTGCACGTTTAAAGGCAAAAGGACTGTAATAGTTTAGATTTTCTGTTAATGCATCCATATCCAGGTAAACAATTCCGTTAGAACCGCTTCCGTTAGATTTGGTATAGTTATCCAACACAAATTTTGAATAAGTTGCTGCATCCAGGTAATTTCCCTGCCAGGCTGCAATATGCGCTAAAATGATATAGGCAGATAAACGGGTAAAAATATTCCCGTTCCAGCTTGCCCAGCCCGAACCATAGTAGAGCCCCGGAAGAATTGGGTCATCGCCACCATATTTAAACGGCACCACCTGTGCAGCAGCCAATAATTCAGCTGTTGCAAATTGTAAAACTTTGTCTTTACTTGTTCTGGGCAGTTTAATAAAATCGCCATCATGTGATGAAGTCAGTAAAGGTACATCACCCCAAATCCGCACCATATAAAAATAGGCAAAGGCTCTTAAAATTCTGGCTTGCGCGATATCCACATTGTTATTGATCTGCGTATAGCGCGAATCAAGTGGCAGGATCTGTTTTGATCGTTCAATAAATAAACTGGCCGCATTAACTACGGCATAAAACCTGCGCCAGTTGGTTATTCTGTTAATTACAGGATATTGTGCATTTAATTGTCCGGTAACTATCGCTTTAAGGTCGGCACGGTTTGTAATCTGAAAATCGCCCTGACGTAAATCGCCCATTAACCAGTGGGTATTATCAGAAACCGTAGCCGATCGCATTAAGCCATATACCGATAGTAAGTTTGCTCGGGCATCCTCTAATGTTTTCCAGTTGCTTTCTTCCGTAGCTAATCTTGTCGATTGTACATCTTCAATTTTCTTACAGGAGAAATTGCTCAAACCAACAAGGCTGAATAATAAGGCAATCGTAACCGACCTGTAAATACTAATTTTATAATTAGAATAATTCATATCAATAATGGTAATATTTTATAAATCCAGTTTGAAGCCTAAAACAAATGTTCTTGGGATAGTAATATTTGCGCCATCATATATTCCGTTATAATTGATCAATTCCGGATCAACTCCTGAAAAATCGGTCAGGGTGAATACATTTAAGGCTGTAGCATATAAATAAGCTCTTCTGATTTTTCCACCCGCTTTTTTAAATAAACCTGTTTTACTAAAATCGTAACCCAGGGTAACCGATCTCAATTTCACATAAGAAGCACTTTCTAAAAACAGATCCTGATCCGTACGGTATGCATCTACAGGGCTCCATGGATTGTATATAGGATAGTTTTTCTCATTATCGAATGATTGCCATGAAGAAACTTCTTTAACTGAATTGATATCGTTTCCGGCCTCGCGGTTTACAAAACCATAACGGGTTGCCTCGTATTGGTTAATGGCTTTTTGCCCTGCAGCAAAAATGAAATTGAAGTTTAAATCGAAGTTTTTGTAAGCGATGGTATTGTTCCAGCCACCAACAAATTTTGGCAATCTATCACCTACCAATACTTTATCTTTACTGTCGATGCGGTTGTCGTTATTATAATCAACCCATTTCGGATCCCCGGCTTTTAAAGGAATACCGTTAAAAGTTCTACCGGCAGGCACTTCAGCATCGCTGTTGTAAATACCTTCGTTGGTGTACAACCAATAACTGCCAACCGATTTACCTACCTGTAACTTATTGTCGTTCTGGTAAATTAATTCGTTTAAGCCTTCTGGTAGTGCCGAAAGTTTATTTTTGTTATAGCTTAAGTTTAAACCAG
Organism: Pedobacter vanadiisoli; assembly: GCF_042684385.1. Classification (NCBI taxonomy): domain Bacteria; kingdom Pseudomonadati; phylum Bacteroidota; class Sphingobacteriia; order Sphingobacteriales; family Sphingobacteriaceae; genus Pedobacter; species Pedobacter vanadiisoli. The sequence goes on along the minus strand of NZ_JBHULL010000003.1, from coordinate 188,907 downwards.
TATTCCAGGTTAAGCCATTGCGTTGCTTTAACACCGCACCATTAACTAAAAACTCTATCCCTTTGTTATTGATATCCATCCCCGATTTATATTGGGTAGAATAACCTGTTTCAACGGCTACAGGCAACCCGATTACGCTATTTTTGTCTTCGCGGTTATACACTGTCACTGCGGCATTGATACGGCTGTTTAAAAAAGATGCGTCTGCAGTTACACTCGTACGGTCTGCATAGGGCAAGCTGATGTTATACCCAATAAAACCACTATTATAAGGACGGTTAATACCCAGCAATCCACCGTAACCCGGAATAGTTGGCTCTTCTTCCCATCCATTCTCCGATCGGTACTGTGGCCCGGCAGCAAAACGGTCGTCCTGGAAAATCCTTAAGGTTCTGCCCCAGCTTGCACTTAAATGTAAAGCATCAATCGCTTTATCATCTTTTAAAAATTGTTCTTTTAAGTTCCAGTTTGCACTAAATGCAGGTGTGGTTACCCAACGGCTATCTGGCTGACCGTTAGATGCGCCATCTCTCCTTACCAGCGCGCTCAACATCAACAATTTTTTATAAGAATACTTTGCAGAACCATAGAACGACATTAAGTTATTACGTTCTTTATCAATGTAGCGGAAAACATAAAAATTATTGTTAGCCAGTACGTTTAAATAATCCGGATTATCCGCTCCTCCAATGGTTTGCCTACCATCAACAAACGAAAGTTTAACATAATCATTAGGACCGTTATAAGCTCTTGCATAATTATACTTATACGTATCACCCTGTAAACTTTGACCAAGCTCAAAATCAACAACATGATCCTTGTTGATGTCGTATTTATAACTAACGGTATTGTTAAGTGATACCCTTTGGCTATAACCGAAATAGTTAGAGATATAGCTGATGCCAGCCAATAAAGTGGAAGGAATAAAATAGTCCCTTACTCCTTCATTATAATTAAATAAACCGCTAGTTGAAATCACAAATTTATTAACCTTGGCACTTAATGTTAAACTTCCGTTTAAAACAGTAGAACGGTTATTATCAACATTTCTATCGTTTTGAGTGAGATAGTTGGCATACGATTCGGCATTTGGAGAAAGTGGACTACTTAGATCCGGTATATAACGTGTTTCCGCAAAACGGTCGCGTAAACTTTTGTTTCGCGTACGGTCTAAACGGGCAGTATTCACGGCACTCGATACAGTAAGCCATTTAAAGGGTGCCATATTAATACCGAAAAACAAATTGTAACGGCTAAGACCAGTATCATCGGCATTACCGGCATTTTTTGTTCCTGATCCAAAAAATCTGAAATTTGCTCTCTCAGTACCGCCTGTAATTCCTAAATCGGCAGAAAATGTTGGCGTATTTTGATAATAAAGGTCAGTCCAGTTCGATGGGCCAAAATAAGCTACATTAGTAGAATCTCTTAAATAAGATGCCGGGCTGCCGGTAGGATTATATTTTTTGTAAAACTGACTTCTGAAATTATTCTCATAAACACCATTAATGGTATTTACCTTAGGTGCAGTTACATAGCCAAAATAAGAATTCAGACTGATATCTCTAAGCCCTGCCTTCGCATTTTTGGTCGTAATATAGATTGCTCCATTAACAGCATTCGGACCAAGTTTTGCCAATTCAAATGGATCTTTAATAACTGTAATCGACTGGATATTATTAATATCTACTTGTGACAGTAAATTAGTTGCAGGGCCAACCCTGTTGTAATCATATTTCTGTACATCAAAGGCAAATGGATTATCTGCAACTAAAGGCACACCATTTAAATAGATAGCAGGCTGTAAAGCATAAATATCTTTTTTATTAAACAGTAAGCCTGAGGTACCCTGTATGATTATACTTTGCTCGGTGCCGGGTTCTCCGTTCGGTTCTTGCACGTAAACCCCAGCCAAATTGCCTTTAATAATCTGTTGCAGAGACAAGTTTGGAACTGGTGCTGCCGAACGGATATTAACCGTATCGCGTACTGTTTTGAATTTTTGCAACGCCCTGATCATTTGCCCAATTGTATCTGTTTTTACAGAAAATGCTGCTGGCTCTTTTTTAGCTTTTGTGGTATCTTGCTGAAAAGCAAAATACATACTGTTAGCCCCCCTTACCACTGCCGTACTGGCGTGCAAAGTTTGAGATCCAAAAACAGATAAAAACAAGGCAAAACAAATGCTTGTGTAAATTTTGACCATTTGATTAGTTTTTGTTTGATTTTTTTAAAGAAGAAACTCGGTTGCTTAAAAAGTAATAGAGAAATTACCCCTGTTTGTTTTTTTTGGGCATAGCAATGCCCGGTGACAAAAAGTAAAATTTTTGAACATACGAATGAGTTTGGATTAGATTGGTTAATATTAATTCAAAGCCCAAATAGTCAGGACCATGAATGGTTAGTTACTGTGTTTGTTGTACCTTGGTTAATGGTTATTTATTAGTTAATTACTCCTGTGGTTAGCAGGTCTTTTTTGCTCGTACACTAAAAATAAAATATCGGCTCGTTATGGTTTGTTAATGCAAGGTATAGATTAAGAAAGCTGGATTTTTATTTTTTTCAACGCAAACGTTTGCCTAAAAAAATGCTTTAATTGCTTAATTAAAGGCACATAAGTGATCTTTAAACCCATGATAGCTACGTATTTTTATGTTTTTTATAAAAGCTGCATCCCATTATTATGCATTAGGCTTAAAAAAACATTGAAATGACAATTGAGGTTATCGCAAAAATTAACCCGTTGTAATCAGATTTTACTTAAGTATAGATTTTTAAATACAACCCGGCTTTCCATAAAGCGACACTAAAAATCATGGCACACAAACTAAGCGCAAACGTTTGTTTTTTTTGAACACACAAAAGAATTTAAATCATAAAAAACTGATTAACAATTAATTACAAAACAAAAAATTCATAAAAATATTTATGAATTTATCTAAAACAATAAAATTTATTTCGTTTTTTTAGCATAAAATCCTGTCAATCACTGCTTTTGATGCAGCTTCACAAAAGTCTATTCCAGAATAATCAGGATTGTAACCACCAATGTAAGGAACAGCCATCATATAAATCCTTTTGTTCGAAATACCATTTCTATCAACCACCTGAAAATGATCATTTATTGTAATTCCAGGCACTGTTAAAAAGTAGGTATTATCTTCCCGGCTTACCAAATCGTTATGCTTCATCTCGGCCTTCCCATTTTCGGCCGATTTAAACCGCAACCTCGCCGGGCTCAATGTTCCATTTTCGATGAGGCTTTTAAACGGAAAATCGTTAAAAGAAAGGTGCGGCTGACCAATACAATCGACAAATGTATCGAAGTGCCGAACCGTTTTTTTTCCGTTTATTTTATAGTGATAATCGGCACCGCCTGTTTTTAAAGGTTCTACTTTGGCGTCATCTCCTACAGCAACAACACTTAATATGCCGGCTTCGTGTAAGGCCAATAGTTCTCTGCACGAGCTTTGAGGCACAAATGCAATTACAATAGAAATTAAGGGCATTAATACTTTTTGCAGGCGTTCCATATCTTCTGCCGAAAGGTATTTTGCAGGATAGTTCATGGCAAAACTTAAAATGGCAAGCGCTTCTTTCCAATAAATGGATTTTCTCTTTTCGATAGATTTATCGGCCTCTTCATATTCTTTTTTGAATAGCTCAAAGGGTTCCATCCGTTCCCTGTACCCCATCATGGCTTCTACAAAAGCTTCGAGGTTCATATCTTTGATCTGCTCATAAAAAGCAGGATCTTTTTTAATGAATATTTCTTTGAAATTCTTTTCAAATACAAAATCCAATGGCAAAAAGCCCCCATTCCTGGCTATGCTTTCTTGGATTTCCGTTTTGCTCAAAGTTTCATCCTTACCCAGGTGCGAATCCTCCAGATGAAACCTGATGGCTGGTAAAAGTCCGCTTCTCGAATGCATTACCACTTTAAAACCATCGTTATCAACATTATACGAATAGCTATTATCTTCATTATGGGTAAATCTTCCGTTTACTCTGGCCAGGGTCCTTAACGCATCAATTGCTGTTAACGACGAACCCATAATGCCAACGGCATGATTTAGTTTTAACGCGAGTTTTTTGGGTGGATAAGGAGAATCAAAATAATTGGGGATTTTACCTTCGTATTTCTTTGGCCAATTATGACCAATGCAGATAATTACCTGGTCGAAATAGGTTTTATTTTTGTTTTTAACACAAACAGCTACTTTATTTTTTTTTGGATAGTCGATAACATCTTCTACTATGCAGTTTAAATGTATTTTGGTTTTAATTCCTTTTTTCAGCGCGGCTTTTTTCAGCAAATTAAATTGGGCAGATAAATACGCACCAAAAAATAGCCTCGGCAGCACCTTATATTCGTTAAATTTCTCTTCGTTAATGTCGAATTTTTTTAAGATCGCTTTTGGTGCAATTTTCACCCAATCTTCTATGGAATTATAGATAATGGGAATTTCATTATCCGATACATTGGTAATATGCTCAACGTTGGCTCCCTCTGCACTGTAGGGCATACCAGCCCCCAGGTAATCTTTCCTTTCGAATATAGTAATTTCATAATCTGCACTAACCGGTTCGGTTAACCTTTTATACATGAAAAGGCCACTTGGGCCACCACCAATAATCGCGATTTTCTTTTTTGCTATTTTCCTATCCATTTATAGTTGATACAATCGTAAAAACAGAAAATTGTTTTGGTTGCAATAGAATAAGTTAGAAAGTCGGGAATCAAAAGTCCGAAGATTATATTACAACAATATAGGTGATGGTAAATGTAAAAGGGATAATGGAGTTGAGTGAACGAAGGCATACTCTTTCGATGCTGCAGTCGGGATAGCGACATTTCTATTGAAGCCTGTCTTCAACCCTTTGTCCTTTGTGCCTTCTTTGTGTTCCACGTGATAAAAAAACAAAGAAAACCATAAAATCCAAGAACCTATTTTAATTAATGCTGTTAAAAGATGAATGAGTTCGACCTTTGGAATCAATTCACCAATGAATATGAGCCGATGACTAATAACTAATGACCAATGAACCAGTGGACCAATGAACAATGAACCAATGACCAGTGAACCAATGAACCAATGAACTAATGACCAGTGAACCAATGAACAATTTAAAACTATACATGATCCTACTTGGCTCGAAAGCCCCAAAACGAAACGTAGAGCAGCACGATTATTTTTTCGGCATTGCCCGCTCACTTAAAGATCTTGTACCCGAAATTAAAGCATTTTGGCCGGGAACAGGTACAAGTCTTCATATTGATGGCTGGCGGGAAGTAAATAAAGTAGATGATTACGAAATCAATATAAAGCTAAGGGAGGCGCATACACCACTTTCGTTGCATAAACTGTTTTTTATCAACCTTGGGGGCTATTTATCTAACAAATTATATGAACAGCATCATATTGTACTGTCGGTTCACGATGAAAGGGCTAAGGCCATACAGGATGCCAAAAAAACTGTGTTTTTTAAAACCAATTCAACAAAGGGAGCCAATTCCCATATCGACGAAAAATATGGTATCGATGTAGACGATATTTATAAAATTGAGGATATTTTAAGCGAAGAAGCCAAACAGAAATACCATATCGAAATAAAACCATCTTCAGGATTACCTGAAGATGAGATTCATTTGGGTTATTTTAGGTTGGATAAATTATAGGTATTATTTTTTAGCGAGGCTTTTTAACCAAACCACGAGGTCGTAAGCCGCTTTATCATTTTCGAAGCCCATTTCTTTTGGTAAACGACCGTTAACATATTCATTGTACAACCATGGATCGGCAATGGCAATTACATTTCCTTTACCGAATTTAGTGGTAGCGATAACGGTTGCACCCGCTGCATTTTTCAGCACTGGTTTTGCATTGTTTTTGGTATCGATTGAGCAGATATCTTTCATGAATATTTTTTTGGCCGTCTTAAACACCGCATTGTTTTTAATGGCAATGCCGCCATCTTCAAAATGTGCATCATCAATTACATGGTTTTGCATCTCGTTGGTAAAATGCATACCAAATACATTGGCAAGTTTATTAAAATGAGGTAATTCTACATTGGCGCTATCGTTGGCAAACATTACCAATACTCCACCCTGCTTTACCCAGGCAGAAATAGCAGCAATATGGTTGGCCTCGATGTAATTCGGTTTAGGGTTTTCTTTCGGACGATCAGGATCTACAATCAAATAAACATCACTTCCTTTTAAATTGGCCAATGTTGGTGCTGTTTCAAGCGAATCCAATCTAAATCTCTGTTTTTTAAATACATCACCAAGAATAGAAAAACCGCTCATTGCCCGCTCACTCCACATATAATGAAAACGGATTTCTTTACCCTGTTTATCTTTACGGGTTTCGCGGTTAAAGAAATAATCTAAAGTAACAGTTTGAGCGCTCGCAAGAATAGATGAGCAGATTAAAAAAGAAAGAATGCAAACTCTAAAAAGCATTTTCATAAAACATATATGGTTAAATTGTAACTCGAGTAGTATCTCCAAAAGTATAAAATTTAACCATAATGGGATTGTTATAATTAACTTAAAGTGGCATAATCAACTATAAAACTTGCTTAGTATTAAACTAAATTGATTTACCATAATAAAAAAAATACGCTGGCCGGCTTAAAATCAATAAAACAGGTTAAAGCCAATGCAGGTAATCATGCTCCCCATCATTTTTTTTCTTATTTATTCTAGCCCGCCTTTTATATAGCGCCACTAAAAAGAAAGCAATTATCAGAAAGCTGGCTCCTATCTGTGCTATACTTTCTAAATCGAGTTCTGACATATGGTTTGTTTTATAGGTTTAACGATTAACATATACCTGTTCGCCTTTTGCGGTGATGGCTACGGGACTGCTTGCCATAAATCCCTGAGGCACTTTAGGGGCTATCCAGGTAGATTTGGGAGGCAAAAACTCAGCCTTTTCAGCAGTTGCTATAAAGGCATCTACCGTCATCGGAAAAAGAGAAAAACCAATAGATGTTTCATTATTGTTCAACGCTGCAAGAAATTCAGGCCATTTGCTATCTGGAAAACACATCAGTCTTTCATCTTCTTTTGGTTTATTGATACCGAGCACTGCAGATAGAATTTTATCCTGTAAAATCACGGTATCTGGTACTCCAGACAATGCCCTAGAAGCTTTATTTAAATCAAGCTGATACCATTCGCCCTTAAAACAAAGGCCTAACCTATTCTTCCGATCAGGTTTATAAGCCTTATTATTGGGTATTTTTGAGATATAATAATACTGTTTCAGTTTATCCATTAACAGCTCATCGGCAATAACTACACCCGAAACAACTCTATGAAAGGCGCCTATAGAAATCACATCTTCAGAAACAAATAGCGAACTGATTTGCTGGGGAATACTTTTCTGTAGCGAACAGGCTGCTTCCAAGCGATGATGGCCGTCGGCAAGGTAAACGGCCTCAAGTTTCATAAATTCACCCACAAATTTTTCAACCACATCTTTTTCGAGTACCTGGTAAAGAAAATGTCCCATCTGCGACCATTCGCTCGGCAACGGTTTACGGGTACGTAGCACAAAATCAACCAGGGCATCTAGAGTTTTATTCTTTTTATGAACCAATAAAATAGGCGATTTTTGCATTTTCTTATTTCTGCGGTCTATTTTAAGTGATTCTACTTTCGACGATACCGTTTCTTCATGCCTTTTAATTGCATTTACAGCCGTTTGAGAAAGATCGATATCGGCCCAGATTCCCCTCATGGTATCAAATTCGCCACGTAATTCATAAACATAAATAGCTGGCCGATCGTCTAAAGGACATCCGAATAAATGGAGCAGGTCTTCAAAAGAAAGCTGCTCGTTTTTATGCCCCTTAGCGTTTACCTGATCAGAAATCATCAGGTCAAAGATGTCTTTACCAGGCTGTAATGCCTTTAATGGTGAGATTTTTATCATCTTAACAGGTTATTTTAATTCAAGCACTGTTTTATCGCTGTATATTCTTTCAAAATCGACCATGGCATTTACCAGAACTTCAACACTCGATAAGGGAAGCGCATTGTACAGTGAGGCCCTAAACCCACCGACTGTTCTGTATCCCCTTATGCCTACAATGCCCATGTTTGCCGCAAACGCTAAAAATTGGGTCTCTGCATCTTTATTAACAGCCAAAAATGTAACATTCATCCTGGAGCGGTGCTCAACTTCTGCCGTACCGTAAAAGAGAGGATTGCGGTCTATTTCTGCATATAATAATTTTGCTTTTTCTATGTTCTTTTGCTCTATCCCACTAACTCCACCCTGATCTTTAAGCCACAATAAATTGAGCATGGCTACATAAATAGAAAAAACCGGTGGTGTATTATACATACTCATGTTATCGCGGAATACCTGGTAGTCCATCATTGAAGGGATTTCTTTTTTTGCCCGGTCAAGAAATTCATTTTTAGCGATAACGAGGGTCATTCCGGCCGGCCCCATATTCTTTTGAGCACCTGCGTAAATAAGGTCAAAATTGCTAACGTCAATTTTCCTGGAAAAAATATCTGACGACATATCGCAGATCACCGGAACGCCTGTAGCTGAAAAATCAAATATCTCTGTTCCCTCAATAGTATTGTTTGAAGTATAATGGATATAGGCAGATTGGGGATCGATATTAAACTGACCGGGGATGTATGCATAATTTCTATCTTTCGAAGAAGCCACAACCTCTACATCACCAAATAACTTAGCTTCTTTAATGGCCTTCTGTGCAAAATACCCCGTATCAAGATAAGAAGCTTTTTTTCCCGCAGCCAAAAAATTCATAGGAACCATGGCAAATTGTGTACTGGCCCCGCCCTGTAAAAAAAGCACTGAATAGTGATCAGGAACAGATAATAACCCGCGCACCAAAAGCTGGGTTTTAAGAACCACATCTTCGAACTCCGGCGATCGGTGAGAAACTTCTAAAATAGATAACCCCATTCCGTTCCAGTTGATTACCGACTGGGCAGCTTGTTCCATTACCGATGATGGCAGTATGCATGGGCCAGCACCAAAGTTGTGTTTTTTATACATGAGAAAATAATATTCGGTTAAATAATTCACTGTAAAGATCAGTAGTTAAGCAGTTTATACCGAGTCAAGCTCTTTTTTTGATAAAAATTATTTTTATAAAGCCCTAAACATCCTAAATATTTGGTTTAACGCATCAAGAAAATAAGACGACAGAATATAATTTTTATTGGCCCTTCCCGCTCCCTCGTATTATTGTATAAAATACACTAAGTATATTTTTAAAAAACGACCATAAATTAAGTTAATTACACCTTATTTTAATTATTTTTAGCCCGTACAAGAGCCTAAAAAGCTGATATAATTATACACTAAGTATTATATGCAAACTCAAAAGATTGATCAGACTGACATCGAAATCCTTAATCTTTTACAACATGATGGATTATTGACTTATAAAGAAGTTTCGGGCAAGCTTAGAAAAAGCATGACCCACGTTGTAGAACGCATTAAAAAACTCAGGGCAAATGGCTACATCAAATCAACAGTCGCCATTGTAGACATCGATAAATTAAGATCGCATTTTATAGCTTTTCCACACATTCAGCTCACCATGCATTCAGAGGATATTGTAAGGGCCTTTAAAGACGAAATGGAGAAATACCCTGAAGTGATGGAATGTTACCACCTTACCGGCCATTTTGATTTTATGCTTAAGGTGGCTATGCCCGATATGGTTTCTTATAATAATTTCCTCAGGGATAACATAGGTGCATTGGCTTACGTAGGAAATATACAGAGTTTTTTGGTGCTTAATCAATCGAAAGCCGAAACGGCATATGCATTATAGGTTCATTAGTTTACTGGTCATTAGTCACTTGTTATTGGTTTATTGATCATTAGCTATTGATTAATCGTGGCAACCTTTCAGATAGTAATACTGGCAGCACAAATAACCAGCACATCCCATTCCCCTCTCCCAGAGGGATGTCTGCACAATGGGGTGTTTCGGAAGCGTGGCGGCAATTTTCAATTCACAACTATTGAAATTCATCAAGCAAATGATTCAAACCTATAAGGTGGTAACACCTGACAACACGAAAAAACAACCAACTTAAAATTGCCAATTGCTAACTGTTTATCCCCATGGCATACAAAATAATATTTACCCCGAACTTGGTGTTATCCTCTGCCAAAAAACGTTTATTCCTGAAATCGTAATCCCACTCGCAGCCATAATCTTTATTGCTATATAACACCCCGATACGGTTATTAATGGTAATGGCTTTCAGGTAATCGTGCACCAGGTCATCTCCCCAGCCATTTAATTCGAAAGAAGTGGTAGGCGGACCCTTTTCAAACTTAAAAAAGGAATGGTAAATGCCATGGTTGTTTGGGATCTTTTTCAATGCCTGCGGTCCAAACAGGTTGCTCATCTGTGTTTCGAAAGAACGTGCAAACAAACCATCGATATCGTGGTTGCAATCGTCAACAAAAACAAAACCGCCGTTATGTACATAGGTTTTAAAATTTACAGCTTCCTGCTGGCTAAACTGCACCAGTTTATGTCCGCTTAAATAACAAAAAGGATATTTAAACAAATCACGGCTGCCCAGTTCCACAATTTTCTCTTCCTCATCCAAAGGAATAGTGGTATACTCCAGAAGGGAATTCAGGAGGTTAGAAGGCATGCGCTGATCGGTATCCCAGTCGCCCGAATTGTATTTTATTCTCGCAAACGTAAATTTAGTTCTTTGCATCACCCTAAAATTACCTTCATTTTTCATAAATCGGGTTTTTTAGATCAATTATCTTGTAAATTTTTTGATATTCTTTATATAAGGCTAAAAACTATCTATCAATATGCCCTATATTGAAGCACTATATCGTAAAACTAAAAAATCAACCATTTTGGAGCGTTCAGAAAGCAAGCTAAAAATATTGATCGATAAGATCTCCCTCTTAAAAAGCGAAATACAAAAAGTAATTGTGGGTCAGGACGTGATCATTGAAGAAATGCTAATTGCTTTAATGGCCGGTGGACATTGTTTATTGGAAGGCGTACCGGGGCTGGCAAAAACGTTAATGGTTAGAACGATGTCGCAGGCTTTAGACCTTTCTTTCAGAAGAATCCAGTTCACACCCGATTTAATGCCTACCGATATTGTGGGCACTGAAATACTGGAAGAAGACCATGCAACAGGAAAACGTTTCTTTAAATTTAATAAAGGGCCTTTGTTTGCCAACATTATCCTGGCAGATGAGGTAAACCGGACGCCACCGAAAACTCAATCGGCATTGTTAGAGGCCATGCAGGAATTTGAAGTAACCTACGGCGGACAAACCTACCCGTTAGACCGCCCGTTTTTTATCCTCGCTACCCAAAACCCGATTGAACAGGCCGGAACTTACCCCCTGCCCGAAGCACAGTTAGACCGTTTTCTGTTATATATTAAAATCGGTTATCCTACCGCAGCGGAGGAAGCACAGATTTTAAGCAGTACCACTGGCAGCAAAAAAGCAGTAATTAACCCGATTATCGGGGCAGAAGAAATTAAGGAACTTCAGGCCATTACCCGCGAAGTAAGCATCAGTACCGACCTGGTCACTTATGTAAGCGAGCTTATCCGCGCCACCCGGCCTGATACCACCACCGTAAATTTTGTAAAAGAATGGGTACGTTGGGGCGCTGGCCCACGGGCCGGGCAGGCACTGATTTTAACAGCCAAAGCAAGGGCCCTGTTTAAAGGCCGCTATGCTGTAATTTTAGAAGATTTACAGGCTATGGCCTATCCGGTGTTACGCCATAGGGTATTGATGAACTTTAAAGCAGAGGCCGAAAACGTGTCGTCTGATAAGGTAACCGACGAACTGATCAAAGCCATTTCGAAACCCAAAGCTAATATTTAATGAGTAAGCTGCTCGATCCTAAAATATTGATGGCCATCAAAGACCTTTCATTATCGGCCAAAATGACCATTGATGGTTTTATGAACGGTATTAATAAAAGTACCGTAAAAGGCCCGGGATTGGAGTTTAGCCAATACAGAAGTTATCAGCCTGGCGACGATCTGCGATCGCTCGACTGGAAAATGTTTGCCCGTTCAGATCGTTATTACATCCGCGAATCGGAGGTAGAAACGAATATTGCCGTGCGCATTTTAATTGATGCCAGTGCCTCTATGAACCATAGCGATGGCGATTTTACCAAAATTGATTATGCCAGGTATCTCGGCGCCTCTTTAGCTTATCTTGCTAATCTACAAGGTGATGCAGTGGGCTTATATGTACTGAAAAACTCGGGTATTTTCTCGATGACACCCAAACAGGATTACCAGCACCTGGCCCGGTTGTTTTACCAGCTGGAACAGATCCATCCTCATGGCTCATTTACCAAACCCATTCACTATAAAGAATTGTTTGCCGGCGCCCAAAAACGGGAGTTGCTGATTTTCGTTACCGATCTTTATCAAAAAGACGACGAAATGATCAGGCTATTGGACACCCTGAATACTTTAAGGCACGAAACCGTTGTTTTTCATGTACTATCAAGAAACGAACTGGATCTTGATTTTAAACGCTATAGCACTTTCGAAGACTTCGAAACCGGCGAAACCATTCAGATCGATCAAAACAAAGCCAGAACCAATTATCAGAACAAGCTTAATGCTTACCTGGAAGAAACGAGGATAAAGCTGCTGGACAGAAGGATTTTTTACCGCACCATCACTACTGACGAACCATTGGATCAGGCATTAAGGGATTTTTTAAAACAAAGAAGCAAACTTAGAATTTAACCGTGCATTTTTTATATTCCATAGGTTTATTTGCGCTTGCAGGCATAATTGTCCCGCTCATTATACACCTGTGGAATGTTAAACAGGGTAAAACCCTTAAAATTGGGAGCATTGCTTTGCTGGGCGAAAGTTCAAGCGCCAGTTCGAAAAGCATCAAAATTAACGATTGGCTTTTATTTATCCTGCGCTGCTTACTTTTGGTGTTGCTGGCATTCATTCTGGCACAGCCTTACCTTAAAAAAACAACCGCTGGAAGTAATAAAAACGGATGGATTTTAGTGGAGAAAAACATTTTTCCTCAGGTTTTTAAAACGCATCAAAAAACAATCGATTCATTATTGAAAAAAGGTTATGAAATACACGATTTTAATGTGGGTTTTAGCCCATTAACCTTAAAAGATACCCTTTATAACGAAACAAAACAGGTTAATACTTTAAATTATCCGGCATTATTCAGTGCAGCCGATCAGTTTATTACACCGGGAGCTAAAGTTTATTTTTTTGCCGACCACCGCTTAAACCCCTTTGGTAACGAAATACCCACTGTAAATTATATGCTGAAGTGGATTCCTTTAAACCAAAGCGATACTTTAAGCAATTGGATTGCCACTTATGCCGGAAAAAAATACGAAGCGAAATCCAATCCATCCAATACGGTCTACCAAGCCTTGAATTCCTCGGATGTGGCACCGATAAGCGTAGCAATACACGAAAACCCGGGTATTTCAGACCGTAAATACTTAATTGCAGCCTTAAAAGCCATTGAAAGTTTCACCGGGCGGAAAATAATCATCAATGGTGCTGCAGAAAAAGCAAATATCGGCTTTTGGTTGTCAGATAATCCGGTCTCGGCAGATTTCAGATCATCAATTGCCCCAAATGGAGCATTATTTCAATACGAAAACGGTAAGCTGGTAACTTCAGCATCATTTATTAACCTGTATGGCCGTCAGGTTAAATTAAGTAAAAGAACTGAGGCCAATCATCGTGCAGAGAAAATATGGAGTGACGGTTTTGGAAATGCAATTTTGACAAAGGATAAAACCAATATTTTAAACATTTTTCATTTTTACAGCCGCCTCAATCCACAATGGAACGAGCTGGTTTGGGACGAATTATTTGTGAAAGCATTGATGCCGATCGTAATCGGGGATAAAGACCCGCATGATTTTGGTTTCGAAAACAATCCTGCCGACCAAAGAATAGTATCGCTTAAACAGAAAGCGGTAATTGAGGTCAACAAAACTATTTCGGCAACAAAAACTACTCAAAATAAACCCATCGGAACGGCAATTTGGGTTGCTGCATTTTTAATTTTTGTAGCCGAACGTATTTTATCATTCAGAAAAAAAACAAACGATGTTAAAAACTGAAGGACGAAACTGGATACGGAACCTGAGGATAAAGTGGATCAGTTTTTACCTGATCGGCACCATTGCCAGTGCCCTAGGTATTGCTTTGCTTTTATCGGTTACAGGTTTTTATCTATTACATTTACCTGTGTGGATTTTTGCGGTTATTTTCGCCATTGTTGCTGCTGTTTTATTCTTCAGTAAACTGGTTTGGAAAAGTACTGACTTTGACGTTTCAAGGTTTCTTAATAACCATTATCCCGAGCTGGAAGAAAGTGCCGATTTACTGCTTCAAAACGAAACAGAATTATCTACCCTGCAACAACTGCAACGTAATAAAATAGAAAACATCATCTCAAATTTGGCCCAGCCAAAAGAACCTGTTAAAAGGCTATATTTTGGTTTAACCGTTCTCTTTGCAGCACTGGCAATAAGCTTTGGAATTACAAAAATCCCTCAGATCAGCAAAACAGATTCCATTACCGAAGAGGCCAAAAACCCTGCTTCTGCAATAAGGGAAAACATACCGCCCGAGATATCCACTTTCAGTGCCACCATTATACCTCCGGCCTATACCGGAAAAGGGGAACGGAAACAAAAACAGTTTACCATTGTGGTCGAAACAGGTGCCACAGTGAATTGGAAAATCGAAACCAATATTGGCATTAAAAAGTTAAAGCTTATTTTTAACGATAATGAAATTACGCAACCAAAAGCTTTAAATGAAGCACATACGCAATGGGCTTTCAGCAAAACCATCCTTAAATCAGGCTTTTACCAGCTCGATCTTGATGGAAAAAAATCAGACCTCTATCAGATTGAAGTTATTCCCGATCTGCCGGTTACCATTAAAATTACACAGCCAAAACAGCATACTACGATTGATATCGGTCAACCGCAAAAATTCAACCTCAATGTATCGCTTACCGATGATTATGGCATTAACGATGCTTTTATAGCAGCTACCATGGCCAGTGGAAAAGGCGAAGGCGTAAGTTTTACAGAAAAAAAACTCTCTTTTAATACGAATTTCGACAATAAAAAAAGTATTGCACTGACCAAACTGATCGATTTAAAAAGCCTGGGCATGAAACCTGGTGATGAACTCTATTTTTTCATCAAAGCTATGGATAACCATGGCCAATCGAGCCGTTCGGATGTTTATTTTGTTTCGATAGTAGATACCGCTGAGTTGATGAGTTTAGCAGGCATGACCAATGGCGTTAACCTTGTTCCCGAATATTTCAGGAGCGAAAGGCAGATTATTATCGATACCGAAAAGTTATTGAAAGAGCAAGCAACATTGCCTGCTGCAACCTTTAAAACCAGGAGTAACGATTTAGGCATTGATCAGAAGTTATTAAGGCTGCGCTATGGGCAGTTTTTAGGCGAAGAAAACGAGACTGAAATAGGCGGTGACCACGAAGAGCATGATGAACATGCCGGGCACAATAGCGGAGAGGAAAAATTTGGTGATGTTAGCGCAATTACCGACAAATATGCCCACAAACACGACATTGCTGAAGATGCCACCTTTTTCGAACCCGAAATGAAAGCGCAGTTAAAAGCCGTTTTAACCGAAATGTGGAATGCCGAACTGCGTTTACGAACCTACAAGCCACAGGAAGCCTTACCATACGAATATAAAGCATTGAGGTTGCTCAAAGACCTGCAACAGAAATCGCGGGCCTATGTAGCAAAAACCACGGTTAAAGTTTCGGCTTTAAAACCAGAGAAACGTTTAAGCGGCGAGCTGGATAAAATTACACAGCCAGTGCAGAAAATGACCTTCGAGCAAAAAGAAAAGCGAACAGCTTATTTAAAAACGGTACTCGCCTTATTGGAAAACAGAAAAACCGGTAAAAACTTTAATGAGCAAGACCGGTTCTTACTTGGCGAAACAGAAAAATACATGATCGGTGCCGCTGCAGACCATCCCTCAACCTATTTAAATGCCCTAACAAGTTTAAGGAAGCTAGGAGAAGCAAGTAAACCAATGCTTAAAGATATCGATATGGTGCAGCAGGCTATACAAAAAATGATCAGTATTGAACCGGCCAAACCACAGGTACAAAGTGCTGGTCCGGCTTCGGTATTATACCAAAATTATTTTAATAACCTCAATAAAGCTGGCAGATAGATATGGAATTTAAATACATTGCTATGCTTGCTGGTTTATTATTCACGGCCTTTTTGCTATACCAAGAGGTACGCCGGCCAAATCGGGCCCGATTAATATGGAGAGTTTTAGCAAATATTATTGCCGTTAGCTGTTTTGTGCTGTTAATTGTACCAATCAGGTACGAAACACATATAAAACAAAACCCTGATGAAATTATTTTACTCACCGAAGGTACAAACCCCGATTCTGTTGCAAAACTAAAGGAAAAAAAATATGCACTTTCATCAGTAAATCTAAAAGATGGGAAAGCCACAGTCCTTTCCGATCTCTCTTATTTCTTAAAATCAAATCCTAATATCCGGAAAATAAATATTTACGGTTATGGTTTAAGTAAGGGCGATCTGGAAATCCTAAAAGGCTATGAGGCCAATTTTCACCCTTCAGCAAGCCCAAATGGCATTATTGCGGTAAATTGGCCTACAAAATTAAAAACAAGCGATGCCCTGAATGTTCAGGGAACCTATCAAAACACCGGTAACCAAGCAGTTAAACTTATACTAAAAGGCTTAGGCAAATCAGTAGACTCAACGACTATTGAAGCAGGATCTAATAAGTCCTTCTCATTTAAAACCCATCCCAAACAAATAGGCAAAGCCGTTTACCAATTAATTACTTTACAAAAAAACGATACCCTGGCAAAAGAACCTGTACCGGTCCAGGTTGGCGATCAAACACCGATGAAAGTGCTGATTTTAGCCTCTTTTCCTGATTTCGAATATAAATTTTTGAAAAACTGGCTATATGAAAACCAATATCCACTGGCTTTCAGAATTCAGATCAGTAAAAATAAATTTGCTTCCGATTTCCTGAATATGGATAGTGTAAATCTTAACCAGGTCAATGCCGGAGTTTTAAAAAAATTCGATATCCTAATCATTGATGAAGAAGAATTGGCTGCCCTGAGTCCAATCGAAAAATCTTCGGTAAATATTGCCGTTAATAACGGAATGGGCTTATTAATCAGGGCAACAGGTTTAAAACCTTTAACAATGCTTAGTGCTAAATCCAATCGCTTCGAAATTCCACCTTTAAAAGGCAAAACGCTTAATTTAACCATTTCTGAGGATGATCTCAAGTTTAGTCCCTTACCGATTGAACAAGGATTATTTTTAAGGCCAAATCAAAACGAGCAGTCAATTGTTACCGATGCCAGCGGAAAAACAGTATTAAGCAGCAACATCAGCGGTTATGGCAAAATTTTGATCTCAAGCATTTCCTCCACATACAACTGGATACTTTCAGGAGAAAAAACAGATTATGCTGCCTATTGGTCGAAACTTTTGGCCAGTGCAGCAAGAAAAAGAACCGATATACAATCGGTTAACATTATTCCGCAATTTCCTGTTGTTAACCAAAAGATGAGAATCATTACTGATTTAGCAGCAGCAGATAAATCACCGTTCTTAAAAATCGATGATGTTCAACTGCATCCGAGGCAAAATATGGAACTGCCTTTTCAATGGGATGCGCTTTATTGGCCTCAAAATTCAGGCTGGACCAACCTAAATGTAAATCAGGCTATCGAGCAGTTATATATTTATGGGAAAAACGATTGGCAAGCGCTAAAATATCAACAAACTTTAAACGATACACATCAGTTTATTAAGAATCTGATCAAAAATCATACTAAATTACAATTAGCAGATACCGTAATTATAGAAGAAATATCAGTTTGGTGGTTTTTTGCCGGGTTTTTACTGGCTGCTGCATTTTTATGGTACGAAGCCAGGATTCTGGCGGTTTAAAGAAAGAGTGGCCGTCATCCTGAACGCGGTGAAGGATCTGTCCCTATAGAATAGCAACCGCCCCTTTGAATAAGTTTAGTATCATTAATTGGGCACATTAGAAAGGATGTTGGCAAAAGATTCTTTACTGCATTCAGAATGACAATAAATATTAAAAAACCACCAAAATCTGTCTTCATGGGTGGTAAAAAATATCTTTTCACAAAAAACATCTTCATTTCTGCTTTGAAACTAAAATGTTATATTCTATTTAGTCTTTTTAGCTTCAAAATTGGCTATATTGACAACTCAAACTAACTAAATTCAACCAATTGAAAAGAAAAGATTTCCTCTACTTAACCGGAATGGGTATGGGTGCCTTACTCCTTCCCGATCTTTCTGCATTCGGAACTCCGATAGACCCTTTACAGGCTTTAGACGGAGTGGATGTAAAAATTAAAAAGGAGCTGGCCGATGTAGCCCTTAATGCTGCAAAATCGAAAGGTGCAAGCTATGCCGATATCCGCATAGGCCGTTACCTGAACCAATTTGTAGCCACACGCGAAAAACGGGTTCAAGGAGTTGCCAATACCGAATCGTATGGTGTGGGCATCCGGGTGCTGGTAAATGGATGCTGGGGTTTTGCTGCAACCAACAACGTAACCAAGGATGCCATTGCCAAAGCGGCCGAACAGGCTGTTGCCGTTGCAAAAGCCAATGCTAAAATACAGGGAGAACCTGTTCAGCTCGCTCCTCAAAAAGGTTATGGCGAGGTAAGCTGGAAAACGCCGATCGAAATCAATGCTTTCGAAGTTCCTGTAAAAGAAAAAGTAGACTTGCTATTGAATGTAAATGATGTAGCTATGCAGAACGGGGCCAATTTTGTAAACTCCATTATTTTTGCCGTTAACGAACAAAAATACTTCGCCTCTACCGATGGTTCTTACATCGATCAGGATGTTCACCGCATCTATCCTACGTTTAATGTAACCAGGGTCGACCGCGAATCGGGTAAATTTAAAACCCGTAACGCATTAAGTGCGCCAAGCGGAAAAGGTTACGAATATATGCACGCCCGTCCTGAAGATAAAGTTGCCGGTATCGTAACCCGTTACAAAGGCCGTTATGACATGCTCGAAGATGTGAAAGAAGCAGCCCGTGTAGCCAACGAAAAGGTAAAAGCAAAATCGGTTGAACCGGGTAAATACGATTTAGTATTGGATCCTTCGCATCTTTGGTTAACCATCCATGAATCTGTTGGGCACCCAACCGAGCTCGACCGCGTTTTGGGCTATGAAGCCAATTATGCGGGTACCAGTTTCCTTACGCTGGACAAATGGGAGTCGAAAAAATTCAAATTCGGAAGTGATAAAGTGAATATTGTGGCCGATAAAACCCAGGTAGGCTCTTTAGGTGCTGTGGGATATGATGATGAAGGGGTAAAATGTAAAAAATGGGATCTGATTAAAGATGGTATCCTGGTAAGCTATCAGGCTATCCGCGATCAGGCACACATTATCGGCTTAACCGAATCGAACGGATGCTGTTACTCGCAGGGTTGGGATGATGTACAGTTCCAGCGTATGCCAAATGTTTCACTTCAACCCGGTAAAGAAAAACTAAGTGTTGATGATATGATCAAAAATGTAGAAAAAGGCATTTACATTATCGGCGATGGCAGTTTTTCTATCGACCAACAGCGCTACAATTTCCAGTTCGGCGGACAAATTTTCTACGAAATCAAAGAAGGTAAAATCGTTGGCATGCTTAACGATGTGGCTTATCAGGCCAATACACAAGAGTTTTGGAACTCCTGCAACGCCATCTGCGATCAGAGCGATTACCGTTTAGGGGGGTCATTTAATGATGGAAAAGGTCAGCCCTCTCAAAGCAGTGCCGTTTCTCATGGCAGTTCTACAGCAAGGTTTAATGGAGTTAATGTTATCAATACAGCAAGAAAAATATAATTATGGCCATATTAAGTAAAGAAGAAGCCCAAGCGATATTAAAAAAGGTAATCGGTTTTTCTAAAGCCGATTCCTGCGAAGTGAGTTTAAGCGGTTCAGATGGCGGGAACATCCGTTATGCACGTAATGCCGTATCTACCGCCGGCCAGATCAGCACCATGAGTTTAGGGGTTAGCTCAACTTTTGGAAAAAAAACAGGTACAGCAACCATTAACGAATTTGATGATGCTTCTCTCCAGAAAGTAGTAAAAAGAGCCGAAGAACTGGCCATGCTGGCACCAGAAAATCCTGAATTTATGCCACCTCTCGGTCCGCAAACATTTGCCGAATCGAATACATACAATGCAAAAACTGCTGCCATTACGCCCGATACCAGGGCAGAAATGGTTGGTAAAAGTTTAAGCGTTTCAAAAGCGGCAGGTTTAGACGCTGCCGGTTTCCTCGAAAATGCCACCCGTTTTAATGCGATTATGAACTCTAAAGGTTTATTCGCCTACAATAAAGGTACCGATGTTTCTTTTTCGGTAACCATTAGAAACAAGCAGGGAACAGGATCAGGCTATGTTGAGCAAGGTTTTAATGATGTGGATAAAATGGATACCCTGGCACTTAGCAAAATTGCAGCAAGCAAAGCCAATGGTTCTGCAGGTGCAAAAGCCATCGAGCCTGGAAAATATACTGTTATTTTAGAACCCCTAGCGGCCAGCGATATCATTGGGAATATGTTCAGGGGCTTTGATGCCCGCAGTGCCGATGAAGGCCGGAGTTTTATGAGCAAAAAAGGGGGTGGTACGCGTTTAGGAGAGCAATTGTTTTCAGAAAATGTGAATATCTACTCCGATCCGATGAATACCGAAATCCCATCGTCAACTTTTACAGGCGAAGGTTTACCGGTAACCAGAACACAGTGGGTAGAAAAAGGTGTGGTAAAAAACCTATCCTATTCGCGGTATTGGGCAGCACAGAAAAATGTTCAGCCCCTTCCATTTAGCCGTAGTATGGTAATCGAAGGAGGGACACAATCGTTAGAAGATCTGATCAAAAGTACTGAAAAAGGTATATTGGTTACCCGTTTCTGGTATATCCGTTCTGTGGATCCACAAACTTTATTATTAACCGGGCTAACGCGCGACGGTACTTTTTACATTGAAAACGGCGAAATTAAATTCCCGATCAAGAATTTCAGGTTCAATGAGAGCCCGGTAATTATGCTGAACAATGTAGAAGCATTGGGTAAACCGGTAAGAACAGGCAGCGGATTGATACCGCCAATGAAAATCAGGGATTTTACCTTCACTTCGTTATCAGACGCGATTTAACTGGTGTCGTCATCTCGATCGCAGTGCAACGAAGTTGAGAGATTTGTTTAGATAGATCTCTCCATTCCACTGCGTTCCAGTCGAGATGACGACCTTTCCAGGAATGTCACCCTGAGCGGAGTCGAAGGGCCTAAAACAACTTATTAAAACCTTTAAAAATTGAGAAGAAGAGATTTCCTATATATGACGGGCGTAGGTTTTGGCGCCAGCATGCTACCCAACATCCCTGCCTTTGGTAAAATGATTTCTGTTGAAGAATCTTTAACTCCGGTTGATGTGGCCCTAAAGAAAAGAATGGCGGATGTGGCCCTTAATGCAGCCAAAAGCAAAGGTGCAACTTATGCCGATGTTCGCATAGGCCGGTACCTTAACCAGGTTGTGGCCACAAGGGAAACACGGGTAGAAAACATCTCCAATTCTGAATCTTATGGTTTGGGTGTGCGCGTAATTGCCAATGGCAGCTGGGGCTTTGCTGCCACCAACAATATGGACGATGCCAGTATTGCCAAAGCTGCAGAAGCCGCCGTGGCCATTGCAAAGGGGAATGCCAAACTGATGGAAGAGCCGGTTCAACTCGCTCCCCAAAAAGGTTACGGAGAAGTAAGCTGGAAAACGCCTATCGAAATCAATGCTTTTGAGGTACCTATAGCCGATAAAGTAGAACTGCTGCTGAACGTAAACAGCGAAGCAATGAAAGGCGGGGCAAAATACATCAGTTCCAATCTCTTTATGATCAATGAGCAGAAATATTTTGCCTCAACCGATGGTTCGTATATTGATCAGGATATCCACCGGATATGGCCAACTTTTACACTGACCAAAACAGATGCAGCAAATGGCAAATTCGAAACCAGAAATGCGTTAAGTGCCCCGATGGGTATGGGCTTTGAATACCTTAAGCCTAAAGACACGGAAAAAATAAAAGGCGGTCCGGTTACGATGTACAAAAAGCGTTACGACATCCTGGAAGATGTACGTGAAGCTGCAGTACATGTTGATGAAAAGTTAAAAGCAAAGCCCATTGCCCCTGGCAAATACGACCTGGTATTGGATCCTTCTCACCTTTTCCTTACCATTCACGAATCGGTTGGGCATCCTACCGAACTTGACCGTGTTTTAGGTTATGAGGCTAACTATGCAGGAACCAGTTTCCTAACGCTGGATAAATGGGAATCAAAAAAATTCAACTTCGGAAGCAAAGAAGTAAACATTATTGCCGATAAACTGGAAACAGGCTCTTTAGGTGCTGTAGGTTACGATGATGAAGGAGTAAAATGCGGTAAATGGGACATCATCAAAGACGGCATTTTGGTAAATTACCAGGCCATCCGCGATCAGGCACATATTTTAGGCTTGACAGCATCGCAGGGCTGTTGTTATGCCGATAGTTGGGACAGCATTCAGTTTCAGCGGATGCCTAATGTTTCGTTAGCACCCGGAAATGTTCCTTTAAGTGCTGCTGAGATGGTTAAAAATGTCGAAAAAGGCATTTATATGTTCGGCCGGAATTCTTATTCCATCGATCAGCAACGCTATAACTTCCAGTTCAGCGCACAACTGGCCTACGAAATTAAGGAGGGTAAAATTGTGGGAATGTTTAAAGATGCCGCTTACCAGGCCAATACACAGGAATTCTGGAACTCCTGTGTGCAACGTTGTGATAAAAACGATTACCGTTTGGGCGGAACATTTTCGGATGGAAAAGGCCAACCGGGACAGGCCAGTGCCGTTTCGCACGGCAGCGCTACCACCCGTTTTAACGGCGTTAACGTGATCAATACGGGAAGGAAGTTAGGGTAAGTTTCAAAAAAACTCCTCATTGCGAGGAGGCACAACGAAGCAATCTTACAACGATCGCTATCGTCCCGATTTGTAATCGGGATGCATGAGAAGGGCGATTGTATCGCCACACATATTTTATTCTACATTGAAAACCTCACCGATCCTCGTTGCAAAAGATGACCAGCCTTTACTATACAAAAGATAAAGCAATTAAGCTTATACTCTCTTAAATACCATATTTGTAAAAACGATAAGCGTTAAAGATCCTTCGCTACACTCATGATGGCAGCATTTTTAAAACAACAAAGGGGCATTCTATCCAGACATGCCCCTTTTTCTTAACCAAATATAAACCTGATCGAGCCAGGAATTTCTTCTATCGGTGGGTTACTTCACCTAAATTCTTAAATGTTATTAATTATGCGTAATAATCGTAGCCGTAATGGATGGGCTTCCGCTTATTGTGCCATTAATATAAACTGTGTAAATTTTCCCCGCCTCGAAAATAGCAGCGTTCAAAGCCGTATTGGTTAAAGGAATAACAGCTTTAGTTGCATTATCTTTTATCAGCAAGCTCACATTTGTACCTGCATCTATTTCCTTAAATGGTCCGAGTGTTCTCCAGCTCAAACCTTCAATTACCGCTGGCGCTTTTCCTGAGGTATAGGGAATAAGGGTTTGGTTGCCAAAATTACCATAGGCTACGCCTGCAAATACCTCTGTACCTGCAGTGTAGGTAAGATCAACCTTTGGAGCATCGGGTGAAAAATTGGCGAACCTGATTTTGGCTTTACCTGATGCCGGAAGGGTAAGATCATCATATACCAGAATCAGGCTATCGATATTGCCAGGGTTTAACGTACTGGCTAATTTCTTCTTCACGGCAAACAAACTGTGTGCAAAATTTGCAATAGGCCCGTTGGGACCAGCAAAGGATGCCGAATTTGTTTCCTGTACAAAATTCGCACTTCCGCCAAAAACATAGGATGCTTTATAAGAAGGGTCTGTTCCTTCAGTAAGGTTAAACTGTACTTTTCCGTACTGGGTATCTAAATAGCCAGAAGCCGTATTGCGTTGCAATGCCGTTGCAGTAACTTTTCGGGTAAAATCTAAAAAATTAGCGGCCGTAAGGGATTGGCGTGCATCGATAAATTTAACCTTTGCGCTCAAAGCCGGCCTGTCGCCTGCATTAATATCGAGGTAATCTGTCTTTTTGCACGAAGCGAACAACGAAGCGGATAGTGCAAAAAATAATATTTGAAATTTATTAATTCTCATCTGTGATCTTATTTAAAGGTGGCCGAAAGTCTGATAAATGGCTGCAAACCGGTACTGGTACCCGATTGTACAGCACTTGGCGAATTGGTACGGGTAATATTTGCACCCGGAGCAGGAATAGAATAATCGCCCAGCACATTGAAAAGGTTATTTACACCAACTGTAGCCTGTAACAAAGGCTTAATCCTGTAGCCTGCCGAAACATCGGTAATCCATATCGGGCTATAGGTTTGATAATAATAATCAGGTTTTGGAAAGTTGGCATTTAACTGGCTTACTGCCGATATTGATCCAAAATATACACTGCGGAGTAAAAAATTAAACTTATTGATGTTGTAGGTTCCCTGAAGGGTGATTTTGGTTTTTGGAATGCTACGTGTTACGCGCACTTCTTCACTCTCATCAAAAATAATGTAACGGTAAGCCTCTAAACCTTTAGGTGTATTTACCTTGGTAAGGGTTGTTTTTTGGAAGTTTGCACCAGCCAAAAAGGCTACATTACCACCATTAGGCAACAGGAAACGATAGCTTCCCGTAAACTCGATCCCTCTTGTGCGTGTACTGAAAGAATTATAAAAAAACTTGGCTTGTACGGTGCCGGTTTGTACAAATAATGCCCTTACATCAGCAGGTAAATTGGCATCTGTAGCAGAAAAACGCCCGGTATTACCTACGCGGTCTTTAATGTCGATCTGATAGGCATCAACCGTTAACTCCACATTTTGGACCGGCTGAGAAGTTAAGCCCGCAGAATAGCCTTTTGATTTTTCAGGCTGTAGGGATGGGATACCTAAAGCTTTGGTTGCAGGATTTACATTGTTTGCCGTAACCTGATCTATCGCCACACCGTTCTGAAAGGTAGTGGAGGTTTCGGTATAATAGAATTGGGCAAGATCGGGTGCCCTGAAACCGGTATTGAAACCACCACGCAGCGCCAGCCATTTGGCAAAACCATAGCGCGTTGCTGCCTTATAGGTAGTTACACTTCCGAAATCGGAATAATTTTCTACCCTGACTGCACCTGATAAAAGCCATTTATCGGTTACATTCAGTTCGAGATCAGCATAACCTGCAGAAATAGAGCGTTTCACATTCACTTCGTTTGATGGCCTGAAACCGGCATGGATCTGCGAACCTGGCGAAAGCCCGTTTAATGGCGTACTTCCGGCAGCCACAAAATACGGAATGCCACCCGTAGTGTAACCGATAGAATAAATGGTGCTTAAATCGGCTTTCGAATAAGAACCTTCTTCGCCTGCTATAATCTGGTAGGTTTCTACGCGGTACTGACCACCAAAAGCAACGTTCAAACCTTTAAGCACTTTATCAAATTTCCTCGAGAAATCTAAACTCCCGCTGTTTTGCGAAGCGTTATAACTCCCAGCATTAAATGTACGGGGTGTTTTTTGACCTAAACTGGCATTCAACGTATTGCTGATAATGTTATCGAAAGCATTTCTTCCATATACATTGGATACATCGAAATTCCACCCACTTACTTTGCCTTTTACCCCTATGGCAAGAGATTGATCGGTGATGATATTATTCATGGCAGGCAAAAAACCATCAGGGTAAACAAAAGTGTTGTTTCGCTCGGTCCAGCCTGGTAAACGGTATACCGCTGTAAACTGCGAATTACGGTGACTGATACCACCGAAAGAATATACTTCGAAACCATCTTTTAAAGGGATTCCGGCATTGAATGACAATAAACCATCTTTTGATTTATTTGTCGATCCACGCTGATCAAAAAAATGGCGGTCGATACCGCGGCTGGCAATAATGGCATCATCAATTTCCTTGGTATAAATCTGGTCAAATCCCCTGGTGTTGGCACCTCCACCATAAGCCGGACCAATGTAGATTCCATCCGAATAATTTCCAGATGGAAGTGAAACAGCCTGTGTAGCATATTCGCCGGTGATATTCAGTAAACCTTTTGTACCCAATCTGAGGCCAATATTGGCATTACTTCTTGTGGTTAAGCCATCTCCCCTGCGGCGGATACTTTCGATTGTACTTGCTGTAACTTCATCGGCAGTGTTTTTCAATACTACGTTGATTACCCCTGCAATGGCATCCGATCCGTATTGGGCCGCAGCACCATCGCGCAAAATTTCGATACGTTCTATCGCACCTACCGGAATGGCGTTCAAATCGTACCCGGTAGCGCCATTGCCCAAACCGCCCCAGCTGATGTTGGAGCTTTTATGCCTTCTTTTTCCGTTTATCAACACCAATACCTGGTCTACCCCCAAGCCCTTTAACTGAACGGTAGAAGTTGCCGAAGCGGCATCGCCACCACCCGAAACAGCAGAGTGGAATGATGGTGATACATATTGCAATAACTGTGTTACACTGGCCTGTGGCGAGGTTTGCTGTAATGTTTTCAGATCGATCACGTCAACCGGTACAGGCGAATTGAGTTTAGTACGGTTGGCATTCCTCGAACCCACAATCTGTAATTCGGTTAAAATATTATCGGCCGGCTCGAGTGAAACATTTAATTTGGTAGCCGATCCTATTTCTACCGTGGCCGTTTTATAGCCGATATACGATACTTCGACAAAGCGCCCGTTTTTGGTCGAAATTTTAAATGCACCATCTTTATCGGTAACTGTAGCACCTTCCAACCCTTTAATCCTTACCGATACCCCCGGTAAAGGTGATTGGTTTTCTGCAGAAACCACCACACCTGTGATGGTGCGCTGCTGGGCAGATAATTTTGAGTAGATAGCTGTACTCAACAGCAATATGATTAGTAATTTTATCTTCATGTTGTTTATTTTGGAATAGACATACCAATGGCCGTTCCACCTGTTTGGTTGGAAAAAATACCTTAAAAACTGATTTTTGTATTTGGCTATTGGCCTGCTTTATGGTTTACTTTTTTGAAATCTATCGTCAGTTAACGATAGTAAAAAAGCTTCAATATCATTTATTTCGGTTTCGCTCAACCCCAATGGTTTATTTAAGGAAAGGTCTCTATTCTTACCGTTTTTAATTACTGCATCTGGATTATTATAGTATTGGATTACTTCTTTTAATGTTTTGAACATTCCGTTATGCATGTACGGGGCTGTAATACCGACGTTTCTTAAACCCGGGATTTTAAAATGTCCTTTATGTTCAGGATTACCGGTAACATCGAACCTGCCCTGGTCTTTCAGATCCTCACCATTAAATAAGCCTATGCCTTTGAAACGGTCGGCGGTAAAATCCTCACCTGAATGACAGTTGTTGCAGTTGGCCTTTCCGATAAACAATAGGCGACCACGTTTGGCATTTTCGGATATGGCCTTATCGTCGCCATTGATATAACGATCATATGGGCTATTAGCAGTTTCCAAAGTCCGTTCGAAAGAAGCAATGGCAAGCAATAAATTCTTCTGTGTGGGGGGTGCATTAAAAATCTTCTGGAAAAGCGCTGCATATTCTTTGTCTTTCTGCAACCTGTCGATAGCCTCAGCAATAGGGAGGTTCATTTCAACCGGATTGATGATAGGTTGCAAAGCCTGATCTTCGAGGGAGGCAGCCCTGCCATCCCAGAACAGATTTGGCCGGCCCGACAAGTTGGTTACCGAGGGCGAATTGCGCGTTCCCCTGGCTCCGCCAACGCCTATACTCACGCTCGAAGTGTCGGCAAAAGCAAATTCGGGTTTATGGCACGAAGCACAGCTGATGCTTTTATCTTTAGAAAGGATCGGATCGAAAAACAACTTTTCGCCCAAACGCTCCTTGCTATTAATTACCGTAGGATCATCGGCATCGAAACCGACCATCAACGTCACTAATGCGATAAGACTTAAGGAAATTATGAGTTTGCTTCTTTTCATTGGTTTATTGGGCTCGGTAGGTAAGCTGTTATTCTGAATGCAATGAAGAATCCCTGGCCGATGAAACACGGAACCCGACGAAACACAGAAATCAATGCTTGTTCAATAAAAGATTTCACTGGCGTTCAGAATAACAACAAGAACTAGCTAGAGGCAGGGAGAACAATACATCCTCCCGTACTCCACTAACCTTAACAAGAGATTTTTTAATTATTCGCAACAAGCTGTACGTTCAGCTCAAAATCATCATAAATGGTTTTGTCGCCCAGGTTTTCGAAAAAGCTTTTCGACCTGAACTTAATATCGTACTTGGTTCTATCGATAATAATTTTTGCATTAGCTGTTACCTTGTTTCCGTCCTGTTTAACCGTAGCCGGGAAACTGATTTCGTTTGTAATGCCTTTAATGGTTAATTTTCCTTTTACATTATAGGTACCCGCGCCTGTACTTTGGGCTGAAGTAATATTAAAAGTAGCTTTATCAAACTTATCAACGGCAAAAAAGTCAGCACCTTTTAAGTGGCCCAACAATTTTGCATTTGTTTCTTTATCGGTAAGATCAGTTACCGCAATGGTTTTGGTATCGAGTTCGAAACTACCACCTTTCAGCACCTTATTATCTAAGGCTAACGATCCTGAACTGATATTGATGGTTCCTGAATGTTCTCCTGTTACCTTTTTAGCCAGCCAGGTGAGTTTGCTTTGTTCAGGACTTACTTTATAGCTTACCAATTTTCTTGCCGAAGCTTCGATAGGTACTTTAAGTTTTGGTTTTGGCCCGTTTAAATCGGTTAATGATCCGGCTACGATGGTGGTAGCAATAAGTGCAATCGTTTTGTATTGTAACATTATATTATGGTTTTTTAGTTTGAGGTGGTATCTATTTTCCATTTGCCTGTGCCTCAAAATAGGCTGCAGACGGTACTGGTTCTGCAATTAACTCGTCCAGTACTTTATTGAATTTTTTCTCGTAATCATCGTAATATTTTCCGGTAACGGTTCCGGTATAGCCGGTGTAGATTTCGCGTACTTCGCCCTTTCTATCAATAATAATAGTAGTTGGATAAGCAATAAACTTATTTAAAGCCGGAAGCTTATCTGCAACCAGGCGTTTATCGGCCAACCCGCCAAACAGGATGTTGTATTTAATATTGTACTTATCGCGAAGCTTGCCCAGGGTATATTTTCCATATTCCAGGTCATCTTTCTGTTCGAAACCAATAGCAATGGCTTCTACTCCCCTTTTACTGTTCTTATTGAACCAAGGTGAAAGAAATACAGTTTGATCTGTACAGTTAGGGCACCAGGTACCTATCAGTTCTACAATAACTACTTTACCTTTATATTTATCGTCGGTTAAAGAAACCGGCTTACCGTTCAGGTCGGGAAAAGTAAAAGCAATTTTTTTATAACCTTCTTTCAAATAAGTTAATTTATAAGGATCGGGCAATTCTGCCTTGCTGTCTTTTACACCTGTAAATTTGAGGTTATCATAAATCCCCTGACTGATTTCTCCGGAAAGCGTGCCATCTTCATTAATGGTACCTTTGTAAATTTTAGGGCTGGGGCCGCTAAATCCTGAAAGTACAAACTGGTTTCCCTGTACGGTACCTTCGAGCTCGCGGCTATCGCCGGTTACCTGCATAATTACACCGGTAAGTTTGTTCCCCTCCTGTTTCAATATGGCTACCTTATTTGGGACAGCCTCTTTAGAAAATCCTTTAAACTCCCATTTGCCGGTTAAATTGGCCACTGGTGCAACATCTTTTCCTGGTTCCACAAAGCGGTAAGATTTGCCCTGTTCTGCTGTGAAAGGTAGGGAATTACCCTGTAAACCAGGCACTAAACTTTTATATTCGCCGGAGATCCTGCCATCGTTTTCTATTTTGGCCACTAAAGCCGCATCGTAGGTATTCATCTTGATAAACAGAGAATCCTGTCCTAAATATTTGATATGGAAATCATCCCTGCGCGTTCCGTTTAACAGGGTAAAGGTGGCATGCTCAGCATCTTTTCCTTTGAGTTCGAAATTAAATGGCACTTCGGTTTCGGCAACCTTAAATACCCCACGCCATATACCTTCTTTTATAAATTTTTTGGCCGTTTTTGGTTCTTCATCTGTTTTATTTACAGCAAAGCCTGTGGTAGAAATGAAGCAGGCCAAAGCCAGCACCTGTATTTTAGCAACGTAATTTTTCATCTTGTAAAGTTTTTAGTGTAGGTAAACACGGGCCGTATCATAGGGATAATTTTCCCCTAAATTTGTCATGTTGAGCCTGTCGGAACAATTAAAATTTATTTAAACAGATCTCTTCGACAAGCTCAGGATGGCAAATCTTTATGATACTGCCCGATATTTAACTTAGTTGGTTTGGTTTTATTTAGTTTTTAGCGTTTCGGCAGAAGCGAATTTTTCAGGTACAGGCTCGGCAATCAGCTCATCTAACACCTTATTGAATTTTGCTTCATAATCGTTAAAGTATTTTCCGGTAACGGTTCCGGTATAACCGGTGTAGATTTCCCTTACATTTCCTTTTCTATCGATAATAATCGTGGTTGGGAAAGCAATGAATTTATTTAAAGCAGGTAGTTTTTCGGCCACCACTTTTTTGTCGGCAATGCCTCCGAACAGGATGTCGTAAGTGATACCATATTTTTCTTTCAGTTTACCAAGGGTATATTTGGCATATTCGAGGTCATCTTTTTGTTCGAAACCAATGGCTATGGCTTCTACACCGCGTTTTTGATTCTTTTTGAACCATGGAGAAAGGAAAACCGTCTGATCAGTACAATTTGGGCACCAGGTGCCTATGGTTTCGATTATTACCACCTTACCTTTGTATTTATCATCACTCAGCGAAACGTTTTTTCCCGTAAGATCAGGAAAGGTAAAATCGAGTTTGCTATAACCTTCTTTAAGGAAAGTGAGTTTATAAGGGTCAGGCAGTTCGGCTTTTTCGTTGCGCTGACCATCAAATTTCAAGTTTTTGTAAATCCCGAAGCCCTGTTCGCCGGTAATGCTGTTGTCGTCGTTTATTTTACCTTTCACAATAAACGGACTCGGACCTGTAAAACCAGATAATTCAAATTCATCTCCCTGTACCGTTCCTTCAAGCTCGCGGGTATCGCCTACAACGGTCATAATTACACCGGTAAGTTTATTGCCTTTCTGTTTTAGTAGTGCAATTGATGCAGGTACAGCTTCTTTGGTATAGGTTTTGATTTCCCATTTGCCCGAAATATCGTATTTTGGAGCTATATCTTTACCAGGTTCTACAAAGCGGTAACTTTTGCCATGTTCAGCAACAAAAGGTAATGAATTGCCCCTAAAACCGGGTACCAGACTCCGGTATTCTCCTGATAAGGTACCATCGGTTTCGATCTTCGCCACCAATGCGGCATCGTAAGTGTTCATTTTTACATAGATCGAATCTTCACCGCGTCGTTCTACATGAAAATCATCGCGCCTGGAGCCATTAATCAGGGTTAAAATGGCTGTTTGAGGATTTTTTCCTTTTAATTGGAAGTTAAAAGGCACTTTTGATTCGCTTACACTAAATTCTCCCCTCCAGATCCCTTCTTTTGGGAATGGCTTTTCCACCCTGGCCGATGCAATGCCCCCCAACAGCAGTACTGAGGTGGTTAGGCATGCGATTTTTGATGTAATTCTCGTTTTCATAATCATCATTATTAGTTAAACACTATTTTTTAGAGTTTTTTGGTAACAAGGCATCATGATCCACACGGAAAACCATACAGCAGGGCTACAGGCTGTTTAAACAGCTGTTATGCTATTGATCTTTAACGGGAAACGGTATGTTTACTTGTTACCGGTTAATTTATAATCTATTGCTAGATCAGTTTGAGCACTTTTTCCTATGGAAAGTTGCTAGAAGTTCAACGAGGACTGACTCTCCCTTCTTCTGTATAAATCAACTAATTAATGGTGGTAAATTAATTAGAGTAATAACCTAAACTAGTGGTGGTGATTAGTTTCGGCTGTTCCTGATACCCCGGCAACTTATTGACTGAAATACATGACCACCATAATATTCTATCAAAATGCCCCGGGGTACCAGGATTTTTAAATGAGAATACTTGAATGGAAACCTTTATCAGGTGATCCGTATCTTAGTTTATATTAGCCGCAACAAAAGTTATACTGACCTGAAAAATTGATCAGAGAATATGACTGAAGTTGTACACAGAGTTTCATATTGAACGTAGATTTGCTGGTGAACAGTTTTAATTTTTTTGTAAAAGTATAAACTTTGAACAATTTAAACAAGTATTCCTATAGATTTTATAGACTTTATTTTTAAATCACTGATTTACAGAAAGATAATTTATCAAACTAGGGGATTAGCAAAGGGTTTTGAGTTAAGGGCACGCAGGCTTTTCATTTCATCTTCCATTATTAACCGCAAAGAACGTTAAGGCAAAGCATAAAGAACGCAGCGCTTTTCATTCCATTATCGGTTTTACATCTTCCATAACATATTGTCATTCTGAACGAAGTGAAGAATCTTTTAGTTGAAAAATCCCTCCTTTCACTCCGGATGGCAGATTAAAAAAACAAATTCAAAAAAATCTACTATTTCTATAGAAATTATAGTTTTTATTATTTACCTTTGTTTTGTCTCTTTCGAAAAGCGAATCAATAAGCAGATTGAAAAAGAAACATATAGTCATGTGGCCGAGTGGCGAGGTAAAGGTCTGCAAAACCTAGTACGGCGGTTCGATTCCGTCCATGACGTCTGAAATTGTATTACATACTTATCAAGAAAGACGGAGGGAATGGCCCTTTGATGTCTTAGCAACCTGTTTTAACAAGGTGCTAATTCCATCTGCAGGTAGCAGAAAAGATGAGTTTGAAAAGGTTGCTGCAACTATTTTCGGCGAATGATCAATAGCTACCCCCCTCTTTCCGAAACCGTTAAACTAAATGTTGAGAAATGCCAGTTCATTTTGATTACCCATCAATCAGGGATTTTTTTGAGGTCTATGGAAACACTTCCTGCGAGAAATTAAACGACTATGAACATTGTAGAGCCGAATCAGACCGCCTCTATAATGAACAATTAAAAGAAAGTGAAAAAGAAATTCCTGCAGAGGATCAGGAAAAAACAGACAGCTTTTCAACATAAAAAACCTAAAATGCGCTTAATACCACCTATATTTTCAATGCCGGCCAAAAGCTTACTCTTTATTGTTTTAACCCTTGCTCTTTTCGCAACACCAGTCTGTGCACAAACCAAAGACCCTTCTCCCATTAATTTTCCTACACCTAAAAATGTAGACAACATGTTGTTCTACCTGCAGCGTGATCCAAATACAAATACGCTAATTTATGCCTTAAACCTGAAAGAAAATGGCAGTATTGATGCCAGTTCGCCGATACAGGTATATTGGATCCGTTATGGCGAGAAAGGGCAAAAGAAAGATCTTGGTTATATCCAGCGAAAATTTGCCTATGGTATCGATACAAAAGCATTGGGCGGAGATAAGTACGAATTCCGATTTGTATCGCACAAAAAACTACCTTTTTACCTGCAGCGCACTAATGATAAAAGTTACCATGCTTCGGTAACCATTAATAACCATACCATTAAGGTAAACCGGTTGTTTGTAAGAATACAGGGCGGCAGTTTCTGGCTCCCTAATGTAAAATATGCTGAGGTTGAGGGGATTGATGAAGCAACAGGTAAGCCAATTGTAGAAAGGGTGAGTGTGAAGTAATGCTTAGCTTTTTAACCGCAAAGGCAATGTGCCATGTTTTCTTTCATTTTCAACACAGGGAACACAAAGAAAGGCACAAAGCTCACCACTGCTGTCATTCTGAACGCAGTGAAGAATCTTTCACTGAAATAGTATTGTTGCATTTAAAAGATCCTTCGTTACACTCAGGATGACAAATCACGGAGATAAGGATGTGTTTTCTTGGTACCTTCGGCTTTTTAACGGCAAAGGGCATGGGGACAATACCCCACGTTTTCTTCCTTTTTTACCACAGAGCACACAAAGAAAGGCACAAAGCTCAACACTGCTGTCATTCTGAACGCAGTGAAGAATCTTTCCCTAAAATAGTATTGTTGCACTTAAAAGATCCTTCGCTACACTCAGGATGACAAATCAGGGAGATAAGGATGTATTTTCTTTGTACCTGCGGCTTTTTAACGGCAAAAGGCATGGGAACAATACCCCACGTTTTCTTCCTTTTTTACCTCAGAGCACACAAAGAAAGGCACAAAACTCAACACTGCTGTCATTCTGAACGCAGTGAAGAATCTTTCAATGAAATAGTATTGTTGCATTTAAAAGATCCTTCGTTACACTCAGGATGACAAATCACGGAGATAAGGATGTGTTTTCTTGGTACCTTCGGCTTTTTAACGGCAAAAGGCATGGGAACAATACCCCACGTTTTCTTCCTTTTTTACCTCAGAGCACACAAAGAAAGGCACAAAACTCAACACTGCTGTCATTCTGAACGCAGTGAAGAATCTTTCAATGAAATAGTATTGTTGCACTTAAAAGATCCTTCGTTACACTCAGGATGACAAATCAGGGAGATAAGGATGTATTTTCTTTGTACCTGCGGCTTTTTAACGGCAAAGGGCATGGGGACAATACCCCACATTTTCTTCCTTTTTTACCACAGAGCACACAAAGAAAGGCACAAAACTCACCACTGCTGTCATTCTGAACGCAGTGAAGAATCTTTCAATGAAATAGTATCATTACAATTAAAAGATTCTTCACTGCACTCAGGATGACAAATATAAAAGCCTGCTTTTATTTCGGCTCTTTTTTATTATCAATGGCGGTGCTGAAGGTCTTATAAAACTCACCTTTTATCCATTGTACTTTTCCAATGTCACGCATATCGGGCGCAATAATATAATTACCGGTTTCACTATCGAGGATAACCAGCATATTATTGGCATTTACTTCGGTGCGGTACTTTCCTCCTACCTGGTTCTGATCGTTTTTAAAACTAATGGCTGCGAACATTAAGCCTGCGCCCAAAAATCCCAATAAAAGGGATTTGGTATCCAATGTAATTTTCATATTCTTAAGATTTATTTGTGTGTAAAATCAAGTTAAGAATTTTACTTCCTGGATTTTAATTCTATCAGAAATATTGCAATATGTTCGCCGCTAAATTTTAAATATGAGATAAGCTAAAGCAGTTACAATCAGTAGAAGTAATAATAGCCTGATTAATTTTTTACTGAGGCTGTTTTGATTGTTGCCAATGTTCCCTGAAATAATATTCTTAATATCAGTATCCCTGCTTTGTTGTGTTATACTGCCACCAAACTTATATTCCATCAGCTTTTCTACATAATCTCTGCTCGCTGCCAAACCTAAGCCTGTTGCATCTTTATAATGTTTAATGGCGTTTAGCTTGTTGCCCTGGCTTAAAATAGCCAATACGTGCGCGTCTAAATTTTGAGGTTTGGTATCAGGCTGCGGTATTCCGGCTTCCAGGGCGTCTACATACTCTTTGGCTTCATTTAAACTGCATATACTATAATCCTTAACAATCTTAATTGCAGCTATTTTCTGGTTGCGGGAGAGGAACAATAATGTTTGCTGCTGTATTTCGGAGCTAACGTTAATCATAATTTAAGCTAGCAAAATGTGAACCAATTATTATGGTTTTAAAATGAGGTTTCAGTTATGAATATGATCAGGCAAAAATATTTAGCTATAATGAATATCAGTTTCGGATAATGCGGGATAAATTTTTCAAGATTACTCATCGTTGCACTGCCTTCCTGGGGTATCAGATCAGATATATTGCCATGTGTATATGGGACTATAAGACCTGATACCTTCAGAATGAGCAGGATGAGCGTAATAAAACTAAAATATGGAACCCTTTTGTCCTGAATAAATTCGCCAGCACTGTGTCCGGGCCTATTAAACAAACCCTTTAGGGTAAATAAATTGCCTTTATCTACCTTCCAAACAGCATGAACAAAATCATGCTCAAGAAAGTATTTAAAAGAATAGCGTCTCCTCGTCTGAACAAATATACAATATATCACCAATTGGTGATAAAAATATTTAAAATTGATTATGTAATTTTCCGGTACGATAATTTTTTATCTCATGGAACAGAAAGCAGCAGTTAAATCATTAAGAAATAAAGAAGAAAGCAAACAAAAATTCTTAGCTGCTGTGGAAAAAATACTCCATACAAAAGGTTTTTCTGGCCTTAAGGTTAACGATATCGCACGCACTGCAGGCCTGGACAAAAAACTGATGTATAACTATTTTGGCGGAAAAGACGAGCTTATTGATGAATATATCCGTTCGCAGGATTTCTGGAGCAATGTAAAAGATGAATCGGGAGGAACCGCAGTAAACGACGGCGGGCAAACATTCGCTAAAGCAATGCTCCTCTCCCAATTCGATTATGTTTTTAAAAACAAGGATTTACAGAAAATCCTGCTTTGGGGATTGATAGAGAACCGTAAATCATTGAAAAAACTGGCAAATGACCGTGAAGAAAATGGCGAACTTTTATTTAAAAGTATTACCGACCCGTTTTTCAAAGAAAATGCCAAAAGATACAGGGCCATTATTGCCCTGCTGATTTCGGGAATTTACTATCTGGATATTTACGCCACCACGAATGATTGTACTTTCTGCGGATTAGACCTTAAAAGTGCGGATGGGCGATCAGCGATTGAAGATGCCCTGAGTTTTCTGATCGATAAAACTTATGAATAAGAAAAACGGTAAGAAAGCTTTCAGACACTTAGTGGCTGGAATTGTAAATAAAAATGCAAACTTTGTATTGCAAATAAAAACCTGATACTATGCCTGTTAGCCAAAATCATTTCTTCAAAAAAGGTAAATCCCTTTTTGGTTTTATGCTACTTTTGTTTATCTCGGTCATTTGTGCAGCTTTCAGCATGTTTGGCAATGAGGATTTCGATATCGCCAGAAGGGAAGTTTTGCTACGCAGACTGGGGCATGAAATACTCTTACAATCGGGCGACAGTACTTCGCGGGTACTGCCAGTTAAAAAAATAAGCGAAAATGAATACCGGATCAGGTTTGAGCATGAGCTAACTTTTCAAACAGGTTCGCTGGTAAGTATTACCAGGCAGGTGTTAGGGAACAATCCCTTGGCCAATGATTACGTTGTTAAGGTTTTGAACTCGGGCAATTCCAATGTAGTTTATGGATTCGCCATATCAGAAAACAAAAAAGATGATATTATATCCTGCATAGGAAGAAAGCAGCCTATGGCACGGTATGAGATAAACATTAAATTCAAACCGGCAGCAATAAGTACGGTTAAGAAGGGATATCTTTTGGGCAGTCTGCCATTTTTGGCTCTTGCAGGCTTTATTTTTTTGAGATCTGTTAAAACACGTAAAACTGTGTACAGGGTCCAATCTACCGGTATGTTTACTTTGGGTTCAGCATTGTTCGATGCGAAAAACCGGACGATCACTATAAACGACAAAATAACAGAGCTAACCGGAACCGAAAACCGTTTACTGCTTATCTTCGCCTCGGCACCAAACGAAACCATCGCTCGAAGCCGTTTGCAAAAAGAGATCTGGGAAGATGAAGGCGTAATTGTAGGGCGTAGTTTGGATATGTTTATATCCAAACTCAGAAAAAAACTGGAAGATGATCAAAATATCAGAATTATTGTGATACGCGGCAAGGGATACAAGCTTCAAATTGGCTCATGAAAGAATCTTCCCGGCGATAAGCCATGATATATTTCTTTTTTTGTCGTTTTTGTCAATAAAGTACAATCGTCATCCCAACTGGAACGGGGAGATCTTTCCGGTATGAAAGCCCCTGAAACAAGTGCAGGATGACGACTTCTGAAGAAATCTACCTGTTACTTATATTGATTTATACCATAAATTATTCCTCAGGATGGCTGTTTTATACAACTTCTTTGCTTGCATCATAACTGTATACCCAATGCATTTTTTTCTTTTCCATGTTGATAAAATATTTTAACATGATATCCCTGAAAAAGTTAGCTACAGGATTTGGTTTTGATTTGGCCCGGCCTATTTTTCTTGCCTGCGCAATCACCTTGGCCACCCGGCCAGACCTTAGTTGCTGGAAACGCGAAAAAGCAAGTTCAGGATCAGGGTACGTGGCGAGGCATTTGGCCAAAACCGCACTATCTTCCAATGCAAGAGAAGCTCCCTGTCCGGTGTGTGGTGATATGGCATGTGCAGCATCTCCAATCAGACACACTGTTGCTGTATGCCATTTTTCCAAAGCAGGCATATCGTAAATGGGATAGGCAAACAAGTTGCTGCTGGCCGCAATAATCTGGCTAATCTTGGGCTGATCCTTTTGATGAAGTTCCAGCAAGTCTTTCTTTATATTTTGTTGCTGGAGGTTAAGTTCCGTACCATTTGGTTCCTTTTCCCAATCGTAGTTGTTAAACCACCACACTTTTCCGGTATTGGTAGTGGAATATCCGAAGAATGCTTCCCTGCCAAAAGTCATCTCAATAGCATCTGACTTTTCCTCCCAACCCGGAATTTTTACAATGGCCCCGGTAGAAAGCATTTTGGTATATACAGGTTTGGGCGCATCAGGAAAAACCAATCTTCTACACCTGGAATGAATCCCGTCAGCCCCTATCAACAGGTCATAATCTGTCAATTTACCTTTGCTGGTCTCTACATCTATTTTGGCTCCGGAATATTCAATAGACATCAATTTGCAGTTATACTCTATCTGAACACCTAAACTGATCAGTTTTTCGTGTAGCAGGTTGCTGATGGCCGATCGCTTAACCTGTATACTGCTAACGCCGTAAGCTTCTTTTTGGTAAGCTGCATCCAGCTCTGCAATACGCTGCCCCTTTGCGTTATAAAAACGGAGTGTTCCGGGAACGTACTCATCGTAGAGCCGTGAAATGTCGATAAGGCCGGAAAGAATATTAAGCCCATTTGGCGATATACCAAAAAACAATCCTTCGTTCATCTCTGCCTCACTACGGGCCTCGATAATTTTTACCTGGGCACCCTGTTCAATCAGTTTAATTGCTAAGGCTGGTCCTGCAATCCCACTGCCCACTATCAGTATTTTTCTTTTATCCATCGTATTAATTTTCATTGATATAATCCTTTTTATTAAACCTTAAGATGAAAACATAACCTAAATTGACCATTACATAAAGCCCTACTCGCAGGTAATTGAGGTTCTTCCACATGGTGGCACGCTCGAGCAGCCCCTGATCAACAACAGGCTTCACATCCATTGCCATAAACTGCATTAATGTAGGGGCAAAATACTGCAGGGTCCATACCCGGAGTGCAATGTGTACAACCAGCAGCCCTATCATGGCGTTACGTCTTTGCCTGATATGCCAATTGAAGAAAAGGGCAAGCAACAGGAAAACCTCGTGTACGGAATGGACAATCATCCAGAAAAGCTTGAAATCAAGCCCATACTGCGTCTTAAAAAAGAATAAGGAAGCAGGCGGGCCAGCCGTCCATGCGGGAACCATAATGGCGGTTTCCCACAATTGTGCACCATTCATCACAAAATAGAGCGCCGTGGCTACATAGAGCCATTGATCTGCCCTCGACGTTTTATTGGTTATCGTGTTCATTTTTTTGGTTTTAAAATTTATAAGCAAAGCATTCTTGATATCTTTACCACAAATAATTAACTTTACTATAAAGTATCTTAATGACAAAGATAAATTGTTTTTATGGACAATAAAGAAAATTCAGAAAAAAAAATACTTTTGGCAGACATCGACCACCTGACAAGGGAATTTTCGACAGGTACGGTACTGATGCACCAGGCAATTGCACAAAAAGCCGGCTTAACGGGTACCGACCATAAGTACATAGACCTGCTCTTACAACATGGTGCTATGACCGCCGGACAACTGGCCGAGCTGAGCGGTATTACTACTGGGGCAGTTACGGCCATGATTGACAGGCTTGAAAAGAGCAAACTGGTTACACGCGAACGCAGTGCTGATGACAGAAGGAAGGTAATTGTGGTTCTTGACCGGGAAGAAGCATTCAAGCGGATAGGCCCTTCGTTTAAGGCCATGCAGAACGATCTGGACAAACTGTACGATGGTTTTACCGTGGCAGAACTGGCCACCATTGAAAAATACTTAAAAGCGGTTGTTGGATTTACCAATAAGCAGATCAGGAACCTAAACGGACATTAGGCGATGGAGAATATCAGGAAATATTTTAACGAATTTGTTGTGCTGAGCGATCAGGACTAGGCGCTTTTCTCTTCAAAACTAAGGAGGGTTGAATTTCCAAAAAAAAACGATCATTCTTGAAAAAGGAAAAACGGGAAAAATTCCTGTCCTTTATTGTATAGCTGAAAAAACCTTTGCTACCAATTTAGATAAATACCATATTAACAATACCTTATACAAGAATTAAAAGAAGCTGTATCAAAAGGTAAAATTTCGCTGACTTGTTACTGAGCTTGATGAAGTATCAAAAACGCTTTTAAGGCATTAAAAGACATTCTTCAACAAGCTCAGGATAACAATTGAAACTTATGATACAGCCTCTTCTGTTTCCAGATTTACAATAAATAAATGGATTTTGACCAGATAATTATTTCACCTGCGTCAACAATTCAAAATCTTCATCAAGTCCGTAACCATAAGTCTGGTAATCAGTTCCGGAAGGATAGGTTTTAACATTATACCATTTGCCTGGGTCTACCAGTCCCGGTAAAGGTTTATTGTGATGTGGCCCTAACAGGTTCTTCAGGCTCCCAATTACTTCTACTTCTATACGGTTGTTTCCCTTTTTCAGATAAGCACTTATATCCAGCTCATTAGGCTCTGAACTGATCACTCCGGCCATTATGCCATTAACTTTTACTGCAGCCACAGTACCTTTCCATCTTTTTAATCTAACCACACCGTTCATTCCGGTTTTTTGAACCTGCAACTCCTTAACGTATTTAATGCCCTGTCCGTAAAGCGGTAGTCCTTGTTTATCCCATGGGCCAAATGTAAGCGCCTGCGGGGCTACGATCTTCCAGCCCTTGGCAGCTGCAGCCAGGTTAAAATCGCCCAGGATATATACCGGTTCTATTTCGGCATACACCCGCATAGGCGAAACCGAAAGGGCCAGGCTATTTTTGCCGGGTTTGAGGTATTTACCGATATCAAAAACACCGAATGACCGGTCAAGCCACCATTTGCCTGGTTGGGCTTCCACCTTTATCCCGTTTATGGTTACGCTGTTCCAAAGCCCACGCTGCTCTACCACAGCGCGGCAATGTTTTAGCTTTACATTCCTATCTATTTCAAAATAATAGGTTGCGGTATAACCACTTCCTGCTGAGAAAGTATCGCGGGCAACTATCCTGTCTTTAAATTGCGTACGGTTATTCCATGGGTTGCCTACTCCATCCTTAAAGCCAAAATGTTTAAAAGCGGTATTGGAGGCTACACCAACATGCAGATCGTGGTATGCGCTGTCTGGTCGTTTCAGTTCCAGGTCACAGAAATCGATCATAAGCGTGTTTTCACCCGGACGAAGAACTTTAGCAGGCAGCGTTTTTATCACTTTTTTATTGATTGCAACCGCTGCTGCTTTAAAACCAGTTTCTTTCTTATCGGATACAAAAACCATCATGCTTCCTGCCGGTGGGATGGCAAAATTAAACTCAATCTTGTCCTGGTTCCTCTTTTCAGGGTAGTCGTAAATTCCGCCTTTAAAAAGATCCATGAGCAGTACATCCTTACCTTTAAGTGTCACACTTCCAGTTGCAGCAGCTTCCATACTAGCATTGGAAAGGAAAACCAATTGCCCATCGGCAAGTTGCCTGCGCTGATAATAGAGGTTACCCCCCACTCCCTTATCGCTGGCAGCGGAGATGCTGAAATCGCCAGGCAGCAAATGCTCCCTGATGACCTGTATTTTATCTGAAGCCATTGCCTGTTGTACATTTGACTTGCCTACGCTGAAAAAATCATCAGAGATACTGGCATTTCCATCAACAAAACCCGGTTTTTCAAACAGGATTACTTTGCCACCCTGGCTGGCATATGTTTTCAAAAGGTTAAATGTAGGGCCATCCAGGTTGTCCATCCCTGGTGGGATCACTACTGT
This sequence comes from Pedobacter vanadiisoli, assembly GCF_042684385.1. Lineage (NCBI taxonomy): Bacteria > Pseudomonadati > Bacteroidota > Sphingobacteriia > Sphingobacteriales > Sphingobacteriaceae > Pedobacter > Pedobacter vanadiisoli. Next base: position 146,558 of record NZ_JBHULL010000003.1, on the reverse strand, counting down.
GCTATAAGCACGTTGCCCGATGACGAACTTTCCGTTTTCAATTTTTGCCTGATCTTTGATGATGTTTTCGCAACCCAGATCGTATTCTACATGCTGTTTTTGCAAGGTGGTTACAAAATCGTTGAAACCTTTTGCGATCTCAAAAAAGCGTTTATTTTCTTTGCCTTTGAAATAATACATCCAGGCTGAAGTTGTTGGCTCCAATACCAGTACTTCATTTTTTTGCTGCCCCGAGGCCAGGCAAAGCGACAACCGGGCAAAATATTGGTTCAGTGTTTTATAAAAAGGCCACCAGGGTTCATGATAAGAAAAGCTGGGCGGATAATCGTATTTTCTTGCCCCTGTAATGGTCATGAAGGAAAGGTGCTGGTTCATAAAATTTACACCCAGTACAAATTCCCAATCGCCCAATCGTTTCATGTCTTTGAAGGTCAATTCCCAACCGCCGCCGCCATAGGTTTCTGAAAGCGTACGCTGTTTACCAAGCTGATTGGCAACACTGCTCAACTCCTTAACCGCCCTGATATTGCCAAACTGTACCGGCTTTTCTTCATTGTATTGGTTAAACAGCATGTCTATCCCCGGCATTTGGTGCCAGGCATACATGGCCATATTGTCTGGCCCATGATAGGGACTTGGCCAGCCGTGTTCCCAGTAGTGCCCCGTCCATGTCAGACCCTTTTGCTGCGTATAGTTAAACATGGGTTTAGACCAGCGGTCTATAAACAGCTGTAACAGGGTCTGATAATAGTTATGCCTTACTTTTTTCCAGTTTCCGGTTTCCTCAAATAAAGAAGGCAGATGCAAGGTGAGGTCGTAGCCCCATTTTTCTTTAAAGCTGGCAAACAAATCAGGTGTCCAGCGTATGCAATCCTTTCCTTCATTAATAATGGTTGGTTCATCAGAAAAAATACCCGGAACGGTTTTTCCAAATTCGTGGCCGGCAACCTTTTCATATCCTTTAAAGGTGACATCCATAAACTTCTGTGTTACACCTTTGGCCATGAGGTCTACATAAGAAGACCCGATAGGACCTGCCACCGTACCCCGGTTAGATTTTTCGTAATTTACTTTTTTAAAAATCTGATATTTCCCTGTTTTACCACGCTCTGCTGCCAGGTTTGAACTGACGTTTATAAAGGCCCCGTTAACCGCTTTCAAAACAATAAAGATATCAGTAAGGTTATCGGGAAGCTGCTCTGCTTCGCTCATGTACAACATTTGCCCCTGGTTATACGATTCTGGCATCTGGTCTGGAACCAAACCACCCGCAAAACCGGTAGGATACGAATTCTCATCGTAAATCCATACTTTAAGTCCCAGCTTTTTACCTTGTTGCATGGCATATTCAAACAGGCTGAACCAATCTTCTGATAAATATTCGGTAATCAATCCGGGCCTGGCATGAACGATTACCCCTGAAAAGTCATTTTTCTTATAATCGAGCAGCATCGAATCGATAAGCGGCTTGCTTACCTTCGCATTCCAAACCCAAAAGGGCGTTGTACCATAGGCACTGACAGGATTTTTGAAACTTCTTTTCAATACTTCGAAACTGGCGGGATTAGGCTGTTCTTTTCTTAGCTGAAAGCCAAAGAGAACCAGCAATCCGGCAACCAGAACAAGGGCTGATAATTGTTTTAATTTCATTTGTGTGTTTGCTTTAAATGCTGTTATCCAATGTAATGTTCGTAACCACGCTTCTACGGCCTGAAGGCGAAACCACCACTATTTTCAATACCCTTTTCGTTCCTTCCGGAATATCGAGACTTATCGGCCCGCGGTATTCATGATCGGCATCGCCTGGCAAACGGTTACTGAGCGTATAATAGATCTTCGCCCCTGCCATCGGTACTTTCAGATCGAAATAAAACTTTTTACCTACCAGGGTGGTATCGGTATAGGCAAAAGGCGTAGGTACACGGTAATTGTACCCGGTTTTGTCCAGTTTTTCGAGGTGCTTTGGCAGGGTGTTTTCAGCAAAGCTTTTATAATCTTTGTTTCTTTCCTGACTCCATGCTGTTTCTGCAAGCGCAAACATTCTCGGAAATATCATATATTGTAACTTGGAAACCGAAGGGATATGCTCCGTCCACACACAGCCGGAAACACCCAGAATGTGTTTTTTATCTTCGGCTGTCAACGCTTCATATTCCGGGTTATACTCATAAGCTTTCCAGACCGGTGAAAAACCTCCGTGATTAATGGATTCCATATCTGAACGGCTCTGTGCATAATCAAAATATAAACCATTATTTCCTGGTGCCAGCACAATATTCAGTTTTTTCTTTACCTGGGCAATAGCTCCTTTCTCTCCAAAACGATTCATGATGGCAACCTGGTCATTCAATCCGCCTTCCAGTATTTCATCCCAGCCGATCAGTTTTTTGTTTTTTGAACTGATGATCTTATTCAGCCTGCTGATAAAATAGCCCTGCAACTCATGGGTACTCCCGATATTCATTTTTTTCATGAAGGCCTGTATTCCCGCATCTTTCTCCCAAAAGCCTTTAAAGCACTCATCGCCGCCGATATGGATATATTCATACGGGAACAAGGAGGCAACCTCACTAAAAACCTTGTCCAGAAATACATAGGTTGCTTCGTTTGCAGGATTAAGGGTGTTATCGATATACATCTCATACTTTCCGTCGGGGAACCATTTGGCAAAACTGCTGCCCGGGTTTACTTTAATACTGGTATCCTGTGTGCAGGAAAGTTCGGGATAAGCTGCAATAGCGGCCATAGAATGGCCCGGCACATCGATCTCGGGCATTACCCGGATGTTTCTTTCGGCAGCATACCTGATCACCTCGCGTATCTCTTCCTGTGTATAAAAACCGCCATCGGTAGCCTTCTCTCCTGGTTTGGGTGGGTCCATTGACCCAAAATCGCCTATGCGCGGTACCCTAAAAGCACCTACCTGCGTAAGTTTTGGCAAACTTTTGATCTCTATTCTCCAGCCCTGATCGTCAGTTAAGTGCCAGTGAAAGCGGTTTAACTTATAATGTGCCATCACATCAAGCAGATCTTTAACCTGGGCAACCGTAAAAAAATGACGGGACACATCGAGCATCAGCCCGCGGTAGGCAAATCTGGGGTAATCGCTAATGCGCTGGCAGGGTAGCCTGAACTCCCCAGTAGTTTCTGCCGGGAACAGCTGGATGAGCGATTGCATCCCATAAAACAATCCGGCCTTTTTACCCGTTACCACAATGGCCTGAGGCGTAATGCTGAGCTTATAGCCCTCATCAGGCAGATCCTCTGCGCCTTTGCTGGTAAACCGGATGCTGGTTGGTTTATTTTTTACTGTTTGGGGAAGCATCCGTTTGGCTGGCTGCCCTCCCGAAAATTTGCTTAAGCCTGAAAGATAAGCTTTAAAAAAGCCGAGCAGCGGCTGTCCGGTAGCATCGGCCGTAATGACGGTCTGTTCATTGAACACAAATTCGCCCGCGTGTTTTTCAACCGTCACAGGAGCAGGGATAATGGTGCTCCTGTGGCCGGTTTCCTGCGCTTTTGTTAAGGCAAAATTGAACAATACAATAAACATGCATCCTGCCGTTATCGTTGATTTCATATATTTTAAAGGTAATTGGGATCAAATGATTTTCCGCGGTAAAATCCTGCAGAACTAACCGTACGTGAATATAGAAAGGCACCTGTGGTGAGGTTATAAAAATCTACATGTGTACTGCACCAGTTATTAATGGGACAACCGGGATCTTTATAGGTCTGCACCATGGTGTTCTGACCCGGCAGCGTGCTTACCGAGTTTACAAAGGTACGTTGTGCGGCACCGGTTATTGCGCCTGCTCCTACGATAAATGCGCCAATAGATTTCCTGAATATATAAACACCACCATTAGTTGTTACCAGCAGCCTATCGGTATCACCATCATAAGGTGCAATATCGTGCCCCCAAGGGCTGAGAAGTGAGTAGCTGGCGATTTTAGACAACTTCGGATTTGAAACCGTGCCACCACTTGCAGCAGTATTGTAAGCATATTTTTTCAGTGAATCGCCAATTGCCCATAAGCAATTATTAACGGGATCCCATAGTACCTGATGGGCAGCTTTAAGCGGATAAATTGTATTTACATATTGATTAGGCGCTGCCTGCGAAGAAGAATAGATCCTGATGTAATTACCACCGGTATTGGCGCTTGTACCGGCTGCAGCCACCACACAATTTCCGTCGGGGAGAATTTCCATGCCATGCACACCTGCGTCAGCCGGAAATCCCGTTGCCCAAATGCGTTGACCGCCCGGATATTTAGCAATTATCGATAATCTATCTGCCTGTGCTGTAATTACCTGACCAGAACCCCACTGGTTATTGTTCCTAACTTTTAAATCATTCACATAACCCCATAAAGGTATTTCGGTAGTGGCGTTAAATCCTAATGCTGTTGTTGGCTTAAACGACCATTTAGGAGTGGCCCAGCTTGTTAATACAGGATCGTAGGCTTCCATGGTAGCATTGGCCTGATTGGTGGTACCTATCCAGCAACAGCTTGCCAGCGCTGCTTCTGCCGTAGCATTTGCATTTAATTGTTTGTTTGCAGGAGCCAGCACATTCGCTTCCTGCTGTTTGTTTTCTTTTTTACATGCCAAAAATAGGATTGAACAACATAAAAAGAATATGATTTTAGCATTTAATGTTTTCATCTTTATACATTTTGATTGTGTATGAAAAAGCTTATACAGAAACTGTTATTGATAGCTACTGTTAAGCAGCTTAACTTTATAAAAGCATGCTCCATTTACTACCCTTGAGCCATCCAGCTGGCCATTGGCCGAATAAAAATCTACCGTGCTTGTACTCCAGTCGTTCAAACCGCAGTTCATTGCAGGCCTTGGGTTTTTATTGTAATCAGGCCGCGTTAGCACAATTTGTCCGCTAGGCTGGTTTGCGATCCCCTTAACAAAGGTGAGGCCTGCTGTTGGGGCAGGAGAAAAAGTCTTGGTAGTTTTGTTGTACACATACTCTCCGCCATTGCTGGTTACCCAAAGTAAATTGTCATTGCCATAGTAAGCTGATACTTCATGTCCCCAGGCAGATGGAATGGTCGTTCGCCAGGAATCAATTTCAGTAAGTTCTGGAACAGCATCTGTACCCCCAACGGCAAGCGCTGTAATAATATGTGCCTTGGTTATTGCATGCTGACCGGTAACCCAGAGTACATTGGTTTTGGGATCCCATAAAACGGCATGTGCCGAAATAAGAGGATATTCAGCATAATATTCCTGGTCGGGCCCTTGTGACGAAGCATACAGCCTAACCCAGCCCCCATCTGATGCAGCTATAGCGATATTTCCATTGGGCAGCAGTTCTGCAGAATGAAGGTTTCCGCTAAGGCGCTTTGACCATTTGCGTTTACCTGAAGGATATTCGATAATGGCAGCAAAACCATTATCAGTGAGTGCTGCATACTCAGCATTGTTCCATACCGGAACTTTTCTGAGCTTAAAATCTGTTCCGCCGCCAAAAGTATTGATATCGGCCGTAACAAAGCCAAGTGCAGTTGTGGGCGCCCATGACCATTTCTTCGCCTCGGCTGCATTCCAGTTTTCAATTGTTGGGTCGTAGATCTCAATTTTCCGGCTGGCATCGTTTGTCAGAACTGTCAAAAAGCCTGCAAAGGCTTCAGGTGGTTTGCTTACCACTGGAGGTTTAACAACAGGGGGTTCGGTGGTCTTTTTATTACCACACGACCAATTCAGTGCCAGGGTAAAAATGGCACCCAAAATAAAAATTCTTTTCATGACGTTCGTACTAATCAGTAACCAGGATTTTGTTTAAGTTTATCATTCAGCATTATTTCGGAGGTTGGAATTGGAAATAATAGCTTTTCCTGGGTTACATTATAAGTACCCGCCTGTAAATAGCTGAATCTCTGTTTTTGGCTTACTCCAAAAGCATTCATCACCGTAATTGCATTTCCGGTCCTGACCAGATCTATCCAGCGTTTGTTTTCAAAAGCCAGTTCTACCCGTCTTTCATGTAATATAATAGCCCTTAATGCATTCTGATCGGTTGTGTTAATCGTACCTTTGCCTGCTCCAAATGCCCGGTCCCTAACCTGGTTCAGGTAAGGTAATGCCTGGGCCGATTTTCCACCTTGTTCGTTTAAACTTTCGGCCAGCAGCAACAACACTTCTGCGTAGCGGTAAATAGGCAGGTTATCGTTTGTCTGGTTTGCAATGGTGTGCGCATGAAGAAATTTTTTGGCAAAGGGCCTGCCTACTTTACCAGAAGGTGCGGTATATCCGACAATCGATCTAACTGCAGTAGCAGTAAATACATCATTAACATTAAAAGATCCCTCTGCTACTGCGATGGTAGCATCCAACCGCTGATCTCCTGATTCATAATCTGAGATGAGCTCCTGTGTTGGAGTGTTGTATCCTCCGGGAGCCGTTACCGTATTCGTATTTACCCCTGTTATTATGGTCGTATTCGTCATTCTGGGCAAATAGTTGTAAACATTTCCTCCTGTATTTGCCTGAGGGACTGACAAACCAGTATTAAACTGGATTTCAAATATGGATTCTTTACTGTTTTTATTGGCCAGCTGAAACACATCCGGATAGGTTGTCATCAGGCCATAATTCATTTGGGTAACCTGTTTTAATACCGCTTCTGCCAGGTCATACTTTTTTGTTGTTACATATACATCTCCAAGTAAGGTCAGCGCACTTCCTCTTGTGGCCCTGCCTGTTTGAGGAAAGGAAGGCGGTGCAAGCTTTTCTGCTGCATCTTTTGCATCAGCTATAATAAAATCGTAAACTTCCTGTGCCGATGAGCGGGCAATATACGTTTCATTACGGCTTAAAGGAGCCCGTGGATAGATAGGCACCCCACCAAAATACCGTACCAGCTCCAGGTAAGATAATGCGCGTATAAATTTGGCTTCGCCAATGATCTGGTTTTTACTTGTTACAGCGAGATCCACATCATTGATGTGATCTAGGATCGTGTTCGATGCTGATATGGCATTATATGCTGCATCCCATTTGGCCGGGGTTTCTACATTAGATCCGTCATTGATAAAATCGGCAATGGCCCATTTACTGAACGTTGCTACTGCCTGATCAGTCGGAGTATAATCGTAATGGGCATTATCTGACCTCATTTCGCCCATAAGCCAGGCACTTCTGTTATTGTATATGCTTCTCAGCTGGGCATAAGCCCCATTTACCGCCAGGTCAAAATCATTTTGGCTTTTAAAATAATTGCCGAGGTTGATGCTGTTAGGATTATTTTCGTCGAGAAACTTTTTACACGAAGCTAATCCCAGGGATAATATAATGATGCTATATAAAATATACTTTTTCATTTTTAATGCTTTTTAGATGAAGACTATACATCAGGTTATAAAACAAGGTTAATCCCGAACGTAAATGTTCTGGGAATTGGATAAGCCCCTAAATCCTGTCCCTGGGCAACAGAAGTAAGGCCGTTTATGCTCACCTCAGGATTGCCGGGATAACTGGTGAAGATGTAGGCATTTTGTACGGTAGTGTACAAGCGAAGGCTTTTCACATAAGGCATTTTTGTAAACTTCCTGAAGGTATAACCTAATGCAATGTTATTGATGGTAATATGCGAAGCATCATGTACCCATCTGCTTGAATTGGCACGGTAGGCACCAGTTGTTCCGGCCAATGTACGCGGAACCAGGCCATTTCCCGGATTTGCTTCTGAACGCCAACGCTGCAACAATTCCGGCGGACCGTTAAAAACACCATCGAGATTATAGGTACTCTCTTCTACGCCATTATAAAGATCATTACCATAAGTACCAGACAACACAATATTAAGATCGAAATTCTTGTACGAGAAGCTATTGGTAAAGCCGAATATGAAATCGGGGTTCGGATTACCAATAATGGTCATGTCTTCAGGCCAGGTAATCTTACCATCGCCATTTAAATCTTTGTAGCGTACTGTTCCTGCCTGCGACAAGCTGGTTGGACTTGTGCCATAGTATTTAGGGCCTGCATTGGCTTCTGCCTGGGTCATAAATACACCATCGAACACATAGCCAAAATATTGGCCTATCGGTTTACCCACAATGGTCCTCCAGTCGGTAAATTCAGACAATACTCCCGAAGGGTTATCTGCAAAAGACACGTTATTTACACCGATTTTCTTAACAATATTCCTATTGAAAGAGATATTAAAATCAGTGTTCCACTTAAATGCACCGGTTAAATTTTTGGTACTTAAGGTAAATTCGTGTCCCCATTGCCTAATGTCGCCCAAATTATCCTGTACGCTGGTATAGCCAGATGAATGTGGTACCGGAACGGTGAACAACAAACCATCTGTATATTTGTTATAATAATCGTAGGTTAAATTAATCCTGTCTTTAAACAGGCCGATATCTATCCCCAGGTCTAACTGTTTGTTCCGTTCCCAAACCAGGTCAATATTTCCCAAACCACTTTGCACCTTTCCGGGTGCCAGTACACTGCCAAACACATAATTGCTGTTGCCAATAGTTGGTGTATGCGCATAATTCTGGTTGGCAAGGCTGCCACCAAACTCATTTTGACCTGTTAAACCATAACTGGCACGTATTTTTAGAAAACTTATCTTAGAAAAATCCTTTAAAAATGCTTCTTCGCTGGCAATCCATGTAGCACCTATAGAAGGGAAAGTTCCCCATCTGTTATTTGAACCAAAGCGCGATGAACCGTCTCTCCTTACCGAAGCCTGCAGTGAATATCTGTTCTTATACGTATAGTTTAGACGGCTAAGGGCTGATAACATGGTCCAGGCATAAGCCGCTGATGTATTTGTTGTAAAACGCGTAGCAGCACTTAAATAAGGTACGCTGTTATCAGGGTAATCGCGTCCGACAATTTGTGAAGAGTAAACATCAAAACGCTGTGCAGTAAAACCGGCTAATACCTCCAATGTATGGTCTTTAGCGAAAGTATTCTTGTAGCTTAACAGGTTTTCGTTTAACCAGGTGGTTGGGTTTTCGGTATACGATTCGCCCAAAGCCGTATCGTTGCTTCCTGCAGCAGGAAATTCGACCGGTACATCATTAAATCCTCCGAATGCAGTAGATGGCACGAATTTTTTTGCCTGCATGTTTCCCAGATCAAGATTGGCAGAAGTTCTGAAGGTAAAATGCTTTAAAAAACCGATCTCTGCAAAGATATTACCCAGCACACGTGTTCTTTTAACATCATCATTAATTTCAGTTAGCTGTCTTAACGGATTAGCCCAAACAAACATATTGGGAAAAGATCCGATTCCTAAGGACAGAGAACCATCTGTGTTGTATGGCGATCCCATAGTGGGCATCATCAGGGTTGAAGCAAAAATTGCCCTTTGCCCATCAACATTGAAACCCGAACTATTTGCCCTGTTTTGCCTGTTATTGTGCTCAAGTTGTACTGATGGAGCAAGGCTTACCCCTAGCTTAATATTATCGGTCAGTTTTACATCGCCATTTATACGTAGCGAAAAACGTTTATAACCTGTATTTTTTACGATACCATCCTGATCAAAATAACCTCCTGTTATGCTCAGGGCAGATTTATCATTGCCTGATGAAATGGCCAGGCTATAATTCTGGGCGGCACCCTGACGGGTCAGCAAATCATACCAGTCTGTTCCCTTACCATATTGTTCGGGGTTTTGGTAAGCGCCGGGTACGCCTCCTGTATAACCTTCATACAAAGCCTTATCTTCAAAAAAACCTTTCATGTAAGTAGCCAGCTGGGTAGCATCCATTACCTCGGGCTTCAGCTCTTTCATGTTTTCTGCAAGTCCGTAATAGCTGTTAAATTCAATTTTAGGCGCGCCCGATTTACCCCTTTTGGTTGTAATGAGGATAACCCCATTGGCTCCACGCGAACCATACATGGAAGTACTCGAAGCGTCTTTCAATACGGAAAAAGATTCTATCTCGTCGGGGTTGATGTTGTTGATGTTATCGGGATTGCCAATCATAGGTATCCCATCAACAACAAAAAGCGGCCTTACCGATGAGGTTAGCGAAGCGGCGCCACGTATGCGGATATCCATACCCTGGCCAGGGCGCCCGGTTCCCTGTGCTGCCTGTACACCCGGAAGTTTTCCCGTTAATCTTTCAGCAAATGTTCCGGTTGGCTGATCCTTGATATTGGCAGCCGATAAAGTTGCAACCGATCCAACCAGGTTTCTCGTGGTCTGCGTTCCGTAAGCCACCACAACTACTTCATTTAATGCGGTATTGGACTCGGCCAGTTGAACATCAATATTGGTTCTGCCATTAATGGGAACCTCCAATTGAGCATAACCGATATAGGAAAAAACAAGGGTTCCGGTTAACTCAGGTATAGTTATGCTGTAATGACCGGCCTTATCGGTACTTGCACCACCTGAAGAAGCACTTTTGAGCTTAACCGAAACACCAGGTAAAGGCAAACCCTTGGTATCTGTTACTGTTCCCTTAACGGTAGCAAACTTAACTTGGGATGGCAAAAGTTCGTTTGTTTTCCTAACCACTACCATTCCCTGGATAAAGCTAAAAGATACCCTTTGCCCTTCAAAACATTTCTCAAGAACAGTGGTTAAGGGGCTGTCTTTAACTTTTATGGTAACTGGTTTCGTGTTTTTGATAATATCTGCATCGCACAAAATATCATAACCGGTTTGTTTACGGATTTTGTTGAAAATCTGCTCCAGTTTGGCATTTTTTTCTGATAGGGTTACCTGCTGGGCAAAGCCACTTGCGCTTACCTCCAGCAAACCGATAAGAAGAAAAAAAACGATCAGTTTCATGATTAAAAATAGTTTATACCCCCTGTAACTTTTTTTATTACAGAGGTCATAAGGATAAAATTCCATATCTTTGATTATTAGGTTGGTTCTATAATTTGTTTGATCTTATTATAATGTCTGTAAAACAACAATCACCTAAACCGCATTAATGCGGGTAACCGGGGGCGCTGCAATCGCTCCTGGTTTTTTAGATCATTGTGCCGAAATGATGTATCACTATTTCATCACAATTATCCTCCTTTCTTTCCCCTTTCCGTCCAGGTTGTCCATTTTAAAGCGTACCACTCCGGTAAGTGCCAGCCGTTTTAAAACTTCCGATACATTTTTAAAGCGCGATACCGTGCCCCATAAAGCTTTATCCTGAAGGTTATCCTGGTAAACTATGGTTACATCGTACCAGCGCGATATTTTACGCATGATACTTTCAACAGATTCATTGGCGAACATAAAATACCCGTTTTTCCAGGCAACGGCCTGTTCTGTATCTATATCCTTATTGAGTACAATTGCTGCTCCTGCCTGCTCCGAAATTTCGGCTTGCTGCCCAGGTTTCAGCACAACTTTTTCTTTGCCGTTATTGACTTTCACTGCACCTTCAAGCAAGGTAACCTGACTGGCTGTCTCATCTTTATAGGCCATAATGTTGAAATGGGTACCCAATACTTCTACTTCTGCGCTGCCATAATTTACAACAAATGGTTTTGCCTTATTTTTAGCAACTTCGAAATAAGCTTCTCCAGTAAGGGTCACCGAACGCTTATTACCGGCAAACTCTGATGGGAATGACAATTTGCTATCGGCATTTAACCAGACATGGGTCCCGTCAGACAGAACAACCTGGTAAGTTCCTCCTTTCGGGGTGGTTGCTGTAATCAGTTCGTTCGAAGTAATACTCCTGATCTGATTATCCAGGTCTGCTGAACTGCCATCATTGTATGTTAATTTGTTTTGATTAACAAACACTGCCTTCCTCTTATCACTGAGTTGTACAACTGCCCCATTCGAAAAACTCAACATAGCCGTATTTTTACCCGGAGGGATATCGGTTTGGGCTACATGCTGTAAACGGGGTTCAATGGTTCGGTTCTGATAGAACCATAATCCTGTGCCAAGGGCAATGAGGATGGAAGCAGCTATAGCGATGCGCATTGGCCAGCCAATTTTAGCGCTGCCAGGTTGGTTCTGATTGTCTTCAACTTCGAGTTTGCTGTTTACTTTCTGGAGTATCCTTTGCTCCAGGGCCTGCTCTGTTGCGGCAAAAGATCCGGGGATTTGCAATGGCGTTTCAAGACCTGCATCGTACCAATCGTTGAACTCTCGTAGTTCTTCTTCAGTAATGCTATTGTTCAGCCATTTCGAGGCAAGGTATCTATATCTTTGTAATTCTTTTGAGTTTTCCATTTTTTTAAGGCCTGTAACTATAATATCCATCGTAAAATGGAAATCCCTTAGTTAGCCTCAAAAAAATTATAATAAAGTTAAAAAGAATTGATTAAGCCTTGCCCTTAACGTTTTTATTGCCTTTCCCATGTGTGCTTCAACAGTTTTTTCAGAAATATTGAGTTTCTGGGCAATTTGTTTCTGAGACATGTTGAGGTTTCGGCTCATATTAAACACCAGCTGGCATTTTTCGGGCAGTTCAGAAACATATTCGTCTAAGGTTTCTTTCAGATCCAGAAATTCAAGCCATTGTTGAGTAGAATCGTCCAATACATTGCTGGCAATGCTCTGCGAATACTTTTGCTGATGGTACTGCTTATCCAGTATTTTAATGATCCAGTATTTTACCGAGGTAGTTAAATAGGCACCCAGAGTAGTGGTAATGGTAATAACGGCCTTTCTGTTCCAAAGCGACATAAAAATGTTCTGCACCACTTCTTCTGCTTCTTCCATATTACCCAGCTTTTTTCCGGCAATGTAAAACAGTTTTCTCCAATACCGATGATAAATCTCTGTAAAAGCAGCATGATCCCCTTCTTTAAGGAAGGCGATCAATTCCTCATCAGTAAGTGTGCCGTAGGCAGCCATGATTCTTATATTTCGCTTAATGTATTAAAAAGATAAAGTTCCAGAAAAATTCTGCAATTAAGCAAGTCCTAATATATTAACTTTCTATTAAATATTACAGATATATCCCCTCATACACCAGGCATGCTCATGCCTGTATTCTGGGTTTGGAAAAACATTTGGTTAGCTCCCTAAATTTAATGCTCTCCAAGCATTTAACTGTTATGTACTGTTATGCATACCATTCGATGCCAGCTTAATGCATTTGTATCATCGCCCAGATAAACAACAGGTTATATCCATTATAATAAAAAGGTCGTACGGTTCCTGCACGACCTAAATCTTCTCTATCTGCCTACAATTCTCCTTGTTACAAATTCATTGAAAAACAAATCCCTGTAGATACTTCCTATCGGGATTTCATTTGAACCTATATACACTGTATTGTTATCAACCGAATCGATGTGCTTAACATTGATGACATAAGATTTGCTTACCCTCACAAACCTGTCTTTAGGCAATTGGTCGTAAATGGTTTTGATATTCATCGCTGTAATTACTTTTTGATTTTCGGTGTGCATCACAACATAATCCTTTAAACCCTGAATAAAAAGTATCTTATCGAAATAGACCTTAAAAATCCGCCGGTCTGCTTTCACAAAGAAAAAATCAGCTGCTACCTGTTCAATATTGTTAATGGAGTAATCGGTCTTGAATAATTTGGAGTAGGTTTGCGCTTTTTCAACAGCCTTTTGAAAACGTACCAGTTTTATGGGTTTTAGCAGGTAGTCGATCGCATCCACCTCATAGCTATCGGTTGCAAATTCAGAATAGGCTGTGGTAAAAACTACGAATGTTTCTTTCGGGATGGTCCGGGCAAATTCAATACCGTTAATTCCCGGCATCTGTATGTCAAGAAAAATCAGTTCAACTTTATGGTTTTCTATAAAGCCGGTAGCAGTTTCCGGACTGTTGAACGAACCGATCAGGTTCAAACCATAGGTTTGGCCAATCAACATCGCTATTGCCTCCCTTGCTAATGGTTCGTCGTCTACAATGATACAGTTCATAATTTTAAGGCTAATGTTGTACAGTACGTTTCTGTACTCTCTTTGGTATTTAAAGTATAGGCCGCCGGGAACAAAAGCTCCAGCCTGCGTTTCACATTTGCCAGCCCCAGGCCGCCTGTGCTGCCAACAGATTTGAGCAGCGGCTTGGAATTAATGCATTTAAAAAACAGTTCATCGTTCCTAATCACAAAATACAGGTGTACATACGACGGTTTTGTTGTATCATTATTGTGCTTCACCGCATTTTCTACAAACGAGATGAAAAGCAAAGGTGGGATCTGTACGCCGCTCAAATCTCCCTCTTTCGAGATCAGGAAATCGAAACTATCTCTCCTCACTTTTTCTAAGTTTAAAAAATCCTCCAGGAAATGAATATCAGATGTCAATAATACCTTATCCCTTGCGCTGTCATAAAGCTGGTAGCGAAGCAGGTCGCTCAGCTTCATTAAAACCTGCGAGGCCTTTTCCGGATCTTTTTTCGTTAACACATTGGCATTGTTGAGCATATTAAACAAGAAATGCGGATTGATCTGGTTTTTTAACTGCTCCAATTCTGCATAAGTTTTCGACTGCTCCAGCTCATAAATCAGTTGCTTGTCTGTCATTCCCTTCTGAAACAGTTTGATGGAAGATGAAGCCGCCAGCAGCAGTACAGTAAGAAAAGAAAAAAGCGGGATATTCAATATGTGCCCTTTATCAAAAGGGTTAAAAAAATAACCACAAACGGCTACTACAATCAAAATACCCATTACAGCCAGGCCATATGCAAGGTTTTTATTCCTGAACAAAAACCTTGGTACCAGCACATACATGTTAACATAAAACAGCGTAATAAAATATACAAATATTACAACCGGATTCTCAATTACGGAAGCACCTTTGAACAACACAATACCAATAAAAACAATGAGCAGTAAATGCCTCAGTATCCTGCGGTCAGGCGAAACCAGGAAACGGAAAATCACATTTTCGCTAACAAGCTGTTGATGAGCAAATTTATCCATTCATAAAAATTGTTAAACAAATTTAACATTTAAAACAATGGCAAAATCTACTTTTATACGAAAACGCGTGCTTTTTATACGAAAATACAGAACGTTATAAAAACGCATGGATCGGAAATGAATTTTGTATTGCCAAGGCCTGCTTTGCTATAAAAGATATAGCCTTTGGTATAATTAAAAAAATGCGGTTATTCGATAAGAATAGCTTTGTGTCTCCATTGCAATTGTTAAATCGATTTTTAAAAGATGAGGTACAAGATCATTTATTCATTACTACTGTTAGCCCTTTCATCCCCGGCCTTTTCACAGGAAAAAATTACACTGAGCGGAACGGTCACCATAAAAGCAAGCACAGAAACGGTAAGCGGGGCCACCATTTTCATTCCCGAAGCAAAGGTTTCGACCGTTACCAATTCGTATGGCTTTTATTCTATTATTCTGCCTAAAGGAACCTATACCATCGTGATTAGCAGTGTAGGATTTGAGAATATAGAAGAACGTATCTCTATAGCAGGAAACACCAGGAAAGATTTTTCGATGCCTGAAAAAAGTAAAACTTTAAATGAAGTAGTGATCACTCAAAACAGCCTGGCAAGCAACATCCGCAAGCCTGAAATGAGCGTGAATAAGCTTTCTATCGCTACGGTTAAAAAGATGCCGGCCGTTATGGGCGAAGTTGATATCCTGAGAGCAATACAGCAACTACCTGGGGTTTCCAGTGCACAGGAAGGAGCAACAGGCTTTAACGTGAGGGGTGGATCGGTTGATGGCAACCTGATTATGCTGGATGAGGCCGTTGTTTACAATACTTCGCACCTGTTCGGCTTTTTCTCCGTTTTTAATGCAGATGTGATCAAAGACCTGAAATTGTATAAAGGTGGCATCCCTGCTAATTTTGGAGGCCGTACTTCCGCTGTTCTGGATATTTATCAAAAAGAGGGAAACAACAAAGAATATCACCTAACCGGTGGTATAGGGGCAGTAGCAAGCAGGCTGCTTGCAGAAGGTCCGATTGTAAAAGACAAAGGCTCGTTCGTGGTTGCCGGGCGTAGTTCTTACGCTCATTTATTTCTGAAATTGGCTGGTAATACCAATTCTGTTTCTTTTTATGATCTGAATGCCAAGCTCAACTATAAAATTAACGACAATAACAGGATTTTCCTTTCAGGATATTTTGGCAATGACCAAATGGATTTCAGCAACTTTTTCAGCAACAATTATTCGAATTCCTTTTTTAACCTCCGCTGGAATCATGCCTTCTCAGAGAAACTTTTCTCTAATGCCTCTGTCATTTACAGCAAATACAATTATGGCCTCGACATCAAATCAGTTGGTATCGACTGGGTATCTAACATCCGCAATTACAACCTGAAATACAATTTTACCCATTACTTATCCAATAAGCTGGCTTTGAATTATGGCCTCAATTCCATCTACTACCAATTCAATCCCGGTACCATAAGACCTTTGGATGCCACCTCGCCTATTAATCCTGATCAGATTGAAAAGAAATATGCCTGGGAAAACGCAATATACCTCAGTGCCGAGCAACAGCTTACAGATAAATTATCGCTGGTTTACGGATTGCGCTACAGTAATTTCCTGCGTTTAGGAGAGCAATATGTTAATACCTATGCCAATAACCAGGCTGTGACTTTCAATCCCGAGTTACAAATTTACGAAGAAGGAATACAAACAGGTTCAACATATTACAGCAAAAACAAAAAAATTGCCGGTTTTGGAAACCTGGAACCTCGTTTTGCTGTTTCTTATGCCCTCAATAATGACCAGTCTATTAAGGCGAGTTATAACCGGATGAGCCAATATATTCATTTAATTTCCAATACAGCCTCCGTATCGCCGCTTGATATCTGGGCACCAAGCGACCAATATTTAAAGCCCGAAATTCTTGATCAGGTTGCCTTAGGCTATTTCAGAAATTTCGCCAACGGGAAGTATTCTTTGGAAACTGAGGCTTTTTATAAGAAAACCAAAAATAAGGCTGATTATATTGACGGTGCTGAATTGATCGCCCGAAAGACTATAGAAGAGGTATTGCTAAACGGCGAGGCAAAGGCCTACGGACTTGAGCTGATGCTAAAGAAAAACACCGGGAAGCTAACGGGATGGCTTTCTTACACACTTTCAAAAGCCCAGCAGCGCACACCTGGCAGAAACCCGGCAGAACCTGGTATTAACAATGGCGAATGGTATCGTTCAAATTACGATAAAACGCATAACTTTTCCCTAACAGCAGCCTATCAATTGTCGAAAAAATGGAATTTTGGCGGTATTTTTACCTTTCAATCCGGGAAAGCCGCCACCTTTCCTATCGGCAAGTACCAATATCAGGGAATTACAGTTGCGAATTATGGCGCACGAAATGCCAATTCGCTTCCGGCTTATCATCATTTGGATTTATCGGCCACCTATACACCAAAACCCGACAGCAAGAAAAGGTGGAAAAGCGAGTGGGTGTTTAGCATCTATAATGTTTATGGCCGAAATAATGCCGCATCCATCATGTTTGAACAAAGCAAAGAAACAGGTTTAAGTGAAGCCTCCCGCATTTCGATTTTCGGTATCGTGCCAGGGGTCTCTTATAATTTCAAATTTTAATTAAAACGGCACAAAAATGAAACCTATATTCAAATACCTGCTTGCAGGCTGCTTTTTTCTGCTATCATGCAAAAAAACAATAAACGTAGACCTGGAAACTGTAGCACCAAGATTAGTAATAGATGCATCGATTGATTGGGTAAAAGGTACCAATGGTAACCAGCAGAAAATAAAACTTTCTACCACAACAGGCTATTATAACGCAACTTTTCCAACGGTTTCGGGAGCTGATATTGTGATCACCAATTCGGCAAATACGGTGTTCCGGTTTATAGAGAATGCCAATACCGGGGAATACAGGTGTTCCGATTTCCAGCCTGTAATCGGAGAAACCTATTCGCTAAAAGTGATTTTAAACGGGGAGATTTATACGGCCACCGAAACCTGTACAGGCGTACCGGATATTGAAAACATTGAACAAAATAACGAAGGAGGTATCGGAGGCGACGAAATTGAAATCAAATATTACTATCGGGATAATGGTAATGAGGAAAACTACTACTTACACCGTATTATATCACCCATATCGGTATTCCCGGCTTATAAAGTCAAAGATGATCAAAAAACCCAGGGAAATTTGATGCAGGAATATTTTTCTGACAAGGATCTGAAAGCGGGTGATTCGATTAACATCGGGCTATATGGAATTTCAAGAAGATATTACGATTATTTCAGGAAATTGCTGGTTGCATCCGGCGCCGGAAGCGGTCCTTTTCAAACTGTACCAGGTACCGTAAGGGGAAATATTATCAACAATACCCACTTCGACAATTTTGCTTATGGATACTTCAGGTTATCGCAAATGATTGTAAAAAATTACACCATACATTAATGGAGAAGGTTTTGCAACTGAAGAACGTACTTGGCTCTATTAAATAAGCAGCACAGGTAAATATTATAGCAAAAGAACAATTAAGAGCCTGTTTAAAATTCAATAAAAACAATTACGATGTCAGTCTGAGGCTATCGAAGACCTCTATTTTAATACAAAGAGAGCGCAATTCGACAAGCTAGCATTGACAGGCCCTATAGAAGAATCGGTTTTTCGACTGGAGCCTACCGATTTTTCATCGGTAGCCGAGACAAGACTGTGCCATAGGCTGAAAATGTCACTCATTTTAGTTTTTATACAATAAATCCCATCAGTATAGCAGAAAAAGTTTAATATGTATATAATTGAATAAAATTTAAACGCATTCCAATAAATTCTGCTAAAAAACATCCGATTATTCAAATGTGCTAGTAAAAATGACGAAACAAGCTATCCTTATACCTGCGATCCAAATAATTTAGCTGTTTCATCATCAACCAATATATGAGCTGGAAGCTGAATAAATTACGAACCATTTCTTTTTACGTCGTCTTTTTAACCTTGCCCCTGGTTGCCTACAAAAGGGCCGAAGGACTGAAAGATTATTATAGAGATTACTTTCCCATAGGTGTTGCGGTTAAGCCATCCGACCTCCGGAGCGATGAAAAATCGTTAATCTTAACACATTTTAGTTCTATCACTGCAGAAAATGCAATGAAAATGGGGCCTATACACCCGTTTGAAAAAAAATATTTCTGGCAAATTGCCGACTCCATTGTTCAATTCGGATTAGACCATAAATTAAAAATAAGGGGGCACTGCCTGGTTTGGCACGGACAAACGCCAAGATGGCTGTTTAAAGATTCTACAGGAAACCAGGTTAATAAAGAAGTTTTACTTTCGAGGATCAAAGACCATATTAATACGGTGGTATCGCGTTACCGTGGAAAAATTTACGCCTGGGATGTCGTGAATGAGGCAATAGCGGATGACAGCAGCACTTACCGCAAATCTCAGTTGTATCAAATAGCCCGAGAAGAGTTTATTGAGCAGGCATTCAGGTATGCACACGCCGCAGATCCAAAAGCAGTGTTGTTTTACAATGATTACAACACCGAAAATCCAATAAAACGGGAGAAGATCTATACAATGCTGAAAAAGCTGCTGGCCAAAGGGGTCCCCATCCATGGGGTGGGTTTACAGGCCCATTGGTCTGTCAATAACCCGAGCCGATCTGAGCTCGAAAAATCAATCGAATTATTTTCATCCCTGGGTCTTCAGATCCAGTTTACCGAACTGGATATTTCTGTATTTCAGGGAAGGCAGGGTGGTCAGCTGATAACGGGAGAAAAAAGCCTCGATAAAACGGCTTTTACACCGGAAATGGAACAACAGCAACTGGAGAAATATAAGATGGTTTTTGAGGTATTCAGAAAATATAAAAAGCATATTACCGGTGTTACGTTCTGGAACCTTTCAGACCGCTACAGCTGGCTGGATGGCCGGGGCAGAAAAAACTTCCCGTTATTGTTCGACACGGATTTACAACCCAAAAAAGCATATTACGAAGTTACCAGGTTTTAAACTGGCAGTGAGCAGATGGGCACAAAATTGCTTGCCCATCCCTCCTGCTGTAAGATCTGGCCATAAATGTGTCAAATCAATTACCATTAATATAACCAAATATGAATATGACCAAATTACGGGCCGCTTTTATCTGTGCAGCCCTATTGCTAATCAGCATTCCCTCCTTTTCACAGGATCCTAATTTTTATATCTTTCTCTGCTTCGGACAATCGAACATGGAAGGTGCTGCTAAATTTGAAGCACAGGATACCACAGCGGTTGATAAAAGGTTTAAACTGCTGGAGGCTGTTGATTGCCCTAACTTAAACCGGATAAAAGGCAACTGGTACACTGCTGTGCCACCACTTACACGGTGCAATACCGGTTTGGGTCCTGTAGATTATTTCGGCCGGACACTTGTTGCCAGCCTGCCTAAAAACGTTAAAATAGGTGTTATCAATGTCGCCATAGGCGGATGTAAGATCGAACTGTTCGATAAAGAAAATTACCAATCCTATACGGCAACAGCACCCGATTGGATGAAGGGCATGTTAGCCGGATATGAAGGAAACCCGTATGCCCGGCTGGTTGAATTGGGCAAAATTGCCCAGCGCAGTGGCATCATCAAAGGAATATTGTTGCACCAGGGAGAATCGAATACCGGCGATAAGGCATGGCCGGAAAAAGTAAAGCAGGTATATGAAAACCTGTTGAAAGACCTGGACCTGAAAGCTGAGAAGACCCCACTACTTGCCGGCGAATTGGTAAATGCCGATCAGGGAGGGGTTTGTGCCAGTATGAACGCCATTATTGCAACCCTACCGCAAACCATTACCAATGCACATGTTATTTCTTCTGCGGGCTGCCCGGATGGACCAGACAACCTGCACTTTTCGGCCGAAGGTTACCGCATGCTGGGTAAAAGATATGCAGAAAAGATGCTCAGTTTACTAGGCAAGCCATAACCCAATAAGCTTTAACCTTTCAAAAATCAAAATGATGAGTACCAAAAATATACTTTTAAGCTGTAGTTTAACGCTATGCTTTGCGCTCAGCTTCGGAGCATATAAAACCAGACAGTTTTCTTCCGGTCATCAAACCGATACCATTGGTTTAAAGGATGTTTACAAAAACTATTTTTCTATCGGTGTTGCCGTTGGCAAGCGTAATTTAACCGGAGAAGAAAGTGCCTTGATCAAAAAACACTTTAACAGTATCACGGCCGAAAACGACATGAAAATGGAGCGGATGCAACCCCAGGAAGGCCAATTCAACAGGAAAGAAGCCGATTCGATCATCAGCTTTGCAGAGAAAAATAACATCAAAGTACGCGGACATAATTTATGCTGGCACGAACAGGCACCTTCCTGGTTTTTTACCGGTAAAGATGGAAAAGAAGTAAGTAAAGCAGTATTGCTACAACGGTTAAAGGCACATATTGATGCAGTTGTTGGGCGGTATAAGGGAAAAATATATGCCTGGGATGTTGTAAATGAAGCCATTGATGATGATTCTACCCAATATCTCCGGAATTCGAAATGGTTTCAGATCTGCGGCGAAGACTTTATCGCCAAAGCCTTCGAATATGCCCACGCCGCCGATCCCGATGCCAAGCTTTATTACAATGATTACAATACCGAGAGGCCCGAAAAGCGGGAGCGTGTATATAGGTTACTCAAAAGCCTAAAAGACAAAGGCGTTCCTATAGATGGCGTTGGTTTGCAGGCACACTGGTCTATTTACGAGCCTACTGAAAAAGAATTGGTTTCGGCAATCAGGCGTTATTCATCTTTAGGCCTCAAAATACAGTTTACCGAGCTGGATATTTCTATTTATCCCTGGGAGAAAAATAAACGGAGCAAACGTCCCGATGAAAGCGATGCCTACACCGCCGAACTCGAAGCCAGGCAGATAGCGCAATACAAAATGGTATTCGATGTATTCAGAAGATATAAAAATGTAATCACAAACGTTACTTTCTGGAATATTTCAGACCGCCGCACCTGGCTGGACGGTTATCCGGTACCCGGCCGTAAAAATTATCCTTTACTTTTCGATACGCAGCTAAAACCAAAAAAAGCTTACTGGGAGGTCGTTAAATTTTAACTCATGAAGAAATTATTTGCACTGATCTTATTGTTTTCAAGCTTTATCATTGTCAGGGCTGATACGCTCAATCCAATTATGGTGAATACTTACCTTCCCGGAAGCTTTCCACTGGTGAGCCAGGGTAAGGTTCCTGCAATTATTGTCGACGCTAACGAATGGCCCGGCGCTATACGTGCAGCTAAAAATCTTCAGAACGATATTAAACTGGTGAGTGGCATTGAGCCTGCATTTTTAACCGGTAAAATCAGCAGGATGCCCATCATCATTGGTACGATTGGCAAAAGCAAAATCATCGATGACATGATCCGTAACCGCAGCCTAAATGGTTCCGAAATTGCCGGAAAATGGGAGGCTACCTTAATTCAGGTGGTAAAAAACCCGGTAAAAGGAATCGATTCGGCACTGGTAATTGCCGGTAGCGATAAACGGGGAACTATATATGGGGTATATGAGCTTTCTGCTCAAATGGGGGTATCGCCATGGTATTACTGGGCTGATGTTCCGGTAAAAAAAAGCCAATCGCTCTACGTTATTGGAGGAAGCCATATAATTTCATCGCCGGCAGTAAAATACCGGGGAATATTTTTAAATGATGAGGCCCCTGCACTTTCGGGATGGAGCAGAAAAGAATTTGGAGGCTTTAACCATAAGTTTTATGAAAAGGTGTTCGAACTGATTCTCCGCTTAAAGGGAAATTATTTATGGCCGGCCATGTGGGGTAATGCATTTAATGATGACGATAAACTCAATCCTATTCTTGCAGACGAGTATGGGGTGGTAATCGGAACTTCGCACCACGAACCCCTAACACGTGCACACGATGAATGGAAACGGTACAATGGAGGTAAATGGAATTATGAACAAAATCCGGCACAGCTACGTGCATTTTGGGAAAGTGGCCTGCAACGCGTTGCCGATAAAGAACAAATTATTACCATTGGTATGCGTGGTGATGGCGACGAGCCCATGTCAGATGGTACAGCCACTGCCCTGCTCGAAAAAATTGTAAAAGACCAGCGCCAGATTATTGAAAAAGTAACCCAAAAACCTGCGGCACAAACGCCGCAGCTGTGGGCCTTATACAAAGAAGTCCAGGATTACTACGACAAAGGAATGCGCGTTCCGGACGATGTTACTTTACTGCTTTGCGATGATAATTGGGGCAACATCAGAAAATTGCCTGCCCTGGGAGAGAAACCCAGAAAAGGCGGTTACGGAATTTATTATCATTTCGATTATGTAGGTGGCCCGAGAAACTACAAATGGATAAATACCAATCCCATCCAAAAAATATGGGAACAAATGCATATGGCTTACGAGTACAATGCCAACCAGATTTGGATTGTAAACGTTGGTGATTTAAAACCCATGGAATTTCCCATTCAATTCTTTTTAGATTATGCCTGGAACCCTGATGGCATACCGGCCGATAAATTAATAGACTACACAACTGCCTGGGCTGCCAAACAGTTTGGCAATGAACAGGCCGTAGCCATATCGAGTCATATAGACACCTACCTGAAATATGCCGGGAGGGTTAAACCAGAACTGCTTAATGAAAACACCTATAGTTTAACCAACTATAATGAATTTGAACAGGTTACCAATGATTTTATTAAGCTCAAACAACAGGCTATCGCCACCGGCAAACAATTAGCTGATCACCAAAAAGATGCTTATTACCAGCTGGTACTTCATCCTATTGAGGCCCTGGCCAATTTGTACGAGCTTTATCTTGCAGTGGCCAAAAATAAACTATATGCCAAACAGGGCAGGTTTTCGGCCAATGGTTTCGCCAGAAAGGTCGATTCATTATTTAAAAAAGATGCTGAAATCAGTACTTATTACAACAAAACGATGGCCGGTGGAAAATGGGATCATATGATGGACCAAACACACATCGGATACACTTCCTGGCAGCAACCAGATCGCAATATCATCCCTAAAACCACACTCATCAACAATCCCGTTACTGCCCTGGGTATTTCACCGGAAAACTCAGCGCTTCACTTTACAGGAAAAACAAAGTTACCTAATGGTTTCACTTTTTCGGCAGTCGCCAATACCTCCCATAGCTTCGAAATTTTTAAAACAGGTGCAGGAGAAGTGAAATACGAGATTAAAGCCCCTCCTTTTGTTTCGCTCAGCAGCCAGAAAGGAATACTCGGCGATGATCAGAAAATTCACATCAGCATTGACTGGAGTAAAGCGCCAAAAGGGACTAAAACAACAGAAATGCTTATTGCCGGCAGTGACCATTCAATTATTACCGTGCCTATCAAAACTGAAAATACATTACCGGCAGACTTCACTTCCAATTTATTCCTTGCCGATGGAGGCTATTTCTCAATAGAGGCGGCAAGCTACAGCAGAGCGGTAAGCAGCAGGCCAATTTTTTGGAAAACCATTCCCAATTACGGAAAAACAAAAGACGGTGTAATCGCAACGCCGGTAAGCTCGCCTGTACAGCAACCCGGTGAGAGTGCTCCGCATTTGGCCTACGATATTTTTGTAAACGAAACGGGTAGTTTCACCTTAAATACCTTCGTATCTCCTACCATTGATTTTACAGGGAAAGATGGCCTAAAATTCGCGGTTTCATTAGATGAACAAAGCCCGGTCGTGGTTAATATTAGTAAAGATTATACTTCCGATTATACCTGGGGGCAATCGGTGGCCAACAATATCAAAACCTTCAAAACACCCCTGGTTTTTAACAAACCAGGTAAACATACCCTCCGGTATTGGATGATTAACCCCGGGGTGGTACTCCAGAAATTGGTGCTGGATCTTGGCGGATTAAAGCCAAGTTATTTAGGCCCACCGGAAAGCATTAAAAGTACACAAAATTAACCTTAACGAAACGATAAAACACATGAGTAACGAATTTAGAAAATTAACCCTTTTTACAGCCATAGTCGGGATGGGTATTGCCGGCTCTTGCCAGCAAGCAAACCGGAAAACAGAAAAAGAAACGGTAAATGCGGATAAAAAAACCAGCTACCTTTCGCAGCCAATTATTTCCAACATTTACACTGCCGATCCCTCTGCACACCTGTTCAATGGAAAAATTTACATTTATCCGTCGCATGATATCGAAACTGGAACCAAAGAGAATGACAGTGGTGACCATTTTGACATGAAAGACTATCACATTTTAAGTATTGACAGCATCAACGGCAAGGTTACCGATCATGGTGTGGCATTGAGCATCGGAGACATTCCGTGGGCAGGCAGACAGCTCTGGGCACCGGATGCGGCTTTTAAAAACGGCACCTATTACCTTTATTTCCCGGTTAAAGATAAATCAGATGTATTTAGGATAGGTGTTGCAACGTCAAAAAATCCGGCTGGGCCTTTTAAGGCCGAACCAACGCCTATTAAAGGAAGTTTTAGTATTGATCCGGCAGTGTTTACCGATACCGATGGAGCCAGCTACATGTATTTTGGCGGCATTTGGGGCGGACAGTTGCAGCGCTGGAATAATGGATCATATGATAAAAACGGATCTAAAACCGATTCACAAAAAGAAAATGAGCCCGCTTTGAGCGCTAAAGTAGCCAAATTGAGCAGCGACATGTTATCATTTGATGGCGAAGTAAAAGATGTTCAGATTGTAGATAAACAAGGAAAACCTTTGCTCACCAAAGACCACGACAGGCGTTTCTTTGAAGGTGGCTGGATGCACAAATTTAATGGCAAATATTATTTCACCTATTCAACCGGCGATACCCATTACCTGGCTTACGCCATTGGTGATAAACCCTATGGCCCATTTGTTTACGAAGGTACTTTTATGAAGCCTGTTCAGGGCTGGACCACCCACCATTCTATTCTAGAAATTAAGGGCAAATGGTATATCTTTTATCACGACACCCAGCTTTCGGGCAAAACACACCTTAGAAACGTGAAAGTAACCGAATTGAAGCACAAGGCTGATGGTACAATCGAAATGATTGATCCCTTTGTTAAATAACGTGAGTTTTGGATATTTATATTTGATTATCAGTCTATTACAACGTAATCCATCATTACGAGGCGGGATATGAGCGAGCCGAAGCAATCTATCATGTAATTTATCATCAAAAAGGGTGCTTCAGTCCTGTGCCCCACCTTCTTCAGTTCGCAATGACGAAATTAAGACCTAAAACTCAATTAAATAGTAATCTGAAACATGCTTACCGGTGGATATTTAAAACCTCCTTTAAATTTCCACCGGTAAATAGCCATTACTTGTTGGCAAATACCAGTTGGGAAAATTGGTAGAGGTCGTTTTTCCAAACCTTGAAATCGTGTTTTCCTGGTTCTTTGTAGAAAATATGGGGTACTTTGTTTTCTACCATATAATCGCGGGTACGTTCGCTGATCTTTAAAAGTCCGTCTTCATCGCCACACGAAATCCAAAGCAGTTTAATCTTATCTTTTGCCGTATCTGGTTTAGGCAACAACTGATCAGGCATTTTGGTATTGGGTGCAGATGAAAATCCACCTATCCAGGCAAACTTGTCTAAATTTCCCAATCCAAAATTTAAAGATTGCCCTCCTCCCATTGATAGTCCCGCAATAGCCCTGTTTTCACGGGTGTTTTTTGCAGGATATTTCTGTTCGATGTAGGGAATCAGATCGTCTAACAGATCACGCTCAAATGTAGCGAAAGCGGCCACTTTATCCGGCGCCATAATATTTCCAGAAGCACGGTCATCAGCCATTGCCCTGCCATTTGGCAAAACCACAATCATATCTTTTATCTTTTTTTGCGCATAGAGGTTATCGAGAATGTATTGAGGGTGTCCTTGGTTTAACCATTCAAACTCATCGCCGCCTATACCGTGTAAAAGATATAAAACCGGGTATTTTTTAAGTTTTGAATAGGTTGGTGGCAAATAAACCACAGCCCGTCTTTTTACCCCAACAGTTTTCGAATTGTAAGTAATGGTATCTAATTTACCATGGGCAATTGCCGGATTTGACTCATCAAATCCGGCAGGAGCCTGGCTGGTTTGCGCACTTGCTATGCCAAAAACCAGGCACAATGTGCATAGCGACAAAAACGTTTTTTTCATGTTATATAGTTTTTAGTTGTTAATACTCATGATTTTCCAGCCTGTGTTTTAAAATTCCTGCAGGCAGAAAATCAGGTTATTTTGCTTCGATCCTGAAATAATCAAAATCAACATATCCTCCAGTATTTTCGGTTGCGTAATTAAATAGGGCAAAACGATACCCCATAAAATGCGGTAACGTGTAGGCCATTTGCAGTGGCTCCCCTATTGGCTTCCAGGTTTTGCCATCAAAACTGTAGAAAAAATAACCTTTATCTGTTCGGTGCTCAAAATCGCAACTTGCTTTAAGATAGATGGTGTGCTGTCCGGAGGGAACATCATCACCGGTCACAGTGCCCTTTTGCGCGCTCACCATTACAACCGTTTTCTTAGCTCCGCTATGTTTAACACCGATCCAACCAAATTGACGCTGAAGCAACATCAATCCTGCCTGATCTCCGCTTTTCATATTGGAAACATCAATGGAAGTAATAGCCGTTGATTTGGGTCCGATGGTGCGTTGGGTTAAAGTATTACGCGCCAGCAAAATATTTGTATCTAACCTTGAAGTAGTGATACGCAAAAATCCTTTACGTTCTGCTACCGACCAGTGTGCATGATCGGGATTATGGTTCCATTGCCATACCAATGGCAATGGCAGACTGCCCTTTTTACGATCGAACTCATCAGACGCCACAAGGCCAGGAATTAAGCCCTTGCTAGCCGGAAGTTCGAGTGTTTGAGGAACTTTACCATTAATGCCCAATACCGGCCACCCATCTTGCCAGCTCACCGGAACCAGGTAAGGAATACGCCCAACAGCTCCAAAATCCCTGAAAAGATAAGAAAACCATTTGCCTTCCGGTGTACTGATTAAACCGCCCTGTGCAACACCATTGTCTTTGAGGGCTACCTGGCCTTCATAAGGACCAGTAAGTTTATCGGAGCGATGTACCACCACGGTACGCATCCCATTTCGTGGCCAGGTGATATTGAAAAGGTAATATTTGCCCTTGATTTTAAATAGTTGTGATCCTTCGGCAGGTAATCCCGGTCCTGTACCGGCCGGAAGACTGGCGTTTTCAATAATGTTTACAGGTTTGGATCCCGGCTTTATTCCCGATAAATCGCTGTTTAATTCCACCAGTGTGATTTTTCCGGCACCGCATACCATA
The DNA here is from genome assembly GCF_042684385.1 of Pedobacter vanadiisoli. Lineage (NCBI taxonomy): Bacteria > Pseudomonadati > Bacteroidota > Sphingobacteriia > Sphingobacteriales > Sphingobacteriaceae > Pedobacter > Pedobacter vanadiisoli. Next base: position 118,369 of record NZ_JBHULL010000003.1, on the reverse strand, counting down.
TAGGCCTTTCCATCATCGTCAAAAAACAAAGAATGATCATGTAACGAAGGCCTAAAGGAGACTGCTTTCCAAGGCCCCTTTTCGATATCTTTAGTACTGTATATATAGGTTTTACCGGTGGTGCCAGAAAAGGTACTGACATAATACATCCCGTTATGGAAACGGAGGCTACTGGCCCACGAGCCTCTGCCGTAATCCCACTTTCCGTTTGACAAAGTTAATTCATCGGCATTTCCGAGGGTATCATAAGCGTAATTAACAATTTTCCAGTTCACCAGATCGGTCGATTTCATGATGGGCACACCCGGATTCATGTGCATGGTGGTGCTGCTCATGTAATATACTTTACCCACCCTGATCATCGAAAGATCAGGTACATCAGCAAAAATGACCGGATTGGTTGCCGGCTGCGCTTTAGCACAAACTGCGATGAGCAAAAGAAGGGGTAAAAATGTAAATCGTTTAAAATTCTTCATAACAGGCGGGCAACATTCAATTTAAATTGGTTAGGTTATATCGGTTACTCAAAACTATTCAGAAATTATGTAGATCAACAATCTATTTTGTTCAAATCTATATGACGAATGTTCTTAAATCAATCAATTCTGTTACAGAAAAGTGCCAAAATAACCAAATGTACTAGTAAAATTGATGAAATAGACTAGTGTAGCGGCGTTGATCTTGATACTTTAGCAACATAATTAAAACTAACCTAATTTACTTTTATGAGAATTAAATCCATTTTTGCCTCCTGCATTTTTCTCCTTATTTTAATAACTGCCCAAAGCAGTTTTGCTGATGAGGTTATCGTCGGATACCGTCATTTGGCCGACCCCGGTACACTTGTTTACAATGGCAGGATATATCTTTATGCTTCCAACGATGACGAAAACAGCTATGATAAAAACAGTGGCTATAAAATGAAATCGATTGTTTGTGTATCCAGCAGCGATATGAAAAACTGGACAGACCATGGGGTGGTATTCGAAGCACCACGGGATGTGGCCTGGGCTGGCCGAACCTGGGCTCCGTCGGTAATTGCCCGGGACGGCAAGATTTTTCTATACTTCGGAAATGGCGGCAATGGTATCGGTGTGGCAACTTCTAACAGTCCGATAGGCCCGTTTAAAGATCCGATCGGAAAAAAATTAGTGGAAACGCAAACACCGGGTGTGCTTCCTGCACCCAATATGTGGCTCTTCGACCCGATGACTTTTATTGATGATGACGGGCAGGCTTATATGTATTTTGGCGGCAATGGCGACAGCAATGTCCGTGTAATCAAACTTAACCGTGATATGGTCAGTGTAGATGGTCCGGCGGTATCGATTACCGCACCGGCTTTTTTTGAAGCTTCATGGATGCATAAGCGCAACGGAATTTATTATTTCTCTTATTCTACCAATCCAAAGGCCCAGATGCGCATCGATTATTTAATGAGTAAAAGTCCAACTACCGGCTTTACTTATGGAGGAATTGTTGCCGCACAGCCACCACACAATAACAACAACAACCACCAGGGCATTTTCGAGTTTAAGGGCCAGTGGTACCACGCCTATCACAACAGGGCGGTAGCCTATAAATTAGGAATTCCAACCGAGTTTAAGCGAAATCTTGCCGTTGAGCTACTCAATTACAAGCCAGATGGCAGCATTGAACAGGTAACTTATACCGCTGACGGCGTGCCACAGGTACAGGGATTAAATCCATACACCCGGATAGAGGCCGAAACCATGAACGATCAACAAGGGGTTAAAACTGAAGCCTGCAGCAAAGGCGGCTTAAATGTAACCAATGTTAAAAATGGCGATTGGATTAAAGTTAAAGGTGTTGATTTTGGCAAAGGGGCAAAAAAGTTTTCGGCCGCTGTTGCCAGTATCGGTAAAGACAATAAAATTGAACTCCGCTTAGGCAGCCCGACCGGAAAATTAATAGGAACCTTGGTTGTACCTAATACCGGCCAGGCACAAGACTGGAAAGAAGTGAGCTGCAAAGTTGATGGTGCAACGGGGAAGCAAGATCTTTTCCTGACAATTAAAGGAGCCGATAAGCCTGAGGTGAACATCGATTTTTGGTCATTTACGGCTAAGTAAAGATTTATTTAATTTTTACCGGAAGAAACTGACAAATAATCTCATTACTTAACATAGCCCCGCAGGAGCTCTGCCCGTGGGGCTATGTTGCATAAACTTATCGAGCCTGCCGTTTTTTGAAGATAATCCTAAAACATTAAAAACCATCAGATCGGCTCCCTGCTTTTATGGCCTTTTAAACAAAGTAACTTCGGACGTTTGAACAAAGTCAGACGTTGATAGCCTATCTACCTTTGTTTCATCAATAACAAATAAAATTTAAAAAGATGAAACAGAATAATTATCAGGGAGCACTACAACAACCAATCGGTTCGGGCTTCAATGCAAAATCAACAGCAGCAGATGTCATTAAAGGCATTAACCTAAAAGGAAAAATTGCCATTGTAACCGGTGGCAATACAGGCATCGGTCTGGAAACTACTAAAACGTTGGCAAATGCCGGAGCAACTGTTATCGTACCGGCAAGAGACGTCGAAAAAGCAAAACGTAACCTGGAGGGGATTCCGCTTGTTGAGATAGAACCGATGGACCTGATGGATCCCGCTTCTATTGATGTTTTTGCCCAAAAATTTCTGGAATCAGGCAGGCCGCTTCACCTGCTGATTAATAATGCCGGCATTATGTGGGTGCCGCTTCGCTACGACAGCCGCGGTATCGAATCGCAACTGGCCACTAACTATCTGGCACAATTTCAATTAACAGCAAGGCTGTGGCCGGCACTCAAACAAGCGAATGGTGCCAGGGTAATCAATGTATCTTCACAAGGCCACCAGTTTGGAACCTTTAATTTTAATGATCCCAATTTTCAGAACCGCGAATACGAAACCTTACAGGCCTATGGTCAATCCAAAACGGCCAGTAATTTATTCGCGCTCGAGTTGGACAATCGGGGTAAAGCATTCAATGTACGGGCGTACAGCCTGCATCCCGGCTCCATAGGCGGAACGGAACTTGGGCGTGAAGCACCCCTCGAATTATTTGTAAAGATGGGTTTTGCAGATGAACAGGGCAATATGCTTCCGGAAGTATTGGCTTCGCTCAAAACCGTACCGCAAGGTGCTGCCACTACCGTTTGGTGTGCCACAACGCCTTTGCTCAACTCCATTGGTGGTGTATATTGTGAGGATGCAGATGTGGCCCCGCTGGCATCCAACAACGAATTATCTGCTGGGGTAAAACCTTATTCGCTGGATGAAGCTGATGCCAAGCGCTTGTGGGAATGGAGTGAAGAAATCAGCGGTATATTTTTTTCAACTATTTAATTGAAAAGAGAGATGAACACGTTAAAAGGTAAAATCGCCGTTGTTACAGGTGGTAACAGTGGTATCGGCTATGCTACAGCAAAAGTTCTACAGCAAAACGGAGCCAATGTGATCATAACCGGCAGAAGGAAGGAAGCGGTTGAAAAGGCCGCATCAGCATTAAATGTTACCGGAATGATTGCCGATCAGTCCAGTTTAGCCGATATAAATAACCTGCTAACAGAAATTTCAGCACAATTTGGGAAAGTTGATATTTTACTCATTAATGCGGGGATAACAAAAACAGCAGCGATAGAATCGACCTCCGAGCAGGTATTTGATGAAATTATGGATGTGAATTTTAAAGGCGCTTATTTTACGCTAAGCAGGTTCATTCCTAACCTGAACAATGGTGCTTCGGTGGTATTCTTGTCATCAACCTCTGCTACGATTTCACCACCAACGGCTTCTGTATATGCAGCAAGTAAAGCAGCGATCAATGCGGTGATGAAAATAGCGGCCCTTGAGCTGGCTCCGCGAAAAATCCGTGTAAATGCGGTAAGTCCTGGTCCGGTTGCTACTGCGATTATAGACAAAATGGGATTAAATGATACCCTTGAACAACAAATGCTAAGCAGTATTCCACTTGCAAGGTTTGGAAAGGCCGATGAGGTAGCAGCTTTAATTGCTTACCTGTGCGATGATGCAGCCGCCTTTATCACGGGAACTAATTTCCTAATCGATGGCGGACAATCAATATGATGGCCTGACCGCGAAATTTTAAAAGAACGGTAGTGGGCAGTAAGTGTACTATCGTTCTGTAAAAGTTAAACCGGACGTTTAAACAAAGCAGATTAATTAATATTTTTTACTTTTACCATAATCTTTTCCTTACGGAAAAACCAAGAAGAAACCATGCAGTACGAAGCGAAATATATTACAGAAGACATCAAGCTTTCCTGTTACGAGGATAAGTTTTTCAAATCGGATATCCTGTTTGAGCACCATATGCTGATTTGGTTCATTTCCGGCGAAACAAAAATCGTCCAGGCAAATGCCACTTATATTTTTAAGGAGGGTGATATTTTCCTGATCCCAAGAAACCAGCTGGCCACCATTATCAATTACCCCAAAGACGGGAAACCGCATAAGACTGTTGTAATGCACCTATCGACAGCGCGACTAAGGGAGTTTTATGCAAATCTGGATAGTGTTTACAAAACCTCAGAATCGCCGAAAATCTATCATTTCAGCAATCATCCTTTATTGGAAAGCTGCCTATCTTCGCTGATTCCGTATTTTGACATCAAAGAACTGCCGGAGCATATTGCATCATTAAAAATTACGGAAGCCATTAGTATACTGAGGGCAATTGATAAAAGTATAGACAACATACTGGCTAATTTTGAAGAACCTGGAAAAATCGATCTGGCAGGTTATATGGAAAAGAATTTTATGTTTAACCTTCCGCTCGAAAAATTCGGTTACCTGACCGGGAGGAGCCTCACTACTTTTAAAAGAGATTTCAGTAAAGTATTCAATACCACACCGCAACGCTGGCTTACACAAAAGCGGCTGGAACTGGCACATTACCAGTTTACGCAAAAACAAAAACGCCCCATTGATGTCTGTTACGAAACCGGCTTTGAGAACCTTTCGCACTTTTCGTATGCATTTAAAAAACACTTTGGCTATGCTCCGACTGAATTGCTGAGCCAACCTGGCACTCATCCGTAAAACCTGAACTGATTATGCCCCGCCACTCAAAAATACAATCAGTTTAAGGAGAGAAAATAATCAGGTAACTTTTAAAATCTCGCGTTTATCTTTTCGTTTTAAGTGGATATATTCAGACGGCAGCATATTAAACTGGGCCTTAAAAAGCTTCGAAAAATAGCTTGGCGTACCAAAACCGGTCATATAAGCAATCTGGGCTACGTTATAATCGCTTTTTTCGAGTAACTCTACTGCCCTTTCCAGTTTTACAGACCTAATGTACTCTATAGGCGTTAAGCCGGTAATTTCAAGCAGTTTATGATAGAGGGAGCCCCGGCTCATGCCAACATGCCTGCTCAGCTCTTCAACTGAAAGCTCCGGATTGTTCAGCTTTTCATCAATATATTGTACAATTTTATTCAACAGCTTAACCTCGCTCGATTCGATTTCGATTTCTTTGGCCTGCACCTTCACCTGTTTAGAATAGGCATTTTTAACGGAGCGGTTAAACAGTAATAAATTCTCAATTTTGGCATGCAGAATACCAAAATTAAAAGGTTTGGTCAGGTAATCGTTAGCGCCCGATTTCAGGCCTTTAATCTGGTCATCTTCCCCGCTAATGGCAGTCAAAAGAATAACCGGGATATGACTTGTTCTTTTATCGGCCTTAATTTTCTGGCTTAACTCAATGCCGTTCATTTCTGGCATGCTGATATCTGTAACCACCAGCTGAGGATGTGCCGAAAGCGTTTTTTGCCATCCTTCTTTACCATCTGCCGCTTCTATAATCTGGTAAAACGGTTGTAAACTATCTTTCAGGTAAAACCTGAACTCCTCATTATCTTCAACCAAAAGAATGGTGGCCATCTTAAGGTCGGCAGGTGAAGTTTCGGCAGCAGATTCATCAGTTTGTTCGTCAATCAAACTGTAAGCCTCACCATCAATTTCAACATCATCTGCTATCTCAACCGGTAACGAAACCAAAAATACAGTTCCTTTTCCGACTTCACTTTCTACGCTAATTTGCCCACCATGCAGTTCTACAAACTCTTTAACAATAGACAGCCCGATGCCACTGCCTTGATTTAAGATAGCACTCACATTGTTGTCCATAAAAAAGCGGTTGAACACTTTATCTTTATTGTGATCGGCTATACCTATCCCGGTATCTGAAACTTCGATAAAAAACACAGGCTTAACCTGATCAGCAGCAGCTCCGAGGTACATGTTCAGGCATACTTCCCCACCTTCTTTTGTAAATTTAAATGCATTGGAAAGCAAATTGAAAATAATCCTTTCCATTTTATCCTGATCGAAGGGCGTTTTCAGTTTTTTAATGTCGCTGTTAATCTGAAGTGAGATTTTCTTGCGTTCTGAAAGATCCTGAAATGCTTCGGCAGCTTCGCTGATAAAACCAACAATATCAGCCTCTTTCAGGTTTAACTTCAGTTCCTGTTCTTCCATTTTCCTAAAATCGAGCAGTTGATTGACCAGATTTAACAGCCTTCTGGCATTTCTTCTGATCATTTTTACCTGTCCGGCCACTGCAGGTTCCTGTTTAACTGCCAGTAGCTTATCAACTGGTGCCAGAATCAACGAAATCGGTGTTCTAAACTCATGGCTTAAATTGGTAAGGAACTTAATCTTTTGTATATCCAGTGCATGGGCCCGTTCGGCATCCCTTCTCTGTTGCAACACTTTTTCTTCTGCATTAATTTGCGCCTGCTCCAGGGCAAGTTGCTTTTTAATACGCTGAATTCCCCTTCGCCTGATGGCAAATAAGATTGAACCGGCCAGCACCACATAAAAAATATAAGCGTAAGTGGTTCTCCAAAGAGGTGGTTTTATATGAATAGCAATAGAGGTAATTTTATTACTCCAAACGCCATCGTTATTGCTTGCCCTTACCTGAAAAATGTAATCTCCGGGGTCTAAATTTGTGTAATATGCTGTCTTCTCTTTCCCAACTTCATTCCAATCCCGGTCTAAACCAACCAGACGGTAAGAATAGTGGTTTTGTTGCGGTGCAGTGTAATTCAGCGCTACATAACTAATGGAGAAATTTTGCCCGTAGCTCAGTTTAATTTCTTTGGCAAAGCTAATCTGCTCTTTAATAGGCGATTTTTCGCCAGGTATTACAACGGTGTTTGCTACCTTTAGTTCGGTAAGCAGCACATTTGGAACCACATTATTGGAAGGCAATTCAAGCGGATTAAAATAGTTGAAACCATCTTGCCCGCCAAAATAAAGCTCACCTCCGGAAGTACCGATACCCGACCCCAGTATAAATGGACTATCCTGCATCCCATTGGGGCGCCCAAAGTTTTTTATCTTTTTCGTTTCCGGATTAAGGCAACTGATGCCGTTATCGGTGCTGAACCAGATCAGCCCGTCTCTGCCTTCCAGTATTTTATAAACAATGGCATTTGACAGGCCGTTTGTTTCGTTAAAATTGGTGAATTTTCCCGTACGAGGGTCAAAAAAATCAAGTCCGGCGCCATCAGTCCCAGCCCATATATTTCCTTTACTATCACATAACAAGCTCAATACCACATCATTGGAAAGACCACTATTTGCTTTCCGGTAGGTGATAAATTTTCCATTATCGCGTTGGAATACCGCGATCCCTGTTCCGCTGGATGCGAGCCACATATTTCCATCGGGATCTTCTACGATAGCACGTATGAAACCATTGCTGGGAAGCATCATAGGTGCCAGGGAATAGGTGCCATACCGGGTAAACGAATTGGTTTTATAGTCAAAAACATCAACACCGGTTCCGTTTGTACCAATCCATATCAACCCTCTGCTATCTTCTTTGATGGCAAAGATTTCGTTTTGGCTAAGATCTGTAGCCATAGGGCCAGCCAGAAATTGCTTGTAAGTTTTGGTTACCGGATTATAGGCAAACAAACCATGTTGATAAGTGCCCACCCAAAGTGTACCGTGGGAATCAAGCGTCAGTGCTAGTATGGCTAACGGATTCCGGGAAAAATCAATTTTACTTTTGAGATCGATTTGTTCGAATATTCCGTTTTCACGATCGAAAAGATGCAGGCCCCCCCCATCTGTACCCACAAAGATTTTCCTTTTTGAGAGTTCTGCAAAAGAGGTAACAATGGGCGATGAAAGTCCTTTTGGATCAAACGGGCTGCTTCTTTTAAGATTAAACAAAGCTAAATTCGGATCGAACTTATTAACCCCGCCCTGGTAAGTCCCCAGCCATATAATGCCATTGTTGGCCATGCAAATACTTCTTACCGACTTATGGCTGAGGCCAAATGATTCACGCCTATTCGGGCGAATGGTTGAAAAAAGCTCGGTATTGGTATCAAAAATAGACACGCCATCTTCAGTACCCAACCACAACTTACCTCCTTTTTGTAACCTGGCCGAATAAATGATATCGTCAGAAAACAACCTGTCATTCGGTTGTAAAAACGATTTGAAATGCTTGCCATCAGGCAGCAACATGTTAAGTCCATTATAGGTTCCAAAAAATATACGTCCCTTTTCGTCCTGCACTATAGTTTTAATGAAATTATTGCTGACACTTGACTTATCTGCCGGGTTATGGGTAAACTTTTCGGTAGCACCATTGGTCAGGTTAAGTGCCAACAGTCCCATATTGGTACCGATATACAATTTATTGCCGCTCCCCTGAAGAAAAGAAAGCACGCTGGAACCGTTACCCATTAATTGATTGATGCCTACGTTCCTTACCTTAAAAGTTTTGGTATTGATAACCCGGTATCCGCCAAATGTACCTACCCAAATATTCCCGCTTTTATCTTCGTAAAGGGTTAATACATTAAAAGGAAGGTTACGGTTCGGAATACCTTCGCCAACAAACGATTTAAATGTATTGTGTTTAGCATCATAAAAAGCCAGTCCTCCTCCATTTGTGCCAATCCAAAGTCTCCCGCTGCGATCTTCCAAAAGTGCAGAGATGTTGTTAGAAGGAATGCTTGTACTGTCGCCGCTTTTACTGGTATATACTGTAAAATTGGTGCCGTCAAATTTATTCAGTCCATCATTAGTACCAAACCATACCAGCCCGTTATGATCCTGCAGGATCGTATTCACTGTATTGGAAGAAAGGCCATTTTTGGTATTAAGGGTAATAAAGTTGGGTTTATTCTGGGCAGCTATGTTGGTGCAGGTGAATAACCATATCGCTGTAAGCAACACTGCTACTCTATTTATACTTGATCCTCGTTTTAACATCATAAAATACATTAGCGCATCCGGTTGTGATTGTAATGTTTCAGGCTACGCAGGTACTGCGCTGGGATACCTTTGTTTTAAATTTGTTTGTTTGCTAAATATAGTAAATGGCCCTGTTTCAGTCTATTTTATTTCAGCCTCAAAGGGAGAGGCCGGTAGTCCGTCTTTGTTATACAAATTTGCACTCTCGGGGTTGTCGGCCCAGGCGTATCGAACCGATACAGGGCTGGAAATGCCATCGTTCCAGACAATAACCGTATTCCCTTCTATTTTAGCTTTGGCCCAAACGTATTTTTTATCCGCACCCGCTATGGCAAAATGATAAAGTTCAGTTTCTCCCTGCGCCACCAACCCCCGGCCAACATAATCAAAATCTAAAATCACGCGGTTACCCTGAACCGTTGCCGACCGGTAAACTGGCCCGGAGTAAGTGATATTATCTTCGCCATAAACCAGTTTTTCGGCCCATAAAGCCAAACGCTCGCCAATCTGTTTTTTATTTAAGGGATGAATATCATTCCATTCGCCGGCGCCCAGCCCAACAGACATCCCGGTATTCTCTGTTTTTAACGTTTGGAGCTGGCTCTGCCGAAGTTGTGCCCAGTCGCTCTCTACAGGTAGATAATCTACCTCCATATAATTGGGTAACTGAGCGAATAAAAAAGGAAGGTTGCCCAATCCCCATTTATTTCTCCAATCCTTAATCAGGGCAGGTAGCAATTTAGCGTATTCCTTTGGCTTACCAGAATTTGCTTCGCCCTGGTACCATAAAAAGCCACGTATGCCATAATCGAGTGCAGGTGCCACCATTGTATTATAAAGTCCGGTGGGAGAATTTTGTGCAACAATTGGCTGGGTAATCTGCTGTGCTGGCTGAGAATAGCTTGGTTTAGGAAATACTTCCTGCACCTGGTAATACCATTCGCCCCTTAAATCGATTATTTGCCCCCCGGCCTGTAGCGAATAATTTTTATCAGGTACAAAACCACCTTTACCATTTGTACTGGTAAGTTTCACCAAAATGGTATTTTTTCCGGGTTTTAGCAGGTTTGCAGGCACAGTATACCTCCGTGGAGGATACTGGTAAGTAATATTTCCTACAAAGACCCCATTTACGAACGTGGAATCGGCATCGATTATACGTCCCAAAAAAAGTTTTGCAGGCTTGCCCGCCAACTCTGCCGGGATATTAATTTCTTTTCTGAAGTACAGGATACCATTCAGGTTTCTGGCGCCCTGATCTGCCCAGTAACCTGGCATCCAGAATTTATGCCATGTTTTTGGCACATCAGAAAACGGCAGGGCTTTAACCGGTTTAGGCTGTCCGGATAATTTCTGGTTGTTCTGGTAAGTGGTATCCCGAAAATTTTTGATCTGCGCTTCAATTGCAGGAAAATCCTTAAAAGCATCCTTACTCATCCAGGCCTCTATTGGCGTTCCACCTACACTGGAATTGATAATCCCAATCGGGACTTTGTATTTTTGATAGAGTTTTTTTGCAAAGAAATAAGTAACCCCGCCAAATTCAAGCAATCCTTTACCCATGGCAGGCTTCCACTCTCCTTTTGGCAGATCAAGAGCTTCTTTAGTTACATCTGCTTTTGTTGGCACAAAGAAGTTCCTGATTTGTGGAAAATTATCATGCTCAACTTCGTCCGGATAATTTTCTTTCAGCCTTTCCATGGCTAACACCATGTTCGATTGACCTGCGCAGAAATATACATCGCCAACCAAAACATCAGTCAATGTAATCAGATTCTGTCCGGCAATAGTCATGGTGTAAGGGCCACCGGCTTTCATTTTGGGGAGCCTTATTAACCATTTTCCATTGCTACCGGTAATTGTTTCAAAATGGCGGTTGTTAAAAGAAAGTTTAACTTTTTCATTTGGGTTGGCCCAACCCCAAATCTTCAAATTAATATTTCTTTGCAGCACCATCCGGTTCCCAATAAGCTGGGGGAGTTTTACTTCAGCGCTTCCTCTTTCATGAATAAACAAAATGGTAAAAAGCAGGGCACAGGATTTTAAAATTCTGTTTCTAAAATTTGAAAAATATGATCGTGAGCCATCTCCGAAAGATATGGGTATGCCAGTTTTCTTGTAGAAAGACATCATTTAAGTTTTAATATTTGGTTATTACTAAAGAAGTTGTTAAGGCAGAATTTAGCCTAAGTAATTCTTAACCGAATATAGCACTTTATACTGAAAAAAACAATCGATTGCATAACGATATTAACTTTTATTTCGGATAGCAAAAGGTGGTCAGGAAAAACCATTAATTTAATCGCAACATTAACTTTTGCGCTTTTTACCGCTGGACTAGTAGTTTTTTACATTTGCAGCTGTTTTCAATTGTAGTCAAGAACACTATGCATTTTGCAGCGCCAAAGTGTACTATTCTACAACTGTTTTTTTGATTTTCCCAACCCTTGCCCAAAAAGCTGTATCCGCAAGGTAGAAATTGTAAATAGCTCCTACCCAGGTTAATCGGTAACGTCCAATAAAAAAGCCAGGAACAACGCTAAACGGTTGCTCCTGGCTTTAAAGTGCTACATTCTGTTGATCGTGTGCAAGGGAAAACCTTACTCCTTAAATTTTACACTTTATTATTTATTCTTTAAGCCTTCAGCTACCCCAACATAGGCTGGTTTTCTCACAAACCCTTCTGTCCATAAACCGATAGGTTCTCCTGCTCGCCAGCTTGAACCGGCCGGACTATCCTGAGGAGCCCAGATTGTAATTCCATATCGTTGGGCAGCTGGAATGAGCTCAAAATATTTCTTGATTACAAATTTGTACATCTCTGATTGGGCGGCATACTGCTCGGCTGTTGCCTGTGCAGTTTTTACATTTCCGGCAAAACCCATATCCAATTCTGATATTTTAATCAGTTTACCGGTTGCAGCCAGCAATTTGAACATTTCTTCAATCTTTGCCTTATCAGAAGTTGCTATCATGTGCATCTGGGTACCTATACCATCTATTTTTGCCCCTTTTCCTTCCAGGTATTTTACGTAATCGATTAATCCTTTGCACTTATCGATGTTAGATTCCAGGTTGTAATCGTTAATAAAATGAATATCGCCTGGATTGCCATACTGCCTGGCCAACTGAAATGCCTGTAAGGCATAATCTTTCCCGAGGTAGTCTTGCCAGAAAAACTCATCGGCTGCAATTGATGTACGGCCTGCGGCAGTTTTTAGTTCTGCGGGTTTTGCATCATCCATGGGCTCGTTAACCACATCCCAGGCCTTAACGTAATCTTTTGAAGCGGTAACGATACCTTTAATCCAGGTATCTAATGCCGCGGTTAAAATCGTTTTTTTCTGCTCGGCAGTTTTTTCTACAATTGTACTTCCACCAAGCGCATTGTATTTTTTCAGCGTAATATTATCGAAATAAAAATTCGTAGCTGTTTTTCCAAGATTAAAGGCAAGTGCCCCGCTGGTTGCCATATCGGCAGTAACCGTAATTTCTTTGGTATAGGTTGTCCACGTAGGTGTGGAAGAAATTGTGCCAAAAAAATCATAAAATTTGTACGCGCCAGGGGTAACATGAGCCTGTGTAGAGTAAGAGGCCGCAACATCAGAACGTACATTCATTTTCAGCTCGTACCGCTCCCCTACGGCTACTGCCGGAAACTTAAGAAAGAGCTGCGCATCATAATCGTTGGTCCTTACAGCAGAATTGCTGATTTTTAAAGCCCTTCCTGTACCATTAAAACCTTCGCCAACGGCAGTAAAGGAGGCTACAGCATTGGTATTGGATTGATAAACCGAAGCATTATCTGTTTCAAAATCGGCACCAATTACCAAATCCCAGGTAGGGCCACCGCTTGAAGGGATAACTACCGGGGCGATCAATCCTTTCAAATAAGTTGCATTTTGGTTGGCGTGCCAGGCCAATGTATGGCCAAATACGGTAATACCGGCTTTGGAAGCGGTTTCCAACAGGCTTTTAACATTAGTTAGCGCAAGGCTCCCGTCAGCCTGTACAACAGCGCCATGTTTCATTTCGTAACCCAGTGTAATTTCGTCAAAATTACTGTTAAGCAACCTGTAAGCTACTCCTTTGGAAAGATAAGATTGCAGACTGGCTCCTGCACCGAATTTAAATTTAGGATTTGCGCTTCTGTCTATATAGGTTTTTAGCGGTTGGTAGGCATCAATCTGCTCTTGGGCAGTGAAGCTTGAGGGCTTTGCCACCTGGAAATCAAGCGACTCATATTTGTGGCAGGATGCAAGCAATACTACTCCAGCCAGGCCAAATGCTATTTTGTATAATCGTTTCATTTTCATCATTATTTGACTAAAGATTTAATTACCTGATGGGTGTAAAGGTTTCGGCTTTTACCCCGCGATCGCGCATAACCAGTGTATCCAGGCTATTTATAGTCCTATCGTTCAGATCCAGCTGATAGTTGAGGTAAAGGGCATCCCGATCCTGGCTTCCCCAGCTGTTTTTCTCACCCCGTTTAATAAATTTCCCGGTACCGCTTGCGGTAAAACCAGCTTCTCCGGCAGAAATTGTACAATTACCACTGTTGTCAAAAGTTAACAGTAAAGTCCGGGTGATGCTGTTCCCTCCGGCTACTTTAAAGGTAACCGGGAATTCGGTCTGGGTTAATGATCTTGTATTTAGTTTATTGATTTCATCATTCTCCACATATTTCATGTGGCGAACTATGTTTTGATTGAGTGAAGTATTCCCATTTTTGCCAACAACCACATCTTTTCCCCTGCGCAGATAGAAACCCTGCCAGGTATTGATATATTTTACGGCATACAGGGTATATTTTTTCTCGGGCAGGATTTTTTTATTCTGGTCAACGCTGGTCATGGTCAGTGGAATCACATAGGTGGTATTTACAGACAATGGGTCTGCAAAAAAAGCATCGGTTAGCTGTACATCCACTCCACCAATCAGGCTTCCTTTCGGGATAACTATCTTATTGGCAGCAAGGGTATAATAATTGGCTGGCATAGGTTTTACGCTGCCACTATACGGCGATGGATAAGATAAACCCTGGGTTAAAGAGTTATCTACATTGATACCAATAGTAATATCTTCCTTGTTGGTATAAACTCCTCCCACAGTGCCCATAATCTGCAGCCTGTGCTGGTTATCCAGCGAAGTATCAAAAATATCTTCGCCCATGGTTAGGGTCCGGATTGGCCCCTGATAGGCAAAATAAACGGTTTGGACGTCGTTATCCGGAAATGCCCATTCTTCGTTTTTGCAGGCGCCAAGTACTAAAATGAGCGCCAGTAAAATATATACTTTATTTTTCATGATGTTAATCGGTTATAGTGAATGAATATTACCATCCTGTATTTTGTTGCAAAGCATTGTATTTGAGTATTTCACTGTAAGGAATTGGTCCGAACCTCATATATTCCTGATAGTTTCTGTCCTCTACATTGATTTCCTGATAAGTACCCTGTGAGATGCTCAGCCCTTTAACCGGCTCGGTTAAAGCAGCATTCCACCTGCGCAGATCCCAGAAACGAAATCCTTCAAAAGCCAGTTCGAGCCTGCGCTCATTTCTGATCAATGTTCGCATGGCATCTTTATCTCCTTTTACAGATTCGAGGTAAGCGTCACCATTGGTAGTTCCAATGCCGGCCCTGGCCCTAATGGCTTTGATAATATCATAAGCCGAGTAAGGATTTCCGCCATTTGCAGTAGGTCCCCATGCCTCATTTGCCGCCTCCGCATAAATCAGGAACATTTCTGTATAGCGGATATGTGGCCTGTAGTGCTTCTGGTTATTTACAGTTGGTGTGCGGCTAACATCTTGCCTTAACAATTTTTTCATGTAGTAACCGGTCCGGGTAGAAACTTCCTTTCTGTTCAAGCCATCGTCATTACTTGCTAAATCTGTAGTGGTGTTAATTACCTTGTTAGTTGGCCCAATTGTATTGCCATTGTATACAATAAATTTTGCCAAACGCGGATCCCTGCCTGTAAATGGAGCAGCCGGATTATATCCGCTCTGTGGAGTGCTGGTTATCGGGTAACCATTCAGCATCGGAAAAGCATTAACCAGGTTTTGGGTAGGATTGACACGTCCCTGACCAGATAAGGTTGGTGGATAGTTGGCCGCTTCCAAATCACTGCTGGATCCGACATTGGTGCGCCAAAGTATTTCTCTGGGACTGGCACCTGAGGCCAAAGCATCAATTTCGCTTCTGTTATCGTACCAGGTAACACCGTTAGGATCTAAATTTGCCAGCCAATTGTTTAGTTTAAGCACTTCTGCGGCATAACCGGCAGCATCAGCCCATGTGGTAGAATTACCTGCAGCAAAAGCCGGACTTGCCGCCATTAGTGCTACCCGGGCGCGGATGGCTTTCGAAATGCGGCCTGTCATCCGCTGATTGAAAAACTTACCGAAAACCCGGTTATAGGTTTCTACATTAACACCAGCATACTTGGTCGGAATCTGGCTGGTACTATTGATATCTGCATAATCTAAAGGGAGCAATTGTTCTGCCCTATCCAGGTCGCCATAAATCTGTTTAATGCAGGCATCAAAAGTGGCACGTGGCTGGTTAAAGTCAGAAGCTGGTGTTTCGGGTTGAAGCACTAACGGAAAGCCATATAAAGTACCGCCCACTTTGCCGGCGTGTGCCTGCAGCAGATACGACATAAGGTAAGCCCTTAAAGCATAGGCTTCTCCTTTCATCCGGTCGTTAAACATTCTGCTCAGCACCGGGTCTTTAGAATCCCAAAGTACCTTGTCTGATTCGGCCAAAAATAAGTTAATATACTGAATACCTGCCCTTGCATTGGTCCATTGGTCTGTAGGATTAAATGCAGCCGACCATTGTCCGGTGGCCATTTTCCTGAAATTATTATTGATATCATTACTTACGGCATCATCAGTAGCCACATCATTGAAAGACCAGCCATTTGACGGAAGTCGTGTATAACCATTTAGCAATAACCCATGGGCAAGTGCGGGTTCTGTATAGATGTTGTCAAAATCTCCATTATTTTGCGGAGCAGGATCTGTAAACTTTTTACAACCCCAGAGCATCACTACGACAACTATAAATCCTATTAATATTCTATTCATCTTTTCTAATCTAATATTGAATTAAAACATTGCCTTTACGCCCAGGTTATATAACCTTGTTTGCGGGGCCCCTCCTAAATTCATCTCCAGTATTTCCTTTTCTTTTGCAATTGTTAAAAGATTAAACCCGGCCACATACAAACCCAGCTCTTTCAGAACTTTGCTTTTGAACAATTTATCAGGAATGGTATAAGAAATCTGAACCTTAGATAAATCAAACCGGTCTGTACTGTACAACCAGAAATCAGAGGCTCTAAAATTATTATCGCCGTTTGAGGTGGTTAGTCGCGGAAAGGTTGCCGTGTTTTTGGTTTGCGGTGTCCACCTGTCGCGTACAACTGCCGAATATTTATCGCTTCCATTTACCCAGAAATAGTTATCACTTTTCATGGCACTTGCTCCGAAACGGCCTGTGCCCAAAACAAATACGGTAAGATTTTTCCATTTAGCTGTTAAGTTCAATCCTGCGGTAAACGGAGCTCCAAACCAGCCTCCGCGACCAAGATAGACCTGATCCTTATCATCGATGATTTTGTCGCCGTTCTGATCGATGTATTTGATATCTCCTGGCGCCAGGGCCGAGCCAAATGCTGGTTTTGGGCCATTAATCCCATCTGCCGCGGCCACTTCGTTTGCATCCATATAAAAACCATTGCTTTTTAATCCCCAAATGGCATCGAGTGGTTTACCTGCCCGGTACTGATAGCTATTTTCATAAGTTAAGAAATCAGCACGTTTGGTTGCCTTGGTTGTATAATATGTTCCAGACATGCCCAGGGTCCAATCAACAGCTCCGATACGTTTGTTGAAGTTTAAATAAAAATCTACACCCGTACGCTGGTCGCTATTGTAATTACTGTACGGAACAAAGGAAGAACTTGGGAATCCGGTAGTGAAATAACTCGGATAAAGGACGTTAATCTGGCCGATAATTCCGGTAATGTTATTTCTGAAAAAATTAGCCCCGAAATTAAACTGATTGTTGAACATTCCAGCTTTTAGCCCAATACTGATTTCTTTTCTTTTGGCAAAAGTTAAATCCATATTGGACCCACGGCGGGAATCAGTAGACTGTGTACCGGTACCATCATTCCAGCCATACCAGTTACCACCCGTAGCTGTGTAGATGCTTTCGTAGGCAAAATACTCATCAAAATCAAGATCGGTATTTAAAATGCCTCCTGATGCTGTTAGTGTCAGGTCGTTAATAAATGAAACTCCTTTTAAAAACGACTCCTCGTTAAGGTGCCATCCAATTGAAGCCGCAGGAGAAAGGGCAACCCTTTTCCCTGGCGGCATTTTTGGCGAGCGCACCACAGCACCGGTAAGTTCAGCAAAATATTTACGATTAAAATCATAGTTTAACTGCAATCCTAAATTAGAATTTGTGGTAGGTTGATAAACTTCAGATTGCGACTGACGGTATGCTGCGGCAAGTAGTAAAGCAGAAATATGATGTTTATTGCTTATTGTAGTATTATAGTTGAACTGGCCGGAAAATGAAATGGTTTGCCTGTAATAACTATCTGCAATGTTCTGAACGCCGGTTTTAGTATCCTCTCCCCAACGGGTTAAACTTCCGATTAGCGTAGTACCCGAATAGGTTGTCCAGTTGGGTTGGTAAGTTGCGTATCCATTGCGGTACCCCTGGTTGTAACTGTTCAGATAATCGACGCCCATGCTGCTGCTGAAAGTGAGCCCGTTCAAAATCCCTTTCAAATCAGCATCAATACCAGTGGTAAACTGGAACTGGCGTTGCACAAATTTATTGTTGCCACCTGCATAAATGGCTGCAATGGGGTTGGTTTGATCCAATTGGGTACCACCAAGGATATATTGGCCATCAATGATTTTAGCATTTTTGATCATCGCCCTGCTTACTTCATCGCTCTGTTCCAATAAATTTATCGGAATTAAGGGGGTAAACAAATGTGGGCGCAGGGTTGCGGCACTGGCCCAGTAATTTGTATTTACGCCACCACCACTTGAAAATACCGCACTTGCATCTACCCGCGCTTTTAGGGCTTTAGTAAGCTGCATATCAACATTACCGCGGATGTTAAATCGCTCTGTTGTATTATTTTCTTTTGCTTCTCCGAAATTAATCAGCGAACCGGTAGATACAAATCCAATATTCGTATAGTAACGGGCACGTTCGTTCCCGCCTGAAATTTCGGCCACACCATCATAGCGGGCAAAACTGTTCTTAAGGTATTCAGATGAGTAATAATCAACACTTGGATAACGGTAAGGGTTAATACCCGAGTGATTATAAATCATGTCAGGCGTATACACTGCTGCCAGACCATCATTGGCCAAAGCTTCATTATACAAGGTCATGTATTCAGAAGAGCCCAGGTACTGCGGATATCTTTTTGGCGTATTTACTCCGATATTGGAACGGACGTTTATCTTTTGCTTGATTGGTAAACCTCTTTTTGTAGTGATTAATATTACTCCTTTTGCCCCACGACTGCCATATAATGCAACGGCCGATGCACTTTTGAGAAAAGTAATGTCCTCGATCTCATTGGGTGTAACACTGTTTACATCTCTCGGAACTCCATCAACCAATATCAAAGAGGTGTTCATGCCCCAAAGGTTATTGCCATTAAATCCCGGCGCAAAAGCCTCCAGGCCATCTAATCCGTAGGTAATAAAGTTTTTCTCAAAAAGCTGTGCGAGGTTAACACTTGAAACCCCGGCCGGAAGATTGTTTTCTTCTGCGTTTTTAAAACCAACATTTATAAGCCGGTCGTCTTTAGTTAACGTAATCAGCTTTAAGTTGGCTGATGCAATCACCAACGACGTTTTATATCCTCTGGCGCTAACCGTAAAGGTACTATTCTCATCTGCTGACAGGGAGAACTCACCTGCCTGGTTGGCAATAGTGAATACCTCGCTTCCTTCAATATGTATGGATGCCCCTTTTACCGGATTTCCATTGATATCGTGAACGACAGCCTTTATAGGTATCTTAACGGCATCCTGACCTTTAATTACACCAGCAAGCAGTGTAAAGAAAACACTCAGTACCAATGCATTTCTTAAAAATTTCATCATTCTTGTCTTTAATTATTTGTGATCATGAAAACCTTACCATCCAGGGTTCTGTGCGAACTCTTTATACATATTTACATCTGCACGTTTTAGCGGCAACCAATAATGTTTTTCGCTAAACGGACGTTGTAATATTAACCGCTCACGATAATTTACAACCTTATTTAATTTGGTGTCGATTGCAGAATTTAATGGCGCAGCGCGATCAAATTCTGCAGCTGTTTTTAAGGTATAAGGAAGCTCGGCCAACAAATGCCAACGGCGAAGATCATTAAACCGGTGCCCTTCAAAGGCAAGTTCAACAGCACGTTCGCGTCTTACTTCTTTCATAAATTCTGTGGTATTAGCCAGGAATTGTGTGGCAACGTGTCCAACACCTGCCCTATCTCTGATTACATTAATCGCATCCACAGCGCTTTTGCCAAATCCTTCGGCTGACGCAGTCGGCGAGTCGTAGCCTGCAGCAACCGATTCGGCGTACATCAGGTAAATATCAGCCAAGCGCATATATGAAACCTTGATGTTCAGGTTTTGGCCATAATTCCATCCCTGATCAAAGTTATTTGCGGTTCTTGGCACAAATTTGAACATCATATAGCCTGTACGGCTGCCAGAGCGTTCATCCCTGTAACTTCCATTTGTGTATAAATTTGCATAACGGTGTGGTTCCATATTTGCGGCCAGTGTTCCCTGTACCACTTTAACTCCATCGTATATAATATCGTTATAGAACCGGGGATCGCGATCACGCCATGGAAATTGCGGATCATATCCTGACCCTGTGGGATCAGCCTGCGAAGAATTAGAAATTGGCAACCCGTTTTTCATCCCATAATAATTCACATAATTTGCAGTCGGCGCGAATACCAGTGCATCAGCACCTACAATTGCCGGGGTGTACTGCTTAGCAGTACCATAGGTTGAACCATGAGCCCCCCAATATGGCCCTGTAAATATCACTTCGGTTCCTCCTGGGATCAGGAAATTTTGACCGGTAGTATAAAAATTAGTACTGTATTGCGAAAAAGGCAGTAATTTATGAGGAGCAGCACCACTTTCTGTTAGTTTCAGTAATTCGGCAAATGCCGCAGCTGCTTTTTTGCACAGTTCTACATTATAGGTTTTACTTCCTGTAGATTCTAAGTTCATTAACGGACTGGCAGCCCACAGATAGTTTTTGCCTAAATAACCCAATGCCATGATTTTATTGATACGCAATTGGTTTTTACCCAGGGTTTGGATCCCGGCTGTTGTATTATCCCAGTTGATAGGTAAAAGATCTGCAGCTGCCCTTAAATCTAAGGCTACCTTTGCTGCACACTCCTGGTATTTTAAGCGGGGTAACCTCAAGGCTTCATCGGCTGGCAAAACCTTATCGATGTATGGCAGCCCCCCGAAATATTGAATGAGCTGAAAATGAAACCAGCCCCTGAAAAACAACAACTGACCTTTAATCAAATTACGTTCTTCATCAGTTGCATTTACCATCAGGTTTAGGTTTTCAAGCCCTAAGTTAACTTTACGAATGCCGTACCAGGCTAAGGGATACAGCCCTTTTGAAAAACGGTCGTTATTGGTATTGGCATTGGCATTATCTAAAAATCCCGCACCCCAGCCATCAAATTCTCTTTGCCAGCCCCAAAAATCGCCGTTATCAACTTTATTTACAAAGTGGAAATTTTGAACTGTAGACTGGATTTCATCCTCGCCCCAGTTAAAACTGTTGGTCCAATACCGGTTGGTAAAATCCGGAATACAGTTGTACAACTCTTCGGTAAAGCCCTGAAAACTACGAAAGTCTTTGAAGGCAGACTCGGCAGAAACAGTTGCTTCCGGATCCCTGTCTAAATATTTTTTGCAAGACACCATCCCGGTTCCCACCCAAATCATTCCTATTAACAATAAAGATTTAATATATTTTTTCATCATGATCATGTTTAGAAAGTGAAATTTGCACCCAGGTTATATCGCTTCACGGTAGGGTAAGCACCCTGTGAGGCCCATGCTTGCCCGCCGGCACTTTGATAGTTTGCTTCACGGTCATCGGGCATTTTGGTCCACACATGTAAATTGTTTCCGTTCAGGAATAAACGAATGCTCGATATACCTGCCCTTTTAACCCAGTCTTGCCTAAAGGTGTAAGCAATCTCCGCATTTTTTAACCGCAGGTAAGAGCCGTCATAAAAGTACCGGTCTGCGGCATAATACGAGGCAGGAGTTGTCTCCCAGCGCGGCATAGGTCCATCCGGACTGGTATTATATTTAGACCAGTAACTTCCCTCATCATAAGCCACTGTGTTTTTTCCGGAAAATGTTCCCAATACCACCTGGCGGGTAACGTTATTTACGCCGTAAAACTGGGCAAAGGCACTGAAACCTTTCCACTCAAAACCTATTGTTGCGTTATAGGTATTTTCTGGAGAACCTGAGTAAGCGTAAGGAATATTATCATTTGCATCGATGATGCCGTCGCCATTGTAATCAACAATGTGGAAATTGCCAGGGAGTTTTTGCTGGTCGTTGGCATTATGCATGGTACTTCCGTAAAGCTGATCCCATGTGTTATAGTAGCCCTGGCTTACATAACTATAAGCTTGTCCAATCTGTTTGTTGATCGGTTTTGCATATTCTGGCAATAATTCGGCTACATCGGCCTCAATTACCTTGTTTCTGGTATGGGTATAATTAACATTGCCCCATACGGTAAAATTATTGGTAAGTTTTTTATTAAAACGGATGTCGATTTCATAACCTCTCGACCGTACTTTACCCACATTGAAAGTTGGAGGCTGAGCACCATAATAACTTGGAACAGCACGGGCTGTACCAGTCAGAATGTCGCTTCGGTTATCCTGAAAGAAATCTACACTTCCGGTAATCATATTCCCCAGGATACCAAAATCAAGCGCAATATTTTTCTTCACCACTTTTTCCCAGCGAACATTTGGGTTACCCACACCAGTTTCCCTGTACCAGTTATAGGGACTATTTTCTGCAGTTTCTCCGGTAATGCCCATAGGCGTTGTTCCGCCAAAGGCCCAGTTGGTTAAAAATGCAAACCTCGGGGAGCCACCATCATCACCAATTTCTCCATAAGATCCACGTAATTTTAGCGTATTAATGAATTTGATCGGTTTCATAAACTTCTCTTCAGAAATCATCCACCCAAGTCCACCCGACGAAAAGAAATCAAAACGGTAAGCAGGCCCGAATTTTTCCGAACCATTATATGCTCCGTTATATTCAAGGCTGTACTTCCCGGCATAATTATAGGTAGTACGGAACACCCAGTCTTCGCGATAAGAGGGAATAATACTTCCGGTAGCCGTATTATCTCTGCTCCAAAGCCCCATGGCGGTTAAATTATGCTTTTGGGCAATGGTTCTGGCGTAATTGAGCTGTACTTGCGAAAACATTCTGCGGTAAGTTGCACCGTCGTTAACATCACCAGCCCGGCTTGCCCACCTTACACTTTCTCTCCATTCCAGTTCTGTTGCTGCATCCTTGGTCTGCGAATAACTTACCACCCCGGTTTCAGGGTCGATGTATTTACTCAAAGTCCCATTGTTCCGGTCATCAATACCCCGGCCAGCTTCGATAAAGGTATTGTCGATAGATAGTGTTCCTTTTAAGCTCAGTCCTTTAACGAGAGCGTTTAAACTTTGATCTAATGTAAAATCGGTGGTAATACGAGATGTTGTGGTTGTTTGAAGACCACTTGTCGACAGGATCCGGACAGAGTTTAAGCTTTGTTGTTCATTGGGCTTATAGTATCCCCATGTGCCATCAGAATAAACTGGCAGGTAAAGATTCGGGGCAGCAGAATAAGCCGCAGTCCAGGTGTTATAAGGGTTAACATCAATCCATGGCCGCTCTGATGTACCTCTTGAACCATAAATATTGGTCCTGAAAACTGTTGACGGTGTTAATTGAAAATCAAGGTTGCTCCTTACGTTAAGCCTTCTGAAACTGTAGCCACCTTCATACCCGCGGTTGTTGCCAAACCTCCTGAACAAGTCTCCTTCATCCAGGTAATCGACAGCAGCAAAATATTTCACAAATGATGTACCGCCGCTGATATTAAGATTAGCATTATACGACATGGCGTTATCCCTGAATAAGGTGTTAACCCAATCTACATTGGGATAGCGCTCTGCTTCTTCGAGATTGGCGGGCGAACGGTATTTCTGCATCACCGCTTCTGGCAGGTATGAACTCCAGGCGCCCGGAGCGAGTGGCAATTCATATTCTATGGTACGGTTACGCACCTGGAACATATCGTAAGAGTCGAGCTTGCCCGGCAATTTAGAGGCAGATTTAACTACGGCATTTGCAGCAGCCCTGATTTCAGCCTTCCCTTCACGCCCTCTTTTGGTGGTCACCAAAATTACACCGTTTGCCCCTTTTACCCCAAATACTGCGGTAGCTGAAGCATCCTTAAGTACCGAAACTGAAGCGACAGAGCTGATATCAATGTTATTGATAGACCGTTCAACACCATCTACCAAAATAAGCGGACTGGCATTGTTCCAGGTACTACGCCCGCGGATCAGGATCTGCGGATCTTCATCGCCCGGCATTCCGGTACTTGCAGTAGTGATTA
This sequence comes from Pedobacter vanadiisoli, assembly GCF_042684385.1. NCBI lineage: Bacteria > Pseudomonadati > Bacteroidota > Sphingobacteriia > Sphingobacteriales > Sphingobacteriaceae > Pedobacter > Pedobacter vanadiisoli. The sequence continues at coordinate 94,348 of NZ_JBHULL010000003.1, read as the reverse complement.
CACCCGGTAAATTTCCGGTTAATGCTGCGCCTAAACTGGACACACCGCCTGTTCTTTCCAACACCTCGCTGGTCGTTTGGGTAATGGCTCCAACAACACTTTGTTTCTTTTGCACGCCATACCCTACAATCACTACATCGGTTAACTGGTCGGTACTGGATTTCAATGTTACGTTTACGTTAGTTTTTCCGGCAACATTCACCTCTTGCGATTTCATGCCTACATAGGCTACAACAAGGGTCTGGTGATCAGCAGGTACCTCTATAGCAAATTCGCCATTTGTACCACTTTGTGCTTTAACACTGGTACCTTTTACAAGAATAGTAGCGCCTACTATGATCTGTTTTTGTTCATCTAATACTGTCCCGGTTATCTTTCGCCGCTGTTGTGCCGCAGCTGTATCAATCAGCAGAACGGAAACAATCAGTGTTAAATACATCACGAGTAATGCCTGCCTGATGCCCCAAATTCCGGAGCGCGCAACATTACCCATCTTGGTTATTTTTTCCATTATTTAAAATCATTTAAGAGAAATAGAATTGGATAATTATACCGTCCTGATTAGGCAGGATTGTTAAAAACAAATTTTTCTGTTGTTTTAGTTAATAAAGAGCAGGTTAACCCCTCTTCAAAGTGGTAGTAATTTTTCGTCATAAGATTCGGTTTATTTTTGGTTAAGATTAGTTCCGGTGCCAGTTGAACAATTTCAATCTGCACAGGCATTTAGATAAATTCACGGCAACTAGGGTGCTTTCATCAGCGTTGGTTCAATTTGGTTCACATTTGGTTAGCTCTATTGCAACTAAGAACATCTTCTTTAGCTCCCTACATTTGGTATCCGCCCGGCGCATAGCCATACCTGGTGTGACAATGGTGCCGGCTTTGTTAAGGTAAGTGTAAACATCACTTACTTTAACTTAAGGTCAGGAAAAAAGGTAATGGTGTTAGTTGTTTTTAGTTATTCGAAGCTAAGGCAACTATAATTTTAATGATAGCACGATTGTTTAAATTTATGCCCAGTTTGTTTAAACGCCCTAAAAAGTGCGTTTATCTGCCAGAAAAAGCATTAATACTGAAATTTATAGCTGCTTAAAGATTTGTATGCTGGGTGTGCTTAGAAAAGAAGAGGTATGTTGCCATAATCAAAACATATACATCATTTCTTTAACTATCGATTTACTGATACTTGTGTACAATCATTTAATGCAAAGGTGAAGACAATTAGAGCAGCCTTAGCGGATGAGAGAGATTTCGAACTTTTCCGTTCTCACCTATACTATTACTGGCACTATACCATTACAATCTTTTTTGAGACAGCAGCAGAATCCTCTCGATAAAAATGTTGATAGGTATTGATTACATTTTTGCTCTTTTCGGTTTTATTCTGCTTCCCACAGATCAATGGGCTAGCTATAAACAATCCAGAGGAAACTATCAATAAAACTATTGCAGTCTGGTACAATATCCTGTCCAATTTGTTAATACGAGCATAGGCATTTTTGTAGGCCGCCAATAACATTGGCGCATCGCTTTTACTGTCCATCTCTAGTTCTATATGGTCTGCGGCCTTGCTATAAGCCATATACATGGCACCGGATAAAATTATCCCCAAAGCCGTCAGGCCCCCTTCCGTTATTTTGAGGGAGTCACATTCAATTTTATCGTAGCTAAAAAAAAGGATTGCCGAAAAACCGGCTATCATCAGTTTACTGAACTCGCTGAATCGTTTATATCCCTTTAAAGCTTTATTGTTGCTAATATTGTTATTGGCCATATACTCAAAAAGCAAATATTAAAAATCGGTAATATCTTTCCACAATTTACGGAGAATATCGCCAAACAAATTCTGCAGCTCGAGGTTTGAGAGCCTGTTTTGACCTTCATAAAGACGGGTAAGCAAGAATACCCCCATAAGTTCGGTTATATTCTGTTCTAAAAGTTCAAATTGTTGGCTAGAATCGGTGGGAAATTCAGTCAACAGTCTTCTGATATCATATTCGATATCCTTTTCATTGTAGTTTAGCAAAAGATTACCAGATATCTTATTATCAAAGTTCTGATAAAGTGCACGTACCTTTCTCTTTGCTTTATCAAAGCCGTCATTTAGCGATGGCGAGAGCGATGTTGCCATAGTTTTTGATCTAGATCGTTAATTTAGTCATTTTAAAATCAATTACAAAATCCATAGGTGTGCAATATTCCTTACTTTGAAAATCATCACGATCTTTAGAGAGATATTCAGTTCCAAACTGAAGTCGGTATCGACAAAGGAAAGTAAGCACGCTGAAAAAATGCTTCTATTTATGATGGATCAACAGAACATTTTTAAAACAATAACAATCAGCCTGTTAACCAACATTTATTCTCAGAGGTATTGTACCGTCGAAAAATTTCACTCAATGGTTAAAGTTTTTGACCTATAGCCTAATAAATTTGGAACCAATGCATAAATCCACTGCCAATATTTTAAAAAACAGAGAAGTTTAATAAAAAAATATAAAGAAGAAGAAAAAAGCAGCTACAGCTTAATTAAATAACAGCTAAATAAAAAAGGTCTCTGGATATGCTCCACAGACCTTTTTCTTTTTGGGTTAAGCTAAAACTTCAGGATGAAGTTCCCTGTGAACCTTGCCGGTGCTTGTGGGGTAAGGCGTACAGACCAGGCCTTTTCACTCGTTAAATTATCCACTTTTAAACCGATACGGAATTTTGTATGATCGTAAAAAACACTTGCATCGAATATCTTATACGATGGAATAATAAACCTGGATAAACCGCTCGTAAGCGTAGGATAAGTATTCGTATGATAAGACATATCACCGATATTGCCTCCTACACCCGCACCAAGACCACTGAATTTGCCCGTAGGTATGCGGTAACTGACCCAAAAATTGTAGGTGTTTGGCGGACCAGACTGCCCTGGGCGCAAACCATTATTGCGTGGATCAGCTGCGGCAGTAAGCCTGCTGTCGTTATAGGCATAGCCTGCAACAATGTTTAATCCCGCAATTGGATTTGCCGTTAAATCGATTTCCAGTCCCCTGCTCAACTGTGAACCATCCTGAACACTGTAATTATTGGGATCAACCGGATCAGGTCGCAGCATATTTTTGACCTTAATATCATAATAACTCACCGTACCGACCAATTTGTGGTCGAAAATATCGGCTTTAACGCCAAATTCAAGTTGGTCGGCATATTCGGCCTTAAATGCACTTCCATCCCTTGCTACACCGCTTTTATTGAAAAAACCGTTCATGTAATTCCCAAAAAGCGAAACATGATCTTTGTATACCTCGTATACCAGTCCAAATTTAGGAGATAAGCTGGTTTGGTTAAATGGCCCGTTCTGTACCCCACCTACGCCTAAACCACCTGAGGTTTGGCCGGTAGAAATATTATAAACGCCTTTATACTGGTAGCGGTTTACCCTTAAGCTCATCATTGCATGCAAACGTTCTGTAATGCTGAATACATCCGAAGCATAAACAGCGTAGGTATTGTCCTTACCGGTTTCCTTTCGCAATACACCCCTTGAAGTCAAAGAATCTACCTTGAACTGACTCACACGGTAACTGGCAGGGGTATTGATGAAGTCTACGTCAGGAAGATTGACTGTAACACGGTCGAAATCGTTATAGTTATTATAATAATCCAATCCAACCACCAGGCGGTTACGGTGTCCGGCGACCTTGAAATCGCCAATAAAATTCTGTTGAAAATCTGTAGCTATAAACTGGGTGTAACCTACAATTACATTGGGGCGGATGGTGGTCTCACTTCTTCCGTTAAGCGCGGTAATATCTCCGCTGATCGAAGAACGAGCCCTTGAAAGAATGGTCTGAGATGTCCATTCTTCAGATATTTTATAATTAATCTGGCCAAAGATGTTCATCATCTGGGTTTTATAGGTCAGATCATTGCTCAGGAAAGTTTTGTTGTATGGGAAACCGATATCGGCAATTGATCTTGTAATCTCGGCGGTACCTGCAGGAACGGCCACATAGGGATTTAAACGTACAACTGAAGTTCCCTTGGCCTGTCCAAATTCTACATCCAGCAGCAGCGATAAACGGTCAGTAATCTGATAAGAGAAGCTTGGGGCAATGCTCATGCTGTTGGTATAGCCAAGATCCTGAAAACTATGCTCCCAGGTAGTTGCACCGTTCAATCGGAACAAAGCAGTCCTATCGGCATTGATTGGCGTATTCACGTCAACGGTAAGCCTGTTTAGGTTCCAGCTCCCGGTAGTATAACCTACTTCACCGCCAAAACCGTTGTAAGGCTTTTTGGTTACACGGTTATATAAACCACCATAACTACTGGCAATGCTGTTACCGAAAAGTGTAGCAGACGGCCCTTTAATGGCTTCAATACGTTCTAAATTCGCCGGATCAATGAAAGAAAAAGCTGCACCGGCTACCCCGTTACGTGCATTGGGCTCCGTATCGAAACCACGTGAACGGAACGTCACGCGTCCCTGATTGGCAATCATCGGGATACCTGCACCCGGTACGTTCTTGGCAATACTTCCTAAATCCAATGCCATTTGCTCCTGAAACAAAGCCTTTGGGACAGAATTATATACCTGAGGATTCTCCAGGTTTTTAAGTGGCAGCCTTGCAATATACATGCTTTCCTTCTGCGTGAATTTATTGGTCGCACCGGCAACGGTAACCTCCTGAAGGGCCTGTACATTCTCCTTTTCGAGCCTATAGTCTGCCCTGGCGTTCTCGCCGTTAGCAACAGTTACTTTTAAATCTTTTTGTGGAAATCCCAGTAGCTGAATCCTCACCGTATAATTTCCAGGTTCGATGCCGGAAAAACTGTAGCTCCCCTGCTCATCGGTCAGCGTGGTTTTTCGGATTTCCAAAACAGTAACAGAGGCTGATGCATAAGGCAGTCCATCGACTAAAAGAACTTTACCAGATATTTTTCCCGGGGTTTGGGCAAAAACAATGTTGCCTGCAAGTAAAAAGCAGGCCAATAAGTATAATGATTTCATCAAATGATATAGTAAGGATGACTAAATATCCGGCAAAGATAAAAACATTATCTAAAATCAGTCTAAATAAAAACATCATAATAAAAAGCAATTGCTTTATTCCACAAACAGGCAATAATTGCACCTGTGGCGGATACTGGTGTAAGCTGTTCCCTTATAGGTTCCCTCTTTTGGATCTACCCAGTCTAACCGGATGACGTACATTCCTTTCATCGTTGGCAAGAAAAAAGCTTCCCCCTTATCATCCAGTACCAATTCTCTTTCCCAGTTTTCAGGGTTAAACACCCTGAGTTTGGTTTTTGCCTTTGCAGGCAAATTATCTTTAAACGCGAAAATCTTTACCACATTACCTTCTGTTTTGGAGAACAGATCTAAAAATTGCGCAGGCTCCAGCTTACCTTTTGGAAGACCAACCCAATATTGGCCGCAGAGATAGTCGATGGGAAGTACATTTTCACCGCCAGTTGCAGAGCGGTCAATCACCGGATGGGTTTTATTAATTCCCAGGATACGGTAAACACCTTTATTTTTTGGGTTGAATGTAGCCTGCCAGCAGTCAGATTTTTGAACGAAATGAAGCAGAGTTATTTTTCCCACAGGATCAATGAGTTTGAAACTGAATTCAGCGGCCAATAAAAGCTCCTTCCCCGTTTGCCTGTGCCGAACACCCAATTCATCAATATTACCATAGATAAGCTGAACGGTTACCCTTCCTCCTATTTTATGCCCACCTGATATTTCCATCCAATAAGCACTTGCCTTACCCAAAAGAGGGAAAAAAATCAGCAGTAGAACCCCAAATAGTATGTTTTGTTGCTTTGATTTCATTTTCATACGACAAAGCTAAGCAGATTGCGCTTTGGAAACAGCATATTTTTTGAATGAGAGACATATCTACAAACTTCAGAGTCCTTACCGAATTGGAAGGTAGCTTTGTTCCCCAAAAAAACCGCAAAAAGTATACAAGAATCTTGAATTCGTATTATCTACAACCTTACTGTAAGACAGACATTTGCAGTGTAATATTTCAATTATCAAAAAATGAAAAAAGTAATTCTAATAACAGGTGCAAGTTCAGGAATGGGAAAGGAGACCGCAAAAACACTTATCCAGCAAGGACATATTGTTTACACCGTTGCAAGACGGATTGAGCAGATGCAAGACCTTAAAACATTAGGTGGCCATCCGATTCAAATGGACGTTACCAAAGAAAGAGACATAGATAATGTGGTCAACACCATTATTTCCGAACACGGAAAAATAGATGTATTGTGGAACAATGCAGGTTTCGGTTTATACGGTTCTGTTGAAGATATTCCCCTGGACGAGGCCCGAAAACAGATGGAAGTAAACGTTTTTGGCATGGCTGCAATGACACAAAAAGTAGTGCCGTATATGCGCAAAGCAAATGCAGGAACAATCATCAATACTTCCTCTATGGGCGGAAAAATGTATTTTCCTATGGGAGCCTGGTATCATGCCAGTAAACACGCAGTTGAAGGCTTGAGCGACTGTTTGCGTTTGGAATTAAAGCCTTTTAACATTAAAGTGGTCGTTCTGGAACCAGGTTTTATTGCTACTGAATTCGGGGCGGTACTTCTAGATAATTTTTCTAAAATTCCGAAAGAAAGTGCCTATAAAAATATGATGGACAAAATTGCGAAAGGAACAGCCGATGCCGCTAAAGGAAATGGTTCTTCAAAACCAAGTGTGATTTCAGATGCTATTGTCAAAATCGTGAATTCACACAATCCAAAAACAAGATACAAAGTCGGTAAATTTTCTGTCCTAATGCCTTGGATGCGTATTTATCTGGGCGACAAATTATTCGACAAAATAGTAATGAGCCAAATGTAAGTAATCAATAAAATAACACTTAAAAAATTAGAAAATGAAATCAGTAAAAATCTTAATCCTACTAATGCTGGCAATGTTCGGCAATGTATACGCCCAAACTGAAAGTGCCATTTTGGGAGCCTGGGAATCTGACAAAAAAGATGTGAGAATAGAAATCTTCAAACATGGCGATAAATATTACGGCAAATATCTTTGGGGAAAGGAAATCGTAGAAAGTGATGGCGTTACCTCGAAAAAAGATGTGAAAAATCCTGATGAGAAACTTCGTTCCAGAAATTTGATAGGAATTACAAGTTTAACGGGCTTAAAATGGGAGGGCAAAGAATATGTAGATGGAAAAATTTACAATGCACCGAGCGGAGATACCTACAAATGTAAAATATGGATTAAAAATGATAAGCTATATTTACGAGGATATTTAGGATTTTCATTATTGGGACAAACCGCAACTTTTCACAGGTACAGGCAATAGAATTAAATATGAACCTATTAGACTACACAACTAATTGGATTAAAGGAGAATTGTTAGAAGCCAAACTAATTCTTTCTTTCGGATTTCTAACAATTTTAACGGCGTTCCTATTTTGGAAAATAGGGGCCACACCTCATGCTAAAGCCTTAATAATTCCCTTGCTCTTTGCAGGTGTAATTTATTCGATGATTGGCGGCGCAATGTTATACTCCAATGCCAAACGGATGGTAGAGCTGCCAGAAGGCTTTCAAAAGGATAAATTGGAGTTTGCAAAATCTGAAAAAAAACGTGTGGATGATTTTCAATATGGATATAAAATATCCAAAGTTGTAGCTACGGTATTCTTTTTATTTACGTTAGCTATTTTCTGGTCAACAAAAAATCCTACCTGGATGGGAATAGGTATTGGATTGGCGTATTTTGCTTTAGCAGGATTAATAGTGGATTATTTTTCGCAAGAAAGAGCGGATATATATTATGACGCTATCTTGAAAGTATTAGGTTCATAGAAAATATTGTATTAAAAGATAAACATTAGATGAAACCCATTATCAACATACAAAGTATTTCGGACATCAATAATTTTGTTCAGCACAAAACTAAACATCCACTGGTTACTGTTATTGACTTTAGTAAGATGGACGAAATGATGGAAGAAGGAATACGCATCAGTTGCGACTTTTATTCCATCATGTTCAAAAATTATTGTACCAATAACATGCGTTATGGTAGGCAATCATACGACTTTCAGGAAGGCAGTCTGGTTTGCATTGCACCAAAACAGGTGGTAACAATGGATACTGAAATTGAAAAGAAGGAAGATATGATAGGATGGGGATTATTTTTTCATCCTGACCTATTACGCGATACATCTTTAGGGATGAAAATGAAAGATTACACTTTCTTCTCTTACGAAACATCGGAGGCGTTGCATTTATCTGATAAGGAAAAAGAAATCCTTTACGATTGCGTTCAGAAAATAGAAACAGAACTGCAGGAGAATATCGATAACCACAGTCAAACTTTAATTGTTTCCAACATCGAGCTATTGCTTAACTATTGTCAACGCTACTACGGTAGACAATTCATTACTAGAAAAAACAATAATTCTACCATTGTTACTCAAATAGAAAAACTACTGACCGATTATTTTAATGACACAGAACTTTCTGAAAAAGGACTGCCAACTGTAAAATATTTGTCAGACAACGTACATCTATCGTCTGGTTATTTGAGTGATTTGCTGAAAAAGGAAACAGGGATGAACGCACAAGACCATATCCATTATCATCTGATAGAAGAAGCTAAGAATATTTTGCTCAACACAAACAATTCTGTGAGTGAAATTGCTTATTCATTAGGATTTGAATATCCTCAATATTTCAGCAAACTCTTTAAACAAAAAACAGGAAAGACCCCTATAGAATACAGAAACCTAAACTAAATCAGAGAATCACCTTTGCCGAAATACCAAGCCAGTAAAAAGCTAAAAATACAATGGCCATAAGTCCCTTATTTTGTCTTAAATAACCCTCATCTTAATGGAAAGAGTATATTATTTTTGATATAAAGTAAACAGGAAAAAGTTTGCCTTCAATAAGCATTAAATATTTTAAAGGAACTCAAAATAACAAGCACAAGGATGAGAAAAATTATTTCTTTTATGCATATATCCCTTGATGGTTTTGTCGCAGGTGTTAACGGCGAAATGAACTGGATTAAAGTTGATGAAGAACTTTTTGATCATGTAGGCAAACGGATCAGTGGAACTGATACGGCCCTTTATGGTCGGGCAACTTACCAAATGATGGAAGGTTACTGGCCTACCGCAGCAGACCGCCCCAATGCCAGCAAACATGATATTGAACATTCAGCATGGTATAAAAAAATTCATAAACTGGTTCTATCAAAAACACTGCAAGAGGCTGATTTATCTGACACAACAATTATTAGCAACAATCTTGCAACGCGTATCAACGAGATCAAACAACAAGAAGGCAAAGAAATTTTACTTTTTGGCAGCCCAACAGCAACCCATTCTCTCATTGCTGAAAACCTGATTGATGGCTACTGGTTGTTTGTGAATCCGATTATTCTTGGACAAGGTATTCCTCTTTTCAAGGATATTAAAGACAGGATAAAACTGAATTTACTGATGTCCAGACAGTTTTCAAATGGTGTAACCGAACTCAGTTATCTGGTAGATAAATAACAATGATTACTGAATATTACGAACTACCGGGATCCCTGAAAATCATATACCATATATTAGCCACTAAGGGCGGGTCAGGTAAGAAATTACCGTTTTCCCCTGGTCGTTATCAGCCTTGATGGCCTGATTGCCTTGGCATAATATTTATTTGTTTTTTCGACGTTTTAAGTTTATTTTATCTATTCCGGGTGCGTTGGATAAAACAAAGCCAAGCTGTGAAAACGGATTTTAATGATTTTGTTGACGAAGCATTGATTAGACTTCAAAACCTGCTTGAATTATATCAGAACGGCGATATTGAGCAAAAAAGATCCATCATTGGTTCGATCTACCAAGAAAAATGGAAAGTTTTAAATTTGGAAGGTCGAACTAGATTACGAATCCCACAGCACGACTAATTGATGAATTCATTGTAACTTTATTTAAAAACCAACTTTAAATAAAAAAACAAAGCCTTAACAATCAGATTGTTAAGGCTTTTCAGTACCCGGAGCCGGAGTCGAACCGGCACGGTTTCCCACAGGTGTTTGAGACCAGCGCGTCTACCAATTCCGCCATCCGGGCATTCTTATTGGACGGGGTTGCAAATGTAGATAATGAAACTTGAAATGCAAAAAATATTTTAAAATAACCCGCAACTGGCTTATAGTATGCCGCTTGCGTTTTCAGGCCGTTCATCTTTCAGCTTCCTGTCTACAATAAAAGGGGCAAAAGGCAGTAAAGAAGCTACAAAAATAAGGACTGTTTTGCCAAATTTCCATTTTTGTTCCTGCCAGGCCAGCACTAAAGTAGCGGCATAGAGTACAAATAACAAACCATGCGCCCAGCCGGTATACTTTACATACAGCGGCATTTTGGCAAAATACTTTAAAGGCATCGCTACAAATAATAAAAGCAGGTAAGAAATTCCTTCGGCAACGGCTACCTTACGAAAAATAGAAAGTGAACTGTTCATGTATCTGATTGTTTGCACCGAAAGTAAAACAAAGTATCCAGCCTTCAAAAACTAAGAAATGATTTTACAATCGGGTGTCTTACAAGGTAGAAGGTTTAGGGTTTAGGGCTTAAAGCACAGGCAACCATCATTCTGAACCTGATTCAGAATCTTTCCAGTAGCAAAGGACTCGTGCGGTTATCTACTCCTCACCTCCTGACTTAAGCAACACAAGATTTAACCACAGAGGGCACAGCGTGAAGGCACAGGGCACACAAAGTTGAGTAGCCGGGTATGGCAAAATTATCTTCCAACATCCAACTTCGGCCTCTCTCCCCTATTATTGAGCTAATTTCTCCCTGATCCTGTCTATATATTTCTGGCGGTAAAAATTATCTTTTATGGAAGCCAATAAAACATCTGATGCTGCAGCCGGACTGTTATCGAACTGGTTTGTTAAATCCCTCAATTCCGTTTTTAGTTCTTCTTCTATCGACCCGATATTTTTGCGTACTTCTGCCAGTTTTCCGGCATCGGGTTCAAACTGCAAATCCATCAGGGCCTCGTTAATATCCATCATTTCCATTAAAAACGATTGAGGCAACTGATAACCTTCATCCGTTTCTACAATACCTTTTAGCTCCAGTACGTATTTTAAGCATTTTTTAGCGTTGCTCAGTGTCTGGTATGCCTTATTGTTCAAAGTCGACAGATCGAGTACCTCCTGCTGCTTCTCTTCACTTTCGTTGGCATAAAAATCTGGATGGTATTGTTTGCTGAAAGCATAAAATTTAGCTTTCACCTGCTGCTGATCGGGATTGAACTGTACGGGAAGTCCGTAAAACTCAAAATAATTGGGTTGTTTTTGTTCGCTCATGCTTGGTATTTAATTAAAAAAGCCACAGATATGCTTTTTGTAGTGAGCAGCACATCTGTGGCCATATGATCAATCAGGTTTACTTACCGAATGATTTTAAAATATCATTACCAAAAGCAAATACCATTAAACAAATCAGGATTACGAAACCTACAATCTGTGCCCGCTCCAGCACTTTTTCGCTTACTGGCTTGCGCTGTACCATTTCGATCAGGAGAAACACCACATGCCCTCCATCAAGGCCAGGGATAGGCAATAGATTCATAAATGCTAGTGCCATTGAAATTAATCCGGTTAGGGTCCAGAATTTAACCCAGTCGAACGTACTGCCATATACTTTAGCAATACCGATTGGACTGCTGATGTTACGTGCACTCAATTTACCGGTAATCATTTTACCAATACCTTTTGCATTGTCGACAAAGGTACTCCAGGCCATATTAGCCCCTACCGGCAACGATTCGATAAAGCCAAAATCAACATGTGCTGTTTCAGGAGTGCTTAAATTAGGGATAATACCGATCGTTCCCTCCTTGCTCACCTTAAGGTTGAATGTAATTTCTTTGCCTTTACGCAATGCCTTGATGGTAACCGGCTTTAATTTATTTTGGGAAACTTCTTCCTTAAACTGGTCGAAGAAAGTGATGGGCTTACCATTAACCGATAAAATGCTATCGCCGGGTTTAATACCTGCAGCATAAGCCGGGTATACCGGTTTTTCGAACTTACGCTTGAACAGTTTATCAAAAAATGATGGCTGATCGGCCTTTTCATCAGGCGCACTCACTTTATCTACCCGTTGCATCCTGTAACGCGGAGCAATAAAGTTTTCTTTGTCGTTTTTGGATATTTTGTTCAAAATGGTATCAGGTACAGCAATATAAAGGGTTTTACTGCCTCTTAAAACTGTTAGCTGCGCGCCATCGAACAAAACCTTACTTGAAATGGCATCTTCAAATTTGATGAGCTTATTACCATTAATGGCTAAAATCTTATCGCCGTTCTGTAAACCAATTTCCTTACCGATTTTACCAACAGAAATACCATCGTTTAGTTTACCGTTAATGGTATAATTTTGACCAATATTGAAAGTAAGCATCCAAAAAATAAAAATACCTACAATTACATTTACAATAATACCGCCAAGCATTACGATTAAACGTTGCCAGGCTGGTTTAGAACGGAATTCCCAGGGTTGTGCAGGCTGAGCCATTTGCTCTGTATCCATACTCTCATCAATCATTCCGGCAATTTTTACATAACCGCCCAACGGCAACCAGCCTATCCCGTATTCAACATCACCTTTTTTGAAACTAAAGAGTTTAAAACCCCAGGCATCAAAAAACAGATAAAATTTCTCTACCTTAATACCAAATGCCCTCGCTGCCAGGAAATGTCCCAATTCGTGTAAAATTACCAATATAGACAATCCGAGCAGCAGCTGCCCCGCCATAATCAATCCATTCATATTCTATTATAAAATTTTATGTTAGATGTTAAACTATACTTTTTGTTACTAATTCGCCGGCTAAGATACGGCTATGTTTGTCGGTTTCTAAATAATCGTTCAATTGTGGCTTTTCAATAAAAGCGATTTCTTCCATACACTGCTCAATTACCTCGCTCATTTGCAGGAAACCGATTTTATCGTTTAAAAAAGCCTCTACAACCACTTCATTCGCAGCATTTAAAATGCAGGGCATATTGCCTCCCTTTCTTAATGAATCAAAAGCAAGCGCCAGATTTCTGAAAGTTTCCGTATCTGCTTTCAAAAAACTGAAATTCGGATATTCAAAGAAATTAAAACGTTTAAAATTGTTTTTTAGCCTGTCGGGATAATTTAAAGCGTACTGAATGGGCAATTTCATATCAGGCAGGCCCATTTGTGCCTTCATCGATCCATCGGTAAATTGCACCAGCGAGTGGATAATGGATTGCGGATGCACAATCACGTCAACCTGGTCGGGCTCGAGGTTAAACAGCCATTTGGCTTCAATCACTTCCAGGCCTTTGTTCATCAACGAAGCCGAATCGATGGTAATTTTAGCGCCCATTACCCAGTTAGGGTGTTTTAATGCCTGTTCTTTTTTTACTGTGTAAAGGAAATCTTTTGTTTTGCCTAAAAATGGTCCGCCCGAAGCCGTGAGGTAAATTTTTTCGATCTCATTTTGCTCCTCACCTACCAGACACTGGAATATAGCCGAATGCTCCGAATCTACCGGTAAAATCTTAACCCGGTGTTCGGCTGCCAATTGGGTAATCAGCTCGCCGGCTACCACTAAGGTTTCCTTATTGGCCAAAGCAATGTTTTTACCGGCTTTTATGGCAGCAATGGTAGGTTTTAAACCCACCGACCCCATTAAAGCCGTAAGTACAATATCACTATCGCTGTAGGCCGCAACTTCTGACAAAGCCGCTTCGCCTGCCAAAACTTTAATATCGGTAGCAGACAAGGCATTTTTAACTTCGTGGTACTTACTTTCATCGCAAATAACCACCACAGCAGGGTTAAATTTAAGCGCTTGCTGAATGAGTAATGTAGCGTTCTTCAGCGCAGATAATACTGCAACTTTAAAAACCGTAGGATGATCACTAACCACTTCGAGTGCCTGTGTACCTATGCTCCCTGTAGAACCTAATATGGTTACTTTTCTTACAGATTGCTGTATTGTTATATTGTTCAATTGCTTTTCTTTCTCTAGTATCAAAAATTTAATTGCTTCAACAGCCTTCGATTAAATTTTCAACCTTTCGTTTGTAAATTTTATTAGTTGATGAATTTCTTTCGGCAAATTCTCTAAAGTTGCAAAAATCTTTGAATAGATTTCCTCACTCATCAACTTTCTAACCTTTGCTTTTTCATTCCAATCCAAGCATTCCTTAACAGAACCAAAGCTATAATAATAAAACTTGACCTTATCTTTTTTATGATACCGGCCAAAGCCTTCGGCAATATTTGCTGATATAGAATCAACAGCATCAACAAATTGTTGCCCGATAGTGTATTTTGCAAAATTATCCCAGTTAGTAACCAAATCCCATACCAAATTACTTAGGTGAAAAGATTTTGTATATGCTGTTATCTGGTTTAATTGTAAATAATTTTTTTCCATATGCTGCGCCATTGGTTAATTGGTCATTAACAACAATGTAGCAATTTTCATCTTCAATATGCTAAACAATTCAACCATCTAACAATTTAGTTAACTCACGCTAGATAACAATATACCTCTCCAACCCTTCTGCCAGTTTCCTATCGTTGCTCAACCTTGGCACCTTATTCTGTCCGCCTAATTTCCCCTCGCTTTTCATGTAGTTTACAAACGCATCTTTTTGCAAGGTACGTACAATCAATGGCTGAAGGATGTTTCCTTCAATGAGGTCAAAGTAATAAATATTTTTCTTTTGCAAGGCCAGATCTACCTTTTTACTAAAAGCAGCTAGGTCTTTTGGCGCTGATGAAAACTCCACGAACCACTCATGATAAGGCAGTTGACCCGCTTCCGGATTAACCTGTGGCGCCACGGTAAATTCGGTAATTTCTACCTTTTCTTCGTTGGCTACACTTAAAATGGCCTGCTCTACTTCTTCTCCTATTACATGTTCGCCAAAAGCCGAAATAAAATGTTTAATACGGCCCGTAACCACAATTTTATATGGGTTCTTAGACACAAATTTAACGGTATCGCCGATACTATACCCCCATAAACCTGCATTGGTATTCAAAATCAGGGCATAATTGGTATTGAGTTCTACCTCTGCAAGCGATAGACGTGTTGGATTGTCGTTATAATATTCATCTGCCGGGATAAATTCATAAAAAATCCCTGCATCGGCCAATAACAACAGGCCCTTGTCTTTTTGCGAATCCTGGTAGGCGATAAAGCCTTCAGAAGCTGGATAAGTTTCAATGGAATCAATTTTCTTACCTATACTTTGCTCAATTTTTGCCCTGTACGGCTCGAAATTTACCCCCCCATAAATAAAGAGGCTAAAATTCCTGAATATTTCGCCAATTTTCTTTCCTCCAGATTTTTCGGAAAGTTTATCGAAATACATTTGTACCCAGGGTGGGATGCCAGAGATCAAAGTCATGTTTTCGTTAATCGTTTCCTCTACAATGGCATCAACCTTCTGCTCCCAGTCTTCTATAATATTGGTTTGGTAAGAAGGCAGGCGATTTTTCTGAAGATAAGCAGGCACATGATGCGCAACAATACCCGATAAACGCCCCACATTAATACCATGCTTTACACTCAGCACCGGGCTCCCCTGTAAAAAGATCATTTTACCGTTAACAAAACCGGCTTTACCTGTTTCGTTGATGTAGGTTAAAATAGCATTCCGGGCAGCTTTAATATGCTCTGGCATTGACTCCTTTGAAAGCGGAATATATTTTACGCCCGAAGTAGTACCCGATGTTTTGGCAAAATAAAGTGGCTTTCCTTTCCAAAGTACATCTGATTCGCCTGCCACCACACGATCTACGTAAGGTTTTAAACCTTCGTAATCGCGTACCGGAACATTCTTTTTAAAATCACTGTAATCTTTGATTTCAGCAAAATGATGATCTTTTCCAAAAGCAGTGTTTTTGGCGTCATCAATAAGCTTTTTCAGGATATTATTTTGAGCATTTACGGCATTGTGCTTCCATTTGTTGATCTGCCAAACAGCAAATGCCGCAAAAGGTTTACTTAACGCTGCTTTTAGTCCCATAATCACAAAGCCCTAAAAAAGGCCTTCTCCTTTCTAATGTTAAAATATAGTTCGTTAATTATTACAAGCATAATAGGTGATTTAAAAGCTGCCCTCCAGGAGATTTAGGGGCTAAACGATATTATGTAAAATATCCGGATGTTCGTCGCCTTTATATTCACTTGAGATTTTACGGTAAGCAACCGTTAAGGCTACACTGGATAGTGGAACAATGATAAATGAACTTAAAATATTTACAATAAAGGCAATTAAAGGCCATTGCAGGTAGTTTAACAACAAATAAATCAGATACCCGCCTCCTAAAACAACCAATAGCAATAAAATTTTGGTAAAATTACCTTTTGTGGTAGCCAAACTCAGTTTTATGGAGTCGAAAGGAGTTGCACCTTTATCGATAATAAAAAACGGGAAAAATGAAATTCTTAACCAGGTGATAAAAATGGCTATGATCCCTACCGAAATGGCTACATTTTTAACAGTTGCAATATTAATACCTGTATAAATAAAAGGAAAGGCAACCAGGATTACCACCAGATACACCCCAAAAATACAGCCTACAAAATAAAGTGTAGCCACCAAAAACCGAATAATCTGTAACCTGGTGGGCAGGGTATCTACAATTTTTACATCGCTTTCTTCATCGTCCATTAAATGGAAAATGTATTTGAACAATGAAAGATTGATGGTAAAATAAAGCAGCACAAAGATAATTACCATGATTATACTCAGGGCTTTGCTTACATCTTTAATAAAAAAGGCCATTAAGCTCGATGCACTTGCGGTGATAAACATCAAAAAGCATAGCGTGGCAATCGAAAAATAGTGCTTCTTAGTGATGCCCCATGCCTTTTGTATTACATCGTTAACGGCGAACGTACTTTCTTTTAGATAATTGATCATTGTTGTTTGAATACCACGCGTTTAAATAAATCCTGTATAAATCCTAAACCATAGGCGGTTAATTGGATAAATGAAGATATAATGCTCAAAAATGCAACTTTTAACGATTTATTTACAGACCATGAATGAAAAAATATCAACATAAAGTAAATCAGTAAGAAGAAGTTACAAACATAAGCCAATGGCGGATAAATAAAGTTACACAAAATAGTGAAACCAAAACCCAGCGTAAATATTGCCGGAAAGAAGTGAACAGGTTTCAATTCTTTAGGGAAATGTTTATAAATATTGATTCTGGCCCTTCCAAAAAAGTGCAGTTGTTTGTAAAACTGGCTAAAACTCGTCCGGCGCTTATGATAAACCTTTGCATCAGGGATTAAACCAATTTTGAAACCGTTTTCATGTATACGGATACTGTACTCGATATCTTCACCCAAACGGGTTAAAATAAAACCACCAACTTTTTCCCAGGCCTGACGTGAAACCCCCATGTTAAAACTGCGTGGATGAAATTGCCCAACATGCTTTTTGTTACCACGAATGCCTCCTGTGGTAAAAGGCGAGGTCATGGCATAGCTGATCGCTTTCTGTACAGGTGTAAAGCTATCATGAGCAGCATCAGGGCCTCCATATGCATCTAAATGATGCTCGTAAAGATAATTTTTAACAATTTCCAGGTAATCGGCCGGAACCAGGATATCTGAATCAAAAATGATAAAATAATCTCCCTTGGCCCTTTCAAAACCAAAATTACGGGCAAAGCCTTGTCCTGCATTTTCCTTGAAATAATATTTTACATCAAGCTTGTCTGCGTAAGAATCTACAATAGCCTTGGCATCGTTTTTAGAACCATCTTCAATTACCAGCACCTCAAACTGTAAATAAGTTTGTTTGGTTAAAGTATGTAAAAGTTCGTCGATTTCCTGCGGACGGTTGTAAAGAGGGATTATGATGGAGAAAAACATGTTTTGAAGCTGAAAGCTGAAAGACTAAAGACCAAAGCTTTATGCTTTAAGCTTTAGTCTTTCAGCTTATTTAAGTTCTTTTTCAATTAAATACTGGTTTCTTTCTGGCGCATTGCGCGATAAAAGCTCGGCAATAAAGCCGGCCAAAAACAGCTGCGAACCAACTATGATCGCTACCAGTGATAAATAAAACAGCGGCTGGTCGGTTACATCACGATAAGCCAGGCCCTTCCATATCAGGATCTGTTTTTCTATCAGTACATAAAGCGACATAATAAGCCCCAAAAAGAAGCTTAATACACCCAGTGAACCGAAAAAGTGCATGGGGCGTTTGCCAAATTTACCGACAAAAAATATCGACAGTAAATCTAAAAAGCCATTGATGAACCTGCTGAAACCAAATTTTGTGGTTCCGTATTTGCGTGCGCGGTGTTCTACCACCTGCTCTGCTATTTTGCCAAAGCCTGCCCATTTAGCAATTACCGGGATATAACGGTGCATTTCGCCATATACTTCGATTGTTTTGATCACATCGCTGCGATAAGCCTTTAAGCCACAGTTAAAATCGTTCAGTTCTATACCGCTCATTTTGCGGGTAGCTGCGTTGAACAGTTTGGTTGGGATGGTTTTGGTTAATGGATCGTAGCGTTTCTTTTTCCAGCCCGAAATCAGATCAAGTTTTTCTTCTTTAATGCGGCGATACAATTCCGGAATCTCATCCGGACTATCCTGCAGGTCGGCATCCATGGTAATTACCACATCGCCCTGTGTTGCTTCGAAACCTACATTTAAAGCCGCAGATTTACCGTAATTGCGCCTAAATTTAATACCTTTTATGGCCGTATTCTGAAGCCTTAATTCTTCAATTACCCCCCAGGACCTGTCGGTACTACCATCATCAACCAGAATAATTTCATAGCTGAAATTATTTTCTGCCATCACTTTATCAATCCATGCCGTTAATTCGGGCAGCGATTCATCTTCATTAAATAAGGGTACTACAACTGATATATCCATTTTTTAATCATAAACCTCGCAGGTTTTCGGCTACGCCGCTAGAAACCTGCGAGGTTTGCTTAAAGTAAAACGTGCAAATTTCATCAAATTAAATGATAAAACCTGCACGTTCAAAATTTTATAAAAGGAATTAATCTTCTTTAGGAAACGAGTCTAATCTTACTGGCTCCTTTTTCTTTAAAATAGCGGAAAGAATTAAAGAAAGAACACCGTACAAGGCCAATGAAACACCAAAACTTGTAAAAATATTTTTAAAGGTTGGCTCTAATTTTTCTTGCATATTACCTGATTTAGCTATTGCTTCATCTATCTGTTCTTTGGCCATACCGAATTTTTCCATCATTGCACGCTGCGCATCTTCAATTGCGGCAGCAGCTTTTGCCGGAAGATCCGGATCAATAATTTTCATCAGCAATACATTATAAAGTGTTGCAGTTAAGGCCAGAATAAGCGAAATAATCAAAAAAGCTTTAAAAGCTTCGCCAAATGTCCAGAACCCACCAATTTCTTTTCGAATGTTAATCCCCACCACTACCAATAGCACGATAAACAAAATAAATATCCCTATCTGTGCAACAAAGCTGGTATAAATTAATACGGGATCAATAAAATGCAGGGTTAATGATAAAACTACTGAAACCGCAGCCAGCATTAATCCATTTTTTAGAGCTAGTTTGGAAATAAGAGCACTCTTGTCCATTTTTTTTATAATTTTAGTTAGTTATTGATTGTTGTAATCAATGTATAAGATGCAGCATCGAAAGCTTTGTTACGGCTAAACTGAATTAATTCTTTTGTGGTTTCATTACTGCCCTCCACATCCAGGAAGAAAACCATAAACGGCACAAACAGTTCCTGCATTTCTTCACTGATGTTTAATTTAATAGCTGTTTTGCAAATTTCCTCTACACTGCTTTCGGCCAGTTGCTGGTTGCTGATCAGCTCTTCGTAAATCTCAAATTCATCCTGAAACTCATCGTCCTCTACCAATAAAAACTCTTTCAGGAAATCGCCCAATTCTGGCTCGATGTCCTCATCCTTACACTCTTTGATATAAAGTAAAAGATTTAAAAGCTCTGTCCCCCTGTCAATGGTTTCTTCTTCGATGTTTGCCCATTCTTCGCTTTCCAGGTAATCGTCTTCCAATTTCTGTACATCGCTGCTAAAGAAGTTTACCATCAATAAATCAAAAAATATTTCACGTAATTCTTCAAATTTAGGGTGGCTATCGAAAACCGTATCAAAAGCTTCTGCCTTATCTAAAAAATTAACATCCAGCTCAAAAGCAGCCAATAACTCTGTTTCGAAACCTTCAACACTGATGACTGAAACTTCAGCATATTTGTTGATTGAAGCGCTTAGCGCCTGTTTTACTCTATTGTCCATGATTATTTTTTTAGGATTTAGGGCTTATAAAATCATTAAATCGATCGTCAGAATGAATTTATTCAATGTCTTTTACAATACCCGCAATTAACCTCTTTTAACTAATTATGCCAGTATTGGTCATTGTTGCAAACCAGTTTTACTTTACCCGTAAGCTCTGTACCCAGTAAAGGGCTATTTGCCGATTTAGAGTAATTACTAGCTGCATTGTATAGCCACTTTTCGGTGGCACTAAATACCGTAAAGTTGGCTTTGGCACCTTCTTCTATTACGGGAACAGTTAAATTTAACAATTTACGCGGATTAATGGCTAATTTCTCGGCAATTAAAGCAACATCCAGTCCTGCCTTTAATAATAATGGCAATACGGTTTGCAAGGCAATGATGCCATAATGGGCAATTTCGAACTCTACATTTTTAAATTCGATTTCTTCCGGGCGGTGCTGTGAGGTAATGGCATCAATGGTTCCGTCTTTTAAACCTGCTATTAAAGCTTTAACATCCGCTTTACCGCGTAAGGGTGGTTTAACTTTATAATTGCTGTCAAAATCGCTTAAAAGTTCTTCGGTAAATACCAGGTGATGGGCAGTTACGTCGCAAGAGATCTGCACGCCATCTTTCTTGGCCTTACGGATCAGGGCCACTGCACCAGCGGTTGAAATATTGCTAATGTGGATTTTGGTTTCGTTGTAAGCTGCCAGGAAAATATCGCGCGAAATGTGCAGCTCTTCTGCTAAAGCAGGTAAACCTTTCATCCCCAAAAGCACGGAATTTTTGCTCTCATTGATCTGCGATTTGCCAGCAATCGACTTATTTTCCGGGTAAACCATCAATAATGCATCAAAACCTTTAGCGTATTGTAAGGCGCGGCTCATAAAACCATCATCCTGCAACGCTTTATCGCCATCAGAAAAGGCAACTGCTCCCGCCTGTTGCATATCAAATAGCTCGGAAAGTTCTTTAGCTTCGCGGTTCTGACTGATCGCTCCAACAGGCAAAACATCAACCAGGTTGTTTTTGGCCCTGTTAATAATGTATTCTACCTGGGATTTTGACTGCACCACCGGACTGGTATGCGGCAATAAGGCCAATCCCGTAAAACCACCTGCCTGAGCCGTGGCCGTAAGGGTTTGGATATCTTCTCTGGTTTCAAAGCCCGGATCGCCTGCCGCACAGTTCAAATCGAAAAAACCAGGCGTTAAAAAAGCACCCTGGGCATCAAAAACGGTTTCTTTTTCATCGGCAGTCAATTTACCTATGTTTTTAATTGTACCATTTTCAATCCGAACATCGCATTGCTGGTGATTAAATTTACTCTGCGGATCGGCAATGGTTACATTTTTAACCAGGAGATTCATATTGTTCTTTTTGTGTTGTTAAAAAATCGGATGAGCAAAATTTCTGCTGCAATAAAAATCAGCGACAAAATTAGACAAAGTTTCCATAATGTCTGTCCGATTTTATTACCGCCGGCAATTAATTTAACGGCATCCTTATCGGTATCGAATATTTTCAGGTTACTTTTACCCGCTAACTGCTCAAGTGCTGTTTTGCTTAAATAATGCATATCAGATTCTGTCCGGCCGTTGTTAAAGCTGTAAACAGCAAGCAGCGAATCGGCAAGCTTTAGGCTATAAAAACCCGCATTTTTAATCTGATCGGCAATATAAATCAGCGTTTTACCGTCTGCCTGTCTTATTTCGGGGATGGCTTCAAAATGATCGGCTACAATTTTTAAGGTCTGGTTTTTACCTAAGACAATCTTTTTACTGGCCAGAGCATTATCGTTACCAAGATTATAATATAATGGATTTTCGTTACCGCCACTCAATGCCAGGCGGTAAATTAAGGGTACAAAAACCGGGTGACGTGCCAGGTTACCATCATTTGCATTTAAGCCGGAAGCAGCTAAATAAACCTGACCATTTCCAATGCCATATTTGGAGAAAAATGATTTCCTTCCGGGCAACGTCATGATATCCTCTTTATTGGAAGTATTTGTTTCACTAAAAGAATAGTAACGGTTAACTGCCGGCAGATCGAGATTTTTAGGAATTTCCTCAAAAACCGTTTTAAAAATCGGGTTTTGAAGGTCAATTTGATCAACTTTGGTAGCGGTGCTAGTAAGCAACTGGATTGTTGGCAGCGACAATGCACTTAAAAATGGGTTATATACCTTGATATCGGCATCAAGATCAGGAAAGAGGACAACCGTTCCACCCCCACTAATGTAGGTTTTAAGCTGCTGCGCTAAACCCGTTGATGGATTTTTCAATCCATTCAGCACAATTAAGCCATAATTGGCAAAATTGCTATAATTTATATTGCTTTCGGCATTCTCGGTAAGCTTATAATAAGTATCGGTTGCAAATAAAGCTTTAATATAGTTACCGGCATTAGCTCCGTTAATGCTTAAGACAGGAAGACTTTCATCTACCTTGAAACTGAACGAAAGTGTATCATCAAAAGTTACCGGAAAGTCTTTAATGGTAATTATCCCTTTTTGCCATCCTGCAGCAAGTCCAGAAAAGTTTAAGGTGTCTTTCACCGTTTTTCCTGCTGGTATGGTAACAGCGCCTAAACCTTTCTGCTGGTTGTTGATGTTTAATTTTAAAGGAATATTTTTAGCCTCTTCTTCCGAATAATTTTTTAGCTGTACCACCAGGCGTTCATTCGCACCAGGTTGATGATTTGGCGAAAGGATCCAAACGCTATCAACGGCCACATTGGGCAAAATATTCGCATTAAGCTTTAAAAACGAGTATTGAATATCAGGTCTGGTTTCGAGTTTGTTGCCCGTAGAAATATTTTTTTGAAAATCGGAGATTAAAAAGCTGTACTTATTTTCAGCTCCGGTTAAAATATTTCCCTGCCTGTTCAATAGCTGTTGGAGATTGCGGGTGGCAGCAGAGATTTTTAAATCATCCAAAGCTTTTAAAAAGGCCTCCTGGTTCAGTAAACGCTGATGTTTCCCTTCAAAATCGTTCGTTAAAAGCTGAAAACGGTCGTTGATTCCGAAACCTTTAACGAGTTCTTTTGCCCTGCGTTTGGCTTCATCAAGCAGGCTACCATCTTTATTGATGGCCTCCATGCTGTAAGAGTTATCGATGTAAACACTGATGATGTTATTTGCCACCGTAGTTTTTTGATGATGGTCCGGAATGTAAGGCTGGGCAAATGCCAGCACCAAAAAGGTGATAGCCAAAATCCGGGATAACAGGATCAACAGGTTTTTAAGTTTTTCCTTTGATGAGTTTTGTTGCTCTACTTCTTTTAAAAGCTGAACATTGGAGAAATAAACCTTTTTAAACTTCCTAAAATTGAATAAATGAATAATAACCGGAATAGCAACCGATATTAGCGCAAAAAGAAAGCCCGGATACAGGAAATTCATTAAAAACCAAAGATAGAAAAAATATGGAAAGTGGCGAATCAGGAATGTAATAAACTTAAAGGATTCGTTTCAACATGATCAGTCTTTAAGTTATTAAATGATAAGGGTAATAACAGCTCAATTGCTCCATCTGGCATCTTTTACCAGATGAAGTAATTGAACGGATTGCTTAAGGCCAAATGCAATTTAGGACTGACTTCTAATCCTCGCCCTGATTTCGGCCAACGTTTGATCGATCAATAATTTTCCATCCCTGAACACTTCTTTCAACTCACCTTCCTGCTCTTCTTCCCATGTGCACTGGTCTTTTAACTGATATTCGCCATTTGCATCTTTAAAAATGTGCAACAAACCTTTTGCCGATTTTTTAGTTCCGTCATCAGTAACGGGGTCTTTAAAAATCTCCCTGCCTTCGCCATTTACCTCACCATAAGTAGCTTTCATAGCAAAACCAAAAGTATCGCGGGTATTGTACTGATAGGTAAAAGAACCAATACCCAGTACTACATTGGTAGATGCAAAACCTTTGGCTTTTAACCGTTCACAGATCTGAGTGGCCCTTTCTAAATTAATACTATCGCCATAAATTGCACCAATTTGCGGAACCAATTCTTTAAAACCTTTAGCATTTACTTTGCCCCCAAAAACATCCCAAAGCAGTTCAATTACACCTTTCTGCTCATTTTCATGTCTACCATTTGGATTACCGCAGATGATATCGACCGGATCGCCAGAGTCTGGGCGGATAACTACTTTGCCCTCGCGGTTAACAATTTCATTTTTAAGCTGTGGTAAATATTCGGTTAAAACCTTCCATAAATCCCAGGTATCCGATACAATAGAAACAATTCCTTTAGGGTAAACTTCTAAAATTAATCTTTTAAAGGTTTCGAGCTCACCGGTATTGGTGCCCATGCACATCACGGAGTGCTCGGTTGCAGCAACCGAACCACCGATTAACTCCTCATCTGAATTGGCATTGTAATATTCTTCCAGAAAATCAATGGCCGGTATGGTATCTGTACCAGTGAAACTTAATAAATGGCCTGCTGCCGAAGTAACCGCAGCTTCTATGCCACCCATACCGCGCATGGAAAAATCATGTCCTTGCCAATCTACAAATTCAGGTACCGACGATGTTTCATTGGCTGCACGATCTAAAATACCACGGTATTGTAAAGCCAGCGTTGCTGAATTACAAGGCAACCAAACCACTGCCGAAAGCAAGGTCTCGAAATAATTGGTCAGCCAAAAAAATTCAGGCAACGTGTTGTACATGGTAAACATCGGAATGCGCAAGGGCACTTTAGCCCCTTCGGGTAAGGATTTAAATACCATTGGGATGTAGCCCAGATCGTGCAAAGCGCCGATATGTGCAGTACCCACGAGGTTTTCGCCCAGGTAATTGTTAATACGACTCGCGTATTTTTTTAAAACCTCTTCTTTAGGCTGACTGAAAAAGTTTTTATCAAACTCCTCGATGATGTATTTTTTGATAAAGTACTGCAAGCCAAATAAAACCACATGATCAATTTCATTGTAGCGGCTTTTTCTTGGTGTCCAGTTAGAATACACCAGTGTGGTGTGTTCAGGATATTGTCGTCTGTGGTCAACTTTGTAACCATCTGTTAATAATAATGGATTCATAGGTTCAGGCTTCTAAAAATCGTAAACTGTTGTATTAATATCTTTTTTTGAAATTGTTTCTTTAATAATTGGCTCAATTATTCCCCATTCCCCTCCTGCTAAACCACACCCTATTCTTGGCATGTGAACTGATGCATTAATGTCGCTTGCAAAATCTGCAACTTTCTTTAAGCCTGTTTCAACGGCAACATATCTAATTGGAGGAGCACCATTTTCAGCCTTATTAATTTTATGCTGACCAATTAAATTAGCTATCCATAAATCTTGTTCAACCTTTACAAACTGAACTTCGCCAAGATTGAAATTATCTTTGGATCGATACCATGTCCTGTAACTATCTTCGGGAGCTTTCCATCTTTTTGAAATCGCTAGAACGAAGCCCTTTCCCCAACCTCCAATATCGTTACATATATGAACAATTATCTTATTCTCTTTACCTGATGGATTTGATGCATCACCTTTCTTATATTCAATATTTTTCATCTTTAATTTCTTCCTTTTAGTCTGGATATAAACTTTGCAGGATATTGCTCTGCCAAATTGCTTTTGCGTCTTTTTGTTGTTTTCTCATCCATGATTTTAATTTTATGAGATTTTTAAAAGATCAATTGTATTTAATGGTTAATGCGATTGAGTTTTTCTTCATAGAGCTGATAATTCTCATCGTCGAAGCACACGAAAATTACCTTTTCTATCTTTCCCTTTTCAGCGAAATTACTTACTGTGGTAATGGCAATTTCGGCGGCTTTATCTTTTGGAAAATGGTAAATGCCGGTACTGATATTAGGAAAAGCCACTGTTTCGAGGTTGTTTTCAACCGCAAGTTTTAAACTATTCCGGTAACAATTGGCGAGCAATGCGTCCTTTTCGACACTTTCACCACTCCAAACTGGTCCAACGGTGTGTATCACGAATTTAGCTGGCAAATTACCTGCTGTGGTTATCACAGCTTCTCCTGTTTTACAACCGCCTTGCTTACTTCTGATAACCATACAAGCTTCTAAAATTGCTTTCCCCCCTTTTCTATGGATTGCACCATCAACACCGCCTCCACCCAGCAACGAGCTGTTTGCAGCGTTAACGATTGCATCAGCTTCAATTTTGGTTATGTCTGCTTTAATTACTTCTAAAATCATGCTCTAATTTTTCCAGTTTGCTCATTAAAAATTTATCTCGTAAACAGTAATAGATTTTAAACAGTAATAGATTTATTGTAAGATATCCTGCAATTTGATTTGTGTTACCCCCACCTCTTCAATTTCTTTGATGCTATCGGTTGTAAAAATCTGATCAAAATATTCAGCGAGTTCATTAAAACCTTTGCTAAAAATCCCGTGGCTAATGGCTAGGTATAATTTGCCGGCATTTTTATTTTTAAGCTCCTTTGCCAAACCGATAAAGGTTCCGCCTCCATCACATATATCATCAAT
Organism: Pedobacter vanadiisoli; assembly: GCF_042684385.1. NCBI lineage: Bacteria > Pseudomonadati > Bacteroidota > Sphingobacteriia > Sphingobacteriales > Sphingobacteriaceae > Pedobacter > Pedobacter vanadiisoli. Next base: position 67,536 of record NZ_JBHULL010000003.1, on the reverse strand, counting down.
AATTAAACAATCTACGCCTTCCAAATCATCTGCATAAACTTTAAAACCTGATAACCTACCCGTTTTAACGTCCCTGCTTTTTGAGCACTCCACCACCTCTGCACCACCCAAAAACTCTGAAACTTTATAAATTTTCTTTAAGGCACCTCCATCTGGCGAAATCAGCTTAACTCCTTCACCAATTTGTGCAACAACTTTTCGAATAAAAGCATGGTTAGTAATTACTGTACAGTTATTTAATAAAGCAGGAGTAACCTCAGAATGTGGATCGAAAACGGTTACATTATCCAGACCAAGCGCATTGACGATATCAGCATAAACTTTAACCGTTAAAGGCTCACCTGCCACCATTACCCGGTCTTGTCTGGCAGCTGGAAAATAAGGTATAAACAATTTAATCGTCTTAACCCCCATACGCTTCAATGCATCAACTGTGGTACAAATTAGACCCAGATCGTTAAATGAATTAATGCGGTGTGTAAGCTGAACAGCCACTGATGGGTCAAAATTACTGCTTATTTTTATATGTGGTTCGCCACCGGCAAACACAAAAGACTGAAACTGAATTGCGTTTTCTGCACCTAGTGGACTGAAATTTTTATCTAAGTTAACCATATATTTGCGTATTAATTACACAAATATAAAAACACTTTTTAGAAGTCAAAGAATTATTTGCGTTATTTTTACGCAAACTTAATTTCAAATTGAAAATCCTCCTGTAACAGCTGGTCGTATTTGGCTTTATCAAATTTAAATAACTTGCCTGGGCGACCACTGGAACTTGTTTTAACTATTTTATCTGTTTCTTTAAGGATATGGAAACTTAAGATTTTTTTTCTGAAATTTCTCCTGTCGATATCCCGCTCGAGAATTGAGCAATACAGATTTTCGAGATCAGAGAAAAGAAATTCATCATCCAAAAGATCAAAACCTATGGGTTGATAAGTTAGCTTGGCTTTTAACCTGGCATGCGCTAACTTTACCATTTCATTATGGTCATAGCCCAGCACCGGGAGCTCATTAATCGGAAACCACCGGGCATCTTTTGCATCGGTATCGGCTTTAAGAATAAAATTTTGTGGATTAACCAAGGCAAAGTAAGCAACTGAAATTACCCTTCCCCTTGAATCACGGTTAATGTCATCGCCAAAAGTACTGAGTTGCTCTAAATAGTTTACACCAACACCTGCCTCTTCCTGTAACTCCCGTTTAACTGCATCAATTAATGATTCATCATCTTTAATAAAACCACCCGGCAGAACCCATCTATCTTTAAATATCCCATATTTTTGTTGCACGGCCAAAACGTAAAGAACATTCCTTTCGTAGCCAAAAACGATAGCATCTACAGCAATTTTAATATTCTGATTGATCATAAAGATTTGTGTAAAAGAAACACAAATCTAAAAAAGATATCCGTTAAGCAGAAATGGCGATTTATTTAATAACCAAACCCCGGAAATTCGATATTCACAATTTTCCAACTGCCATTTTGAAGGGCAAAATAAAGCTTGAATGGGCCACTGATAATTTTTGATTCATTTTTTAACACTGCCCTAAAACCGGCAACGCCTTCTACAAACCCCATCCCTTTTTCTGTACCCATCAGTTCGTAATTTACGTCGATGATATCGTAGCGTCCACCAACATATTCGTGTGATTGACCAAAAATTCCTTTCAACCTGGCAATAACGACATCTTTACCGATAACTTTATTACCTGGCAGGATAAAGAAATCATTCAGTTCTCCGGTAATCGTTTTAGATTGCTTAAACCATGCATTTATAAATCTGATGGCACTATTTACAATATCGGCCTGATGGTTAAAGATTGGTTTTTCTTGCATGATGCAAAATAAAGCTTTCTTATCTGAACTTTTTCATCGCAACCCAAAGTTTTTCATCCATTCCGTAAACATCCGGCCTGTATTCTATTTTATCATTCTGCGCCCAGGCCGTAATGTAGGTAATGATTAAGGGTACCGGACTTTTAGGGGCAAACCAGGCTGGCTTTAGCTGGAAGGTTTTAAGTGTATCGGCCTTTTGAGCCATCCTTTTTTGATACCACTTCATATGTGTGCTATCAACCGGGGGCAAATCTACTTCGGCCCTCAGCTTATCGTAAGTATAAGTATCTTTCACTAGGAGCCTTGCAAAGTCCAGCGGTTTTTCAATCCGCACACAGCCATGACTGATGGCACGGTTGGTTAAGTTGAACCCATTTTTATTATTGGTATCGTGCAGGTAAATGCTCGAGCTGTTATCGAAAATAAATTTGAACTTACCCAGGGCATTTCCACCACCTGATCCCTGCTTAAATTTAAAAGGTAATTTATCCCTCGAATAACGGTTCCAGTTAATGGTATCGGGCTCGCCAATCAGCTTGTCTTTATAGTAAACTTTAATATTGCTGTTCGACAAATAAAACGGATCTTTCCGGGCCATCCAATAGATTTCACTTTGAGCAATACTCACCGGAATATTCCAGATTGGATTGGCCTGAATGGAGTTGATTTTACTGAACAATAAAGGGGTTTCATGGTTCTTTGGTTTATCGTCTAAATTGCCCGATTTGGCAAAGGCTTTTAGCTTCTCTTCGTAACCATTTTCGCGTTTACCGCCCACGCAAACTTTCATCGAAATTACGGTATCCAATTGATCTAACCAGGTAAGCCTGAAGTCGGGAATATTTACCTGAACATAATTATCTCCGGTAGCAGGCATCTGCCACCTGAAACGCTCCATATTCAGCAATAAAATTCGCTTTTCACTTTCTGAATTTGCGTTCAAATATGCAGACTGTAAAGCTTTATATTGTGGCGATTTCGGCTGAGCAGATTTCAGGTTTTCAACCAGGTTATCTCCATCTAAAAGTTTCAGCATCCCCGCACTATCCGGACGCCCCACTTTGATGTAATAACGTGAGAAAATATTACGCGGATTTACCACGCCATACTTTAAATAATTGGTATAATTTAAATAGGCATTAGCTGATAAAAGTTCAAGTTTGGCAATAACCGGATAGCTCTCCGCTATGCCTTTAAATTTATTAGCGGTTAACACTTCCAATAAATCTTTTATTTCATTTCCTTTAAATATTTTTGGATTGAAGCCATGTACCCCACTTTCATTTAAATAAGTTACAAGCGAATCGAGCTCGCCATTGATATAAAAACGTGTAACCAGTTTAGGCTGGTTATAATTATGGTTATAAAACGCTTTAATGGTTTTCGGATTAATGAAATTGCCCGAAAGACTATCCATTGTTTTAACAAAAATACTGTCGTATGCCGCTGTATCGAAATCTTTGTACATTTTATTATTAAAATGTGCTGACAGCACTTTTCCAATCTCGGGCGGGCTTTTAAACCATCCGCAGGCAGAAATGAACAGTAAAAGGGGCAAAATTAGAAAGCGAAATTTTTTCAATTTGTTAAAAATTTAATACAAAATAAGGGTTGTTAGCAATAAAAACAGCATAATGACAAATTAAGTGCCATTATTTTTTGTTTTACCATTTCAAACGCTATATTTGCCATCGCTAATCAGCTAAAGCATTGATATTGGCAGAAATAAATTTATGAACTTAACTTTGAACCATCACTTACATCTACACCATCGCCGATAGGCGATGATATATGTTTGTTTTGTACTTCAAAACGTTTTTTCCGTAAAATAATTTCTTGTCCACTCTATATTCAATACTTTGAAAACACTTAAAATTGCTATCCAGAAATCGGGTAGGTTAAACGAAAAATCTGTAGAAATACTTAAAAATTGTGGTTTAGCATTCGAAAACTACAAAAGCTCGCTCATTTCAACTGTTACCAACTTTCCTTTAGAAATTCTTTTTCTGCGTGATGATGATATCCCGGAATATGTACAGGATGGGATTGCCGACCTGGGCATTGTTGGAGAAAATGTAATTGTAGAAACCAAAGCCGAAGTAGATTACCTGCAAAAACTGGGATTCGGAAAATGTACATTAAAAATTGCTGTTCAGGCCACCAGTACCATTCAAAATTTAACAGAACTGAACGGTAAAGCCATAGCTACTTCTTACCCTGTAATCCTCGAAAAATTCTTAACTGAAAATGGCGTAAAATCTGATATCAGGACCATCTCCGGTTCGGTAGAAATTGGCCCGGGTTTAGGTTTGAGCGACGCCATTTTTGATATCGTTTCTACCGGCGGAACATTAAAGAGCAACGGACTAAAACCATTTGCAGATGTAATGCAATCGGAAGCAGTTTTAATCGGAAATAAATCGGTAGCCGGCAATCCAGAAGTGGAAGAATTACTGCAAAGGATCCGCTCGGTACTCAGTGCAAAATCGAACAAATATGTAGTGCTGAATGTATCAAAAGATAACCTTCAAAAAGTGGTCGATCTTCTTCCGGGTGTTAAAAGTCCAACGGTAGTTCCACTCTTCGAACCGAACTGGGTAGCCGTACATTCGGTAATTGCCGAAGCCGATTTCTGGGATAAAATAAACAACTTAAAAGCTGCCGGTGCTGAAGGCATTTTGGTTATGCCAATTGAGAAAATAATTAGGTAAAATTGAATAATTTCATATTAACTATTAGTTAATTTTAAAACATAAAACATTGAAAATCTACAATTATAAAGATTTATCTAAATCAAAAATTGAAGAGCTTTGTTCAAGGCAGATCGAAGACGATAAATTGGTTGAAAGCCGTGTTGCCGACATCATAAAATCGGTAAAGGAGGATGGCGACCAAGCCCTTTTTAATTTCGCAAAAACCTTTGATAAAGTTGAACTGGAAAAACTTTTTTTAGACCGCGAAGAATTAAAAACCATTGCAGCTTCCATTCCCGATGATGCAAAAAAAGCTATTGATACTGCTTATCAAAACATCAGAAATTTTCACCTGTCGCAATTAAAAAAAGAAGATAAAGTGGAGACCATGCCTGGTGTAGTTTGCTGGCGCGAAGCCAGGGCAATTGAAAAGGTCGGGCTTTATATCCCGGGTGGAACTGCGGTGTTACCGAGTACCTTTTTAATGCTGGCAACACCGGCACTTATTGCAGGCTGCAAAGAAATAATTGTATGCTCGCCACCACAGCAGGATAGCAAAACCAATTGCTACCTGGCTTACTGCGCGGTGCTGCTGGGTATCGAAAAAATATTCATGATAGGTGGCGCACAAGCCGTAGCGGCAATGGCTTTCGGAACCGAATCTGTACCACAGGTATACAAGATATTTGGCCCGGGTAACCGCTATGTAACTACAGCCAAAACCATGGTGCAAAACAAGGTGGCTATTGATATGCCTGCAGGTCCATCTGAAGTATTGGTAGTAGCTGATGAAACCGCCATTCCGTCATTTGTTGCCGCAGATCTCCTTGCACAGGCAGAACACGGAACTGATAGTCAGGCCATATTGGTTTCTACCTCTAATGATATTATAACTGCAACCTTAAAAGAGGTTGAAAAACAACTTTCTATCCTTCCAAGAAAAGACATTGCTGCCAAAGCTATGGACAATTCTTATGCAGTTTTAACCGATAATATAGCGCTCGCGATGCAATTTTCAAACGAATATGCACCAGAACACCTGATATTGGCCACTGAGGAGTACCAAAAGCTTATCCCATTGATTACCAATGCCGGATCGGTATTTTTAGGTAACCTGACACCTGAAAGTGCAGGCGATTATGCCTCAGGTACTAACCATACCTTGCCAACCAGTGGTTTCGCAAAAGCATACTCAGGTGTTTCTGTTGATGCTTTTATTAAAAAAATCACTTTTCAGCACCTGTCAACCGAAGGTTTAAACAGCATTGGTACAACTGTTGAAACACTCGCAGCAGCAGAAGGATTGGAAGCGCACAAGAATGCAGTGAGTATCAGGTTAAATTTTGAGTCCGGAGTCGGAAGTCAGAAGATAAATTAGCATAAAATAAAACTGAAATAAGATTAAGTCATTTAATAAATTCTGTAGAAAGTATAATGTAGAAAGCTTTAGGCAAATCGCCAACCCTTTTACCTTTTACTTTTTACCTTTTACCTCAAATAATGGATATTAACGATTTAGTAAGAGAAAATATAAAAAACCTTCGCCCCTACTCTACTGCCCGGGACGAGTTTAAAGGCCAGGCATCAATTTTTTTAGATGCCAACGAGAACAGTTATGGCTCGCCTTTACCAGCCAATTATAACCGCTATCCGGATCCCTTACAACTGGACTTAAAGGATGCCATAAGCAAAATAAAAGGCGTACCTATTGAGAATACTTTCCTGGGAAATGGTAGCGACGAAGCCATCGATTTATTATTTCGGGCCTTCTGTAACCCGGGTAAAGACAACGTAATTATTTTGCCTCCGACTTACGGCATGTACGAAGTTTCAGCAAATATAAATGACGTAGAAATCCGCAAGGTTAGCCTGCTTCCGAACTTCCAGTTAGACATGGAAAAGATTGCAGAAACGATTGATAAAAACACGAAATTAATTTTCATTTGTTCGCCAAATAACCCGACCGGAAATTCGATCAACCGTGCAGATATTGAAACGATTTTAGCCAACTTTAATGGCATCGTTGTGGTAGATGAAGCCTACATTAATTATGCCCGTCAAAAGACCTTTATACAAGAGCTAACCGAGTACGGAAACCTGGTCGTTTTGCAGACTTTTTCGAAAGCCTGGGGACTTGCCGCCTTACGTTTGGGTATGGCATTTTCTTCAACAAAAGTGATCGATGTTCTAAACAAAATTAAACCACCTTATAACATCAATCAGGCCACCCAGGATTTAGCTTTTGAAGCACTAAAAAATATCGCACAGGTAAACGAATGGATTAAAGAATCTGTTGCCGAAAGACAGCGTTTATCTATCGCTTTAAACGACCTCGAAATGGTAACAAAAGTTTATCCTTCTGATGCAAATTTTGTACTGGCAGAAGTAACCGATGCCCTTAAAATTTACGACGATCTGGTCAATGCAGGAATCATCGTTCGCGACCGTTCAAAGGTGACACTTTGCGAAGGCTGTTTACGCATTACTGTAGGCACAAAAGAAGAGAACGATAAACTGTTAACTGTATTAAAAAACTTATCATGAAAAAAGTATTATTTATCGATCGCGACGGTACATTGAACATCGAACCGGAAGATGAGCAGGTAGACAGTTTCGCCAAATTAAAATTTTATCCGCGTTCGCTATATTACCTGTCGAAAATTGCCAGTGAAATGGATTACGAGTTGGTGATGGTAACCAACCAGGATGGCCTGGGAACTCCCTCCAATCCGGAAGAAAATTTCTGGCCTATCCATAATTTCATGTTAGATACTTTCGCAGGGGAAGGTGTTAATTTCAGCGAGATTGTGATTGACCGTACTTTTGCCAAAGACAATGCCCCTACCCGTAAACCCGGCACGGCCTTGCTTACCAAATATTTTAACGGCGACTATGATTTAAAAAACTCTTACGTAATTGGCGACCGGTTAAACGATGTGATCCTGGCTAAAAATTTAGGCGCAAAGGCTATATTCCTTCGCCAGAATGATGCATTGGGATCAACCGAAGCTTTAGACAAACATGAAACCTTATTAGACGTTATTGTTTTAGAAACCCGGAAATGGGAAGATATATACAGCCTGTTAAAAGCAGGAAGTAGGAAAATTAACCACGTACGCAAAACTAACGAGACCGACATTACCATTAACCTGGATTTAGATGGTACCGGAAAAGCGAAAATTGAAACGGGGCTTAACTTTTTCGATCACATGCTTGATCAGATTGCCAGACATGGCAGTGTTGATTTGGAGGTAATTGCCAAAGGCGATTTACATATTGACGAGCACCATACCATAGAAGATACCGGAATTGCCTTAGGCGAGGCTTTTGCGAAAGGTTTAGGCAATAAACTGGGAATTGAGCGTTATGGTTTCTGTTTACCCATGGATGATTGCCTGGCGCAGGTAGCTATCGATTTTGGCGGCAGGAACTGGATTGTTTGGGATGCGGAATTTAAACGCGAAAAAGTAGGCGACATGCCAACAGAAATGTTTTACCATTTCTTTAAGTCGTTTAGCGATGCCGCAAAATGCAACCTGAATATTAAAGCCGAAGGCGAAAACGAACACCACAAAATTGAAGCTATTTTTAAAGCATTTGCCAAAGCCATAAAAATGGCAGTAAAACGCGATGCCGAGAAAATGGTATTACCAAGTACAAAGGGTTTACTGTAAGAGGTAAAATGGACAATGGGGATAGATTTGAAAACAGGAACATTGTTAAATAAACCCGATAGCAGTGGAAAGCTCCCGATTGTTCATCGGGACTTGAAACGAATAGCGGGGCTGCAGAACTGATGAAAAACTGACGTTCATTTTCAAATCTTGAAAGAATCTGAATTATTAAATTATGATTGGAATAATAAATTACGGCGCTGGTAATATTTTCTCGCTAACCGCAGCTTTAGATCGTTTAAACCTCCAATACGGTATGGTTAATACTGAAGCTGACCTTGAAAAATACAGCCACATCATCATCCCTGGTGTTGGCCATGCGGGTGCAGCCATGGAAAAACTAAAGGGTACCGGCCTGGTTGAAGCCATAAAAAAACTGACCAAACCTGTACTGGGTATCTGCGTAGGTATGCAGCTCATAACCGAACATTCGGAAGAAGGTAATGCCGCACTGTTGGATATTGTGCCCGTAAAGACCAAAAAATTTGATAAAACCCTGAATATCAAAATTCCACACATGGGTTGGAATGCCGTAAGCCCTAAAAACAATTCACTATTTGAAGGTGTTGAAGATAATACACAATTTTACTTTGTGCATTCGTACTTTATTGAATATAACCCTACTTTTGACATTGCATCTGCTGATTATGGTTTAACCTTTTCGGCAGCGGTACAAAAAGACAATTTTTACGGCGTTCAGTTCCACCCCGAGAAATCAGGGAAAGCCGGTGAGTTAATATTAAAAAATTTTTCAAACTTAAGCTTATAAGATGTATATAATACCTGCTATTGATATTTTAGATGGAAAGGTTGTCCGTTTGCGGGAAGGCGATTACAACCAGAAAACTGAATACGATGTTTCTATTGCCGATATGATCGAAAAATACCGTTCAAACGGTACCGATTTTATCCACATTATTGATTTGAACGGTGCAAAAGGCGATTTCAGCAACCAGAAATCACTTTTCGAGATCATTAAAAAAACAGAAATGCGTGTGCAATATGGTGGCGGCATCCGTACCATTGAACAGGTGACCAACCTGCTTGATGCGGGTATTCACCGTGTAATTGTAGGTACACAAGCCATTACCAACCCTGATTTCTTGCCTCAGCTGAGCGAAGCTTTTGCCAAAAAAAACGATTATGCCAACCGCATCGTTATTGCCATTGATGTGTTGGACGAAGTAATTAAATACTCGGGCTGGATGGAAAGCTCGCCCATTAAACTGATGGATTATGTGGATAAATGCCTGGCTTTAGGTTTTTTACGTTTCCTATGTACCGATATCAGCAAAGACGGGAAATTAGGAGGCGCAGCAATTGAATTATACCAAAAATTACTGGAACACTCGCCTATGATCAAATTAATTGCTTCTGGCGGGGTAAGCTCAATGGACGATATTTACGAACTGGCCAAATACCCGATCAGAAGTGTAGTAGTTGGCAAAGCCATTTACGAAAACCGGATTACCATTGAAGAAATTAAAGAGTGGAATTTAAAGGCGTTGAGTTCGATTTAATTTCATAAATATTTATGTCATCCTGAAGAATGAAGGATCTGCCTATGATGAAAAGGTGCTTCGTTCCTCAGCATGACAGCCAAACACACGTATGCTTTCAAAAAGAATAATTCCTTGTTTAGACGTTAAAGACGGCCGTACAGTAAAGGGTGTAAACTTTGTTGATTTACGCGACGCGGGTGATCCTGTTGAACTGGCCGCCCAATACGCGCAGCAAGGTGCCGACGAATTGGTTTTCCTTGACATTACTGCTACGCACGAACGCCGCAAGACCATGATCGAAATGGTTAAAGCGGTAGCGCGACAGTTGAACATTCCTTTTACCATAGGTGGTGGGATAACCGAAATTGCTGATGCTGAGGCCTTGTTAAACGCCGGTGCCGATAAAATCAGCATCAACTCTGCAGCTGTACGAAACCCTAAACTGATTGAAGAACTGGCTAAAGCCTTTGGCGTACAGTTTGTGGTTTTAGCAGTCGACACCAAACATGTAGATGGGAAGAACAGGGTGCACCTGAATGGCGGCAGGTTAATTACCGAGCTGGAAACCGAAAACTGGATTAAACAGGCCGAAGATTTAGGCGCAGGTGAGATTTTGTTAACCTCTATGGACCACGATGGCACTAAAGCGGGCTTTGATTGCGGCCTACTGGGTAAAATAAACCAAATGATCAATATTCCGATCATTGCTTCGGGCGGTGCAGGCAATATGGATCATTTTACCGAAGTTTTCCAAAAAGCCAATGTTGATGCCGCACTGGCTGCTTCGGTGTTTCATTATGGCGAAATACTGATCCCCGATTTAAAACAGGAATTAAGCAGGAACCAGATTCCGGTAAGAATATAAATTAGTCCGTGGTTGGTAGTCCCGTTGTCGGGAACCTGCTTTCCGAAATAAAAAAATAAAATGAGTAATATTTTTTTCAGTTCAGATCATCATTTCGGACATCAGAACATTATCAGTTTTTCGGATAGGCCATTCTCTTCTGTTGAAGAGATGGATGAGATCATGATCCAAAAATGGAACAAAAAAATATCTTCATCAGATAGCATCTATTATTTGGGCGATTTTGGATTATGTAAACCAGATCGACTTAGGGAAATACTCAAGCAATTAAACGGAAATATTTATTTAATAAAAGGAAATCACGATAAATCTGCTCTATCCTGTAAAAACCGTTTCGAATGGATCAAAGATTATTATGAATTAAAAATAACCGATTCAGATAATGACGAAAAAAAGCAAAGGCTTGTTCTTTTTCATTATGCTATAAAACAATGGAATTACAAACGGGCTGGAAGTTTTCACTTGTATGGTCATTCGCATGGAAACATAATTGATGACCCACACGAATTATCCTTTGATGTTGGGGTTGATTGCCATAATTATTATCCAATTTCGTACACCGAGGTAAAAGAAAAAATGGCAAAAAAAACATGGAAATTCGATAGCAGCACTGTTGACTTATAATTAGCTTAATAATAAAATGATCGATAATATATCATCCCTTGATTGGGATAAAACAGATGGTTTAATCCCCGTAATCGTTCAGGATTATAAAACCCTGGAAGTTTTGATGCTGGGTTATATGAATGCAGAGGCTTTAACCAAAACAAAGGCCGAAGGAAAAGTTACATTCTTTTCGCGTTCTAAAAACCGCCTTTGGACCAAAGGCGAAACCAGCAGCAACTTTTTGTACGTAAAAGAACTTTTTGTTGATTGCGACAACGATACCATTCTGATTAAAGCAGATGCTGTTGGCCCTACCTGCCATACGGGTAGTCGCAGTTGTTTTAAAACAGGTTATAACCAGAATTTCATTTTTGAACTGGAAAACATCATCAACGACCGGTATGAAAACCCGGTTGAAGGTTCTTACATCAACAAAATGCGTGGCAAAGGTTTAAACAAAATTGCGCAGAAAGTTGGCGAAGAAGGTGTAGAAACGGTAATTGCTGCCCTGGCCGAAAGCGAAGAAGAATTTATCGGCGAAGCATCTGACCTGCTTTTCCACTTGTTATTCTTATTGAAAGAAAAAGGCCTGTCCATCCAGGATATTGCAAAGAATTTAGAGAAAAGGCATAAATAAGGTAGAAGGTAAAAAGGTTAAAGGCGTAAGGCTTTAAATGCCAGGCTAGCAATTTAATATTAAGAAGCATTGAAAGTACCGAACCAAATCAATGAGTTAATTAGGTCAAAAATATCAGTATGGCATTTTTTACTCGTCTTTGTATGTACCTTTTTTATATGCTCTTTATTCTACTGGTTAATTACCCCGATTATATTTTGGATGGTATTAGGAGAGAGTGACGAATCTGATAGAATTGCGAGTTTACCTTTTAATATGTTTATAGGCGAATGGAGCGCATTGATATTAATTATTTTCCTATGCGTTGGTTTTATATTGATAAACTTAAATAAACTGAACTATCAAAAGGCAAAATCTTACTTATTAACCGGAATAATTATTTCCATTCTATATTTATTCAGGCTCCAGATTGCGAATCTTTTAATAGGGATATTTCAATAAAGCAAATTAATAATTCAATATTAAGAAGATCAAATAAGGTAGAAGGTAAAAAGGTAGAGGGTGTAAGGTACTAGATGCCTAAACCCTAAACCCTAAGCCTCAGACCCTAAACCTCCAAAAATGCTCAAACACATCAAAACACTTCCCGGCCACCAAAACCCTGTTTATGCCCTTGCTCCTTCTGATCAGGATGAATTATTTTTTAGTGCGGGTAACGATAAGGGTATTGTAGAATGGTCATTAGCCGAAATGGCCTTTGTTAAGGTTAAAATGCCTGTGCAAAGCTCTGTTTATTGCCTTCATTATTTCAACTACCTATTGTTTGTGGGCGAAAGAAGTGGTGCTTTTAGTGTATACGATTTAAAGAAACAGGAAGTAATTGCCCGCATTAATGCGCACCTCAAACCGATTTTTAACATTAAAACGGTTCAATCTAAGCATGAACTCATTACCACGGGCGAAGATGGGACAGTTGCGGTTTGGTCGTTAACCGATTTTAAAGAGATTTACCGCTTTCAGGCCGCTTATGATACCGTGCGGACCATTGCCCTGTCTCCTGATGAAACAGAGATTGCTTTTGGCTGTAAAGATCACCTGATTAAAATTTATAACCTGAGCGATTATAGCCTGAAACAAAACCTTGAAGGGCATAAGCTTCCGGTTACTGCCCTGGCTTATCACCCCGAAAGCAGGTATTTAATTTCAGGAAGCCGCGATGCACAACTGAAAATCTGGAGCTTGGCAGATTATGCGTTACTCCAAAATATACCGGCCCATATGTTTACCGTTTACGACATTGCTTTCCATCCCACGCTACCCTATTTTGCAACCAGTAGCCAGGATAAAAGCATTAAGCTATGGGATGCCGAAAATTTTAAATTGTACAAAATTTTAAGCCTCGAAAAAGCCGGCATTGGCCATACGCATTCTATCAATAAAATTGTTTGGAGCAATGATGGCAAATACCTGATCTCGACCGGGGATGATAAGCAGGTAATGATTTGGGAGATGGAAAGTTAATTTTTGTTTTTCAGCTTTTCTATTAACTTTAAAAGAGCCTCCCTGTTTTTTGCTAAATGATAAAATTTCGGAAGCTTTTCTAAAAGCGTATAATGTGACCGGTCTTTATGCTCGCGAAGATTGGCAGAAATATAACTTTCCAGGTAAAGTAAATGTTCAAAATTAAAGGCCCAAAATACTTCATCTTTAAATGGTGCCTTTAGCCATAGTTCTGCCCCAAAATAACCATTAGCGGCCATATATAAATCACATATAGATGTCTCTTTATTATAGCCGCAATGCAAACAACTTAACTTTGCATGCTTTTCCACATAATCTACTTTAGCTGTTGCTTTTTTCAAACAAGTAGGGCAAATGATCCAGACATTGGTTTGAAAATGACTTAGTCTAAAGTTTTGATCCTGGAAACGTTCCTTCATTGGTTAGGTTATCAATCTACAAATCGTTTTATAATTCTTAATTTATGCGAATATTTGCCCAGTTCTTTATTAAAAATACCCTGGTCATCAATCGGATCTATTTTTACTTTTGCTGACGAATGGATAATTTCATTGGGGCTTAACATAATGCCTACATGTGTGATCCTGCCTTCCTCATTATCAAAAAAAGCCAAATCGCCCGCCCTGCATTCGGCTAAAAAGCCCACTAGTTCGCCCTGTTCGGCCTGTTGAGAGGCATCACGGTTTAGTTTAATCCCCAACATTTTAAATACCGTTTGGGTAAAGCCTGAACAATCTAAACCAAATAAATGCCTTCCGCCCCATAAATATGGGATATTCCGGAAAAACGTTGCGGTACCGGTTACCTGGTTTTTAAAATTGATCGCACTATTATCATGCACTTCAAAATTAAGCTTGAATTTTTCTTCTCCGGCATAACAATATCCATCTTTTAAAAACGGAATGTTACTTGCCGGGCTTAAATGATAAGCGCTTCCATCGGCCGCTGTTAACACATTATTGAAACTTAAGGGAGCCAGTAATTTACAATCGTGCATTTCTGCAAACTGATCCTGGCTGATTGGCGCCAGCTGCCTGAAATCCATCCAGCCTTCATAGCCATCATAACCATTCTGGATCAGCCACCAACGCTCCTCTCTTTGAATAATTTCTACATGATCGCCAAATAAAAGTTGCGAAACAATTTCTGCTTTATCTGATGCATCTGCTCTTAAAGGCGCTACCGCAACCCTGCAAATACCGTATTGATTTTCCATTTAAACCTGCTCGTTGAAACTATTGTAAAGCTAATAAAATACATCCATTGCCTAACATTTTACCTGCAAATTTGTTATTTTTATGATGATAACCATTTAAATACACATGCCATGAACTTTAAAAAAATATTAATTGCCGTTGATAACAGTACCTGCTCTGAAAAGGCGGCAAAAGCCGGTTACGACATGGCAGAAAAATTTGGAGCAGAAGTAGCATTGGTTAATATTATCGAACCCATACCAGCCAATGTAAACCCTGATTTAACACTGGCCCCGGTATTTTTAGAAACTTACGACAATAGCGAAGAGAACAGCCATATTTTACTTAAAGAAATGGAAGGGAAATACGGTAAAGGGATCAAAACTACTTACCTGAGTGTTGTAGATACCGCAGCACATGGCATTATCCAGCAGTCAGACGAATGGGGATCTGACCTGATTGTAATTGGCACCTATGGCCGCACGGGATTATACCACTTTTTAATGGGTAGCGTAGCCGAACACGTAGCCCGGAAATCGGCTTGTCCGGTTTTGATTATTCCAAATAAATACGAAGTTTGAGTTAAAACTTGAGTTCATCCTAAATGAAAATTCACATCTTCGGAGCTTCTGGTTCAGGTGTAACTACATTGGGCAAAGCTTTGGCAATAAAATTAAATATTCCATACTTTGACAGCGATCAATATTTCTGGATGCCCACCGATCCTCCATTTACAACAAAAAGAAATCCTAGTGAAAGAAACCAGATGATAAAAACGGTATTAACTGAAAATGACCGTTGGATTTTTGGTGGCTCAAGCGTAAGCTGGGGCAATGATGTTTTTCCAGATTTTGACCTGATTGTGTTTCTTTGGCTTCCACCGGAAATAAGATTAAACCGGCTAAAAAACAGGGAATTTGAACGTTATGGATCAATAATTTATAATGATCCTGAACGAATAAAGAAATACCATGATTTTATCGAATGGGCAGCTCAATATGATATTGATCCTATCGAATCTGGCTTTACAGGCCGATCATTAAAAGTACACGAAGACTGGATGAAGGGTTTAAACAAAGAAGTTTTACAGATTAGAGGTAATTTTACTGTAGAAGAAAAACTAAAAAAAATTATGGATCGGCTATAAACTAAAAAAGGCACCATACAGTGCCTTTAATCATTTAAATATTTTATAATGCTTATCCTTCCTGGTGCAACCAGGTTTTCTTAGCCAATAATTCTTCTTCTGTTTCACGGATATCCTCGTCATCTACACAACAGTCAACCGGACATACTGCCGCACACTGAGGCTCATCATGAAAACCTTTACACTCTGTACACTTATCTGATACGATATAATATACTTCATCTGAAACCGCTTCCTGAGGGGCATCAGCTTCGATTTGTTGATTACCAAAATCAATGATACCGTTTAAATTGGTACCATCAGAAAAACGCCATGCAGTTCCGGCATCGTAAATTGCGTTATTTGGGCATTCTGGTTCACATGCCCCACAATTTATACACTCATCTGTTATTTTAATTGCCATGTTTTCGTCTAATTCTTTTGCTTAGTTTACCTTTGCGCTGCAAATATAAGATATAATCAATTAATAATAGTTCTAAATATGTCAGCATTAACTCAAGAAAAGGCAATAATCGCATTTGGCGAACTCGGCAAAAAGCTCACAAACCCTACTGACATACTAGGAAATGCACTTTATAGTGCTGAAAGTGCCAATGCATGGTTCACCCAGGAAAATATAAAAAAATCTGTTTTATCTTTTGCAGCCATGCTGAATGAGGCCGATTTAGCCCTTTGGTTCCAGTCGGTACGGTTTAGTACATCGCCTAAAAAGGTGGGTTTAATCCTGGCAGGAAATATCCCTCTGGTAGGCTTGCATGATGTTTTATGCGTTTTGGCAACCGGAAACACAGCCTTAATCAAACTTTCTTCTTCTGATGATAAATTGATTAAAACTGTCCTTGCCGAATTGATTAATATCGAACCCGCTTTTGCAGATAAAATCGAATATGTAGAGCGTTTAAAAGATTTCGATGCTGTAATTGCTACCGGAAGTAATAATTCATCCAGGTATTTCGATTATTATTTTAGCAAAGTGCCCAACATCATCCGCAAAAACAGAAACAGTGTTGCCGTTTTAGATGGTAAAGAAAGCCCGGAAGATATCCGGAACCTGGGGGCAGATATTTTCGACTATTTCGGTTTGGGCTGCCGGAATGTTTCTAAAATCTATTTCCCAAAAGGTTATGATGTTGCCCATTTGTATGAAGGAATAGAAAACTATAACCAGATCATTAACCATTTTAAATACCAGAACAATTACGATTACAATAAATCTATTTACCTGGTTAATGCAGCCAAACATTTCGACAACGGCTTTTTATTATTAAAAGAAGATGAAAGTCTTGCCTCACCGCTGGCGGTACTTTATTATGAGGAATACGAAAGCCTGAAGGATGTTGAAAATAAACTAAAAGATAAAGCCGCAGATATTCAGTGTATAGTTACCCAATCACCAATCAATATAGCCAGTTTTGCATTCGGCCAAAGCCAGCATCCTAAACTTTGGGATTATGCCGATAATGTAAATACAATTGAATTTTTGAACGGGCTAAATTGACCACACTAAGTAATTGAATTTCAGTTTTTTATTTAGATATTCGCGAAACATCTTTTAAACGATGCGTTATCTTGTTTTTTCTTTAATTATTTCGGTTAATCTCTTTTACAACGGTCGCCTGGCTGCACAATGCAGTGGAACATTAGGCGATCCGATTAAAAATGAAAAATTTGGATCTGGCACAGGTATTTTTGGGCCTTCCCTCGCTAACGGCATAACCAATTACAGTTATGTTACTGCTTCACCAAACGATGGACAATATACAATAGCCAAAACAACGTCAGGATTAAATCAGGGATGGATCCAAAACATTGTAAATCATACCCCAAACGATCCTAATGGATATATGATGATTGTTAATGCCTCTAATAGTCCGGGTATATTTTACCAAACCATAGTTCAGGATCTTTGTCCGAATACTACTTACGAATTTTCTGCATGGATTATCAATATTTTAAGAAATCCCGGCATTAAACCAAATGTTAAGTTTACGATAGAAAATGATGGCGTAGAGTTGTTACAGATTCCTTTTGAAACCGGTGACATTGCTGAAAACAGTGGGTGGATCAGATATGCTACCACTTTTGTTACACCTTCAAATTTAGGTACCATTACCCTAAAAATGACAAACAAGAATCCTGGTGGTAATGGGAATGATCTCGCACTCGACGACATTGCATTTAGTGCATGTGGCCCTTCAATAATTCCCACCATTGCAAATAACCTATCAACCAAAGCCAACCTTTGTGCCGGTGAAAGTCAGGTTTTTAATCTCAAGACTGAAATTACAGCCGGTGTTTACCAAAACCCTAAATATCAATGGCAAGTAAATAGTGGCAATGGTTTTGTTGATCTACCAGGCGAGAAAGCAACAGCACTAACAATAAATTTTGTGAATGCATCCCCTGGTAATTATCAATACCGTTTATTGGCTGCCGAAGGCGCAAACATCAACTCGCCTAATTGCAGAATTGCAAGCGGGCCATTAACTATTGAAGTTAATTCTCTGCCTATTGCCAGAGCCGAAAACTCCGGCCCTTTCTGTACTGGTAATACCATTCAGTTAACTGCATCAGGCGGAACAAGCTATAGCTGGACAGGGCCAAACGGATTTACTTCTACAGCCCAGAATCCGACGCTCACGAATGCAACTAAAACCATGGAAGGTGAATATACGGTAACCGTTATGGCAAGTGGCTGTTCATCAAATGCATCGACAAATGTGCAGGTTTCTGACCCTTTACAGATCAGTACCAATGTTCAAACGGTTAGCATTTGTGAGGGTAAATCAGTACAATTAACTGCATCGGGTGGCACTGAATATCTTTGGCAGCCGGCAAATGGTCTTTCAGATCCCAACAGTGCAAACCCCGTAGCTGCTCCTACCGAAACCACTACCTACACGGTAAAGGTTAGCCAAGGTTTATGCTCAGAAACAGCCCAAGTAACTGTTAACGTGAACAAAAATGCAATGGCAGATGCTGGCGCTGATCAAAAAATCGTTAATGGACAAAAAATAACTTTAAACGGTAAGGTTTCAAGCGATGTTACCTATTTATGGACACCTGCCGACTATCTGGATGATCCGGCTAAATTAAATCCAGTTGCCACACCACCACACGATATCACCTATACCTTACATGCCAGCTCCAATTTAGGTTGCAGCAGCAGTAGCGACGAGGTTAACATAACCGTTTATCCAAAAGTGGTTATTCCCAATACCTTTTCTCCAAATGGCGATAATGTAAATGATACCTGGAATATACCCGCAGCAGCATCGTTCCCCAATCCTGTTGTTAAAATCATAAACCGTTATGGTAGTCTGGTGTACCAAAGTACCGGCCCTTTTAAGCCCTGGGATGGTAAAATGAACGGAAAAGATCTTCCGCCCGGAGTGTATTACTATTCCGTTTATTTGAATGAAGATTTCCAGACCTATACCGGCTGGCTGATGTTAGTCAGATAAAAAGGGATTCATACTTTCGCTTATCAGTTGGAAATGCTATTTTTGGGCACAATGTATATCGTTAAAGTTAAAGGCATAGCCAAAATTCCAGATTACGTACAGTTAAGAGACGATAAGTTTACACTTTTAGCTTATTTCAGGGTAGACAGGCCCGATAAATCGTTGGAAAAACTGGGGCTTGGCGACAAGCAGGATTACATTATGGAAATGGTTAAAGATTTGCCTTTCGGGCAGATAGCAAAATTGGAAATATAATATGGCAGGCAACTCAGTAATTCATTTAAGCAATGTTGACGTTTTTCAACAAAAGCATCTGGTACTCTCAAACGTAAATTTACATATCGAAAAAGACGAATTTATATTCCTGATTGGTCAAACAGGTTCGGGCAAGAGTAGTTTGCTTAAAATATTATATGGCGATCTTCATATTGGTAACGGCGAAGGCAATATTGCGGGTTTCGACCTTAAAAACTTAAAAGAAAGCCAGGTACCGTTTTTACGTCGCAAACTGGGCGTAGTGTTTCAGGATTTTCAATTGCTTACCGACCGCACTATCGAAAAAAACCTCGAGTTTGTATTAAAAGCTACCGGTTGGAAAGACGAAAAGCTGATTAACGAACGCATCAAAGATGTTTTAGACAAAGTAGGCTTACGTTCTAAAATCAAAAAAATGCCACACGAAATTTCTGGTGGCGAGCAGCAGCGTATCGTTATTGCAAGGGCATTACTAAACGATCCTGAAATTATCCTTGCTGATGAGCCTACAGGTAACCTGGATCCCGAAACTTCAGAAGAAATTGTAACGCTTTTAAAACAGATCAGCCAGGCCGGAACTGCCGTTTTAATGGCTACACACGATTACCACATCATCCGTACTTTCCCCTCACGTATCATTAAATGTGAAAATGGAGTAGTACACGAAGATGCCCAAATTGTATAAAAAATTCTGACATCCGTCAGCTAATCAGCCAATCTGTTCAGATAAATCCAAATAAATCTGACAGCTTGGCTGATTTACGTTTATGGCAAAATAGTTGAGATTAACACAAAAAAAATTCAGCCTAGTATTATGTTTAATAAGAAGAAAAATAACGATAAAGAAGAAAATATAATGAATACTGAAAATACATCAGAAAATACTGCTGAGAATGCAGAGAATACTGATGCTTCTGCGAATGAAACTGAGCAGGCTCCGGAATTATCTGCTGAAGAAAAATTACAGGCAGAAGTTCAACAGCTTAACGATAAATATTTGCGTTTATATGCTGAATTTGATAATTATAAACGCCGCACTCAAAAAGAGCGTGTAGAATTATTACAAACTGCAGGTAAAGACGTAATTGTATCTCTTTTACCTGTTTTAGATGATTTTGACCGTGCACTAAAAGCAATGGAAACAGCTGCAGATGTGGCCCCGGTTAAAGAGGGCATATTATTGGTAAGCCATAAGTTAAAAAATACTTTGGCACAAAAAGGTCTTAAAGATGTAGAAAGCATCAACCAGCCTTTTAATACCGATTTCCACGAGGCTATTACTAATATCCCTGCTCCTACCGAAGAGCTTAAAGGAAAAGTAATTGACGAAGTTGAAAAAGGTTATACTTTAAATGATAATGTGATCCGCTTCGCTAAAGTAGTAGTGGGTGCTTAAAAGAATTGAAAAGCAGGAATGTTAAAAGTTGAAATGTTTTAAACTGCAATTTCAACAACTGTTCCAGTCGATAAAATAGTAAATAGAATGTTTGTTTGGTACTGATCGTTAAACGTTTCAACCTTCAAACATTTTAACGTTTATAAAGGAAATGAGTAAAAGAGATTATTACGACGTACTAGGCGTAACCAAAAGCGCATCCACTGACGAGATAAAGAAAGCCTATCGCAAGATGGCAATTAAATATCACCCGGATAAAAATCCCGGCGATAAAGCTGCTGAAGATAAATTTAAGGAAGCTGCCGAAGCTTATGAAGTTTTAAGTAGTCCGGAGAAAAAACAGCGTTACGATCAGTTTGGCCATGCCGGTGTAGGCAGCAGTGCTTCAGGTGGCTATGGCGGTAGCATGAACATGGATGATATCTTCAGTAATTTTGGGGATATTTTTGGTGGCCATAACCCATTCGAAAGCTTTTTTGGTGGCGGTGGTGGCCAGCAACGTGGTGGCCGCCGGGTAGCTAAAGGTTCTAACCTGCGTATTAAGGTTAAATTAACGCTGGAAGAAATTGCCCATGGTGCCGAAAAGAAAATCAAGGTTAATAAACTTATTGTGTGTAAAACCTGTGATGGTTCTGGTGCAAAAGATAAATCATCGGTAAGTACCTGCGGAACCTGTGGTGGTAGCGGCCAGGTGAGAAGGGTAACCAATACCATTTTAGGCCAGATGCAAACTGCATCTACCTGCCCTACCTGTAACGGAAGCGGTCAGCAAATTACCTCTAAATGTAATGTGTGCCACGGAGATGGCGTAGTACGTGGCGAAGAAACCATTACCATTAACATTCCTGCCGGTGTAAGCGAAGGCATGCAATTGAGCATGAGTGGTAAAGGAAATGCAGCTCCAAATGGTGGTATTCCGGGCGATTTGATTATTTTAATTGAAGAGATCCCACACGAAACCTTAAAACGCGAAGGCAACAATATTGTTTACGACTTACATTTAAGCTTTGTAGATGCTGCTTTAGGAATGAGCATTGAAGTACCTACAATTGATGGTAAAGCCAAAATTAAAATCGATCCGGGTACCCAAAGCGGGAAATTATTGCGTTTAAAAGGCAAAGGTTTACCAGAAGTAAACTCTTACCACAGAGGAGATGAGATTATCCATATCAATATCTGGACACCAAAAGCTTTAAGCAGTGAGGAGCGCAGTGCTTTGGAAAAATTACGCGAATCTCCAAACTTTAAACCTCAGCCTGGTAAAAATGACAAGAGTTTCTTCGAAAGAATGAAAGAATATTTCGAGTAATTAATTTCCATATAAACAAAAAACCGATGCCGCAAGCATCGGTTTTTTTTGTTTTATAGCCTAAATCATCATCCTAAGGGTTAATGATTTCCCAAAAATATTTGGAGTAATAGTCCTTTCGGGATAGTTATTTCAATTTTAGCTCCATTTCAGCAATTTATGGGTTACCATACCCCCAAAAAGGTATTAAAATAAAAGTATGAGCAAATTCACTAGTGGTTTAAAAAAACGTCCAGTCTCATGGTCAATATTTACTTTTTATCTTGTAGGCTGGCTC
Organism: Pedobacter vanadiisoli; assembly: GCF_042684385.1. NCBI lineage: Bacteria > Pseudomonadati > Bacteroidota > Sphingobacteriia > Sphingobacteriales > Sphingobacteriaceae > Pedobacter > Pedobacter vanadiisoli. The sequence goes on along the minus strand of NZ_JBHULL010000003.1, from coordinate 45,208 downwards.
GTACCGCTTTTAATCGAGGTATTTTTTACACCTATACCTCAACATGATTCTACAAAAGGTCATCATTCGCCATTTGGTATTTTTTTAATGCTTTCTATCTTTTATTTATTATTTACCTTAACACTGGGTTTCATAGGTAAGAATAACAACATTTATTTAAAACGCTCAGGCTATATTGGTTTTTCACTAATCATTTTTATAGCTATTTACAACGGTTAATAAACCTTTCTACGCTATATCTTGTTCTCTATAAATGAAATGGAGAATTGGTTGTTCCGGATTTTACTACCGCGATTGGAAAGAAGTATTTTACCCGAAAGGTGTGGCCCAAAAAGACTGGTTTAAATATTATTGCAGGCATTTCAATACCATAGAAATCAATTCTACCTTTTATAAAATGCCTACCCAAAAATCCTTTAACAAATGGTATGACGAAAGTCCGGATGATTTTCTGTTTACCATTAAAGCGCCACGCTTAATTAGCCATTACAAGCAGCTAAATGATTGTAAACAACTCATCAGCGATTTTTATGAAGCCATTCAGTTGGGTTTAAAAGAAAAATTAGGCTGCGTACTATTCCAGTTTCCACCTAAATTTGATTACAACGAACAGAGATTAAAGTTATTGATTAATCAGTTAAATCCCGGATTAAAAAACACAGTGGAATTCAGGCATTTAAGTTGGTTTAACGAAGAAATTCATAAAGAACTAGCTAAAAACAAGATCACTTTCAGTGGGGAAAGCTATCCTTCGGAGCTACCCGATACCGTCATCCAAAACACCGGTACAGTTTACTACCGTTTTCATGGCAAACCTGTGTTATACAAATCGGAATATGATATAAGTGTACTTAAAGACTTTAAAAATCAGATCAAAGATAATGCAAGTGAAGTTTTTGTATACTTTAACAATACTTGGGGTGTTGCTGCATTACACAATGCCAAACAACTGCAGGGTTTAACAAAATAGGCTCCATATAGCAGTGCCACATGGTAATACCTGACACCACAATAACCACAGGAATTTTTCTGGGCTATTCATTTGTTGCCAAAAGCTACCTACCTGAAAAAATAAACCTGATAGGAATGATATTTCGCTGAACTAACTTTAATTTAGCACCAACATTAACGAAATTAAGTGGATAGCAGGACTGCAATTTGCCAAGAAATACTGCTTCTGCTTTCCAGAAAATATAGAACAAAATATGCGCGTTGCTGTCATCGATCTCGGAACCAATACTTTTCACCTGCTTATTGCAGAAACGGTAGGAAAAGATTTAAAAATCCTCTACAAAACCAATGTCGCTGTTAAACTGGGCGAGGGAAGAATTAACGATAATATTATTATTCCGGCTGCATTTGAAAGAGGGGTATCCTGCCTTAAAACCTTTTATGATACTATTTTGGAGTATAAAATCGATCGCATAAGGGCAACTGCAACTTCAGCAGTTAGAAGTGCCGAAAACGGCAACGATTTTGTGAAAGCTGTTAAGGAGGCAACAGGAATCAGCATCGAAACAATTAGCGGCGATGAAGAAGCTGAACTGATTTATCAGGGCGTAAAATTGAGTGGTGCCATACAAGAGCTATCTTTAATTATGGATATTGGTGGTGGCAGTGTAGAATTTATTCTTTGTGATACTGAAAAACTGATCTGGAAAAAAAGTTACAACATTGGTGCAGCCCGGTTAATGCAGCAATTCTTTAAATCAGATCCCCTTTCTGACGAAGATAAACAGGCCATTCTTTTTCACATTCAAAAGCAATTAACAGATCTTTTCGAAACCTGCGAAAAATATGAGCCGCAGATTTTAATTGGCTCAGCCGGGGCATTCGAAACCTTTGCCGAATTGGTTACCAGAAAGCATAACCAAAATATAGCTATTGAGCAGATAAAAACTTATCCGTTCAACTATGATGATTATATTGATATAGCAGTAAAGCTGATTAACTCTACCCATCAGCAACGCGTAGAAATGCCAGGCATTATTCCTTTGCGGGTAGATATGATCGTAATTGCCACCTTAATTACCAATTATGTTTTAGGCAGGTGTAAAATAAACCGGCTTACGCTTTCTACTTACGATTTAAAAATGGGTGTTTTGGCCAGCCAGATATAAAAAATGATCCATACAAAATGTACAGATCATTAAGAGAGTGAAAGCGTAATTTATGGTTTTATTTTTTTGAAGTGATCATGATCTTGCCCATAATCATAGACTCGGCCTTTTTTAATTTGATATCATTCTGTTTCGCTTTTGAAAAGTTGAGGATCAAAAGACCTGTATATTGAGCACTTTCAACCACCAGCTGGTTTTTACTGATATCAAACTTTTTATCCAAAAGAATTTCGTAACGACCATTTTTATCCGTCAAGGCAGCATATTGGGTATCTGAAATGGATAACCTTATGCCAGCAGCCGGCTTATGATCAGCACCAATAACATAACCGTATATTTTTTGGGGTACATCCGGTTTTTTATCGTCGGTTTTGTTGTAGATAGTTTTAGCGAATTCAACCGGTGTGTTGATCTTTTCGGCGCTGGCATCCATTACAAAAATGCTCATGCCTATGGCCAAAACACCAAGGTATTTCATCCAGTTCCTGTTGGTGGTTGGTACAATCGATAGGTGAAGGTTAAGTTGATTTAATTGGCTTTGGCTTAAGCGGCCGCATACCGAAGTGCCTGAATTGGCCAGTACCTGGATGATTTCGGCATTGGTATAACCCGAAAAATCGATTACATTTTTACTGCAGGCTTTACAGAAATTAAAACCTACTCCTTTTTCCATTTCATCCCAGTTCTGTAAACAGGGTTCGGCTATGCTGATCTCGTTAAATGGGGCTTTCATCTTGCTAATTTTGTTAGATGATGAAAGTTTTAACAGAATTCCACAAAAAAGTTTAAATAAATTTTAATAATTCATTATAGAGCTTTTCGGTAGGCAGGCCCATTACATTGGTATATGAACCTTCAATACGCTCTACCACAACAATACCCCACCAATCCTGTATGCCATAACTTCCGGCTTTATCAAAAGGTTGATAATTATCGATGTAAAAATCAATTTCCTCGCTTGTCACTGCTTTACATAAAACTTCAGTACGATCATAAAAGGAATGAACTTTATCCCCTTTAACAATCGTTACACCAGTAAAAACCTCGTGTTTACTTCCTGAGAGTTTTTTTAACATTTCCTGTGCATGCCTGCGGTCAGTTGGTTTGCCTAAAATCTCACCGTTTAAAGCCACAATGGTATCAGCGGTGATTACAATTTTGCCATCACCGGTAAAAGCTTTTGCTTTTTTTTCCGAAATATAAACAGCAATTTCTGCAGGGCTTAAACCATCAGGATAACTTTCATCCACATCTTTTAATTCGACCTTAAAATTTAAGCCCATAAGGGTTAAAAGTTCTTGTCGGCGGGGCGATTTAGAGGCTAAAATGATAGGAGGAAAATTTATACTCATGTTTTAATTTTCCGCTAAAATAAGAAAAGCGACCTAAAGCCGCTTTCCTTATCTGATATTTTTCAAAGATTAATTATTTCCGCCACCTTGTCTGCGTTTTTCCATTTCGGCACGCATTTCTTTCTGCCAGGTTTCGTAAGCTTTTTTCTGATCGTCTGTCAGCACTGCAGTAACTTTTGCATCGTTATCAGCACGCATTTTTTGCATTTTTTCCCTCATTGCATCCCTGTCTCCGCCACCTTGCATTTCTTCGCGCATTTTTTTCATGGTTTCTGCCTGTTCAGTAAAAACAGCAGTTAATTTTGTTTTTTGCTCATCAGATAACTTTAACTTTTCATCTAACTGTTTTACTCGTTCTTCAGGCTTCATCATCATTCTTCCCTGTCCACCACCTTGCTGCGCGTTTGCGAAACCAGCTATTCCTAGCATCAATCCGCAGATCATCATTAATTTTTTCATGTTGTTTTTGTTGTTTTTGGTTCAAATTGAGCAAGTTTGAGTGCAAAAGCAAACAAAAGTTTAAATAGGTAATGTAACTTAGCTGTTGCAGATTAGATATATTAATCTTTCAGCAATAACACTGGTACATGCGATTTAATCGTTAATTTTTGGGAAACACTTTCATGAAGCAGGCTTTCGAAAAAACTGTACTTTTTAGGCAATGCGATAATCAGCTGTGCTTCTTCGGCTTTGGCAAACTTCACAATGCCTTTAATGGTATCGGGATGATTGGAGTAGTGATAAGCCGGAGAAAAATCTTTAAGCATTTGCTGTAAAACCTGTTCTTCCTGAACATCGATCAATTGACCGGAATTGATGTTGAGCACCAAAAGTTCTAAGGCATGTTTACTTAAGATATTTTTAAGCGCATGCATGGGTATTACCTCTTTAACCTTTTTAAAATCGCAGGCCAGAATCGCTTTACGTATTGATTGATAATCGGCCTTTGGTGGAACTACTAAAACCGGAACTGGGCTTGATTTAGAAATTTTGATTGCATTAGAGCCGATGTCGCTTTCATCTTTAGCTTTTTTACCATTGCTGCCAATAATGATGAGGTCTATTTCTTCCCGGTTTACACGGTCAATTACGGATCTTAAAATGGTATCGCGGGTTAAACTAACTTCTACTTCTGCCTGTGGATTGATTTCCAGCAATTTGGTTTTTAGTTTTTCCAAGGCAGCCAGCCTGTTCGAAATTTCGTCGGCAATGCGATCGTCGGTAGTGATTAGCATATCTGGTGTTGGCAGAATGCTCTCATATTCGGAAACGTAATAAGCGTTAAGTAAAATTATTTTAGCATTGGCCATGGCAAAACTAAGCCTGGCAGCGTATTTGGCTGCGTGATCTGCTGTTTTAGAAAAATCGACAGGTACAAGGTATGTGCTCATATAATTAAAAATTAATGTTTTTATAAAAGATAAATTAATCAATCGATTGATTAATTTATAAATGTAAATTTCGGATATAATCTAATGGATTGCAAATTTTGGAGGTGGAGATTTATAACGGGAACGTCATTCTCGCAGGAAAAGCGGGGTTAAATATCCCTTGACTACGCTCAGGAAGGCAATAGCCTGTAGACAGTTAACCGATTTAAACAATTAACCAATTAACCAAATAAAACCGTTTGCAATTTGCAGTACTGATGAACTATTGAACAAATGACCAATGAACCAATGCCCTTATACTCCCGAATCCGAAGCATTAGGATTTTCATCCTGCCATCTGCCCTGCACTTTCATAACTTTTTCGATGATATCCCTCACTGCAGTTTTACCACCTTTATAAGGGGATATAAATTTAGAAATGGCCTTAATTTCTTCTACTGCATCAGCCGGGCAAGTTGGAAGCCCAACCAGTTTCATCACTTTGAGATCAGGGATATCGTCGCCCATATAGAGCACTTCTCCTGCAGTTAAGCTTTTATCCTGAAGATATTGATTAAAAATGGCCACTTTATCTCCGGTGCCGAGAAAAACATCGGTTATGCCAAGGTTAAAAAACCGCTTACCCATCGCAATACCATCGCCACCAGAAATGATGCAGATATGGTAACCCCGCTTAACTGCCAGTTGCATGGCATACCCATCTTTGATGTTGAAGGTACGTAATGACTGGCCACTATCAGTAACCTGAACGGTTCCATCGGTAAGCACGCCGTCTACATCAAAAATGAAAGTGGTAATTTCTTTAAGTTTTTGGAGAAACATTTTTAGTTGGGACTTTGGGGCCTGGAGTTGAGAGTTGAATGGAGCCTTTAAACTCCAAACTCTTTACTCCAAACTTAATTACTGATTATCTCTCCACTCGTATACCCAGGCCGATTGAATTTGCTCTAAATGGCCTTCATTGCTTTCTTCACGTGTTCCTTTAAAATTAGGCAATTCTAAAACCCATTCTAAAAGTTCGGTAAAACGAATACGGTAAATTTTGGTTTCTGTAAAATCATCACCAAATTTCTCATATAAAGACATGGCAATATCTTCATAATCGTTCCAGTAAAAAGGTAAGGCAAATTTATCGTTGTTCATGTTTTGTTTGTTGTAAAGTTTGAAATGTTTAATCGGTTAATTGTTAAATTGATAGCCGACTCAGGACTGAAGACTCCGAACCCAAGACTACCTAGTGTCCCATAAAGCCAGACTGATCCGGAATGGTCACTTCGATATCACCGTTAATTACCACACACTGGCAGCCTAAACGCGAAGTAATTTTCGGACGTACTGCCCTATCGATAAAATCCTCCTCTTTATCCGAAATCTCTTCAATATGATCCATCCCTTTGGTTACATACACATGGCAGGTACTGCAACCGCAAACTCCACCGCAGTTGTGCTGTAACTCTATCCCGTTATCAAGACAAACATCTAAAACAGATTCACCAGCAGCAATAGGTAATTCTACCGGTTCGTGATCTGCTTCTTCAAAATTTATTTTTAGTTTAAAAATGCTCATAATTATTTTGCAAAAGTAATAAGCAAAAGCCGTAAAAATGCTATTTCTGCATTAATTTTATGCTATTGCTTAGTATTTGATAAATTTCCTGCAACGCGGGCATGTCTTTTAACATGCTTAGATGCTTATTTATAGTCGTTTCGTCGGCCCTTACTGCTGGCCCTGTTTGTACATTTTCAGGCAGGTTAGTCATTACCTTATCGGCAGTTTCGGCTATTAACGGCCTGATGATTTCAAAATCCAGATCATTTTGCTGCAGTACCCGGTTGGCCAATGCATACAAATGATTAGGGAAATTACTGGCAAAAACAGCAGCCAGGTGCAAAACTTTTCTTTTTTCGCCATTCAGCACATAAACCTGTCCGCTTAATTTAGATGCCAGTTGGTGTAAAATTTCCAATTGGGTAGCATCAGTAGCTTCAATACAAAGCGGAATACGGTCAAAATCAACGTCTTTTGATTTAGAAAAGGTTTGTAAAGGATAAAAAACACCCGAATCTTTAACCTGATCCGATAGCACTTTAATATCGGTTGTACCCGAAGTGTGCACCACCAGGCCGCTTACGCCTTTCAGTGCTTCAGCAATACTTCCAATGGCATCATCTTTTATCGAAATGATATATAAATCGGCATCGGTTTTAACTGCATTTAAATCACTTACAGCTTCAGCGGCAATACCATCGGCCAGTAATTTCGCATGAACAAGGTTGGGGCTGTAAACCTGTATCACATTTTCGCCTTTGGCTTTTAAAGCTTTTGCTAAATGTGTAGCAACGTTGCCCGATCCTAATAAAACGATTTTCATGTACCTATCCGATCCTCGCTTCTTTCCTTCTTCTAAAAATAGACAGTAAGAAGCCAATCACCATTACAATGGTGCCCGCCCAGTATAAATTGATGTAAGGAAATTCGATTGCTTTGAAAACCACCCAGTCTTTAGCTTGCTGTGGTTTTTCAAAAATCTGCAACTCTACTTTTCTCTCGTCGGGTAAAACCCTCGAGAAACGGAATTTCAGATCCAGCTCATCTACCTTACGCGCAAAATCAAAAGTATTGTTTCCTTTAATCAGGAAAATTGGTTCAGTGTTGTAAATTTTTCCTGCTGCGTTAATTTCTAAAGGTAAACCCACAGCATAATCGCCTTGTGCCAATGCTAAATCTTTAGCGGTAGGTTTCCGGTTTAAATCTTTAACTGTAACCACTCCGCTTGAAGTATGGATGGTATCGCCTGCCGAAACCTTAACAATACGCGGAGCTTTGTAATTTTCATCATCCGAATGCCCTTCGTGACCCTCGTGGGCAGATTGTTTAACAGCAGCACTTGTAATGTGCGTGTACACATCATAAGTTAAATAATGCTTGGTATCAGGAGAGGCAATTAGGCCCATTTTCTCATTATCCTGGGTGTGAGGATGCAAATTAAAATCTTCTTTAACCTTACCTTCTTTATCTATAACTTTAAAGTTAAGCGTGTAAAAAGTATTTGGAGCCTGAGTAGTATCGCTTACATACGTTACAGTATACTTGCCCATTTGTTTAGGCTCGTTTTTGTAAAGCATAATGTTTTCGCCGGGCTTCTCCGTTTTTTCGAAATCTTTAACCGGTATAAACCTGTTGGCATTTATTGAAATCGGCTTATTGGTAGCTGCTGATATTAATGCTCCTAGAATTAAGAGTGCAAAACCGATGTGTGCAATTGCCGAACCTGCCAGCTTTGCCTTTCCTCCAAATGCCTGGTATAAAACTGTCGCATTTGAAAGTATTGCAAATATACAACTGAATGTGATCAGGATGTACATCGTGTTGGTGTAAACATCTGCTATATACACCAAACCTGCTGTTAAAACCACAGAGAAAATAACTACAGAAACTAAACTGCTGTAGAATTTACGCGGATCAGTTCTTTTGTATTTTAAATATTGCGAAAAACCTGAAATCAGGGTAATCAGCACCGCAAAAGGAGCCTGCCATTGGTTATAATATTTTACCGCATCAATGGGTGGTGTGAAATTGGTGCCAAAAGCTTTGTTAAATACCGGAACCGAAGTAGAGAAAATCACTTGAATACAGGCAACAGTTACCACTAAAGCGCCAATAAACATCCAGAACTCGCGCGAATAGGTTTCTTCATCTTTAGTAGTAATCGGCAGTTCTTTCCATCTTACGACAATGAGTACAATTGCTAAAACAGCGAATACCACATTGTATAGGATCAGGTGACCAAACATCCCCATATCGGTAAATGAGTGAACTGATGTATCGCCCAAAATTCCGCTCCGGGTTAAAAATGATGCATAGAGCACCAATAGAAAGCTGAAAAATACCAACGCTATCGCTGTAAAATAGGCATGGCCAGTGTTTTTATAGGCAATCATTACGTGTACTGCCCCGATTAAGGTTAACCACGGGATTAAAGAAGCATTTTCTACCGGATCCCAGGCCCAGAAACCACCAAAGTTCAATGCCTCATAAGCCCAGAAAGAGCCCATAATAATACCGGTACCTAAAACCATCACCGCAAAAAGCGTCCATGGCATGGCAGGTTTAATCCACTCTTTATATCTTTTTTGCCAAAGGGCTGCAATTCCATAAGCGAAAGGCACTACCATACTGGCAAAACCTAAAAACAAGGTTGGTGGGTGAATCACCATCCAATAATTTTGCAGTAGCGGGTTTAAACCCCTTCCATCAGTAATAAATTTAAGGTAATCTTTAAAGTTTTCAGGGTTAGCAAAAACCACAGGCGCCATTGCCTTTAAATCAACTGCATCTCTAAGCAGGATAAAAGGAGAACTACCAATACGCTCACCAAAAATTTCTACCCCCAACATCATCGAGGTTAAAAATACCTGGGAAAAAGCCACAACTGTCATTACAGGACGCTCCCAGGTTTTGGCTGTCCAGATGAGCAGTATACCTAAAAACGATTGCCAGAATGCCCATAGCCAGAAACTTCCCTCTTGTCCTTCCCAAAAGGCCGATACAATATAATAAATTGGAAGTTGCTTTGATGAGTGAAAATAAACGTAGTTATACTCGTTATAATGTCCTAAAACTAAATAGAAAAGTGTAACGCCAATGCCTATAACGCTAGCCCAGTTAATCAGGAATCCAATTCTTCCGAGATTACGCCAGGATTTGTCTTCTAAATTTTTCTCGCGACTGGCATAAAAGTATGCAATGGTTGAAAGTAATGATGCACTAAATGCCAGTACAATAAAAAACTGCCCGATTTTACCTGGTAACAGGTGTTCGCCTACAAATTGAATATCCATTAAATTAGTTGTATTTTTTCTCGCCGTATTTCCCTACGGTGTCTACCTTACCATCTTTATTTACCTCTACCAGGTTATCGTTATATTTAGATGGGCATTTCATTAAAATTTTTGATGCGTAGAATTTGTCCTTATCCATTTTACCGATAAGCACCAGTTTTTCTGATTTTTCAAAATCCTGTGGTTTGGTACCCGCGTAAATGACCTCTCTCACCTCTCCTTTTTCATCTTTCATGTGGAATGAAAAATGGTTAGCATCTTTTACGGCATCGTAGTAAGTACCCATTGATTTTACCCAATAGCCCATCACGTGCTCTTCTTTTGCAGAAAGGGTTGCCTGTTTAAAATTAGAGTAGGTGTCAGTATTTGCATTTAAGCTAAATAAAATGCCTACGGAAATGGCGATGGTAATTAATCCAATGATTGCACTTTTCTTCATGGTTATACTTCTTGTAAAAGCTGGCAACAAAGATAGAAAAATCGGCTTAGCAAGCATTCTTTTACATTTTTCTTGTCTTTATATTGACAATTACCTGATTTTTGGAAGGAAATATTATCTGTCGGTCTTAAGTAATTTTGCTTTATCTGTTTGTTCTGACAAAATTTGCTCACCTAAATGATTAATTTTGGCCGTTAGATAACCGTTAACCTGTCAGTAAAAACCTAAATCCTAATTAATATGCGCCTCAGGCATTTTTATAATTTTTTATTCTTTGCTATCCTGATACCCTTTTTAAGTTCTTGCTTTGAAGTAATTGAGGAAATTTCGATGAAAAATGATGGCACTGGCGATGTGGTGCTTACCATAAACCTGAGCCAAAGTAAAACCAAAATAGCTTCGGTAATGCTGTTAGACAGCGTACAAGGCTACAAAGTGCCCAGTAAACAAAAGATACAGCAAGAACTGAACGAAGCTGTAGCTTACTTAAGGAAGTCGGAAGGAATTACCAATGTAAAAAGTACTGCCGATTTTAACAATTTTATTGCCACCATCAGTTTTACCTTTAAAGATGTTTCCAATATCAATAACATTACCAAAAACATTCTTGCCCAGCAAAAAATTAAGGCCACCAATACTTCCTCGTATACTTATAACAAAGCCACCAAAACCTTTAGCCGAAAATATCAGGCAATAAGTACCGCAAAAACAGAATTCAATAAATTAAAAGCAAAAGACAAGGCAGTTTTTAACGGGGCAACCTACACCAGCATCTATCGTTTCGAATCTCCTGTAACAAGTACCACCAACCCTGCATCAAACATATCAAAATCAAAGAAAGCCGTCATGTTAAAAAGCAACATCATGGACTTAATCAATGGAAAAATTAACGTATCTAACTCTATACAACTATCTAAATAAAATCCATTCTACGTTTTGGACACCGAAACCAAGACACAAACATGGTTCTTATCTCTAAAAAATCTATTTAAATGAAAAAAATTCTAATTGCCATCTCCCTCTTTTTATTATTCAATTGTGCCCAGGCACAAGATTTGGTCAAAAAGATCCCATCGAATGCTTTCACAGTAGCGACCATTAAAGGCGATAACATTTTTAAACTCATGTTTGTAAAAGATTTTAACGAATCTTTTGTGGGTAAGAAATTACTGGAAGGCACCTCCAAATCGCTTGATAAAAATTTTACGACTATCGAAGATTTCGGTATTAACCTGGATAAAAACATGTATTACTTTAACCAGCTAACCGATAGCATCAATTATAACTGTTTTCTGATCCCATTAAAAGATGCCACTAAATTTGAAAGTCTGATTAACAATAAAGACAATAGAATTAAAACCACCGGCGATACCAAAACCATGGTGTTAGCTGATAGTACCAGCATCATAAAGTGGAACAACAACATGCTATATTTTGTTAACGGTAGTATTAAAAGCACTTTCTTTGCTGATTCGGCTAAATCGGCCCGTTATGGCATTAAGGATATCAGGTTTCAGAACGATGAAGCTACTTTAGTCGATAGTGCCGCGGTAGCAGTAGATTCGGCATATGTAACCACAGCCGACGAGCCTATGGTAGAAACTACAGTTGCACCACCTGTAAAAGTTAAAGCAAAACCAAAAACAGTTGCTAAAAAGACCACTAAAAAAGCCACTGGCAAGAAAAAAACTGTAAAGAAAAAAGTTGCGGCAAAACCAAAGCAGGAAGTTGAAGAAGAGGTTACGGCTGATGCCGCCATGGACACTGCAGAAGCAGTACCTGCAGCTGAAAGGATAAATGCCGACTATGATCTTTACCAGCAAGAACGTGCCGAACAGGATGCCAGGAAAAAAAGACTGGCCTTTACCTGGATCACTGCACAAGCCGAACAAATTTTTAACGGTAGCTACCAATCGATAGAAAGCAACAAATCATACACGGGCAGTTTAAATAGCAAAGCCATTGCAGAACTTTGGGTTTCGAGTCTGCAAGATGTTTATAATGCCGTTGCTCCCGAATTTGGCACTTACGGTAAATCGGGTATAATGAAAGGTTATGGCAGTTTAAATGCAAAGCTGTTTATGGATAATAAGAGTTTCCGCATTTCTACCGGTTTGGAACTGGCACAAGAGCAGGCCGATTCGTACAAAAAAATCATGAACAAAAAGTTGAACAAGAACTTTTTAAAGTATGTAAACAGCGATAAAGCGATTGGCTTTATGAGTTATGCCATTGATACCAAAGCTTACCTGGAAGAATTACCTAAACTGATGAAACAAACTTATGGTTCATTTCTAGGTGCCCGTATGGATGCAGAAATGGACTTAGGCGCTGATCTCCTGTCGCTATTGCTGGATGAAGAAGCAGTTAGTAAAGTAATTAAAGGAGATGCCTTGTTTATAATTAATGGATTGAACAGCAAAGAGGTAACCTATACTACTTACGATTACGACGACGATTACAAACAGAAAGAGGTGGTAAAAACTAAAAAAGAAACCTTACCCGATTTCCTTTTTATGTTCTCGTCTGATGATACTAGGTTGATTAACAAGCTCATTAAATACGGCGTAAACAAAAACTTTGTAAGCGCTGAGGGCAACATTTATAAAATAGTAGAGAAAAAAAGTCCGATTGATATTTATTTCCTTATCAAAGATGGTATTGTATTTTTTGGGAATTCATTAACTGAAATACAGGCGATCAACAGCAACCGGGTAAACAGCCAAATTAGCAAAACACATAAAAACCTGTTGAGCAAAAACAATTTCAGCTTCTTGTTCAATGCTAAAAACCTTGTAGGTAAAGTTCCTGATTCTGAAATTGGTGGCGAAGAAACCGCTAAAAAATTCAACAGCACTTTAGAGAAAATGGGTAATGTGTACATGAAATCGAACCCGATTAAAGGCAGGTTGGTTTCTGCAGATATCAGCGCAGAAATTCCTAACGGACATGAAAATGCGTTGAAATATCTGTTTTCGTTAATTGAGAATGCAGCAAAGTAGATCAGTTTTCAATTAACAGTTTACAATTGGCAGTTAACCGATTTAAACAATAACCGCTTAACCAATCATGGTAAAATTTTTAAAAATAACAGCAGCAATAGTTCTATTGCTGTTTGTTTTTTATTTTGGCTTTTTTAAATACAGGCAAATCCAGGCCAACAAAATATTTATTCCTGTTACCACCCAGACTTTGTTTAAAATAAATGTAGATGAACTATATAAAACCATAGCCATTAGTTATCTGAAACATCCCAGTCAATATGCAGGAGCAGACAAGAAAGGGATTAGAGAAAAGATAGCCGGTTTAAATACAGGCCTAAAAATACCCGCAAACATTTACATATACACCTTAAAAGGAAAGGCTAAAAATACTTTTTACACGTGTTTAGAAATAGCCGATAGTTTGGCATTTAACAGGTTTATGCTGAAAAAGCTTGCGTTACTAAAAAAGGATGCTCATTTTTTTCAGTCTGCAGACTCAACACTTTGCCTTCTGTTTAACAAAACAACTGTGAGCATGGGATTTACCATGACAAAAGAGCCTGTAAAAAACATACTGAAAGAAATACAGGACCAGAAGAACATGGTTAAAATTAGTGATAGCAAGTTTGCGCAAATGGCCAGCCTCACCGATCACTTCTCTTTTCAAAATGCAGAAAATTTAAGCAAGATTAATTTTATCGATGGAAAAATTGATTTTAGCAGTGAATTCGAGAATAAATGGATAGAACCTGCTGCCGAACCCAAGCATAGGATGCTAAATCCCGAAAGTACATTGAGTATGTGGTTAAACGGAAAAATTAAACCGGATTTAATTAAAAAAAATAATCCCATAAGTCCTTCGCTACTCTCGAAAGATAGTTTTTTCAGGTTTTACAAAGATTATGTGGATTTTGAATGGACAAAAACCATTACACAGGTAGATACAATTGTAGGCTACGAATACAATGATAACTTTGAACAGGTAGAGAAAAAAATACTTCAAAACCGGAAGATTCCCTCGATTACCATCAATCTAAATGCCGATGATAAAGCAGTTAGCAATTATCTATACTCACTGGGCGCCCTGGATCAATCTACCGGAAAGATTAGCAGTTCAATGATTCCATTGTACCAGGCTTACTTTAAAGGCAGTGACGGCAATGTTTTATTAACTACAGTTAAAGATGCTAAACCAGATTTAAAAAGGATATCATCTGCTGATTTCTTTTACTTTAAGGTAGACTTTAAAAAGTTGATTAAACAAACTTCAATACCCTTTATTGCTGATAAACTGGGTAGTTTTAGTCAATTGGAGATTAAAGCCAAAAGCACACGGAAAGACCAAATTAAACTTGAATCGGAACTTTTATTTTTAAATAAGGATGCCAACGCCCTCATCCAGCTTTTAAAAATGTTTAAAAATGGCTTCAAAAGCTCCCTGGATTTTAATTTATCTTTTGATATTCCGGCAGGTAAGTAAAGTCATTTCCAAAATAAAAACAGAAATATGCGATGTTATATTTGTTCTTTATTTTCTTAACTAAAGGTTGGTATATTCGTAAATTGACAACATAAAAATATCTTAAATGCTTCACGATAATTTGATTCTTATTCTGGTTTTACTTTTGGGTGTAACCCTATTGGTGATGATTGGCCAGAAGATAAAAATCTCCTATCCTATCTTTTTAGTATTAGCCGGCTTACTTATTGGATTTATCCCTGGTATTCCGCATATCAAAATCGACCCAAATATTGTTTTCCTACTTTTTTTACCACCCCTGCTTTACGAAGCTGCCTGGTTTACCTCGTGGAAAGATTTTTGGGAATATAAGGGTGCTATTTTTTTAATGGCCGTGGGTTTGGTTTTTATTACCTCCATGGCAGTTGCTTATGCCTCTGTAGCATTTATACCAGGTTTTACCCTGGCTCTCGGCTTTTTATTGGGCGGCATTGTTTCGCCACCCGATGCCGTTGCCGCAGCAGCAGTATTAAAAGGCATGAAGATTCCGAAGGTAGTAAGTGCTTTACTTGAAGGCGAAAGTCTGGTAAACGATGCTTCCAGTTTAATTGTGTTTAAATTTGCGCTAGCTACTGTAGTTAGCGACACATTTGTAATGCAGGATGCCGCAGTAAGTTTCGTTACCGTTGCGAGCCTGGGTATTTTAATTGGTCTTGCCATTGGTGGTATATTTTATGTTATTCACCGTTGGTTACCAACAACTGATAATATCGATACTGTACTTACCTTACTTACGCCATACTTTATGTATATTATTGCCGAGCATTTCGAAGCTTCCGGTGTAATGGCAGTAGTATCAGGAGGCTTGTTACTCTCCAGTCAATCGCATGTAATCCTGACTTCAAATTCCAGGATAAAAACGGTTAATGTGTGGTCATCATTAATATTTATGCTAAATGGTGTTGTATTTATATTAATAGGCCTGGCCTTACCAGATATCGTACATGGCTTAGGTTCTGATTATCCAATCATAAAAGCTATCGGTTACGGATTTGGGATAAGTATACTGGCGCTTGTTGTTCGCTTGATATGGCTGGTTTCAACAGCACAGATTACACTGCTATTTAATAAAAAAACTAGAATACGCTATCAGGATATGACTTGGCATTCTTATGTGGTAATCATTTATGCCGGCATGAGAGGCGTGGTATCTTTAGCGGCGGCACTTTCCATTCCGGTAATGATTTCTGATTCGGTGGCTTTTCCTTTAAGAAACCTGATCTTATTCATCACCTTTGTGGTCATTTTCATTACATTGGTTTTGCAAGGACTTACCCTTCCTTTGGTGATTAAACTGCTTAAAATTCCTGAGCCTAAAAGTAAATTAACAGAACAGGAGCAGACTGATCAGATTAAATTGAAATTGATCGATCTTTCTTTAGATAAATTAAATACCGATTATCAGCACCAATGTACACACAATGAGTTAATGGTTAACTTAAAAGCAGAACTGCACCACTCTTTAAAAGAAAAAAAAGATAATATCCACGCTTTTAAAAGGGGTGAAATTAATACGGAGGACCTGAAAGCTTACCAGGAAATAGTGCTGACCTTAATTCAGCTTCAGCGGGACGAGTTGCATCATTTAAAGCATAACAAACAATATGATGATGAAGTGATCAGAAAAGAAGAATGGAGGCTGGATTTAGAAGAGTTGAGTATTACTTCTTAATGCCGCTTCTAAAGTCAGAATAAATGAAAAACTTAAACATTGTTTGCAGCCCCCATTGCAGCGGTACCCTTCAGCGAGGAGGAATCCCGAATTTTCGGGAAAGCGTACAAACACAAAGCGGGAACTACCTTTGTGAACAGTATTAGCCCTGTACTCAAAAAAATGGCATAAACTAAGGTTTAGGCATTAACGAACAGGAATTAAAGCGGCAAAGAATAAAAAATCCCTGCAAATTTTAAATTTGCAGGGATTTTTCGCTTTAAACTTTAGTCTTTCAGCTTTGAGCCCTTATGGCCAAACACCTAAATTCATGTAAGAAACTGCAATTTTATCAATCGAATTAACGAAAGCAGCTGTTCTTAATGTTTTAGTACCTGGTTTGGTCATTAATGTTTCGCGTATTTCGTGATACGAATGGATCATGGTATCTTCTAAACCAGAGTTTACCAATTCCATTTCAGAGGCACCCTTCACAATCATCAAACGGTGCTCAGGAAGTATGGTTTTCCCGGTCAGGTTTTCCAAAGTATTGATCAGGTTGGCATTGGAGTTAGCCGCATAACGGTTTTCCATACGGCCAAAAGCCACGTGCGAAAGGTTTTTCAACCATTCGAAATAAGAAACCGTAACACCACCGGCATTACAATACATATCAGGAATAATAATACCGCCCATTTCGGTAAAAATGGCTTCTGCTTCTGGTGTAGTTGGACCGTTAGCACCCTCAGCAATAATTTTTGCTTTAATATTGCGGATATTTTGCTCGGTAAACTGGTTTTCTAAGGCTGCAGGGACAATGATATCACACTCCTGCTCTAAACCTTCCATTGAGTTTTTGAAGTCTGTAGCTCCAGGGAAACCCAAAATGGAGCCTGTATTCTTACGGTGTGCAAAAACCTCATCAACGTTTAATCCGTTCGGGTTGTAAATGGCACCTTCAAACTCGCAAAGACCAACAATGGTTGCACCAAATTCGGCAAGGAATTTAGCAGAGTGGTAACCCACGTTACCTAAACCTTGTACAATTACCCTTTTATCGCCTAAACCTGCCTTAAAACCAAGCTTAGCCATATCTTCGGCAACTTCTACACACTCACGTACGGCATAAGCCACACCACGCCCGGTAGCTTCTTTACGACCACGGATACCATGTAAAGCAATTGGTTTACCGGTAACACAACCCAATGCATCAAGCTGACCCGGGTTCATGGTCATATAAGTATCGGCGATCCAGCTCATTTCGCGTTCACCAGATCCATAATCTGGAGCAGGTACATCAATACCCGGACCAATAAAGTTTTTCTTAATTAGTTCTGTAGTATAACGGCGGGTGATGGTTTCCAGCTCGGCAACACTGTATTGTTTGGTGTTGATTTTGATACCACCTTTTGCACCACCAAACGGAACGTTAACGATAGCACATTTGTAGGTCATTAAAGCTGCAAGCGCCATTACCTCATCTTCATTAACCATTTCGCTGTAACGGATACCGCCTTTTGTAGGGCTCATGTGGTGAGAGTGTTCTACGCGCCAGGCATCAATTACTTCAAAACCGTTTCCACGGCGGATAGGGAACTGGAAACGATATACACTATTACATGTTTTAATCTGGTTCAATAAACCTTCGGGATGATTGGTGAATTGAGCCGCACTGTCAAAGTTCTTACAAACATCTGCAAAGAACTTGTTCTCGTCTGCTAGATTAGCCATTATTTATTTTTTATATTGAATAAGTTTTCAGTGCAAAATTGCCTAAAAAAACTGCACATATCCAAATGCAAAAATACTTAGTGTACGGCTAACACCACCCCAATTGAGCTATAAAACTGGTTTCATACCGGATTTGCAAAACTGTTCAAAAACAATATCTAAATCGGTTTAAACCGGGAAATCTCTGTTTGTCAACGCTATTAAAACAACAATTTTGACTGACTTTTAATATTACTTATCGCTACAAAAAAAATTATAAAAAAAATATCCACAAGATCATTTTATTGCAATACTGATCAACTGACAAACAAAAACAGCATCATAATTACGAATATCATAAATCAACCATTAAAAATAAGACATAAAAAAAGAGATCAATATGATTTTGATCTCCTTTAAAAAATTAAATAGGGCTAGCGTAATGACGACCCGTTTTAAGCTATTTATTATTGTGGCTTTCTTTTTCTATTTTCTTTAATCTTTTATCAATGGAGAAGAGATAAGCCAGCAAGCCAACCAGTATGATTACGATACAGATTACAACGACGTAAATTTTTCCGCTGCTGCGAAGGCTATCTGCCATTTCAACGCCATTATCCTGTGCAAATAACTGCATAGCAGCCATCAAAAATATTAGGGAGAAAAATGTCTTCTTCATCTTAATTATGTTGTTGTTTGTTTGTTGTTGATTGATTTTCAGCGGTAACGAAGCTATCATGAACACTTTTGGTTTCATTTTGATCGGGCGTGTTCATGATGGTTTCTATTGAACGTATTCTGAAACGGATGGTGTATACCCAATAACCAATTAATATCCAGCCTAAACATGCCGGGTAAAACACCATGCGCATCCGGCTGTCTAAATCGTAACTGTTAAAACCGGGATTACCGCCGTTACCGGGATGTAATGAATCTTTTAAACGCGGAAGTACGAAAAGCAATACCACCATCATCGGGAAAGCAAAAATGTTGTAAATAGCCGAAATTTTGGCCCTTTTTTGCTCTTCATCTATCGCATTCCGAAGGATGAGATAGGCAAAATACAATAAGATGGATATGGCAGCAAAGTTCTGCTTCGGATCGAAACTCCAAAACTGTCCCCAGGTATATTTAGCCCAGATCGCTCCGGTAATTAAGCCTAAAACCCCAAAAATAATCCCTGCATTTACACTTTCAACAGCTTTTATATCGTCTATTTCACTTTTGCTGCTTAACGATTTTACGCTGTAAAAAACAGAGATCGAAAAAAGAACGATCATGGCAAACCACATCGGAACGTGAAAATACAGGTTACGGATCGTTTCATTTAAAATAGCCAGATGAGGTACCCCCAGCAACAATCCTGCAATTGCAGTATAAACAACCAGTACCGAAGCCAAAATTTTCCACCAGGTTTTTTTCATAAATATATTTAATTATTGAATTTTGAACGATCAAATTAATGAAAGCCCCTCTGTTCTGCGATCCGTTTTCTACCTTCCATATTTAATCCCTCCAAAGGTAAGGAAATAACAATAAAGAGGTTGCTACCATCAGCACATTCACCACCAGCAACATCGCAATTTCATCATAACTATTCTCCCATGGCAAACCATCAACTGCATTTTTAGCCAGTTTAATCAATAAAATCAATACCGGAATAATGATTGGGAAGCTTAATATCGCCATTAACATGCCCCCATTGCCAGCTTTGCTTGCAATGGCCGAAACCATGGTAAATACTGTAGAAAAACTCACACTCCCCAATACCACGGCAACATAATAAAGTACCATATCAGGCGGTGTGAAAGAATCGAAAACCAGAGTATAAAACCCCAATGCAATGGTGGTGAGTACCAGCATCAGGAGTGTATTGTAAACTGTTTTAGAAATCAGAACTGCTGCCGGACTGGCTAAAATGTAACTGTAGAGCTGCTGTCCCTTTGTTTCCTGAAGAAAGCTCTTAGAAACACCGTTAATAGAGGCAAAAAGCATGATGATCCAAAAAAGCGCATTCCATGTTAATTTATCGCCAAGGCTCACAAATGACAGGTAACAGGTAAAAATGGTAGAAACCACATAAAGCAATACACCGTTAATGGTATATTTGGAGCGCCACTCTAACAATATTTCCTTGTGAATTAAATATTTAACCTCTTTGGCCAATTGCATAACCGCAAAGATACTTTTATTGATAAATATTGCGCGCTTAAATTGTTGTATTGTTGTAATTTTGTTTGAAGTTGAAGCAGCAGAAAAAAGTTTGGACCACAGATAAAGAGGATAAACCCAGATGGTGTTTTTGATAGCAGCATCAATGAGATTACAGATGTTCTTGAAGTCTAACTGGGTGTGCATAGCAAAAAATAAGCACCACAATCGGTGTTCATCTGTGAGAATCTGTGTTAAAGTAATTATGATATGAACTACGCATCAGTTATTGCATCGCCTGTTGGCCAAATTACCATCCTTGCGGATGATGAATTTGTGCATGCCATCACTTTTGCCGAAACAGCTATTACCGGACTCACTGAAAATCCACTCACACTAAAGGTTGCCCAACAATTAAACGATTATTTTAAAGGCAAATTACAGCATTTCGATTTCCCGATGAAACAGAAAGGAACAGCGTTTCAACAAGGGGTATGGCAAAATTTACTGGCTATCCCCTATGGCGAAACCACCTCCTATGCTAAATTCTCGGCGCATCAGCCACTGGCCATCCGTGCAATTGCGGCAGCAAATGGAAAAAACAATATTGCCATTGCAGTGCCCTGTCATAGGGTAATTGGCAGTAACGGTAAACTGGTAGGTTATGCCGGTGGCTTATGGCGCAAACAATGGTTACTGCAGCATGAACGCGAGGTTACACAACAAGGACAAACAGAATTAAAATTTTAACACCATATTATTTTTTTTTGCAGATGGATACAGATCAAGCCGGAACACCAAATTATTTAAAAGCCATTCGCTTAATTAATATAGAAGACGATAAATGCGCATTCGAGACTGGAAAAATTCCCATCCGGCAGCACATTAACGTAAATTACTTTTTCGCTCAAACGGATGTGTCTACTTTAGAAAAAATCCCCCATCCTGCACCAAGAAGGCAATACGTAATTACGCTTAAAGGCAAACTGAAATTTACAGTAAGCAATGGAGAAACTTTTATCATTGAGCCAGGTATTATACTGATCGCCAATGATACTACGGGTATAGGGCATACCTGGGAAATTGTAGATGGCAACGAATGGGAAAGAATATACATCCCATTGGAAGAGGATACTGATGATTATTTTATGATAGATCAATAATTCCAAAACCAGGATCCGGTCAAATCCGTAAATAATATCAAAACCTAAGATATTATGAAAACGATCTGCTCCTTCCTTTTTGTTCTTTTTACCTATTTGCCAATGGAAAAAAATGCACCAGTGGTTAAATTGGATTTAAAAAAATATTCCGGAACTTGGTATTCGTTATATTCTATCCCTACGATTTTTGATAAAGGCAGTCGCGAAACAACAACCAGGTACACTTTGAATAAAGAGGGTTATTATAATGTAATAACCACCTATAAAAAGCCTGGTGATGAAAAGATTTATTCGCGGAATTCAAAAATGTTTCCTTCAGAAAACGGCGATGGTGGCGAATTGAAAGCGCAATTTATTTGGCCAATAAAGGTTGATTACTGGATTATCGAACTGGCCGATGATTATTCCTATGTGGTGGTTGGCCACCCTGACCATAAATTTTTATTCATCATGAGCCGTAATCGCACAATGCCAAAGAAAACCCATGATGAAATTATAGCCAGGTGTAAGGCAAAAGGCTATGAAGTAGAAAAACTTACTTCACAGTTGCACGAAAAGGCTTAAGCCGTTATTTTTTCGCCGCGCTTAACACTGAAAAGCATAAATATTACGCCAACTAAAAGTACAATCCATCCCCATTGAAAATGAACAACCTTACCGATTAGTTTATTGGCAAAACCGTATTTGGTGTAGTTGTTAGCCGTAAAATAAACTGCAACTATTGCCAAAACATACCAAATGGCCATTACAAAACTCATAAAGCGGAACGCTCCAACTTTTCTGATAAACAGGAACAATACCGAAATAACAATAATGGCATAAGTAATTAAAAACAATCTTGCATCAGATTGGTACAAGTTCCAGTTACCTTTAATCGGCACCTTCAAAATCGGACAAAAACCAGCAATAAAGCATAATAAAATGCCTAACCAAGCCCTGAATTTATTTAATACTAACATCTTTTTGTTTAATCGGTTAACTGGATAAATTGATTAATCGTTGTGATGGAATTGAGAGTTAATAGCTAAATTGTATGCCATTTTTTAATGACTAATGACTAATGACTAATGACTAATGACTAATGACTAATGAACTTAACTATTGCCCCTCTATAATTCCCATTTTATCAGCAAAGTGAGCACAATAATCGCGTAAATCTTCTACAATTAATGTTTCGCCGGTTGCTTTTAAAAAGCTATCGCCCAAGGTCTGTAAAGTTTCATAGAAGAAACGCTTCATCTCATCAACAGGCATATCTTTTGTCCAAAGATCGATGCGCATTGAATTTTTATAATTATGGTCCCAAAGGGCAAGGAACATTGATTTTACCGGAACTTTATCCGTTGTTTTTGCATCGGTACTCTCCCAAAGAATGTTCTCTGGCATATTGTTATCGTCTAACTCAACGGTTATTTTGATTTCTGCTTTTCTCATATTTTAAAATGGATTTCACCCATAACGGATTATACCAGTTTACGGGTATTTTATTCGGGGCAAAGATGATGATTTTACCAAATACTTCGCCTTTGTATTATACTAGTTTTTGTAATATTAACATCAAGATTGCGGCGATAACAATAAATATCAGTTCTATCACCCAGATTCGCTTAATATCCTTCAATGTAAAACGAAAAATAAGATCGGTTACAAACGTAACAGCAACCAGGCAAGCCAGAATAAGCAAATAGAAACCACTCAGGTTAATCTGCCTCGGTGCGGTACTTTTCTCAGAAAAAAGACCAACTACCATTAGGCTCAAACCAATTGCACCAATAATATTTAATGGAGTAACACGAAGTTTCATGATTATTTTTTCTTATCGAAGCGTTTACCTTTTTTAAAACTTTTTATTTGTTTACCAGCTTTTGCCCTGGCCTTATCTCTTGCCTTTTGTTCAATGGCCTTTGCATTTTTCTTTTCGTGGAAAGCCCCTTTAAAATCAGGATCTTCTTTACGTTTTTGCAAATCAATTTCTTTGGCGATCTGCTGGCGTTCCTCGTAAGGTGTTTCTTCGATAAAAACACCCTGCGGAATGACCTCCACCGGAATAGATTGACGAATCAGTTTTTCGATTTTACGGATATAGTATCTTTCACCCTCGGTAGCAAAAGTTATTGCATCGCCTTTAGCAAAAGCCCTACCCGTACGCCCAATGCGGTGCACGTAATCTTCGATAATAATTGGCACATCAAAATTGATGACATGGCTCACATCACTTACATCTATCCCCCTGCTGGCTACATCGGTTGCCACCAAAACCCTTACATTTCCTTCTTTAAAGCTATTAATGGAGTTAATCCGCGTGTTCTGACCTTTATTAGCATGGATTACCCGAACATTATCGGCACCATATTTACGTTCCATGAAACTAAAAATATTATCGGCAACTGTCTTGGTTTTGCAGAAAATGATTAAACGCGTAAATGCTTCATCGTTCTTCAGCAAATGTTGCAGCAAATTCAGTTTCGTTTTAAAATTCGGAACATAATATAATGTTTGCGTTACGTTTGCTGCAGGGGTTGCCTGCTGTGCTGTTTCAATAATGGTCGGGTTTTTCAGGAAATCGCCGGCAATTTTCTGAACCAGATCGCTCATCGTTGCCGAAAACAGCAAATTTTGTCGCTTGCGTGGCACTACTTCCAAGATACGGTGAATAGAGCCAATAAAGCCCATATCCATCATTTTATCTGCTTCGTCCAGCACCAGGAATTTTAAGCTCTGGGTATTGATATCGCCGGCAAGGTACAAATCCAAAAATCTTCCGGGTGTAGCGATTAAAATATCTACCCCTTTTGCAATCTGTTCCTTTTGTGTTTTCGGGCCAATTCCACCAAAAATAACCAAGGCACGTAAATCGGTATAAGTCGAGAATAATTTCACCTGCTCTGCGATCTGCATGGCCAGCTCTCTTGTTGGCGATAAAATCAAAGCTCTTGGATGATTGCCCTGAGCATATTTCAATTGCATTAATATCGGTAAAACAAAGGCCGCAGTTTTTCCGGTACCGGTTTCGGCAATACCAAAAATATCCTGACCCGATAATACCGGCCCGATGGCTTTTTCCTGTATAGGTGTGGCAACGGTATAACCTGCATCGGCAACTGCATTTAAAATCTGCCTGTTTAACTTAAATTCTTCGAACGATTTTGCCATAGCGTACAAAGATAGTGATTAAGGTTGAGGGTTTGAAGGCGTAAGGCAGAAGGTTTCAATCCCATGCAAAATCGAAGCTTCCATTTATCAGAATTAGGGGTAAAGCAATTTCAGTAATTCTTCGGTCGTGGCAGTCCTGCTATCCGTTTTATCCCGATGCCCGCTACGATCAGATTTATTTTACCTAAAACAGTAGCATTAAACTCGGTTCAATACCTTTCATCCGTCAAAACAGGCTGTCGAAATTCTCAAATCCTCTGCCTAACTTCTCAAATCTATTTTTACCTTTGAAACCATGAACACGTACCTGATAAAAGCTGCCACAATTGTAAACGAAGGACAAAAAATTGTTGCTGATTTATTGATAAAAGATGGATTTATCGCCAAAATTGGCCAAAACCTGGCTGCACCTGGTGCCCAGGAAATTAATGCCGAGGGGCAATATCTTTTACCAGGTATGATTGATGACCAGGTACATTTCCGCGAGCCCGGCCTTACGCACAAAGCCGATATTTTTACCGAAAGTATGGCTGCTGTAGCCGGTGGGATTACTTCTTTTATGGAAATGCCCAACACTGTGCCCAATACTTTAACACAGGAATTGCTTGCCGATAAATACGACATCGCGGCACAAACCTCGCTGGCTAATTATTCGTTTTATATGGGTGCAAGCAACGATAACATTGAAGAAGTTTTAAAAACTGACCCGAAAAATGTTTGCGGAATTAAAGTTTTCATGGGTTCATCAACCGGGAACATGCTGGTTGATAACGAGAAAACCTTAGAAAACATCTTTAGCAAAGCACCAATTTTAGTGGCTACACATTGCGAAGATGAGGCCACCATCCGCCATAACCTGGCCGAGTTTAAAGCCAAATATGGTGATGACTTAACCATCGAAATGCACCCGCTTATCCGCAGTGCAGAAGCTTGCTATAAATCGTCATCATTGGCGGTAGAACTGGCTAAACGTTACCAAACGCGTTTACACATCCTCCACATTTCTACTGCTAGAGAAATCGCGTTGTTTGACAATACCATTCCTTTAAAAGACAAAAAAATTACAGCCGAAGCCTGCATACATCACCTTTGGTTTAACGATAAAGATTATGCTCAAAAAGGCAATTTTATTAAATGGAATCCTGCCGTTAAAACCGAAGCAGACCAACAAGGTATTTTAGCTGGTGTTTTAAACGATAATATCGATGTTATTGCTACCGACCATGCACCGCACACTTTAGAAGAAAAACAGCAAGCTTACGCGCAGGCTCCTTCGGGTGGTCCGCTGGTACAACATGCTTTACCAGCTTTATTGGAAATGCATATACAGGGCAAGATCTCTTTAGAAAAAATTGTCGAAAAAACGGCGCATAATCTTGCCATTTGCTTCGATATCGAAAAACGTGGCTTTATCCGTGAAGGATATTGGGCTGATTTAGTATTGGTTGATCTGAACGACCCATGGAAAGTAACCAAACTTAATAATTTCTATAAATGCGGCTGGAGCCCTTTTGATGGCGATACTTTTAAAGCCAGTATTACCCACACTTTTGTATCAGGTAACCTGGCCTATGCAAAAGGCAAATTTACTACCGACCAGATAGGCAAGCGTTTAACATTTACCAGATAAAATCTCAGTAAACAATGACTAAACCTGCAATAATTGTTAAATCAACAGTACTTGTTAGTTTAGCTGTCCTAATTTATGTTTTTGGCTTCTTTCCAGGTCTGGTTCAAAAATATTACTCAATTGGCTTTTACCCCTATATTTCAGCTACATTAAGGCTTATCTCAGGCATTTTTCCTTTTGCTATTGGCGATATTATTTACGTTTTACTTATTGGTTTTGTACTTTATAAAACCGTTAGATTTTACAAAAGGCGTAAATCACTAAAAAAGCAAGACAGCATCATTATACCGCTACAAATTTTAAACTTCTTTTTAATTCTTTACATCATTTTCAAAATTGTTTGGGGTTTAAATTACAGCCGGCCGAGTATAAGCGAAGAACTGGGCATTGGTAATGAAAAATACAATGTTAAAGAACTGGTTATTCTGGGCAATTATTTTGTCGATAAGACCAATATCTTAAAATTAAAGCAAAATAAAGTACCTGCCTATACGATTAAGGAGCTCGAATCTAAATCATCGGCGGCCTATGCGCTTATGTCGAAAAGAAACCGGGTATTCAGATATTCCAATCCTTGTTTAAAGTCTGTTTTAAATTCATGGCTCATCAGTAAAATCGGCATTGAGGGTTATTATGCCCCTCTTTCAGGCGAAGCCAATATGAACATGAACCTGCCAGATTTTGTGAAACCCTACGTGAGCTGTCACGAAATTGGACATCAATTAGGCATTGCTTATGAAGACGAAGCCAATCTTCTGGGCTATTTAACCGCAAGCAATAGTCCCGATGTAAACTACCAATATTCTGCCAATTATGAAATGTTGCGTTATATCTTATTTGAAATCAGGATGAAATCACCTGAAGATTATAAGGCACTTCGGGAAAAACTCCTGCCGCAAGTTTTGGCCGATTTTAAAACAGAAAAAGAATTCTGGAGAAAATACAATGGTGATATGTTCGGTTACATGGATGCCGCTTTCGACCGCTTTTTAAAACTAAACAACCAGAAAAAAGGAATCGACAGCTACCAGGATATCGTCATCTGGCTGTGGAACATTCACAAAAAACAGTTGTCAGTTAAAAATTAGTAATTTTTCAATTAACGACCACCATAAAAACTGACAGCTGTAAACTGACAATTGTCGACGGATTTAACCGTGTATCGCTTCTTTGGTACCAAAACTCTGGATCAGTTCACCCTCAAAATCAAGCCATTCTTTCCAGCGTTTTTCAACATCTACATCGGTGCTGTATTTACGGGCAAAATTTAAGAAAGTAGTATAATGGCCAGCTTCCGAAACCATCAGTTCGTGGTAAAATTTAGCCAGTTCCTTATCCTTAATATTCAAAGAAAGCACCCTAAAGCGCTCGCAGCTCCGGGCTTCGATCATGGCAGCAAATAAAAGCCTGTCGATAAAAGCCTGGTTACGGCTTCCATCCTTCTTACTAAATTTCACCAAACGGCCAACATAATCATCTTTACGCTCGCGGCTTAAAGTATAGCCCCGTTCCTTAATAATATTGATTACCATCTGAAAATGCTGCATTTCTTCGATAGCAATGGCTGTTAATTCATCTACCAACTCCTGATGTTCCGAATTTTGGGTAATCAGGGTGATGGCATTGGTTGCTGCTTTTTGTTCGCACCAGGCATGGTCAGATAAAATTTCCTCTAAATTCGATTCCGCAATATTTGCCCAACGTGGGTCAGTCAATAATTTTAATCCTAACATCTGGTACTTTATAATTGAGCTGCAAAATTAGAAATAATCGTCGCGGTTTTAAAATTGTGAACTAAAAAGCCTTTATTTTGCAGAAACTTAAATCATGAGCGCAAAGAAATTGTTGATTATCGGATTAGTCTGGCCCGAACCCGGTTCATCGGCAGCAGGCACCAGGATGATCCAGCTGGTTGATTTATTTCTTGTAAAAGGCTATCAGATCACTTTTGCTTCGGCAGCATCTAAAAGCGAATTCAGCTACGATTTTAGTAAAACCAGCGTTATAGAGCAGGAAATTAAGCTAAACGACGAAAGCTTTAATACCTTTTTGAAAGAATTAAAACCTGATCTGGTCCTTTTCGACCGTTTCATGGTAGAAGAACAATATGGCTGGCGCGTTCAACAGGAATGCCCCAACGCATTGAAGATTTTAGATACCGAAGATTTACATTCTTTAAGAAATGCGCGGCAACAAAGCGGCAGGAAAAAGCAGTCCATAGATCTATTTTCTGAGATGGCCAAAAGAGAAATGGCATCGATTTTACGTTGCGATTTATCTTTAATCATTTCGGAAGTAGAAATGGAGATGTTGAAAGCACAATTTAAGATAGATCCTTCACTGATTTATTATTTGCCTTTCCTGGAAAGTGAGATTACACCGCAAAATATCGAAAGCTGGGTTCCTTACGAAGATCGTGCAGATTTTATATTTATCGGCAATTTTCTCCACGAACCCAATTGGGATACCGTACAGGTTTTAAAAACTAAAGTCTGGCCTTTGCTAAGGAAAAAACTCCCGAATGCCGTTTTGAATATATACGGAGCCTACCCTTCGCAAAAAGTGTTACAATTGAATAATAAAAATGAAAAGTTCCTGATTAAAGGACGCGCGGCTGATGCAAGAGAAACCATTTCGAAACACCGCATTTTACTAGCCCCTATTCAATTTGGTGCCGGGGTAAAAGGGAAATTTATCGATGCCATGCAATCGGGCACGCCTTCGGTTACCACGTCAGTTGGCGCTGAAGCCATGAAAGGAGAATTGGATTGGAATGGAAGCATTGAAGATAACCCCGAACTTTTTATAGAAGAAGCCGCAAATCTCTACCAGGACAAAAATGCATGGCAAACCGCTCAACAAAATGGCGTAAAAATCATTAATGAGCGTTATGCTGCAAAATATTATGCCGATAAGTTTATAAAAGGTATAGAAAAATTGGCTTCTAATTTAACTATGCATAGGCAGAACAACTTTTTCGGACAGATTTTAAACCACCATACAATTCAGAGTACAAAATACATGTCTTTATGGATCGAAGAGAAAAATAGAAAGTAGTCTTCAGTCAGGAGTCTGAGGCCTGAAAATGTAGTATAAAAACACAAAAGAGGTCTTGAATAATCATAAACCTCTTTTGTATAAAGTCAATATCTGTTTTTTTTTAGAAATTAAAAGCGAGTTTGGTAAATAGCCTTCGCCCATTAAAACCCATTTGAACGGCATCCCAGGCACCACCTGTTTCACCATCGTATGCAGAAAGTTTTGCACCCGGTACATAACCATAATCGGGGTGAATATTAAATACGTTATCTGCACCAAAAAATACCGTTATTTTTTTCGAAATTTTATAAGAACCATAAATATCGGTAACCATTTTACCTGAATAATTAAACTGTTCTAAAACGGTTTTGCCTGGTTCATTATCCAATTCGACCAATGGCGGATAAGTATTTGCATAACCATAGCCTAAAATAGAAATTTTGCCATAGTATACAAAATGTGTTCCGATCATCCAATTACCAAACCCATAATCCAGGTTCAGTCCCAGTTTTACAGGAGGAGCAGATGCTTTAACATATGCCTGCTCTCTATCGCTAAAAAACGCCTGCTGGTTTTTGTAAGAACCACCTAAAGCACTGGGAATATTAATGTTATCGATATTTAAATGATTTAAGTTTCCGGCAAATAAGATTTTAATGCTTTTATTATCAAATCGTTTAGTATAATCTACCACTAAATCCAATCCATAATTCGTAGTATTAACCGCATTTGCAAAAAACTGTGCCTGTGCAACATTCAACTGATTCAGAATTGGCTTTAAAGCAGGGATGCTTTCATCAAACTGACCCGTTAATACTACCCGATCTTTAATATTAATGCGGTAGCCATCCAAAGTTACCGTTACATCTGAAACCGGTTTCCATGAAAAACCTAAACTTGCATTAACAGATTTTTCTTGTTTCAGGTCGGGAATTCCTGCTGCTTTGGTAATCGGGCTATAGTTCGGAGCAATTTTAACTTCGAAAACCTTGCCCCCCTGTACGTTTGTAAATGTATTGCTGAAATTAATCTGTTGCAATGATGGTGCGCGAAAACCAGTACTTATCGATCCTCGAACATTAAAATTGTTTGTTAATTTATAACGGGTTGCAAACTTGTAATTGCTTGTAAAACCAAAATCACTGTAATTTTCTGCCCTAACGGCCACACCGATAAGCCATTTATCGGTGGCATCTAATTCTGCATCAACATAGGCTGCAACATTAGACCGGCCTGCATTCACTTCATCACCAGGCTGATAACCTGGAAAACCTTGAGATCCAGTAGCTTTATTAGGGTTATAATTCGAATAGGAATCTTTTTCTCCTGCGTAAATTTGGTAGTTTTCATATCTGTGTTCCAAACCAAAAGCCAAATTCAAGCCTGATGCAACTGTTGGAATTGCCTTACTCAGATTAAAGTTGACCGTATTTTGTAAAAATGAAAAACCGCCATCATCAAAATGGGTTTTACCTGCTCCCAGAGAAGCATTAAAAGTTTGATCGCCATAAAAATGAAAATTGTTACGGCCCAGTGTATTGCTTAAATCCCAGTTCCAATCTTTACCCCAAATGCCTTTTACACCTGCAGCAAAAGATAAATCCTGGATTTTGGTCTGGATAATCGGATCATAATAAGTTTCTCCATCGGCTGTGGTCTGTAAAATCGGATTTCCGGCAACTCCATCAGGAAAACGTTCAGGCCGCTCTGATAAATTCCTGGTATAGGCATAAGCATCTGAAGCTTTTATGTTACCCCCACCAAAAGAATAAATCACCGTTCTTGTATTGGCAACAGGTAATTCCATATTATACATTAAACCACCAGAAGTTACCGATCCATCGCCGGTAGATCTTCTAACCTTATTAATGGGCAAACCATCTTTAGAGCTTAAGTCTGTATTCAGGTTTTGTCTGAATGTTTTGCCATTGGCAAAGAAGTTTCCTGAAAAATTAATAAAACCATTGTGCTTGCCCAGTGCAATACCGTAATTGGCGCCTAAAGAAAATGCATTCCCGTCAATGGCCCCACCCTGGCGATATTGTCCCAGTTCTTTTGCATAGTGGGTATTGTTTCTTGGGTCATAATAACCTGAATATCCGGTATTAACACTTAAAACGCCAACATCCTTTTTCAATATTAAGTTAATTACACCAGCAATCGCATCCGATCCGTATTGGGCCGATGCACCATCACGCAAAATCTCCACCCGGTCTATCGAAGACTCGGGAATAGCATTTAAATCTGTTCCTGAGTTTCCTCTGCCCCGGGTTCCGAATACGGCAACAAATGCGGTTTGGTGGCGGCGCTTACCATTTACCAAAACCAATGTTTGATCTGGTCCCAAGCCTCTGAGCGTAGCCAGATCTATTTGATCTGCACCATCAGATCCGCTTTGTTTATTAAAATTAAAAGACGGTGAAGCAGCATTCAAAACCGAAGTCAGATCCATTTTTGCAGTAGGCATGTTAACCTGGTTAATTTTAATCACGTCAACAGGAACAGGCGTAAGTATAGAAGATCGGCTTTTACCACGCGTTCCAACAACAACAAAATCGCCCAGGTTTTGTGTATTTTCTTTCAAACTAATGGTAATAACGCCGGCTGTTGGCACTATTTCTTTGGTTTCATACCCAACTGCGCTGATAATTAAAATACTTTTATCGGATACAGAAATTTGGAAATCTCCATTCTGATCGGTAAGCGTACCTTTACTGGTACCTTTCTCCTTAACCGAAGCGGCAATAATTCCATCACCCTTCACTGTAGTAACCTTACCTTTTATAATATTTTGCGCAAAAGAGATTATCGGGAGCATATAAAGCCCGATAAATACATAAAGTAGTTGTTTTTTCATATTTTTTTTTGATAAATGTGCAGCAATATAAAGATTACAGGAATATTTTTCACACAAAAACAACACTAAACACACAGAAAACAAAAAAACTATATAAAAATTAAAAAAACAACCAATAAAAATACACAACAACACTAAAAACAAGATAATTAAGCCAAAATTTTCAATATTTAAAAGAAATTACCATGTTTTTATTCTAATCATAAAAACAAACACAGCATCATCAGTTATAAATTGTTCAGGCATATATTTTCTTGCTAACAAATGAATGACATAACCTTTATTTAAAAAGCATATTTTTGCCCCTATGGCAAAAATATCAATCAACCTTGCTACAGGTTCATTTCAGAAGGAAGAAATTATAGTTGGAATAGATTTAGGCACAACCAATAGCTTGGTGGCATTTATCAATCCAGATAAAAATCCGCAGGTAATTAACGATGCCGGTAAAGGAATTTTAGTGCCATCTGTGGTATATTTTAACAGCCAAAATGAGGCTATGGTAGGCAACGAGGCTAAGGAATTTTTAACTACAGATCCTGCCAATACCATTTTCTCAGTAAAAAGATTACTTGGCCGCTCTTACAAAGACGTAGCAGAACATAAAGACATATTCTCTTACAAAATTATAGATGACGACAGCGATGCTTTGGCAAAAATACAGGCCGGAAACCGCTTTTATACGCCAATAGAATTATCTGCCGAAATTTTAAAAGAACTTAAAGCAAGGGCCGAACATGCTTTAAAAACTCCGGTTAACCGGGCGGTAATTACTGTACCTGCTTATTTCAACGACAGTCAGCGCCAGGCTACCCGGGATGCAGGAAAACTGGCGGGGTTAGATGTACTGCGCATTGTAAACGAACCTACGGCAGCAAGTTTGGCTTATGGAATTGGTTTAGACCCTACCCAACAGAAAACCATTGCAGTTTACGATTTAGGTGGAGGTACTTTTGATGTTTCCATCTTACAGATCCAAAATGGCATTTTCGAAGTTTTAGCCACCAATGGCAATACTTATTTAGGTGGCGATGATTTCGACCGCTCCATTTTAAATTACTGGCTGGAGAAAAACAAGCTTGATATAAATGTGGTTGCACAGGATAATATCCTGATGCAAACTTTACGTTTACAGGCCGAGGCAGCCAAGAAAGCATTATCGACCCAAAATTTATATAACGAACAGGTTGGCGAAATCTGGTGTACGATCGATAAACAGACTTTTGAGCAATTGATCGTGGCAAAAGTGGAAGAAACCATTACAGCCTGCAAAAATGCCTTAAAAGATGCCGATTTAACAGCCGGCGATATTGATGAGGTGATCCTGGTTGGGGGCTCTACCCGCACTCCATTTGTAAAACAAGCTGTAGAAAATTTCTTCGGGAAAAAACCACAGGACAACATTAACCCTGACGAAGTGGTAGCGCTCGGAGCAGCTATCCAGGCTGATGTTTTGGCCGGAAACCGTTCTGATATCTTATTGTTAGACGTAACTCCTCTTTCTTTGGGAATCGAAACCATGGGTGGCTTAATGGATGTTATTATTGCACGCAACAGCAAAGTACCAACTAAAGCCGGCCGGCAATACACCACCTCGATTGATGGTCAGGTAAATATGAAAATCGCTGTTTATCAAGGTGAACGCGACCTGGTTAAAGAAAATAGAAAACTTGCTGAATTCGATTTAAAAGGAATTCCTGCAATGCCTGCCGGACTACCAAAGGTCGATATCAATTTTTTACTTAATGCCGATGGAATTTTAACCGTTCAGGCTATAGAATTGCGTTCGGGAGTTAAACAAGAGATCGAAATTACGCCAAGCTACGGTTTAAGCGATGATACCGTAGAGAAAATGCTCCTCGACAGTATAGAACACGCCAAAAGTGATGTGGAACAACGTATGCTCATTGAAGCAAGAAGCGAGGGTGAACAATTACTCTACACTGCCGAGCGTTTTATCGAAAAACATGCAGAGCATTTAACAGAGAGTGAAATTTCAGAAACCAAGGTACACATCGAAGCGCTTAGAACGGCTTTAGCTACTCAAGAAAAAGATACTATTTTAAAGAAAGCAGATGAGCTGAATGAATTTACCCGTCCTTTTGCTGAACGCGTGATGGATGCAGCGATTTCTACTGCAATGAAAGGTAAGAAGATAGAGTAGTTTTCAGTTGGCAACTAATAGTTCTCAGTTTTTAGTTGCCAATTTAATACAGTTGCATCATTTCCTGAACTTGCTTCCATAGATACGTCACTCTGAACTTGTTCCAGAATCTTTCCAGGCATAAGCTGGTATGGTCGTGTATACCTTATATGGTTCAAATATGCTTAAGATATGCATTTCTAGCTTTTTTTGAAAAGCAAAGACCATGCACATCGGTTCCCATAGTCCTGCTTAACGCTTTACTTCGTTGCACTCCGTGTTCGCTATAATCAGGTTTAGTTTACCTCGGTCAGTGCAAAAAACTCAGGTTGCAGGGTGCTTAAACAGTTTTCAGTTGGCAGTTTTTAGTTTAACAGCGTTCAGAATATAGTTGCCTCATCCCTGATCTTGCTTCCACAGATACGTCATTCTGAACTTGTTTCAGAATCTTTCCAGGCATAAGCTGATATGGTCGTGTATACCTTATATGGTTCAAATGCCTAAGATCTTCATTCCTAACTTTTTTGGAAAGCAAAAACCATGCACATCGGCTCCCATAGTCCTGCTTAACACTTTACTTCGTTGCACTCCGTGCTCGCTATAATCGAGTCTAATCATTTGGCCGCTGAAGACATTCCTATATCAACATCATTTTACAAAATGGCAGAAAATTTAAAATAGAATCCACAAACTTCGATTATCCCAATCATGAATTGGAAACCATTCTAAAAACACTGGGTAAACGCTCCGGTTCATAAATTTCTTACCATACATCAAAATCTGCTTTCCCTTCATCCATTATCTTTGTTAAAATTATTTAGCAATATGGAATTAGGTATCGGAATGTTTGGCGATCTGCAGATCAATGCAAATGGAGAAATCCAGCCCGCACAACAACGACTTCAGGAAATTATAGAAGAAATAAAACTAATGGACGAAGTTGGTTTAGATTTTTATGGAATCGGCGAACACCACCGTCCCGATTATGCCGTATCCAGTCCTGAGATTATATTGGCCGCTGCAGCTACAATAACCAAAAACATTAAATTAAGCAGCGCCGTTTCAGTTTTAAGTTCATCAGATCCCGTTAAACTGTATCAAAACTTTGCAACGATAGATTTAATTTCGAACGGAAGAGCCGAATTAATGGCTGGCCGGGGAAGTTTTATCGAATCGTTCCCATTATTTGGATACGACCTGCGCGATTATGATCAGCTTTACGAAGAAAAATTAGATTTGCTCCTTAAAATCAATACATCACCTAAAATCAGCTGGAAAGGCAAATTCAGACCCGAACTGAATAACCAGGAAATATTACCGAGAGCTGTAAACGATCACTTAAAAATATGGGTTGCCGTTGGTGGAACGCCTGAATCGGTAGAACGTGCCGGAAGATTGGGACTGCCTGTAATGTTTGCCATTATAGGAGGTCAGCCTATACAATTTAAACCGCTTTTTGAGTATTACAAAAAAGTTTACCAAGCCTATGGACACGATATGAACAAGTTTGAAGTTGGCGTTCATATGCATTCCTTATTTGGCGAAAACAGTAACGAAATTGCTGATTATTATTATCCGCTTTATTCTGCCCAGATGAACAGGGTTGGTAAATCGCGTGGCTGGCCACCTTATCAACGAAATCAGTTTGATGGTGGCAGAAGCAGTAGCGGCGCTTTAATTATTGGTGATGCGAACGAATCGGTAGAGAAGATATTAGCCATGGAAGAAACCTTTGGTTTAACGCGTTTTTCAGCACACATGGATGTTGGCGGACCATCTCACGCTGCAATGATGAAATCAATAGAGATTTTTGGGACGAAAATTGCACCGAAAGTGAGAGAAGCATTAAAGAAATAGATTAAGTCTTGTTTCTCTTTACAAAACACTTAAATGCACTCATCTTAGTTACATTTCAATTACTCTTTCGGCTGGCAAAAAACCAACATAATCCATTGAATATAAATCAATTAATCAAACAAACCAGTTAACAGAAATTCGACATGGATAAGGGCATTCTTCGGTTCATTTTCAAAATTCCCGAAACCTTATAAAAATACATTCTTATATTTAGGAAAGTAATTACACACCAGATAAAAGAAACCATGAAGAATATTTTTCAACCTGCGATAACCAGCGAAATTATTGAAAGAATTAATAGGCTAACTCCTGCTACCACTCAACTTTGGGGCAAAATGAATGTTGCACAAATGTTGGCACATTGCAATGTAACTTACGAAATGGTTTACGACAACATTCATCCAAAACCCGGGCCAATTACGAAGTTTATTTTAAAAAAACTGGTAAAAAGCAAGGTAGTAAACGAGAAGCCTTATCCTAAAAATAACCAGACTGCACCACAGTTTATTATGAAAGGCGAAAAGGATTTCGAAAAAGAGAAAACACGCTTAATCAATTACATTAATCAAACCCAACAACTTGGTGAAGATTATTTCCACGGTAAAGAATCACATTCATTTGGCCCATTAGCTAAAACCGAATGGAACAATATGTTCTATAAACACCTGGATCATCATTTGTCACAATTTGGCGCTTAGTTTTAGCCGTTTAAGAACAAATGATTGTCCAAATTGCCCCCTTAAATCGTCACTTTTAAACCTTATACAGCCCAAAAATCTTGTCTAACTTGTGCCATAACAAAACCCAGATATAAAATGGCAAAACCACTTGTAACATGCCTTTGGTTTGATGGACAAGCCGAGGCAGCAGCAAATTACTATTGTTCCGTTTTTAAAGATTCAAAAATTACACAAGTTACCCCTATGGTGGTTACCTTCGAATTAAACGGAAACAAATTTATGGGCTTAAATGGCGGTCCGAAATTTAAATTTGATGAAGCCATTTCCATTATGGTAAACTGCGATAGCCAGGATGAGATTGATTATTACTGGAATACCCTTACCAAAGATGGCGGAGAGGAAAGCGTTTGCGGTTGGTTAAAGGATAAATTTGGTCTTTCATGGCAAATAGTACCTTCCAACCTGGGAGAATTGATGGCAGAACCGGAAAGGGCCAAAAGAGTGATGGAGAAAGTGATGCAGATGGTAAAGATTGATATAGCCACACTCGAAAACGCTTAATTTTAAAGCTTTCTCCCCAGGAATTATAAAGAAATTTTCGTATCTTGGTGATATGAAAAGATTAACGATTTTAACCGCGTTAATCATCCCTATTTTTCTTTGTACTTCCTGGGGCTTCTTTGCACATCAAAGGATAAACAACCTTGCTGTTTTCACTTTGCCTCCCCCCATGATTGGTTTCTATAAAAGGAATATCAAGTATATTACCGAACATGCAGTTGACGCTGACAAACGCAGGTATGCTGACACGCTCGAAGCAGCCCGGCATTATCTTGACGTGGAGAACTATGAGAAAAATATTGATAGTATTCCCGAAAAATGGGACGTTGCACTTGCTAAATACGGGCAAAAAAAGCTAAATACCGATGGCATTATACCCTGGCAGGTACAGCGCAGCTATTATTCACTAGTAAAAGCCTTTAAAACGCACGATTCATTAAAAATTCTGAAATATTCTGCAGACCTTGGACATTACATTGGCGATGCTCATGTTCCTTTACACACTACCGCCAACCATAATGGGCAACTAACCAATCAGGTTGGTATCCATGCTTTTTGGGAAAGTCGCTTACCCGAGTTGTTTTCAATTCATTATAATTTTGTTGTTGGTAAAGCGAATTATATAGATGACCCTTTAAAAGAGATCTGGAAAACCGTTAAACACACGCATAGTTTAGTGGATACCGTGTTAACTTTCGAAGCTCAACTGAACGCATCATTTCCTTCCCGTAAAAAGTACAGTTTTTCGGAACGCAACAATACCGTGCTCAAACAATACTCTAAAGAATATTCGAAAGCCTATCATGATAAGATGAACAATATGGTCGAAAAACAGATGCGTGCCGCTATATTAACCATAGGTTCGTTTTGGTACTCTGCCTGGGTTGATGCGGGTCAGCCGGTGCTTAAAAACCTGATCAGAACACCGTTATTACCTGATGAAAAAAAAGAAATTGAAGAGATGGAAATGAAATATCAAAACAATCCCATTTTTGGGAGGGAACTATAATTATGACCTGGTATCCTCTCCTTCAATAATTTCTTCAATCTTTTTAGGTTTTAAACGGCTTTTGATAGCCGCCCAAATGGCCGGAACAAAAGTAACTACAGCAATAAAGATGATTACAAGTTCGAAGTTATTTTTGATTACAGGAATTTGCCCTAACAGGTAACCACCAATTAATAAGGCAAAAATCCAGGTTACACCACCAATAATGTTATAATAGGTAAAACGGCCAAAAGGCATTTTAGCTATCCCGGCCACAAAAGGAGCAATGGTTCTGAAAATAGGCAAAAACCGGCTCAACATAATGGCCTTACCTCCATGTTTCTCAAAAAATTCGTGCGATTGGTGGTAATATTTAAGCTTCAAAATCTTATTATTTTCTTTAAATACACCTGCGCCTAAAACACTTCCGAGTTTATAATTTACGGTATTTCCTAAAATTGCGGCTACAATTAATATCAGGAGCATAATCCAGATACTTAAACCTGTCTCATGTTCGCCTGCAATTAAAGCCCCCATGGCAAAAAGCAACGAATCGCCAGGGAGGAACGGCGTAACCACAAAACCAGTTTCGGCAAAAATGATCAGGAATAAAATAAGATAGGTCCAGGTACGGTATTCGTTAACAATCTCTGCTAAATGAACATCGATGTGAAGAATAAAATCTAAAAGCTGCTGTAGTAATTCCAATTTATCTGATTTTGGGCAAAAGTATGAATAGTAAAGGGATTAAATGCTTTAAATTGCAATAAATAATTAGTTGGAAGGTACGATGCGGTTTTTAAGCTCACCTTTTTTATCACCATCCAGCAGGATCAGGTAAACTCTTCCATTATTAATACTTAAAGAATCTAAGCGTGTTACTACAGGTGGCGGGTTTGTTGGTGTAGGAGTAGACAATTTAAACGCATACTTCATATTTTTATTAACTTTTACTTTAAAAGTTTTACTCTCACCGTAACCAATTAAAGATTCTTTTGGTGCGGCCGTATTTGTGCTATCTGTAATCACAACTTTAGATCCGAGTGTATAACCCAGATTCAAAAAAGTTAATTTAGCAGAATCAATATCTGGTTTTACATCATCCTGATATACCTTTAACTTAGCTTGCTTATCAATTGCTTCCTTAAGATAAAAAACAGAATAGTTTTGACCAATTTTAAATTTTTGATCTGCCAATGTAGTAACATCTACACCAGTGCCTATATTTCTACTTGTGATTTTAAAAACAGAATCGCCAGGTATAACCACATAACTGGTATTTGCATTATAGGTTACTGAATTTCCAATCTGTATCCCATTTAAATAAAAATTTTGCGTGGTATCGGTTGAGGCGGCTTGAAAAAAACGGATTTTCGCATCTCCCTTAATGAAATTATTATTTTTGATACAGGAACTGATCAAAAAAACGCATGCAAAAAGGAAGAATATTCTGGAAAACAATACTGTATTTTTCATATCAAATCGCCTATGCTAATAAAACGTAAAGATAGCAGAAAGCATATTAAACTTTGAAATTAATTATCAGTAATGATATTTGCGGATAATGTTGCAGCAGTAGTACCACTAAACCAAATGGTATATATCTTCCCTCCTTCCAAGTCTGTACTTTTGATGGTTTTAACATTACCGGAACCTACTACAGTATATTTTAAATTGAAGCCTGTATCTACTGTAAAATAGTTAGACGCTTCTTTAAAAGCTAGTCCATTAACAAACTGGGTACCGCCTTCTACCATCACATTGATTCCAGTAGTAAAATTAGGGGTCAGGCTAATCAGTTTAATTTTAGCTTTGGTTGATTCTGAATTGCTTAGATTATCCTCATAACTAACAATTTCCAATTCGCCTTTTTTATTGGTAACCAAGAAAGTAGTATAGGTTATAGATGGTGTAAAGTTTAAGGAGGCTTCGGTAGTGGCATTATTTGTTCCCATATAAGAAACACTTCTATTGCCCGAAGGTATTTTTATATATCCGCTGGTTTCTCCAAAAGCTAGAGTAGAAGTGGTTAGTTTTTCATTATCTAAATAAACATCCTGCTGTACATTGGCCAGCGATGCGTTAACCACTTTTATTTTGGCTTCCCCTTTAACAATTTCGTTGGGGTTATTCTTTTTACAGGATAACAGACATAGGTTACCCAACACAAAAAACAGAAATGAGACTTTAGAGAGATTAGTATAGATTTTCATAAGATTGTTTTGTTTGTAAACAAGAATGGCTCGGTCAAAAACCAAGCCATTCTTTTATAAAAAACTAAATAGTGGTAGGTTTTTAATAACTGTTGTTTAACATCACAGGCATTACCAACATTAAAACATCCTCATTTTCATCATTGGTTTGTGGGATTAAAAGACCCGCCCTGTTAGGGGTAGAAAGTTCTAAGGTCACTTCATCGCCACTTAAATTACTTAACATTTCGATCAGAAAACGTGCATTAAAGCCTATTTCCAGATCTTCGCCATCATATTGGCAGCTTAAACGTTCGTGCGCTTCGTTTGCAAAATCCAAATCTTCAGAAGAGATATTTAATTCGCTACCACTAATTTTTAACCTTACCTGATGGGTAGTTTTATTCGCAAAAATAACTACCCTGCGAAGTGTATTTAAGAACAAACCTCTGTCTATAATTAGCTTGTTAGGATTGTTTGTCGGAATTACTGCCTCATAATCTGGATAACGTTCGTCTATTAAACGACACACCAAATTGATGTTTTCGAACTTGAAGAAAGCGCTTGTTGCATTATAATCTACCGATACGTTGATATCTGTAGATGGTAAAGCAGCCTTTAAAAGCGTCAAGGCCTTTTTAGGCAGAATAAATGATGTTGCTTTATCTGCCTTACTATCTGTACGGCGGTATCTCACCAATTTATGTGCATCAGTAGCAACAAAGGTAATGTGCTGAGGAGATAACTGACAGAATACACCAGTCATGGCCGGGCGCAACTCATCGTTACTTACCGCAAAAATAGTTTTTGTAATCGCTTCAGTTAAAACTGATGCAGGCAGGTTCACAGAAGACGCGTTTTCCACTACAGGGATCTTCGGAAAATCATCACCATTTTCGCCACTTAATTTATATTTACCATCTCCGGCACTAATTTCGATCGCAAAAGTGCTGTCATCGATATTAAATGCGATCGGTTGATCTGGCAATGTTTTAAGTGTATCTAATAAAATTTTAGATGGAACAGCCACTTTGCCTTCCTCTTTTGATTCTACGGCCAAAGCAGTTGTCATACTGGTCTGAAGGTCAGTAGCAGAGATAGTCAAGTTTCCATCTTTAATTTCGAAGAGAAAATTTTCTAATATAGGTAAAACCGTACTGCTGCTTGATGCACCATTAACGGTTTGTAAGTGTTTTAATAGAGTTGATGTGGATACAATAAATCTCATGATATTATTTAGTCTTCTTCAAAAATATAAAAATTATTTAGCGTACTTGTATTTGCGGTAATAATGTTGAAAAATCGCAAAGAATATTAACAATAACAAGGGCGCCACAACATTTATAAACTGCCATTTGGTTTTTTCGAGCTTAATTTTGGCTTTATCCAATAACCTGATCTTTACTTCTTTGTTCCGCAGCGCAATCAGGTTATCTTCATCGGTAAAATAATCAACCACATTTAGCAGAAGGGCCTTATTTCCAAATACACGCTGAGTATAACGGTCGAAACCCAACGGAAAAGGGGAACCATCTTTTTCAGAAACCTGATTTTTAAATATATCGCCATCCCCAATGATCATCATTTTACCGGGTTTACCGGTTAATGCCGTAGTAAAAGGCGTTGCAATGCCTGCAGGAAGAGGTCGCCCGGCAAATACCGATGGAAAATTTCCTTCTAATAGTATTCCAACGTTTTGTGGTACGCTCTGAAATGCCCTTGGATCTAATTTTTCTCCGATCATCTGTAAGCTAAAAGGCTTTGGGGTATTATACACTTTATTAAAAGGAGAAGTGCTTAATATATACGATTTAGTTATGCCCTTCACCCCTATCGTATCTACCGTACTCGGGAATTCAGATTTTATGCCATCCAAATTTTTAACTACGCTATGAATGGTATCCGGAAGTAAAATCGGGTAATAAATCCATGGCAGCAATTGCATCTGGCCCTGTCCGCCAACGGCCCCTGTTGAAACCGGAATTTCGGCACTATTTGCCGGATCGGCAATAATATTGTAATTAATCCTTCCGCCATACATAAAAAGCATATCATCAAGATTAAGGTTATTATTTGTAGCCATTTGCCCACCTCTACCCCTTAAGCTGTCCAGCTCTGCATTAACCTGATCAATGCTCCAGAGCACCCTTCCGCCTTTCATTACAAAATAATTGATTTTGTATTTCTCTGTCTCAGTAAAAGGTTTTTTAGGTTTGGCAATTACCAGCATGTTCAGCTTATCGAGTCCTTCTTTGGTAATGGTGTTTAAATCGACCCTGCCCACCACATAATTATTCGCTAATGTGACCCTCGCATCATACAACTGTAAATCAGACAGTTCCCCGTTCGACTCGGTAAAACCGATCCTCGGATTATAACCGTTGATCACTTTTTTTAAACTGGAGGTTAAGGTATATTCGAGGTTTTCGATTGAGCGGTTGATATTTTCTTCATAACCACCAACCACATTGAAATTTTGAAGCAGTTTAACAGGCATTTGCTTGCCATTACTTTCTATCATCGCCATGGGAACAACCAGTTTCTCTGTTGAGCCGCTTTCTGTTTTTAGGGTTGTCCGGGTAGCCTCAATGCCATTTTGAGCAAGGTTGTAGATTACCGTATCCTGTTCCTTCGTATTTAAACCTGCCAAGGGATCAACAAAAACCAACTTGAAATCTGCTTTTGAATAAGCCTTATAATCAGATAAGATATCGCTTGCTGCAGCCTGTAAACGTTTAAAAGCAGGTGGCAGTTCACCCTTTAAAAATACAGTAACGACTATGGGTTTTTCATTTTTTTGGAGCAAAGCTTTTGTTTTTTCGCTCAGGGTAAAGCGCTTATCAGCCGTAAAATCAAACCGGTGAAAAATATGAGCACCAAGAATATTTATCAATATCAATACGGCGATTACTACAACAAATGTAATCCATTTATTATTTGGCTTCATTATCTTTTCCCTCCTACGATTAATTTGGTAATCAGCAAAAACAGAACAGAAAACGTAATGAAGTAAATCAAATCCCTCGTATCTAAAACGCCACGGCTAATGGCGGTGTAATGCTGATTGATACCCAGGTTGGCTATTACACTTTCAACAGGCTGAAGGGCAGCAATCTGACTGGTATAATCGAAACCCAAAAAGGAAAACGCACATAAAGCAGCACAGATAACAAAGGCGATCACCTGGTTTTTGGTCAACGCTGAAGAAAATATGCCGATGGAAGTAAAAGCGGCCCCCAGCAAAAACAAACCGATATAAGAGCCAATAACCGATCCTGAATCGATATTTCCTTCAGGAAAACCCAGTTTAGAAATGCTATAGTAATAAATTAAGGTCGGTATTAAGGCAAATAATACCAAAACCAGGCTCGCCAGGTATTTTGCCACTGTTATCTGCCAGATTTGGATGGGCCTGGTAATTAAAAGCTCGAAGGTTCCCTCTCTCCTTTCTTCGGCAAAGGAGCGCATGGTAACGGCAGGAATAAGAAACATGAAAAGATAAGGTACTAAACTGAAAAAACCATCAAGTTCGGCATAACCATAATCAAGGATCGATGTATCGGGGAAAAACCAAAGCAACAGACCAGAAACCAATAGAAAAATAGCAATGGTAATATAAGCAACCATCGAACTTAAGAAACTGAATAACTCGCGTTTAAAAACTGCGTACATAGTTAAATTAAAATGCCGAAGTTAAGAAATATTTTTTCGTTAGCTTAGCCGGGTTAATGGTAAAATGGCCGATGGTTAACAGTTTATTATGATATTAATGGCAAATAATCAGGCTGCCAAAAGTGTTTACACAAAAAAGCCCCTGATTTTCATCAGAGGCCTCAGGTTTTGATTACAATTTTAGAAAGAAAAACCTAATCCAACTGTAAATACTTTATGCTTAATTGATGCATCAAAATCTTGTGCTTCTTCGTCGTTAGCCATATTACTTAAACCCAAGCCATAACCAGCGTGGATGTTTAAACCATTATTCAACTGAAAACCAGCTAAAAAATTCAATCCG
Source organism: Pedobacter vanadiisoli (assembly GCF_042684385.1). Lineage (NCBI taxonomy): Bacteria > Pseudomonadati > Bacteroidota > Sphingobacteriia > Sphingobacteriales > Sphingobacteriaceae > Pedobacter > Pedobacter vanadiisoli. The sequence continues at coordinate 771 of NZ_JBHULL010000003.1, read as the reverse complement.
AAATCGCTACGGTTAAAACCTGAATCTTTGAATTCGATTTTTTCTTTCATTGAACCCATTTTAACATTACCGCTCAAAGCATAAGCGAAGTAAGGACCTGCGCCTACAAATAATTTCCCCGAATTAGCCACTTTGAAATTCACAAGGGCATTAACAGGTAATTCAAGATATTTGAAATTTAACGTGGCATTAATATCAGTCAGAAAGTCATCATTGTCAAATCCAAAACTGCTGCTGTTAATTTTTGTGCCTTTATTGATAAAGGTTAATCCTGGTTGAATTGACACCAGATCAGATAATTCGAATTCTACTGTCCCACCAACGTAGTAAGAGGTTTTTGTGCCATAACTAAATGATGCATTACCAGCCGAGAAAGTCATATTTGGAAATGCCAAACCTGCTTTTACACCAAATTTAACCAACTTATTGTTTTGAGCTAATGCTGCAGTACTTAAGGCTGCAACTGTTAATAAAGATAGTACTAATTTTTTCATTTGTTTTTTGAGAACTGTTTGTTAGAATTGTTTTTATTTTCAGTGTATTTTACCTGATTGGCAAGTAAAAGCGTGCAATGATAAACAAACTAATTTAATAGTTAAAATATTTAAGAGAATAAATTTCCGTAAAAAACAAAGCCCCCAATTGTGGACTGCCCCCAAAAAGTTGGACAAACTTATTAATTATTTAAGACTTGTGCCCGGTATTCAACCGGGCTCATTCCATTTAAGTTCAATCTTATCCTTTTATTGTTATAATAACTAATATACTCAT
>NZ_JBHULL010000002.1:0-199612 GCF_042684385.1 Pedobacter vanadiisoli | reverse complement strand
AAACGGCAGTGCTCTGTTACGGGTTTTAGGTCTTTAACCTAGATCGCGAAGCAAAGTGCAGCACTGCCGTTAAGGTTTTAATGTAAATCTTAAATATTTTTAAGAATATTCAAACCTAAGGGATTGCAGCGAACACGAAGTGCAACGGAGTAAAGCGTAAAGCGGGACTACACACCACCAAGAACTACTGCATGCTCATTTCCTGATTCTATTTCGACCGGTAAGACACCAATGGAATAAATAAGGATGTACGGGACGAAAAGACACAAAACAAGGCAATGGTATTAAATTATAAACCTAACTATATACAGTTGATTTAATGAAAAATAACTAGCTATAGCTGAACTATAAGATTAAGTTTTGTAAATACCTGCGGCCATTTTTTCGATAAATCCTTTTGGTAAAATCCTGTTGGCATATACACTGATGATATTGGTAAAACCCGGAATAATTTCAGCTTTCCCGGCGAATAGGCCCTTAATGGCAATTTCGGCTACTTTGTCTGGCTGCATGTTAAACTTTTCAGCCATTTTGCTAAAAGCATCCAAACCTGCACGTTGTGCAAAACCCGTATCAACAGGACCAGGGCTCAGGCAGCTCACCGAAACGGGGCCATCCTTTAATTCGAACCTTAGCGCTCTTGTAAATGATAGAATAAAGGCTTTTGTAGCAGAATAGATGGCTAAGGTTGGTACCGCCTGGTAGGCCGCGGTACTGCAAACGTTAAGTATATATGCTTTTTTTTCTGTAGACAGTAGCGGAAGCAATAAATGACACAATGCCGTTACAGTAGTCATATTTAATTGACACATCTCTAGCTGAGTAGCTAAATCCAGTTCTCCAAATTTTCCCCACAAGCCATATCCCGCGTTATTAATCAGAATATGAGTGGCATAATTGTTTTCCATTACCCAGTTTAACACGGCCTTAGGGGCTTCAATTTGGCTAAGGTCTATCGCTAAGCTATGTACTTCAATCCCATATTGGTTTTTAAGAGCGGTTTGTAAAACATTCAGCTCATCAACAGAGCGTGAAATAAGCAACAGGTTGATTTTTCTTTTGGCCAGTGCAATGGCCATAGATTTGCCAATACCTTTACTGGCTCCGGTTATCAATGCATATTTCATCTTTGTTTCCAACATGTTTTTAATCAAAATGGTTTAACGCAAATATCAAATAAAATAAATCTTATGCCTTATTTATTTTAAAATGATGAATGATTAAACACCAATGGCAATCTTTTTTGAGTTATTATTTTTAACAAGTCTAAATAATGTTAGCTTTGCCGAAATTTTATAATTTTAATGAAACATCCGTACGTACAATTTTTTGCCACAGTTTTTATGATGCTATCCGCCGTTTCACTCTTCGCCCAAACAGGGAAGGGAATAATTAGTGGAAAAGTTGTAGATTCTTTAGGAAATAGTATACCTTTTGCCAATATAGAGGTTAAAAAACAGCATCTTAAAACCACTTCCGACAAAACAGGTGCATTTAAATTACATGCTGTTCCTGCCGGGAACCAACAGGTTAAAGTTTCGGTTACAGGTTACAACCAATTTGAACAGGAGGTATCTGTTGTTGCAAATGATACAACAAGGATAACATTTGTTTTAAAAGAACAGGCTGAAGGATTAAATGATGTAATTGTTTCGGCAAGCAGGAGGCCTGAGTCGTTATCGCAAACACCATCGTCGGTCACGGTGCTTACTGCTAAGGAATTGAATACTCAATCGGCCATTAGTCCGAATTTGGCGAACATACTTTCTTACAGTGTACCGGGATTAGGTTTTTCTACCAATCAAACGGGTAACTCCGGTCAGACTTTACGGGGTAGAAACGTTTTGGTATTAATTGATGGTATTCCGCAGTCTACTCCACTAAGGGCAGGAGGAAGGGATATCCGCAGTATAGATCCTTTAGTTATCGGGCGTGTTGAAGTAATTAAGGGTGCCACCGCAATTTACGGTAATGGAGCAGAAGGTGGTTTAATTAATTACATTACCAAAAAAGCCGACGATGGAAAATCATTCGGAGGGTATTCTCAGGCCGGAATTACTGGAAACTTAAAAGGCGATAGCACCATTGGCTACCGTTTTTCGCAACAGCTTTATGGTAAAACAGGTAAATTTGATTACCTGGTAAGTGGGATGTTCGAAAAAACCGGCGTTTATCGCGATGCGGAGGGGCTGGTGATCTCGCCTGAATACGGTTTGGGTGAAACCAGGTCTTATAACGGTTTTGTAAAGCTTGGGTACAACTTTAACCCAAAACAGCGTTTGCAGGTGATGTATAATTATTTCAGCTCCAGACAACATTCTAAATACATCACCAAAGAGGGTGTTTATGGTCAATCGCCAGCCATTGGTATCTATGGGACAAGATTGGGGGAAGATGAAGGGACAAGATTTAACCATAATGCCAATTTACAATATACCCATCAGCAGGTTTTCGGTAGAACCGATTTAACGGCCAATGTATATTACCAGGACTTTTATACCATTTATTCGAACTCGGCATCATTTTTCGGAGGGGGGCAATCGGCCATTACCTCTACCAAAAAGGGGGCTAGGGTAAACCTGAATACACCTCTTAGCATTACAGATCGGGTACCTCTGCAATTGAACTATGGTTTGGATTTAATGAACGATAAAACTGCTCAAAGTTTAACCGATGGTCGTTTATGGGTGCCTAATATGAATATGGTGAACTTTGCACCCTATTTGCAGGCTTCTGCGACATTAATCAATGATTTAACGATAAAAGGAGGCCTGAGGATCGAAAATATTAACATTGATGTAGATGATTTTAACACCCTGGCTACCGGTGCAAACGGTGCAGGAAGCATAGCCGTACAGGGCGGTAAATTAAATTACAATGCTTTGGTGTTTAATGCCGGAGCACGTTATTCGAAATTCAGGTTTTTTAATCCTTTTATCAGTTATGCGCAATCGTTCTCCGTATTTGAGTTAGGCAGGGTATTAAGGGCGGCAAAAAGCAATACCTTATCGCAATTAGAAACCAAACCAATTATTGTAAATAATTATGAAGCTGGTTTTAGCAGCAGTATAGGTCGGCTGAATTTCAGTGCAGCTTATTATTACAGCACTTCTAAGCTGGGAGCCAACCTGTTAGAGGTAAATGGTACTTATATTTCTCAACGTATCCCCGAGCGTGTATATGGATTTGAAATCCAGGCAGATTATCAGGTTTTACAGAAGCTGAGTATCGGAGGTAACTATGCACAAGTAGAGGGTAAAGGCGATGTAGATAACGATGGCAATTTTAACGGGGAGAAAGATGTGTACTTAAACACTACCCGTATTCCGCCATCAAAAACTACGGTTTACCTGAAGTATTCGGGCATTAAAAACTTGAGTTTAGACGTAAACTGGATGCGTGTAGGAAATCGCGACCGTTTTAAAACCAATGCTGCCGGTAAATATTTAATTGGCGAAGGTCCGGTAAAAGCCTTCAATTTATTTAATGTGGCGGCAGCATACCAGGTTACAAAACCGTTAAAACTAACGCTAGGAATAGAAAATTTATTGAATAAAGTTTATTATCCTGCTATTTCGCAGTTTTATGGTAGCAATGTAAATTATGTTAGGGGTAATGGACGCAGATTTAACCTGTCGCTGGGTTATGCTTTTTAAATAATGAAGAACAGGAAGTTTAAAAATGCCATCAGGAACATCCACCTATGGTTAGGCCTGGCAACCGGACTGGTTGTCATCATCATCAGTATTACCGGAGCACTTTATGTTTTTGAAGAAGAAATCAGGGATTTAACGCAAAAAGATTACCGCTATGTAAGTCTCCAACAGAAGCCTTTTATAGGTTTAGATAAAGTTATTTCGGGATTCGAAAAACTTTCGCCTAAAGATGAATTAAGGCTGATCAGAATTGAAGATGCACTGCCAAATGCAACAGTCGAACTTACCAGTAAAAAGGGAAAAGTTTACTATTTTAACCCCTATGATGCCACGTTAATAAAAAGAGGAGGAGAAGATTGGCTCCAGGTTGTAGAACATATCCATACCTCGCTATTGTTAGGTAAAACCGGTAAGTTTATCGTACAATGGTCGGTGGTGATTTTTGTGCTGATGCTCATCACCGGACTGATTCTCTGGTTTCCCGGACAGATGCGCTTATTAAAACAATCCTTAACCATTAAAAGAAAAGCATCATTTAAACGCCTTAATTACGATTTACACAATGTTTTAGGCTTTTATGCATCAGTTGTGTTATTGATTACTGCTTTGAGCGGTTTGTACTTTGCTTTTAAGGAAGTGAAAAATGCAGCCAGCTTTTTTACCGGAAGTAAATTGGGGCAGGGCAAAACCATTGTTTCAGCTAAGCCTGCTCATATCGATCCGTTATTTATACGCTACAATAAAATTTATACCGAAGCCAAAACGAAATATCCCGGAGCTATTTCCACCAGTTTTTCGCTGCGCGGTAAGGGTGAGCTGCGGTTAAGAATGATTTACCCGTACCGTTGGGCACGCAGGCAGAATACCTTTTTTTACGAGGAAGCTACAGGCACCATGATCAGGGCCAAACTGTATAAAGATTTTAACGGCGCCGATTTGATTGAAGCTACCAATTACGATCTGCACACAGGCAGGCTATTGGGGCTTCCGGGTAAAATTCTTTCTTTTTTAGCGGCTTTGGTGGCAGCAAGTTTGCCGGTTACCGGTTTTATCATCTGGTTGAAAAAAGGGAAAAAGCGCAAAAAGAAAGCGTAAAAATCTATAGGGCTGATTCCGCATACGCTTTAAGCTGGTTCAGCCCCGATTGGCAAAACGCCTGTTGCATAGCGAAATCAAGATCTGCAACAGGCTCAAAGATTTCGGTAAGTATAACAGGGTTATTTCCTGTAAAGGTGATCAGGCTTTGCCGGCCATCATCTAATGTATAAGCAATTCGTTCGTGCTCAATAATTTCGGTATACGTTCCGCTAAAATCAAAACTTTCGGTTCCGTCTTTTCTGGCCATAGCATATAAAAAACCACCACCTAATACCAGGTTATTTTCAATTTTTTTGTTGATCCATTCATCTGACGGAGCATTCCACTTCATGATGTGTTGGGGTTCATTCCAGATTTCCCATACCAGCTCAACCGGTTGGTTTATCTCAATTGCAGCTGTTAAAGCATTCTTGTTCATACAGGCTAAATTAATGGTTCACTTCTACTTTCAGGAGGTCATTAGCGACAAATTAAAGGGCGATTTGAGCGCAACATAAAAGGATCTTATTTTAAATAAGACCGTAATCTGCCATCTGTTTTCAGATTAAATGTGTATGATTATATAGCTAAAGCAAACAAAAAATGCTTTATTGATGTACTTATAGTTCCTTTAACACGGGAAAATTGAAAAAGGGTAAACATGGATGTGGTTACCCTTTTTTCTTTTAGATAACCTTTAATGGAATATACTTGTTTGGTTCATTTTGTTCAGGGTTGAATAACAGCATCCGAGATAATAAGAAGATAGTTGCTAACAAATGCAAATGAATCCTGATGCTTACTCAGGCGTAAGACCATTTTCTCTCCATCCAGATTTTTTTGTACCCTTGTAAAAAAGTTAAAATGGAAAAACCACTTGTTAATATCACCTACTGCCCAAAATGTGGCTGGATGTTACGCTCTGCTTACCTGGCACAAGAAATTTTAACCACTTTTGTCGAGGATATAAAGGGGGTAACATTAATCCCCAGTGAAACATCGGGCGTTTTTACTGTTCATGTAGGCGAAAAACTAATTTTCGATAGAAAGCAGATGCAACGCTTTCCAGAAATTAAAGAATTAAAACAGCTCGTTCGAGATGAGGTGAATCCAAGCATGAATCTTGGACACTCTGATATAAAATAATCAATTGATGATAATAAGCTAATAGAATTATGGAGTACAGCTGTTATTGAGCAAAAAGCAGATTATTTGCATGATAATTCAGTAATAACAGGCTTTGTTAACGAGTCTTGACATTGTAAATACAGCAGTTCAATAGATTATAGTGGGGGCAAAGGATTGATAGAATTAGAAGAGCTGGGGTAAAAATGGCATACGCGGCACGCGTGCGCCAGCGAGGGGAAATTATCATAGGTATAATCTTCAGAATGCATTTAATGATCATTACAGTTATTTCGAATTTGTGTTGTAAAGAAAAATATATGAAAAAAGCGAAACAATATCATCTAAATTTTAGAGTGATACCGAATGATGATGGAACAAAAATCCCTAATGTTTATTCTGATTTCAAATCGAATGATTCAACCATCTATGCAATTGTGGCTAATTTCATGGACTCCCTTGGTCCAAGGGGCGTTGATTGGGTTATAGATGAAATAATAAGCCTCAATGCTTTTAACTCTAACACTAATGGCTATACCATTATTGGTAGTTATGAGGAAATAGTCGAAATATATTCTCCACCAGCTAGGGCTATTTTTAATTTGGGAGGAGGTGATGACGTGGTGCTACCTTTACAGGATTTTCTAGATATTTTAGAAGAGTGGAAACTTTTTTTAAACTCACTTCCTTATAAACATTATCTATCGAATAAATAGACGCCTATGAAGTCTACACTCAATAATAATTCGTTACTATATCTTTCCTCCCCTCGCTGGTGCACTCGTGCCGCGTGTGAGAATAAAAGTTACAACATTTTAAAAGACCGCCATTGCCACGGTTTCTTTGATTTTTAAGATATTTATATTATGGATACTAAGTGGCTAAATATCATATTAAAAAACATTCTATTTCCTATATTTAATCGAAGATATTATTGAATATAGCTAAAATCTATCTTTGTATGTTGAATTGTATCTGGCAACGAGTAAATATGACATAAAGAAATAAGTTTTTATTGTTGAACCATATTCCATAGAATAAATGAGCCGTAAATATAAGTTTCATGATAAAAAAGGATTATACTTTGTAAATTTCACAACAGTTAATTGTGTCGATGCATTCTGGAAAGGTATACGCGGCACGCGCGCTAGCATGCAACAAGGATTTGATACATTACCATATTTAAAATGAGCAATAAACATATATATACTAATAATCTTGGTAATGAAATATCAATTAAACAAGCAAGTCAACTTGAAAACTATCAAGTCAAAGTTTATGAAAATGACATTTTACTTTGGATAGAAAGCTATTCAAAAGATGTTTTGCTGGGAACGTCTTATAATCTTTCTTCAAAAAATGAAATTAGTTCAATATTAAATTTAGATTCAAATGCTTCTTTTCAAATAACAACACAACTAGGTAATTATGTCTCATATGAATGTTTAGCTTACCAAAATAGTAATTTAATTGACAAGCAGATATTCTTAGAACACCATACTTCTAAAGAAATAATTTGTAGACATTTCTATAATGCTGAAACAAATACAATTATTCATTCTAATACAATTAAAAGATATTATGACCAGAATGGAATAGAGATTTATTCTTTTGATTATAATGAAGATGGTACATGCTTTTTTATAAATAAAACCCAAGAATATCAAACTGATTTCTATGCCAAAAATATCGGTGTAGATCCTGATTTGGACTTTACTTGGCAGGGTTTTAAATATTATCAATTTTCAGAGCCTTTAATTCCTGCGTAAATTTTTGTAATGTTTAAATGAATAGAATATTTGTTATAGGTGATATTCATGGATGCTATGATGAGTTATTAGAACTTATAGACAAAATTGCATTTGATGAGCATGATTTGTTAATATCAGTTGGTGACATTGTGGATAGGGGTAATAAATCTTTAGAGGTATACCATTTTTTTAGAGATTTACCCAATGCCAAAATTCTTATGGGAAATCACGAAAGAAAACATCTAAATGGAGTTCTTTCTTATGCTCAAGAAATTGTTAAGCTTCAGTTTAAAAACGAATATCCAGAATTTATAGAATGGTTAAAGAACAAAAGATATTATTTTGAATTTGACGATTTAATTGTTGTTCATGCTGCGTTGGAATATGATAAAAAATTAGAGGATCAAAATGATAGTGTTTTGTCTGGCTCAACTGCTGGCGAGAAGTATATGCAATCAAAACTCAAACCCAATACTTTTTGGAATGATTTTTATTTTGGGGAAAAGACTATTGTTTACGGGCATACCGTAATTGGCAACTATCCCAAAATATACAATAATACAATTGGAATAGATACGGGCGCATGTCATGGTGGATTATTAACTGCTGTAGAGTTTCCCGGACAAATAATTCATCAAGTCCATTCAAAGAATGATTATTGGAGAGAAGAACAACAGAAATGGCAATTACCTATTCTAAAGGAAAAAAAGTGGAGTCTGTTGGAATTTAAAAAATTCGAGAAACTAAAGAACAAATTATCATATGTTGAAGATGCTGAAGTCAAAAAATACCTAAATGAATTGTAAGATGGTTTTTTATATTTCAAAAAAATGTACCCCATAATTATTTCAGAAATAGAAAAATTAACAAAATCAATTAACGATGAAGATGTAAATTTTTTCAATGAAATTGCCAATAGATATAGTTTTTCAAGTCTTATTTTTCAAAGTAAAAGAGGAAAGTTAACTCTAATGAGGGTTGAGAGAAACTTTGATACTCCTTTAAAAATTTTATGCATAATGAAAGAATTAAATTTGAAAATAGACAAAAAATGGGAAAATCTCTTTTTTGAATAATGTTTATTATGCCCTTGGCAATGTTGCTTGCGTACCCCCTACTAGCGCAAGTCTTAGTGTCGAGGCTAGCGGGGCCGGATGACTTGTGCTTTCATTATTGATCTTAATATACTGCCAAAGCGCAGGTAAGGACAATACTTAAATCAATGGATACTAAGAGAATGAAGAGATTCTTGTACAATCTCCAATTGACTCTTCTTTCTCAATCCGAAAATAATCAACACTACTGCAGGCTCTGAACTACCAACTGCAAGTATAAAGTTGTGAACTGCAAGCATAGAACCCCTTACTAGCGCAAGTCTTAGCGGGCAAGGCGGTGCGCTGTATGACTTGTGCTTTTAAATGCTTTATTATCTCTTGTAATCATTTATCTTTAATCATGAGTATAAAATATAAGTTTCATGATTCAACAGCAATATACTTTGTTTCTTTTGCAGTTGTGGGCTGGATTGATGTTTTTACACGTACGGTTTACAGACCTCCTACTGGAAAGTTTAACTTATTGTAGAAAAGAAAAAGGCCTTAATCTGCATGCCTGGGTAATTATGAGCAACCATGTACATTTAATTGTGAGTAGCAGAGAGGGATATTTATTGGCTAATATTATGCGCGATTTAAAGAAGTATTCAGCAGTTAGGATCTTAAAGGAAATAAAAGACTGTTCGATTGAAAGCAGAAAAGAATGGATGCTTTACTTGTTTGCTAAAGCCGGGCAACAAAACAGCAATAATAAAAACTTTCAGTTTTGGCGGCAGGATGGTCATCCCATCGAATTAGATCCTTATTCGAATATGTTCGAAGAACGGATTAATTATCTGCATAATAATCCAGTTGAGGCTGGGTTGGTGGCAAATGCCTCAGACTATTTATACTGTAGTGCTATAGATTACGAAGGAGGGAAAGGATTGATTGGAATTGATCTATTGGTTTAACCACGGCACAAGTCAGGCCGCTGCTTAGGGCCGGGACGCTAAGACTTGCGCCAGAATTGGGCATTCAAAACATCATTTAGTGAAGGTAAAATTAGACCTGAATGCATGCTCAGGATAGAAAATAATAGATTGTATATTTTGAAACAGGAGTTAAAGGCAATTCCTCAAAATTTACAACCTGTAACTACAAATAGAAAATTCGATTTTAACATTTACAGTTCGGATGATTTGATTAGAAGTCTTCCTCCGGAAAAGAAAATTAATTTAAATTAAAAAGATGAATTTGAAATATCAATATTTAGGAGAAGAAATTAGCCCTCAACAAGCAATCCAACTTAATAAGTTTGAAAAAATTTATATTTTACCAAATGGAGAAAAGAAAAAAGTTGAAATTTTTAAAGACAAGGAAATAAGAAAGATAAACTATTATCGTGATGAGAATGAAACGGAAGAGGATGCTATTGGGATATTATCGTCATCTGGAGTGGGATACAATATAATTACAAGACAAAATTATAACACTTATTTAATTGAAAATACAAATGTATATTTAGGAAATATTAAGATAGGTGAGTTTAAAATTCTGATCGATCAAGATAATGAAATAATATGTTTTCAAGGAATTGATATTGTTTCAAATCAGCCAATTTTCGAAGAAACTACAAAACATCTAGGACACTACGAAGACGAAAGAAGTACACATTACTGTACATTTCATTATAATGCAGATGGAAGCTTATTTTATTGTGAATTTAATTATATGAGTGATTATGATACCGAGGAGTTTCATCAAGACAACATACATTTGATCAGGGAAAAATTTGTTTTAACAGACCAAATGTATAATTATTACCTTACCGCTCAATTTCTACCACCTTTGGTATAATATTTAAAATGCAGATTAAATACAAAAATAGTATCGGCAGTTTTATAACTGATCAGCAAGTAAAAGAACTAAATGAGTACAATAAAATAACTTACCAAGACAATGAAATAAAAACTATAGAAAGTTTTATTAGTAGTAAAACAAAGAATCAAACGGTCATCAGTTATTTTTTAGATGATGGAGAAGATAAACAAGTTATTGTTGAACAAAATACAAGTGTTATAGAAAATAAAAGCTGTTTAATATATCTTAATAAAGAAAGTAAAAATGGTTTTAATTTATGGGATATAGAAGAGTATAATAAAGAAGGGGTTTTACGATTTAAAAGTAAAGAGGTTTATGACAACAAACATCGGCTTATATTTTTAGGTGGGATTAATCCTATAACCAATTCTCTTGAAGATAGGTCTATTAAATTTTATTACTTGAATGAATTTGAGGATGAATATAAAGATAGGCTACTTAGAATAGTTTATGAACAAAACGGAGATGTCAATACGATTGTAGATATCAACAATTATTTTGATTATTATAAGGCACCTAGTTTAGCAGAGTTTTTATTGGATACCCAGGGACAGCAACTGTTCCCATGGGATGATCACCCCTATTATCATTCTGCCTATCCTTTCTTGCCAGAGTCCCCAAATATTTAAACCATGCCAAACCTGTTGGATAAAATCATCATCATTGATGTAGAAGCTACCTGTTGGAAAGGAGCACCCCGTGCGGGCATGGAAAGCGATATCATCGAAATTGGTATCTGTTTAGTGGATGTACAAACTGGAGAGATAACAGATAACGGGGGGATCTTGATCAAACCAGAACGATCTGTTATTAGTCCATTTTGTACCGGACTTACCACCATTACACCAGAAATGGTTGCTAAAGATGGAATATCATTTAGAGAGGCCTGTTCCGTATTAAGAAAAGAATATGTATCTCAAAAAAGGGTATGGGCAAGTTTTGGCGCTTACGATTTAAAACAATTTCAACGTCAATGTGCTGCTATGGGTGTTGGCTTTCCTTTTGGTCCATCGCACATTAATGTTAAAACTTTGTTTGCCTTAAAAAATAAATTGGGCCATGAGGAAGGAATGGCAGGTGCACTTAAAATGTTGGATATCCCATTAAAAGGCATCCACCACCGCGGAGTGGATGATGCATTTAACATTGCTAAAATATTAAACCAGATTTTAAGTAATTAATTTTCTTGTCTTACACCCACGTTTGTATATGTGTGATGTTTATGAAAAATAGTTTGTTATCAATATTCAGCTTTTAAAATACGATTTAACAGGTCATTGCTTTCAGCTATGGCCTGTTCTATTTTAACGATATGGAAATTCAATATTTAGGTTATTTAAGAGATAATCCGGACGCTAATCCAAATGAATCAGAATACAAGTTCACTATCGAGCCTATTGCTTTAGAAGAAATTGCGGCATTAGAACAACTATATAATAACGGTAATGCTTTTCCTAAAGTATTAAAAGAATTGTTGTTTTTAGCAGGTGCTTTTTGTTATGTTTTAGATTATGGAACATTCGATACTAAACAAGAATTGCAGGAAGACGTAAGGCGAATTATGTCGATACAAGGTAGAATTATTTCAAGACCATTTTACGCAGTTGATGTTTATAATCAAGGTGATCAATTTCTTTTTATTTATTTAGATGAAGGCGAAGATCCCCTTGTTTACGAAGGACTTTATTCTGGAGGAGGCGTTAATTTTCCGGATTGGATCCATTCTGTTTCTGTGAAATCACTTTCCGAATTAATTAATCATAGAATTGATAGGCAAAAAGAGGGTAGAAATCCATTTTAGTCATTAGGTATAAATATTGTATTATATATTTGATTCAATAGCCCCCCTCGCTGGCGCACGCGTGCCATGTGTGAAATAAAAGCTACAACATTTTAAAAGACATATTAACTATATGGAGTATAGCTGTTATTGAGCAAAAAGTAGATTATTTGTATAATAATCCGGTAGCGACAGGTTTTGTTAACGAGGCCTGGCATTGGAAATATAGCAGCGCAATAGATTATAGTGGGGGCAAAGGGTTGATAGAATTAGAAGAGTTGGGGTAAAAATGGCACACGCGACACGCGTGCGCCAGCGAGGGGAAACATCAGGCGTTTTTACTGTTTATGTTAACAATAAACTAATTTTCGATAGAAAGCAGATGCAACGCTTTCCAGAAATTAAAGAATTAAAACAGCTCGTTCGTGATGAAGTAAATCCCTCAAAACAGCTCGGACATTCTGATGTTAAGTGATTTTTGTTCTTAATATTTCATTCAACCAGCTTATTCTGCATTCTAACACTTAGATTTCGTTCTAAATCACTGCAAACCAATAAGTCGCTATGGCAGAGTCCACTCGAATGGTTTTTTCATTAATCGAAAGTATGATAATCAGATCTAAATTAGCCCCTGGTTATTACACTCATCACTTTTTGGCATACAGTAACGTATTTATTTTTTGAACAGGCACTAAGCGTATGAGAAGTTATACTGTTTTCACTATATAATCCTAAGCTATAACAGCCAATGGAGTTTTAATAAAATATGTATATTCGTTTCTTACCAAGTATAGTCCGGTACGGTTTTTTCTATGCTCAATTTTCAGAAAATTTCTGCTTGCTTCGTACTCTTTTTGTGTATAGGCACAGGTATTTGTTTAGCTCAGCCCACAGCTGTTCCCATCAAATATTTAGGGGTAGAAAGCGGTTTATCCAATAATGTGGTAAATTCCTTGTATTTAGATCATTATGGCTTTATGTGGATGGGTACCTATGATGGGTTGAACCGTTACGATGGCTATCACTTTAAAGTTTTCAGAAATGGGTGGGGAGATGAACACTCATTGATAAATAATCATATTACAGTCCTGAACGGGGATGAAAATAACAGGGTTTGGGTAGGCACACAAAAGGGAATTTCCTACTATGATTATGCCGATTCCAAGTTTCATCAATTGATTTATCTGGATAAAGGTGTAAAAAATAAAGTAAGTTATGCCATTAATTCGATAGCCATAAGTCAGGCTTTGGCCGTTTATGTGGCTACTGAAGAAAAAGGCCTGTTCGTGCTCAAAAAGAATAGTGATGTTGCAGAACGGATACCGTTTGGTAAAAATTTCGATTTTACCGTAAAAGCTTTATATATCGACGAAGACCAAAACCTTTGGCTTTTTATTAAGGATGTAGGACTTTGCAGGTATGATCGCGACAGAAAGACCCTCCGTTTAGTAACCACTGCCGTACGTTCGGCAACCTGCATTACCAAAGGTGCCGGACAGATACTTTGGATAGGGACAGAAAGGGGGCTTTTTCAGTTTGATAAAGCCAAAAACAGCCTTACCAGGTTTAACCAGCATTTGAGTAATGAGAACATTATGGGGTTATTGTTTGACCGGCAACAAAAACTCTGGATTTCTACTGATGGCGGCGGAATTGCGGTATACAATACGAAAAAACAACAAACGGATTACCTGTCTTCAGGAAAAGAAAAGGGTTTACTGAGCAGTAACTCTGTGGCCCAGGTTTATGAAGACCGGGAATCGAGAAAATGGATTGCCACCTTACGTGGTGGGGTTAACATTATTGATCCTGAAAACGAGCAGTTTACCACTATTAAGCATGATCCGTTAAAAAGTAATTCCTTAATTAACAATTTTGTACTCTCCTTTAGTGAAGATGAAAACAAAAACATTTGGATCGGGACTGATGGTGGAGGCTTAAGTGTCTGGAACCGAAAACAGAATACTTTTACCAATTATGCCAAAACCGGCGATCCGAACTCTTTAACCAGTAATTTTGTGACCAGTATTTTAAGCGATGCAGATCACAATGTGTGGGTAGCCAGTTTTAACGGGGGAATAGATCGTTTTAATAAAACAACCGGTAAATTTGTTCATTATAACTGTTATAATACTTTTAAAGGTGTTTACGACATCAATATTTGGAAGCTTTATCAAGACAAACAGCAAAATATTTGGGTAGGTACCACTAAAGGCGGTGCATTGTACCGTTATAATAAAAATGCCGATAAATTTGAACTTTTTGACCACAATTTAAAAGATATCCATAGCCTGTTTCAGGATTCGAAAGGCAGGCTCTGGGCAGGGAACTATACCGAACTGATCCAGATCGATCCAATAAATAAAAAACACCGGTATACGAAGATCAACTTTGCCATTAGGGCTATTCAGGAGGGGGTTAACCATCAAATATGGATTGGTACCGAAGGGGGAGGTCTATTACTTTTTAATCCGCAAACCCAAAAAATAAAGCGATATATCCAAAGTGATGGCTTGCCCAGTAATTCTGTGTTGAATATCCTGCAGGATTTGCAAGGTAATTTATGGTGCAGTACCTACAATGGCCTGTCAAAATTCGATGTTACACACCAGAGCTTTAAAAATTATTATGCCACAGATGGTTTACAGAGCAATCAGTTTAATTACAATGCTGCATTAAAACTATCGAACGGTAACTTTTTATTCGGTGGTATTGGCGGCTTCAGCATGTTTTCGCCTGATAGCATTAAGAAAAATAAACGCGTACCAAAAATCGTGTTAACCGATTTTAGGATCAATAATGTTCCACTCGATCAGGATTCAAGTTACCACAATATTTCAGTTGTAGATTTAGCAAAAATAGACATCCCATTTAGCGTTGCAGTGATTTCTATCGATTATGCAGCAATAGAATTCTCTTTTCAGGATCAGATTTCTTATGCCTACTATCTCGAAGGTTGGGATAGAGACTGGAATTATGTAAATAAACTAAGTACGGCCTACTATTCCAGACTGAATGAGGGCCAATATAAATTGCACATTAAAAGTACAGATACTGAAGGTGCCTGGAGTAATAACGAAAAGATTGTAATCATTACTGTTTTGCCACCCTGGTACCGTACCTGGTGGGCTTATACCATTTACCTGATTTTAGGCTCATCTTTATTTTATCTTTTTCAAACTTACCGCAACCGGCAAAGAAGACTCAAGCACGAGGTCGAACTTACCAACCTTAAAATGGAACGTGAAAAAGACCTGAATGAGAAGAAACTAAATTTCTTTACCAACATTTCGCATGAGCTTAGAACCCCTTTAACCTTAATCGTTAATCCGATTAAAGATATCATCAACAAAAAAGAAGCCGGAACAGAGAAAAATGATTTAAATGTAGTGTACCGCAACTCGAGAAGGTTATTAAGCCTGGTAGATCAATTATTGCTGTTCAGAAAGACAGAAAGCGAAAACGACGCGCTAAAAATTGTTAGGATCAACCTGTATAAATTTACAAAAGAGATTTTTCTTTGTTTTAATTACCTGGCGAAACAGAATCATATCGAATACACTTTTGAATGTGAAGAAGAAGAGCTGGATATTTATGCAGATAAAGACAAACTCGAAATCGTTTTTTTTAACCTGCTGTCGAATGCACTTAAGTTTACCCCTAAAGGCGGTTTTGTGAAATTTAGTGTTAAAACACTTGGCAGGCGCGTGCAGATTGAAGTGAGTGATAGCGGTCCCGGCATTCCGGCACATGTGGGCGAAAAATTATTCGATAAATTTTATAAGGTGATGTCGAACGAATCGCTAAAAATGGGCTTCGGTATCGGACTTTATTTAGCTAAAAACTTTGTGGAATTGCATAAGGGTAAAATTTCGTTCCGTTCCAATCAGGGGAAGGGAACCATATTTTTGATCGATATTCCGGTAGGGGAACCAAACTTGCAGCATAATGGCGTTTTCCAGAACGAACTAACCTATGTAAATGAACTGATTGCGCAGGAAGAAGAAGCTGAAGAAAATAATGATGCCGAGCAAATGGGTAATCTCGAATTGCTCATCTCAGATTTACACTCGATTTTGGTTATTGATGATAACCTGGATATTATTGATTACATAAAACACATTTTTCAGGATAATTTCAAAATTTACAAGGCCGAGAATGGGGTAGAGGGATTGAAACTTTGTAAGGAATACCTGCCTGATATTGTCATATCGGATGTAAACATGGATGGCCTAAACGGCATCGAACTCTGTAAGGCGATTAAAGAAGATTCTGCCCTGAGCCATATTCCGGTAATCCTGCTTACCGGCGATCCTAGTCCGGAGGTAAAACTTAAAGGAATTGAAGTTGGTGCTTATGATTTTATCAGCAAACCTTTCGATAAAGAGCTTTTTACGGCCAAAATTAATGGTATCATTAAAAACAGGACCAATCTCCAGTCTTATTTCTACAACGAAATAACTTTGAAGAGTGATGCACACAAAGTATCGCAGGAGGATAAAGGCTTTCTTCAAAAATGCATTACCATTATCGAAGAAAATCTGATGGAAGACAGCTTTAATGTAAAAACACTGGCATCTGATCTTGGAATGAGCCACTCTAACCTCTATAAAAAGATTAAAGCTACCTCAGGGCAGTCTATAAATGGTTTTATCCGTTTTATCAGGTTAAGAAAGGCAGCTGAGCTGTTAATTAATACCAATTTAAATATTAATGAAGCCGCCTTCAGGGTGGGGATAAATGACAGCAAATACTTTAGAGAGCAGTTTCAAAAGCTGTTTAAGTTAACCCCGTCTGAGTTTATAAAAAAACACCGGAGAAGCTTCCATAAATACTATAATATTAATGCCACCACATAAAAGTTACGCTATTTTGGCCTTTAAAGGGTGTTTATCTTAAAACGCCCCCTGCAAAGTATGATTTAGCCCCCCGTGTAAAGCTTAAAAATTTCGGTACTTCGGCTTTACCAAATGAAAAAAGAGTAGCCTGAACTATTTAATGTATCAATCTTTAATTAAAAGTATATTTTTAATCTGTACACTTATCGGTATCAACCTGGTGGGTGTTGCTCAAGAAGCAAAATTGAGTACCATTGCCCCTAACGGTTGGGCAGACAACTCTGTAAACACGGTTGTTTTTCGTAAAAATTCTTTGGTTAGCTTTAACAATAGCCAATATGCTGCTTATTACGATCAAGAACAAAATGTGGTATTGGCCAAACGCAAAATCGGCGCTACCCACTGGACATTGGTTACCACACCCTATAAAGGCGATGCAACCGACGCCCATAAGTCAATCAGTATTATGGTAGATGGAGATGGTTTCCTGCATATTGCCTGGGGCCAGCATAATAACCACTTAAACTATGCAAAATCGATTTCAGCTGGTTCATTAACTTTAGGCAACAAAGAGGTTATGCTCTCTGTAAAAGAAAATAAAGTCAGTTATCCCGAATTTTATAAACTGGCCAATGGCGACCTTTTGTTTTTTTATCGTGATGGCGGTTCTGGCAACGGAAACCTGATGATAAACCGTTATAGCCTGAAAACCAAAAAATGGACAAGGGTACAGGATGGGATGATTGATGGCGAAGGCCAGCGGAATGCCTATTGGCAGGTAGCAGTAGACCAGGCTGGAATCATTCATTTATCTTGGGTGTGGCGCGAAAGTCCTGATGTAGCCAGTAACCATGATTTATGTTATGCCAAATCGACTGACGGAGGTATAAGCTGGTTAAAATCTACCAACGAAAAGTATAAGCTTCCTATTACGGCGGCCAATGCTGAGTACGCAATTAGAATTCCGCAGAAAAGTGAACTCATCAACCAAACCTCTATGTTTGCCGATGCCAGTGGCAAGGTATTTATTGCCGGTTATTGGCGCGGAGTAAACGAAAGCGGACCTCAGTACCACCTTGTTTTTAAAACCGATAGCAACTGGAAAGTAAGTAACTTGAATTTTAGAAAAACAACCTTTAGTTTAAGTGGTACCGGTACCAAGCGAATTCCAATTTCACGACCGCAGATTATCGTTTGGCCAAATGGAACACATTATGCAGCCGGATTATTGTTTAGGGATGCTGAGCGTGGAAACAGGGCATCTATTGCTTTAAACGATCATCTCGGAACAGATAACTGGGTGATTAAAGACCTTACCAAAATCAGCCTGGGCGATTGGGAGCCTACTTATGATACCGAACTTTGGAAAACTAAAAAAATGCTGAGCCTATTTATACAAAATGTTACTCAAATAGATGGCGAAGGAAAAGCCAACCAGGTACCTACCCCGGTGCAGGTATTGGATTGGAAGCCTGAAAAATAAAACATTAACTACCCGACAAATGAAATATCCATTAACAAAATACATCCTTCTTTTCGTGCTGATTTTTTTATCAGGCACAATTGTGGCGCAACCTAAAAAATCTATTGGTCGCAAAGCCGAATCAAAGGAAAATGTAGCTTACCTGTTTACCTATTTCACCGGAAATTCGAAAGCAGAAGAAGCCATTCGTTTTGCAGTAAGTACCGATGGTTATCATTACAAAGCTTTAAACCACAATAATCCGGTTGTTTCATCCGAAAAGATCAGCAGTACCGGCGGCGTTCGCGATCCTCATATTTTGCGTGGTGAAGATGGCAAAACCTTTTACATGGTGGCTACCGATATGGTTTCTGATAAGGGTTGGAATTCTAACAGGGCAATGGTATTCCTTAAATCTAATGATCTGATCCATTGGACATCGGCAGTTGTTAATATTCAGCAGCGTTTTCCAAATAACGAAAATCTGCTTCGTGTTTGGGCACCGCAGACCATTTACGATAAAACAGCTAAAAAATATATGGTTTATTGGTCTATGAAACATGGCGATGACCCTGATAAAATTTATTATGCTTATGCAAATGCTGATTTTACAGACCTGGAAACCGCTCCGAAGCAATTATTTTTTAGTCCAACCAATAGCGCTTGCATTGATGGCGACATTATTTACGATAAAGGGAAATATAACTTATTCTTTAAAACAGAAGGTAATGGCAATGGTATTAAAAAAGCAGTTTCCGATAAATTAACCGGAGGTTATGTATTACAGGACAAATACCTGCAGCAAACCAAAGAAGCGGTAGAAGGAGCCGGTGTTTTTAAGCTAAACCAGGGTGATGAGTATATCCTGATGTATGATGTATATATGAAAGGCCGTTACCAGTTTACCAAAAGTAAGGATTTGGCAAACTTTAGTGTAGTTGATCAGGATATTACAATGGATTTTCACCCGAGGCATGGAACTATTTTGCCGATTAACCAGCAAGAGTTAAACCGGTTGCTCCATCAGTGGTATACCGTTGAGTCGGTTTTACTGACCGCTCAAAACAAGTCGATCAATCAGAATAACATCGTTTTGGATAGCGTAAATCAGAAACTTTATTTACCAGTAAACTATGGGACTGATTTAAAGGCTTTTGATCCGCAGTTTAATACATTCAAACAAATCAGCATCACGCCTAAAGGAAAAGTAGATTTTTCTAAAGGCCCCGTAAAAATCAAGGTAAGCATTCCTGGTCAGCAAGTAAAAACCTACGAGGTAAGCGTTGCAGTAGCCAATAACCCTGTGCTGAAAGGCTATTATGCCGATCCTGAGATTTTATATTCCAATAAAACTTCCAGATATTATATCTATCCAACCAGCGATGGCTTTGATAACTGGAGTGGTACTTATTTTAAAAGTTTTTCATCAACTGACCTGGTTAACTGGAAAGATGAGGGCAAGATATTAGACCTCGAAAAAGACGTCTCATGGGCAAAAAGGAATGCCTGGGCACCTACCATTATCGAAAAGAAAGTTGATGGTGCGTATAAATATTACTATTATTTCACCGCAGCACAGAAAATTGGCGTTGCAATTGCCGATGATCCGGCCGGGCCGTTTAAGGATAGTGGAAAGGCTTTGATTGGCAGTAAACCAAAGGGAATAAAAGGTGGCCAGGAGATTGATCCAGATGTATTTAACGATCCTAAAACCAACAGAAGTTATTTGTACTGGGGAAATGGCTACATGGCCGTTGCACCGCTAAATGACGATATGGTTTCGATTGATACCAGCGCAATTAAGATTATTACCCCGGATAAGAGCTTTAGAGAAGGCACTGAAGTGTTTTACCGGAATGGGAAATATTACTTCTTGTGGTCGGAAGATGATACACGAAGCGAGAATTATAGGGTAAGATATGGTTTCTCTGATTCGCCTACAGGAAAAATGACTATTCCGGAAAACAACCTGATTTTGGCAAAAGTTGCTGCTCAGGGGATTTATGGTACAGGACATAACAGCGTGATTAAAGTTAACGGAAAAGACGAGTGGTATATGGTTTACCATCGTTTTACCCGGCCAAAAGGAATTTCAATGGGAAGGGCTGCGGGCTATAACCGAGAAGTTTGTATTGATAAAATGGAATTTAATCCCGACGGAACCATTAAACCTGTTATACCAACTGTTAATGGCATTAAACCGATAAACTAATGAATTTAAAACTATATAAAGCGTTTTTCTTACTTTTTTTCTCAGCAACTGTGGCTGTAAATGCCCAAAAGCTGCAATCAAAAGAGGAAGTGCTTGAAATGATCAACCGGGCAAATATTTTTTGGCAAAGCAATAACAAACCCGAAGTACGTGCTTTTTGGGACCATGCAGCTTACCATACCGGAAATATGGAAGCTTATGAAATTACCAAAAATGAAGCCTACCGTAAATATTCAGAAGATTGGGCCGAACACAACAAATGGATGGGCGCAAAATCGACCGATAAATCAAATTGGAAATATAAATACGGCGAAACAGATGAACATGTATTATTTGGCGATTGGCAGATCTGCTTTCAAACCTATATCGATCTATATCACTTAAAGCCAGAGGAATATAAAATTGCAAGGGCAAAAGAGGTCATGCAATACGAAATGAGTACTCCTAATAATGATTACTGGTGGTGGGCCGATGGTTTGTACATGGTAATGCCTGTAATGACCAAGCTTTATAAAGTAACAGGCGACCAGAAATATCTGGATAAGCTGTACGAATATTTTATGTATGCCAACAGCATTATGTACGATAAAGGGGAAAAACTCTATTACCGCGATGCCAAATATGTTTATCCAAAACATAAAAGTGCCAATGGTAAAAAAGATTTTTGGGCAAGGGGAGATGGTTGGGTGTTTGCAGGTCTGGCGAAAGTGCTTAAAGATCTGCCAATTACAGATCCGCACCGGAACGAATACCTGACCAAATATCGCAATATGGCTAAAGCAATCGTTAAAAGCCAACAGGAAGAAGGTTATTGGACAAGAAGCATCCTCGATCCGCAACACGCTCCGGGACCTGAAACCAGTGGAACTGCTTTCTTTGCTTATGGTTTGTTATGGGGCATAAACAATGGTTATTTAAAAGAAAAAACCTATTGGCCGGCAGCACAAAAAGCCTGGGCATATTTAACTAAAACCGCCTTACAGCCAAATGGTAAACTGGGCTACGTACAGCCCATTGGAGAAAAAGCCATTCCGGGCCAGGTAGTTGACGTAAACTCTACTGCGAATTTCGGTGTAGGTGCATTTTTATTGGCAGGAAGTGAAATGTACCGCTATTTATCGAGCAAAAACTAAATTTTTATGGAGAAAATGAGACTTAAACATATTTTAATTACAACTTTATTGATCATCTTAACTGGCGGATCTCTTTATGCACAAAAGAAAGCCAAAAACACCAAAGGAGCCGTTCTAACTGACAGGCAGTTTTGGTTGCAGCAAATGGATAAGATGGTGAAACCTGTTTTATACAATTTAGCTAATGATAGTTTAAGAATAGCTATGCCTAAAGTTACCTCTATCCATATCGATAATAGGGAACATCGTATTAAAGTACAGTATGTTGAGGTTTTGGGCAGGGTTTTAAGTGGCATTGCACCATGGCTGCAGTTAGAAGGAGGTTCGGCAGAAGAGGTGGCTTTAAGGAAACAATACCGCGAGTGGGCCATTAAGGGGATAAAAAATGCATTGGATTCTAATGCCAAAGATTTTATGACTTTCGATATTGGTGGCCAACAGCTGGTAGATGCTTCCTATATAGCCCTTGCTTTGATCCGTGCACCATGGCTTTGGGAAAACCTGGATAAGAAAAACCAGGAACTGATGATGCAATCTATTGTGACAACCAGAAGATTTAAACCTGTTTTTTCTAACTGGTTACTCTTCTCGGCAATGAACGAGGCTTTTTTAGCCAGGTTTGGCTATAACTGGGATCCCATGCGTGTCGATTATGCCCTCCAGCAAATGGAACAATGGTATACAGGTGATGGAATGTACACCGATGGAACATCATACGCCTTCGATTATTACAATAGTTATGTTATCCATCCTTACCTCGCTACTTTGGCGAATATCATGGGGCCTAAAACAAACAGCTATAAGGAGATGTTCGAGAAGATTAAAAAACGTAATGAACGGTACGCCGTCATCCAGGAAAGATTGATCAATGCCGATGGTACTTATCCTGCAACCGGCCGTTCGATTATTTACCGTGGTGCAGCATTTCATCATTTGGCCGATATGGCCTGGAGGAAAGCTTTGCCCAAACAGTTAAGTGCAGCACAGGTACGTTGCGCTTTAACAGCAGTCATCAGAAAAACTTTAGAAAGCCCTTCAACTTATAAAAATGGCTGGTTAACAATAGGTTTATACGGAGATCAACCCAATCTTGGCGATTTCTATAACAACCAGGGCAGCCCATACATTGCATCAAATATCTTTTTGCCCCTGGGTTTACCAGAATCAGACCCTTTTTGGGCTAACCCGGCCGAAAAATGGAGTGCACAAAAAATCTGGAGCGGCGAGAATTTTGAGAACGACCATAGTGCCAGTTTAAAATAAATAAGCGGTTAATATACAATCGGAAAGGTATAGGTAAATTACCTTCTTTATAACATTAAAATTATTTGATTAAAATGATGAATAAGAGAATCAGTTTTATTTTAGGATTTATAGCCCTTGGTTTGGGCTTAAGCAGTTACGTTTCTGCGCAGCAAACCTATACTTCTTTTACCCCCGGTAAAATTTGGAAAGATGATAAAGGAGTTCATATCAATGCCCATGGCGGAGGTATTGTGGAACATAAAGGCGTTTATTATTGGTTTGGAGAACATAAAATTGAAGGAGAAAAAGGAAATTCGGCACAGGTAGGCGTACATTGCTATTCATCTAAAGATTTATACAATTGGAAAGATGAAGGCATTGCTCTACCGGTTTCTGACGATTTGACCAGCGATATTGCCAAAGGCTGTATCCTCGAAAGGCCAAAAGTGGTGTACAACAAGAAAACCAAAAAGTTTGTAATGTGGTTTCATTTAGAACTTTTGGGCAAAGGTTATGCAGCGGCCAGATCGGGTGTCGCTGTTGCCGATCGCCCGACAGGGCCATACACTTTTATCAAGAGTTATCGCCCAAATCCAGGTAAAATGCCTTTTTATGCAACAGGTACAGCAGAAAACGATAAGGTAAACTGCCAGCAGCCAGCCAATAAAAGTGACGGTTTTTTCTGTCGTGATTTTCCTGGCGGACAAATGGCCAGGGATATGACCGTTTTCGTAGATGATGACGGGAAGGCCTATCATGTATTTTCTTCAGAAGAGAATTTTACCCTGCATTTAGCTGAACTAACTCCTGATTATTTAGGACATACCGGGAAATTTATCAGGATTTATGTAGGGCAGCAAACCGAAGCGCCTGCTTTGTTTAAGAAAAATGGAGTTTATTATATGATAGGCTCGGGCTGTACAGGTTGGGCACCAAATCCGGCCAGGTGGTTTAAAGCAAATACGATCTGGGGCCCCTGGACTTATATGGGAAATCCTTGCCAGGGTGAAGGAGCTAAGCTAACCTATGGTGGGCAGAGCACCCATGTGTTGCCGGTACCGGGCAAAAAGGGCGAATTTATTTTTATGGCTGATAAATGGACACCAAAAAATGCAATTGATGGTCGTTATTTATGGTTGCCCATCAAATTTGAACAAGATAAAATTTCAATAAACTGGGCAGACGAATGGGATCTGAGCGTGTTTAAAAAGTAGGGAAAAAAGCATAATTTTTATATAAACCTGGATGATGGATTGCGTAAAAATACGCAAAATGGGATTTTTTTGCCCAAAATTCCGATCGTCTTCAAAACAACTTTTAAAAGATGAAAGTAAAATTACTATGGTTAGTGGCAATATGTTTCTCCTTATCGGCTTTTGGCCAGCAAGCTAAACATACGTTTAAACTAGGAGAAACAAACTTTTTATTGGATGATAAACCTTTTCAGATTATCTCTGGTGAGTTGCATTATCCACGTGTACCAAAAGAGGCCTGGCGGGCGCGTATGAAGATGGCTAAAGCAATGGGCTTAAACACCATTGGTACCTACGTATTCTGGAACCTGCACGAACCGCAAAAAGGAAAGTTCGATTTTTCGGGAAATAATAACATTGCCGAGTTTGTAAAAATTGCCCAACAAGAAGGCCTGTGGGTTATTTTAAGACCAAGTCCGTACGTTTGTGCCGAATGGGAATTTGGTGGTTACCCTTATTGGCTGCAGAACGAAAAAGGCCTGGTGGTAAGAAGTACAGAAAAACAATACTTAGATGAATATAAAAAGTATATCATTGAAGTAGGCAAACAATTGGCACCCTTGCAGATCAATCATGGTGGTAACATCATCATGGTGCAGGTAGAAAACGAATACGGTTCTTATGCTGCTGATAAAAACTATTTAGATATCAACCGGAAGATGTTTATAGAAGCTGGTTTTGATGGCTTGCTTTATACCTGCGACCCGGCAGCAGATGTAAAGGATGGACATTTAGATGGATTATTACCAGCACTAAACGGAATTGATAATCCGGCAAAAATTAAGGCTTTGGTAAACGAGAACCATAAGGGTAAAGGTCCGTATTTTATAGCAGAATGGTACCCTGCATGGTTCGATTGGTGGGGAACAGCACACCACACTGTTCCGGCAGAACAATATACGAACAGGTTGGATTCGGTTTTGGCGGCAGGTATTTCAATTAATATGTACATGTTTCATGGAGGTACCACCCGCGGTTTTATGAATGGAGCCAACTACAAGGATATTTCGCCTTACGAGCCGCAAACCAGTAGCTATGATTATGATGCACCTTTAAATGAAGCCGGAAACGTAACGGAAAAATTCAGGGCTTTCAGAAGTGTGATAGAAAAACACCTGCCGGCGGGGCAAAGTTTGCCACCAATTCCGGCTGTTAAATCAAGTATTGCCATAGCGCCGTTTAAATTGAGCAGTAAAGTAGCCCTGTTTAATACCCTGCCAAAGGCAGTAAAAAGTACCACCCCATTAACTTTCGAAGCGCTGGGGCAGGATTATGGTTATGTTCTTTATCGTACAACCATTAAGGGAGGAAAAAAGGGAGAACTGCAAATTAAGCAACTCCGCGATTATGCACTTGTTTTTGTCAATCAAAAAAGGGTGGGGGTTTTAGACCGTCGGTTAAACCAGAACACGCTGCCGTTAAACCTCCCTGAGGGCGATGTGCAGCTCGACATTTTTGTAGAAAATATGGGCCGGATAAACTTTGGAAAATACCTGTTGGAAAACAAGAAAGGAATTACTGAAGCGGTAACTTTTGCAGGTGCCGAAGTTAAAAACTGGTCAATGTATAGCTTCCCATTTAGCAATATTGGTAATTATAATACCAAGTCTGCATCACTTAAAGATGCAGGAAACGGGCCTGCTCTTCAAAAAGGATCTTTCTATATTTCAACTGTTGCGGATACCTATTTAGATATGACCGATTGGGGAAAAGGGGTGGTTTGGGTTAATGGCCACAACTTAGGGAAGTACTGGGCAATTGGTCCGCAACAAACGCTTTATATTCCACAGGAATGGTTAAAAAAAGGCAAAAACGATATTGCCGTTTTAGAGCTGATTAAGCCTGATCAAACTATTTTAAGAGCAATTGACCAGCCCATTTTAAATATACTTAAGAAATAAACGTTTGTTGAACGCTTAAAAAATCGAAATTAGGGGTTAATGGCTTAATTTTTAACAAAAAGTAACAATTTAACCCCTAATTATTACTGAATTGCCCCTCACTCAACCGGCATAATAAATGGTTACTTTGTTTAAACCAAACGTTATCCCATGAATAGTTTTTATAGCAGATCAGACTAATGGCCCAGGGCACATTTTTTTAATCGAATCTAAAATACCCTTCTCTATTCAATATTTAAACTACTAACAACAAACAAACTAACTAACATATGAAAAAATATTTACTGCTCACCTAGTTCGATTGTATCTTATTGAACCTCCAAGCCTAAATAATCTAAGGCAATACAAAAGCGTAGTTTAACGAAAACGTGTATGCCCATGGCTTTGCCGTATCCTTAATTTATAAACCAACATCATATTGTCTGATGGCCACACGCTAAAAAATAGTGTGTGCATTGTGCAATACAACTAACTAACATAAAATCATGAGTGGAAAAAAAACACTTAAAAATCTAGGCTTCATATTGATATCATGGGCCTTCCTGAGTTTCGGTAATCAGAGTTACGCAAACCCGGTAAATTTGATAAACCGGCAGGATACCACCCAACTTAAGAGCGTTATGTTTACTATCCTCGATGGGAATGATTTTCCATTGCCAGGTGCTGATGTTTCGAACATCAGCCTGAAAAACAACGCTAAAACAGATAGTTCTGGAACAGCAAAACTAAATTCGAGGAAGAATGACATTATACGCGTTGAGTACAACGGTAAATTACTGAAAGAGTATGTTGCCAATGGAAATCTAAATCAGATTATCCGTATTGATGGTAATAATATCATGGTAATGCAGCAAAAAAAAGTGGTACTAACCAATGATATTAAAATATCGCCAAACTTAACAACAGGATCTACGCAGGCAGTATACAATAACGATCTTGTTAAATCAACCGTAACAAGTGTTAAAAATGCCTTAACCGGTAGGTTGGCAGGTTTATATACAAATCAAACCAGTGGTCGTCCGGGGCTCGAAGAGGTAACGGTGTCTTTAAGGGGCCAAAATCCAATTGTTCTGGTAGACGGGATACCAAGAGACCTTACCATGATCGACCTTGAAGAAATAGAATCTGTTACTGTACTTAAAGATGCGGTTTCTACGGCTATGCTTGGGCTGAGATCATCAGGTGGTGCAATTGCAATAACTACAAAAAGAGGTTTTATTGGTGCACAACAAATTTCATTAACCGCTCAAACTGGTTTTCAGAGCCCTCTAAAAATGCCAAAAACCTTAAATGCCTTTGATTATGCAACTTTATACAATGAGGCAAGGGTAAATAGTGGCGATTTGCCTGTTTACACACAATCCGATCTTGATGCATTTAGAACAGGATCAGATCCTATTGGTCATCCGGATGTGAACTGGCAAGACCAGGTATTGAAAAACAGGTCAGCATTCAGTCGTTATGATCTTAATTTCCGTGGAGGAGGAAATACGGCAAGATATTATGTTGGTTTAGAATATCAGAATCAAAAAGGCCAGTTTAAAGAGAGCGATCTGAATGAGTATTCTACCAACGCCAGCTTTAGTAATTATACGGTACGTTCTAATGTAGACATTAACCTTACCTCAAAAATGACTTTGGGTCTGCATCTTTTTGGCCGGATTGGGAATTATACTCAACCTGGAAGTTCTGCAGCCAATATTTTTAGTGCTATACTCAATACACCAAACAATGCTTATCCTGTATTCAATAGCGATGGCAGCTATGGAGGCAATACACAGTTCCAGAATAATATTTATGCCCAAACTGTTAGCTCCGGTTACCGCTTAAATTACAGAAGGGATATTATTACGGATTTAACTTTAAGAAGAAGTTTGGATGATGTGATACCTGGCTTATGGGCACAGGCATTGGTTTCATTTTATTCGGGTATATCAGAAAATACAGACAGAAGTAAATCTTTTGCAGTTTCGAAGCAAACGGGAACAGGTTCGACAGCAACTTACCAGATTTTCGGTACAAATGGTACACAGAATAATGGTACCTCAATAGATTATCAAAACAGACAGTCATATCTGGAAGCGGCAATAGGTTACAAGAGGAATTTTGGTTTGCACCAAATTGATGCACAGATTAGAGCAACCAGCGATAATGTAAACAGTGGTCCAGATCTTGGCTTGAATTATTACGGAGGTTCTGGTCGGGCAGCCTACAGTTTCGATGAGCGTTATACAGCAGAAGTAGCATTTGGTCTTAACCGTACCAATAGATATCCGAAAGGTTCGCCAATGGGATTTTTTCCGGCTGCAGGTTTGAGTTGGAACATTACCAAAGAAAAATTCATGCCTAAGTTATCCTGGCTAAACGACCTTAAGTTATTTACCAGCTACGGTCGTACAGGTAACGATGCCGCAGGTTATTTTGTTTTCCAACAATTTTACGTAGGTAGCCCGAGTTCGTATTACTTTGGTACAAGTGCTTCAAGTAGTTCTGCTTTGCGCCAGGATGTATTGGCTAATCCAAATGTAACCTGGGAAAAAGGAGATAAATTAAATTTAGGGCTAAAAAGTACTTTATTTAACAACCATTTGTTTTTACAGGCCGAATATTTCAATAACAAATATTCAGACCTGCTTACTTCACCTAATCTGTCAACCATTGTTGGTACAGCCGTTAGGAACTTAAATATTGGTATAAACCGGTATAGTGGTTTTGAACTTCAGTTAAACTGGCAGCAATCTTTAGGCAAATTCAGTTATTTCGTTTCTGGTAATGCCAGTACTTTAAAATCAAAAGTAATTTATCAGAACGAAGTATTTAGGGAATACAGTTATCAAAGCCGTACCGGTCAGCCTGTTGGACAGCCGTTTGGCTACATTGCCGATGGGCTTTTTCAATCACAGGCAGAAATTAACGCTTCAGCCAAAATTGCAGGTTATAACCCGGTTCCGGGAGATATTAAATATAAGGATTTAAATAACGATGGGGTAATCGATCAGTTCGACCAGGCAAAAATCGGTACAGATAAGCCGCTAATTTATTATGGGGCAAATATAGGTTTCTCTTACTCGGGTTTCGATTTAAGTGTATTGCTGCAAGGTGTTGCCAACAGAAACCTATTGCTAACAGGTAATAGTGAATGGGAATTTCAGAATGGCGGCTTTGGTCAGGCGTATGAGCATAATTTGGATCGCTGGACCCCGGCCACTGCAGCAACAGCAACTTATCCAAGGGTTACGGTTGGTAACAACTTTAACAACAACATCGTGTCTTCTTTCTGGATGCATAGCGGTAATTACCTGCGATTAAAAAATATTGAACTGGGTTATACCATTTCATCCCGCTTTGCCAATAAAGTAAAAGTTTCGGGCATCAGGTTATTTGTAAATGGTACAAACCTGTTTACAAGCGCTTCATTTGATCGGGTAGATCCGGAAACTAATGGGGGCGTATACCCAATCCAAAGGGTTATTAATGGTGGCTTAAGTGTTAAATTTTAATCTTTAAATAGATGAATACTAAAATAATGGTTTTGATGGTGATCCTGATAGGGATGGCATCATGCAAAAAATATGAAGAAACTCCTTTGCAGGGAATTAAAAGGGATAATGTTTACGATCCGCTTGATAAAAATGGCGATTTTGCCAGACAAGTGCTTTCAGATTTATATACTTCATTACCTGATGGTTTTAATAGGGTAAGGGCAGATGGAGACAATACGGTAGGCGATTTCCTTGATGCCGGAAGTGACGATGCGGTTCCATCGGCACAAAATAAGGTGGTAGAAAATTACAAAAACGGAAGATTAAATTCGACCAATAACCCGGATGATAACTGGGCAGCCGCATACCGGGCAATTCGTGCTGCCAATGATTTCCTGGCCAATGTAGGTGTGGTTCCTGTTGATGCCACTGCGCCTAATACAATTCAGTACTGGAAAGCTGAAGCACGGTTTATCAGGGCGATGAATTATTTTGAGATGATCAAAAGGTATGGAGGCGTGCCATTAATAGGCGATAAGGTATTAACACCTGATGATAATTTGCAAATTCCAAGGAATACTTTCGAGCAATGTATCAACTACCTGGTAAGCGAATGCGATGCCATTAAAGGTTTATTGCGTGTTGAACCTGTTGTCGATTCAGACCTGGGCAGAATTACAAGAGGTGCAGCGTATGCCCTAAAAGCAAGAGTATTGCTGTATGCTGCCAGCCCACTTTTTAATGGCGGCGGAACCGCTGGCGATCCGGTAAAGAAAGCTTTAGCAGGATACCCAACATTTGATGCCGGAAGATGGACATTGGCATTGAATGCGGTACAAGATCTCATCAATTTAAATGCATACCAGCTTACCACAACATTTAATGCTGCTTTTATTGGCAGAAAAAATACAGAGGTAATATTGGCAAAACAAAGGGCAAAAACTTTCGATATAGAAACAAACAATGCTCCGATGGGCTTTACCACACCTTTAAGCAATGGTTTAACCAGCCCTACACAGGAACTGGTAGATGCTTTTCCGATGTTGAATGGATTAAGTATCACAGATCCTGCTTCTGGTTATGTGGCAAGCAACCCTTATGCAGGTAGAGATAAAAGATTAGACAATACCGTTTTCTATAATGGCATAAAATGGCTGAGCCGCAATGTAGAAACATTTGAGGGGGGCAAAGATAAGCCAGGTGGTGTAGCGGTACAAACCAGAACCGGGTACTACTTAAAAAAATACATGGCCGATTTTTCTAATGCAACAGCCTATGGCACTCAAGATCATAACTATATTATTTTCCGCTATGGAGGAGTATTGCTTGATTATGCAGAATGTTTAAATGAAGTGGGAAGAACTGCCGATGCTTATGCTCCTTTAAGGGCCCTCCGTTTAAGGGCAGGTATTACTGCTGGCACCGGTGCAAATGCCTATGGTGTTAAAGATGGGATGTCTCAGGCTGATATGCGCGCTTTCATTCAAAATGAAAGAAGGATTGAAATGGCTTTTGAAGAACAACGTTTCTGGGATATCAGGCGCTGGAAAATAGCAGGCCAGGTTTTAAACGGGTCGCTTCATGGTACTATAATTACCAAGTCAACCACAGGTGCCTTAACCTATTCAACATCAACAGTAAGCAATACAACATTTAATCAGCGGTTTTACCTTATGCCTATTCCTTATTCAGAAGTGATCAGGAATAGAAGCCTGATACAGAATGAAGGTTGGTAACGATTAAAAATAAGTTAGAAATGAAAGTATTTATGAGAAAATATATATTCCTTTTAGCCTTCACCGTTTTGTCGAAATTACTCTTTGCACAAAATGTTAATGTACAGGGCCAGGTTAATGACAAAGATGGGGGCATTCCGGGGGCAACTATTATTGAGAAAGATGTTCCTGGTAATGGGGCATCTACCGGTATTGATGGTAAATTTCGGATTACCTTGAGAGGTAAAAGTCACGTTTTGGTGATTAAAGCCATTGGTTACTTATCCAAAGAAGTTACAGTTGGCCAGTCGACCACCATCAATGTAAGCTTAGAAGCTGATGTTAAGGGCTTGGAAGAAGTGGTGGTTGTAGGTTATGGTACCACTAAAAAAGCTACCTTAACTGGTGCATTAAGCTCAGTATCAGGTCAGGAAATCAGAAGAAACCCTTCGGCCAGTTTACAGAACACTTTGGCTGGTAGATTGCCTGGTTTTAGCTCGCAGCAAACCAGTGGCCAGCCCGGATCTGATGGTGCAACATTTTTTATCCGCGGAATAGGTTCCTATACCGGATCTAACCAACCCCTTATTATCGTAGATGATATTGAGTTTACCTATGCACAATTTGCCCGTTTAGATGCGAATGAGATTGAAAGCTTAAGTATCCTTAAAGATGCATCTACAACTGCCGTATATGGTATAAAAGGTGCTAACGGGGTAGTTTTGGTTACCACCAGACGAGGTGCTGTGGGTCCTCCGAGTATTACTTTCCGTAGCGAATATGCCCTCTCGCAACCGACAAGATTACCCAAATTTCTTGATGCTTACGAATCGGCCAAGCTCGTAAACCAGGCTAGAATAAATGATGGGTTACCTATTCTATACACTGATGCCGATCTGGAACATTGGAGAACTGGCGATGACCCTTACGGGCACCCAAATGTAAATTGGAAAGATGTTTTATTCCGTAAGTTTAGCTACCAATGGCGTAACAACTTTGACATTAGTGGTGGTAACGATATTGTGAAATATTTTGCTTCAGTGGGCATGATTAATCAGAATGGTCTCTTAAATGATTTTAGTTCGGGTGAAGATGTAAACAATAACTTTTACTACAAAAGATACAATTACCGTTCTAATATTGATATCAAAGCCACAAAAACCTTAAATGTTAAACTTGATTTATTTGGAAACATTGGAGAGAGAAATAGTCCGGTAATTCCAAACATTAACGGAATCCAGAATATATTTTATTTCTATAACAGTTACCTAACACTGGCACCTTTTGCTTATCCTATTTACAATCCTGATGGAAGTTATGGTTACAGTTATGCGCAACCGGGTCGTTACTCTTCACCAAATATTGTACAGGCATTAACGCTTGGCGGGTACAGCAGAGATTTCGAAAACAATATGAATATTAATGCGGCTGCCACGCAAAAGCTCGATTTTATTACTAAGGGACTTTCTCTGAGGGGAGCAATTGCTTATGGCAGTACTTACTCTTACTCTAGAGGGTTATCAAGAGGAACTTATCCTGCTTTTATTTACAATCCAGCCGATGGAAGTTATACCCCTAAAGATCCAAATGTATTTAGGGTAGGTTTTTATTCATTAAACTATAGCCCAGGTTCTACTACACGTACCATTAATCCGCAGGCTTCGTTAAACTACGATCGTACTTTTGGTTCGCATCACCTGTCAGGTTTGGTATTATATAACAACAGAACTTATTTTGGATATAATGATGCTAATAACTCAAGCCGGGTACTAAATTTTATACCGGTTCCAACCAGTGGTTTTTCTGGTCGGGCAGGGTACGACTATAAAGGGAAATACCTGGCCGAATTTAACGTAGGTTACAATAAAACAGAAGTTTTTGCCTCTGGTAAAAAATATGGCTTTTTCCCTGCCGGATCAATTGGATATAACATTTCAGAAGAAGAATTCTTTAAAGAAAACATTAAGTTTATTGACCGTTTAAAATTCAGGGCATCTTATGGCCTTGTTGGGACAGACGATATCGGTAACTATGCCTACGCTTATTTACAAACTTATAACAATAGTGGCAGCGTATCATTCGGAACATCTCATAATGCTTATACTGCCATATTTGAAGGCCGCCTGGCCAATGCTGATGTAACCTGGGAAAAGGTGAAGAAACTCAATATTGGTATGGATTTAAGTATGTTTAAAGGTCATATTACATCCACACTTGATGTATTTAATGATGATCGGTACGATATCTTAACCAACAGGGGAACTGTTTCTTATGTATTCGGTCAGGCATTACCACCAGTTAACCTTGGGAAAACGAATAATAGGGGCTTTGAGCTGGAGCTTGCCTATAACGATAAAATCGGTAAAGATTTTAATTATCGTGTTGGCGGTAACATATCTGTAGCTAAAAATAAAATTGTTTTCCAGGATGAAGCTTTGCCGCTTTTCCCTTACCAACGGTATACCGGTAATCCGATTAATACGCCAAAACAGTTTAAATTTTTAGGTTTTTACCAGGATGCTGCCGATGTGGCAAATAGTGCCAAGCCACTTACAGGTGCAAAACCCGGCGACCTTAAATATGCCGATTTAAATGGCGATGGTGTGATTACTGATGCAGATCAATCTTATTTTGGTTACTCCAATACACCTAATACCATTGTGGGTTTTAATTTAAGTGCAAATTATAAAACGTTAAGCTTAAATGTGTTGTTCCAGGGTGCATTGAATTTTAATGTGGCAGGCGTTAGGGAGTCTATCCAGGCTTTTGGATCAAACTTTCAGGCTATACACCAACAAAGCTGGACTCCGGAACTTGGTCAGAATGCTAAATATCCTATATTATCAACCTCGCCAAATTCGATTTCCATTCCTACCGCACCATCCG
Organism: Pedobacter vanadiisoli; assembly: GCF_042684385.1. NCBI lineage: Bacteria > Pseudomonadati > Bacteroidota > Sphingobacteriia > Sphingobacteriales > Sphingobacteriaceae > Pedobacter > Pedobacter vanadiisoli. The sequence goes on along the minus strand of NZ_JBHULL010000002.1, from coordinate 165,178 downwards.
ATTTTTGGAATGTTAGGGGAGATTATTTGCGGTTAAAATCCATAGAACTTAGCTATGGACTTCCACAGAACTGGGTAAATAAAGTGCATTTAAAAGGAGCAAGAGTATACGTAAACGGTACCAATTTAATTACGTGGACCAAACTTGGCTCGTTGTACGAATACGATCCTGAAATATCAAGTTACAATACAAACACCAACTATCCGCCACAAAGGCTTTATAATATGGGTTTATCGGTAACATTTTAAGTTTAAAGTTATGAAAAGATATATTTTAATTGTTTTAATTCTAGTGGGGTTAATGTCCTGCAAAAAAGCAACCAGTTACCTCGATCAGCAAAATGTCGGACAGGACGCAACGGTAGTGTTTAGCGATAGTGTAAGAACATTGGGCTTTTTAAATGGGATTTATCAGGGGCGTGGTTTTTCATTTAATAAAGGCCGTTGGGATAGTCATGGAAACCTGGAAGAAGCTACTGATGATGCAGAGTATCGCTATAGCGGATCTGGGCAGTATGCCGTAATTCTATATTCAGGTAATGTAAACCCATTAAATGTGGTAAAAGGTACAACCACCGATTTTTATGTTCAGCCCTATTTACAGATCCGGGCGGTAAACCTGTTTTTGTCGAAATTGCCAACAACACCACTGGCGCCAGTAACACAAAAGCGCGTTGCTGCCGAAGCCAGGTTTTTACGTGCCTGGTATTACCATTATTTAGTAAAGTCTTTTGGGGGTATAGCACTTCTTGGCGATAAGTTATTTGATAAAGATGATATCATCGATATCCCAAGGAATAATTTTGAAGACTGTATCAATTATATCGTAAGCGAGTGCGATGCCGCTGCGGCAAACCTTCCTTTAGATCAGCTTGATCAGGACTACGGAAGAATTACCAAAGGGATGTGCCTTGCATTAAAATCGAGGGTATTGCTTACTGCTGCAAGTCCGCTGTTTAATGGAGGTGGTATTGTAAAAACGGGTGCAATTGCGAGTATAATTGCTTATCCTACTTATGATGCTAACCGTTGGGCAAAAGCTGCGCAAGCCGCTAAAGATGTAATTGATATGAATAAATATGACCTCGTACTAGACAATACCACCGCTCCGGGTTATGGCTTTTATAAAGCCTTCATTAGCAGGGCAAACAGCGAGTTGATATTTACTTATACACAAGCACCAAACAAAGATTTTGAAGGTCATTTTCTTCCGCCTTCCAGGAACGGGGGGTATTATTCAACACCAACTCAAAACCTGGTCGATCAGTTCGATATGCGTAACGGCAAGCAGATTACAGATCCAACTTCAGGGTATAATGCGGCTAATCCATATGTTAACCGCGATCCAAGGTTTGGTTACACCGTAATCTACAATGGTTCTTCATATGCAAATAATAGCGGGGCTCAGACACCGGTTTTTACCTACGTAAATGCACCTAGCGATGGTACAGGCATTGGAACAACCTCTGGTTACTATGGCCGTAAAATGTGCGATGTAAACGTATCATGGGGTGGAAGTGCAACTGCTGATAGGGGATATCCCTTAATTAGGTACGCAGAAATATTGTTAAATTATGCTGAAGCATTGAACGAATTGGGACAAGTGAATGATGCACTTACCTATATTTTCAAGATCAGGGAACGTGCAGGTATACTGCCTGGTACCGATGCCAGGTTTGGTATAAAAGCAGGAATTAGTCAGGCTGAACTTAGAGACGTAATTATTAAAGAACGCCGTACCGAAATGGCTTTTGAAGATATGCGTTTTTACGATGAAAGAAGATGGAAAATTGCTGAAGTAACAGAAAATGCCTTCAATAAAGTAATGATGATTACACCTAAAACTGGTACAACGTCTACTTCTACTGATGGTAACTCGTATAATTATCAGATTACGAATTCCATTAGGAGACATAATTTTCGTCCGGCAAATTACCTGTTGCCAATTCCACAGAGTGAAATTTTAAAACTCCCATCGTTTTTGCAAAACCCTGGTTATTAATCCAGGTTATCGTTTTAATTTATTCTTACAGCTCCTCTTTTGCCACATGGCAAGGGAGGAGCTTTTTTATTATTTATAACAATAGGAAATGCCAGGCTCGTAAATTCCCTATTGCTCAAAGTAAATCGCGTTTATATTTTAACTGTAGTATCAAAAAGAATATGGAGGCCTTATCGTATATGTCGGGCCTGCTCACCATTGGTAACTGCTGTTATGGCTATCGTTAAATTATAAGTTTGGCTATTAAGAAATGGTGCAATTTTTCACTTTGTTTAACTCCAAAATGTATCGTTTTAATCTTGATTTATAAATGTGTAATTAACGGTTATAAAATTGAATTTTAAACCTAAAAATCCCAAAACAGTCGAAAAACAGCGAAAAATAACAATTTGACCCCTTTTAATTACAGGATTACCCCTCACTAGCAGCGTGTTTTTTATGGTTAATTTGCTAAAACCGTGATAAGGGAAAGCCGATTTAAAATTATTGGAAGATTAACTACCTGCGATAATTGTAACGATTAAAAAAAGCTGCACCCGGTTTTTTCGGAAGCCGAAACCAAACCAAAACTAATTAATCATGAAAACAAAAAAACAAAGCAAACCAATATTCCCCGATTATTGATTTTTCCGTGCAACAGCGCTGTTATTTCTGAATCTCCCTTACTTATAGCTAACCATTAATCTCACCAACTAAAATGTATGAAGAAAGTTAAATCTACTCCAAAATCCATTTTACAGCTCAGTTAAAATAATAATGTACTGATGCGCTTGTAAAAGCAATCCATTGAATTACGAATTGACGTGGAACTTGTGGGCTTAAGCTCAGGTTTCAAATCATAACTGACGAAAAATATTTTCGATCGGACGAATCGCTTTTTGCCTTTGCAATTTCAGGGTGATGGCAATCCGGTTAAAAATAACTAACCAATTAAACCATTTTATGAAGAAAAAAATACGAAATAAAATACCTATATATCTTATGGAGAAAGAGAATGCCTTCAGATCAATTCTGAAATTTTTAATCTGTCTGGTAACTACTGTTTCTTGCTTAACAGCGGCGGCGCAAACCGAAGTAACTGTAACAGGTATAGTTAAAGATGAATCTGGTGGCATACCAGGAGTAAACGTTAAGGTATCTGGAACACTAAAAGGAATTTCTACAGACGGCGAAGGTAAGTATAGCATTAAAATGGCCAGGTCGGGCAAATTGCTTTTTACAGGAGTTAGCTATAAGCCTAAAACAATTATAGTAGCAGATTATTTGCCGAACAAAGATGGAGTTTACATCATTAATGTAACCTTGGTGAGCGACATTGGCGCTTTGGATGAAGTAGCAGTAGTTGGCTTTGGTACCCAGAAGAAAGCCAGTATGGTTAGTTCTATTACAACAATTAGCCCAAAAGAATTAAAGGGCCCTACCAGCAACTTAACTACTATGATGCAAGGTCGTGTGGCAGGTATGATCGCATATCAACGTAGCGGAGAACCTGGCGCCGATAATGCACAGTTTTTCATCCGTGGCTTAGGTACTTTTGGGGCAGGTAAACAAGATCCATTAATTTTAATTGATGGAATTGAATCTACGCAAAACGATATGGCCCGTTTGCAGGCAGATGATATTGCATCATTCAGTGTGTTAAAAGATGCCACAGCATCAGCAGTATATGGTGCGCGTGGTGCAAATGGGGTAGTATTAATTACAACAAAGTCTGGAGAAGCCGGAAATACCAATTTTACTGTAAGGTCAGAGACGGCAGTTTCATCTAATACCAAAAACTTTCAGTTTGCTGATAATATTACTTACATGAAATTAGCAAATGAGGCGGCACTTACTAGAAACCCTCAGGCCGCTCTACCGTATCTCCAAACTAAAATAGACGGAACCGCCAGAGGCGATAACCCACTATTGTATCCAAGCAATAATTGGATCAATCAGTTAATTAAGGATTACACGATAAATACGCGCAATAACATTAGTTTACAAGGTGGGGGTGAAAAGGCCAAATTTTATGTTGCGGGCACATATAATATCGATAACGGGGTACTAAAAGTGGAAGGGTTGAATAATTTTAACAATAACGTGAAGTTAAAAAACTATTCGGTTCGTTCTAATGTAGATCTTGATTTAACCAAAACTACCAAAGCAGCAATCAGGGTTTATGGGCAATTTGATGATTATTCAGGACCACTGTTAGGAGCTAACGGCCAAAATGGAGGAGAAAGAATTTTCAATCAAACCATTTGGTCCAATCCTGTCCTCTTTCCGGCAGTTTACCCGGCAAGTCTATCTCCATTTGCTACACATGCACTGTTTGGTAACGCCATTACTCCAAACAACGGACTATACGTAAATCCTTATGCCGAAATGGTAAAGGGGTACTCTGAATACAATGCATCAACATTACAGACCCAGATTGAATTAAAACAAGATTTAAAGGCATTTACCCAAGGTTTAAACGCCCGCTTAATGACTTATGCAAGAAGGTATTCTTATTTCGATGTATCCCGAAGCTACAATCCCTTTTATTATTCCGCCAGTGAACAACCAAACGGAACAGTTGGTTTACAGGTTTTAAACCCTGGAGGACAGGGTTCTATAGGAGCAACAGGTACGGAGTATTTGGGCTATTCGGAAGGGAGAAAAGTTTTAAACTCAACTTTTTATGCAGAACTGGCTTTAAATTATGCCAGAACATTTGGGGGTAAACACGCAGTGAGCGGAATGCTCATCACCACCATGCGTAACTATTTGTCGGGTAATGCCGGAAGTTTACAGTTATCGCTGCCTGCCCGTAACCAGGGCCTATCTGGTAGGGCAACGTATGGTTACGACGATAAATATCTGGCTGAGTTCAATTTCGGATATAATGGGTCAGAACGTTTTGCAGATAATAACCGTTTCGGTTTCTTTCCATCATTTGGTTTAGGGTATGTAATCTCTAATGAAAGTTTTTTCAAGCCACTAACTAAGGTAATCAACAATATGAAATTAAGGGCTACTTATGGTTTTGTTGGAAATGATCAGATTGGAAATAATGATGACCGATTTTTCTACATGTCTGAAGTTAACATGAACAATGGTACTTTTGGCGCTACTTTTGGCGAACAATATGGCTATTATAAAGATGGTATATTGGTTAGCAGATATGCTAATCCTTTAATTACCTGGGAAAGATCTGAACAGCTCAATCTTGGAGTAGATTTCAGGTTTTTCAATGCGTTGGATATTAATATTGATGTTTACAGAAATACACGTTCTAATATTTTAACCGCACGTACTTATATTCCTACCACAATGGGTTTACAGGCTGCTGTTAGAGCAAATACCAATAAAGCCCAGAATGAAGGAGTAGATTTTGCAGCAGCTTTTAATAAATCTTTTGGTAACGGATGGTCAGTTCAGATGAGAGGTAATTTTACATATGCCAAAAGCAGAATATTGATTAATGATGAACCATCATATCCAGCTAATGAATATTATAGAACAAGCGTAGGCCTTCCTACAACTCAAAGATTCGGGTATATAGCAGAACGTTTATTTATTGATGATAATGAAGCCAAAAACTCTCCTTTGCAATTTGATGGAACTCCTGGCTTAAACTACGGAGGTGGCGATATCAAATACCGCGATGTAAATGGTGATGGATTAATTAATGACCAGGACCAAGTGCCGATAGGCCTTCCAACCTCACCCGAGATCATTTACGGTTTTGGCGGTACAATAGGCTATAAAAGCTTCGATTTCAGTTTCTTCTTCCAGGGGTCTGCGCGTTCCTCATTCTTTATCAATTCAGAAAATATTGCCCCATTTGTGTTAAACGGAGGCAGTCAGAATGGATTATTATCTGCTATTTCTGATAGCTATTGGTCAGAAGAAAATAGAAATATTTACGCCATGTGGCCGCGTTTGAGCCCCAACTTTGTAAGAAATAACAGCCGGGAAGGCAACAATCTTAACCAAACCTCAACCTGGTGGATGAGAAGTGGTGACTTTTTAAGGTTAAGAAGTGTTGAGATCGCATACAATGCCAATAAAAGGTTAACGCAAAGGATTGGTTTAACAGCACTCCGGTTATACGTAAGTGCAACCAATTTAGGATATATCAGCAGCTTTAAAACCTGGGATCCGGAAATGGGAGGCAGAGGATTGGGATATCCAATTCAGGGTACTTATAATTTAGGAGTTAGAGCCTCATTTTAATTAGAAACACGTGGTTTTAAATGTTAATAAAAATGAAAAATATAATAACAATAAACAAAATAAAAGATTGTGCTAAAAATATAGTGATAACCTTATGTTTTGCAAGTGCGGTATGTACAATGTCTGCGTGTAAAAAATATTTGGATATAGTGCCTGATAATGTAGCAACTATCGACAACGCTTTCACAATGAGGACTGAAGCAGAGAAATACCTGTTTACCTGTTACTCTTTTTTGCCGAAAGATGGCGATCCATTTTATAATGTAGGCTTACTTTCTGGCGACGAACTTTGGGTTCCAACCCAGGAGTGGGATTTCGTATCCTATGCCTGGCGCGGTGCAAGGGGTGGACAAAATGTTGCCAATCCCTATATGAACGCATGGAATGGTAATTATCAAGGCGGAGGGCCAGGCGATAATTATGGCTTATGGAAAGGAATAAGGAATTGTAATATCTTTTTAGAAAATGTAAAAGATGAAAGCAAAGTAAGAGATCTACGCCCTGACGAACGTGCCCGTTGGATTGCTGAGGTTACTTTCTTAAAAGCATACTATCATTATTACCTGTTGCGCATGTATGGGCCAATTCCACTGGTTGATCAGAATATTGATATCAGTGCACCAGAAGAAGAGGTGCGGATTAAACGTAAACCATTTGATGAATGTGTGGCTTATATTTCTGGGTTATTGGATGAATCAGCAATAAACCTCCCATCAATTATTACAGATAGAACTACAGAACTGGGAAGAATTACCCGGCCTATAGCCTTGGCAGTAAAGGCTAAATTATTATTGCTTGCGGCTAGCCCGTTATTTAATGGTAATCAGGATTATACAAGCTTTAAAGACCGTGACGGTGTAAACCTGATTTCAACGGCCTACAGCGCAACGAAATGGAAAAACGCAGCTGATGCGGCCAAAGTAGCTATTGATGCCGCAGAACAGGCTGGTGCTGCCTTATACAAATTCCCAGGATCAACTTTTAAGCTTTCCGATTCAACAAACCTGCAATTAACATTAAGAAGTTCAATTACAGAAAGATGGAACATTGAGCACATTTGGGCAAACCCTAACAGCAGAGCAGATATGTTACAACGGGTAGCTATGCCTAAACTAGCCTCCGGAGGAGCAAGTGGAGACGCAAGAATGCAGCTGGCCGCACCGCTTAAAATTGCAGAAATGTTTTATTCGAGCAATGGAGTTCCTATTAATGAAGATAAAATTTTAAATTTTTCAAATAAATATAGCTTGAGAACGGCTGTTGATAAAGAACGCTTTTATATAAAAGTTGGTTATGAAACAGCACGTGTGAATTTTGATCGCGAACCCCGTTTTTATGCAGCCCTTGGTTTCGATGGCGGTGTTTGGTATAAATACGATAGCCCTTCTAATTCTGATGAAAATACCTGGGTGGTAGAAGGAAAATATACTCAATTGGCAGGTGCTACGCATGTTGGCTTTTACAATGAAACTGGTTATTATATTAAAAAACTGGTAGACTGGAATATGACGAATAGTAGTAACGGGGTTTCTTATCGCGATTACCCTTGGCCGCAGATACGATTGGCAGATTTATATCTCATGTACGCCGAGGCATTGAACGAAAGTCAGGGCCCTGTTAATGATGTTTTTGAATATTTAGACAGAATTCGGAAACGGGCTGGCTTGGCAGGCGTAGTACAATCATGGAATAGCTTTTCCAATAATCCCAGTAAGCCAACAACAAAAGATGGGTTAAGAGAGATTATTCACCAGGAAAGAGGGATCGAACTCGCTTTCGAAGGTAGCCGCTATTGGGATATGAAGAGGTGGAAGAAAGCAGGCGAAGCATTCAATCAGGCTATAACGGGTTGGAGTGTATTCCAGGCCAATACATTAGATTATTACCGGGTAAGAACAATCTACACTCAAAATTTTGTTGCTCCGCGAGATTATTTGGCACCGATTAGAAACTATGATATTACTGTAAATCCCAAACTGGTTCAAAATCCAGGATGGTAATTTGTAAACCAAATAGCATTTTCAAATATGAACAGAATGAAATTAAATTTTGCACTACTGCTATCAACACTGATAATTTTAGTTGCAGGTTGTAAGGTTGATGAACTTGAACCTCTTGAAAAAAACACAGATGTACCAGGTCCCGTTTCTAATGTGAAATGGGTTGCAGGACCAGGAAACGCAACTCTAACTTATGCCGTACCGAACAACAGTAATTTGTTATACGTTAAAGCTGTTTATACGCTTGCTTCAGGGCGTGTTATGGAAGTAAAGGCTTCTTATTATGGAAATACCTTAAAAGTTGAGGGTTTTGGCGATACCGATGAGCACGAGGTAAAACTTTATGCGGTTACCAGAAGTGAAATAGAGTCTGCACCGGTAATTATAAAGGTTAAGCCTCTTGAAAATCCAATTTGGGGAGTATTTAGGAGTATTAAGGCACAGGCAGATTTCGGAGGGTTAAGATTTACGGCAAAAAATGTTGCTAAAGCAGACCTTGCGATAGAAATCTTAACAGAAGATAGTAAAGGTAAACTCGTACCCACTTCAAAAAATATCTATACCTCACTTGTTGACATTGATCAGGCTATTAGAGGGTATGATCCTGTTGAACGCAAATTCGCCATTACCATTAGGGATAGATGGCTAAATTACAGCGATACCTTATATACTAAATTAACACCGCTTTACGAAGCTGTGATTCCGAAATCGGGTTACAAGGCCGTTACACTGCCTGGCGATGTAGCACTTAATACCTCAACTTCAATAGCTGGTATGTGGGATGGGGATACCAATGGCTGGCCTCGGGTTTTAATGACCAGTTCTTCTGTTTTAACTCCCCAGTGGATAACATTTGACATAGGAAAGCTCTCTTCATTAAGCAGGATTGTAATATGGGATTATCCTGAGTATTTAAATGGCCGTACCTATTATTATGGTGGTAATCTATTAGATTTCGAAATTTGGGGAACAGATAATCCGCCATCAGACGGTAGTTTTACCAACTGGACCAAACTAGGCACGTTTAAGTCTGTAAAGCCATCTGGCAGTGCTTACGGGGTAAATACCGCAGAAGATAATTCTATAGGTGCCGCCGGATTAAACTATACTTTTAGTCCGGGCATACCTAAAGTAAGGTACATCCGTATTAAGAGCTTAAAAAATTGGCAGGGAACAACATTTATGGCTATAGGAGAAATTCAGCTTTATGGCGATCCTAGGTAATATGATAATGCTAAATAAAATTAAGATGAAAAAGATTTCTAAAAAAAATAACACCCCGTTATGTCAATTGGTATTAGCACTTTTATTAATGGTAAATATACTGGGCTGTACTAAAAAAGACGATTACAAAAAGTTTATAAAGGGAGGCGAGATATCTTACACAGGAAAATTAGATTCTGTTAAAATCAATTCTGGTAAATATCGTGTACTGGTAAATGGTTTATTTATTGCCGATCCTAAAGTAAAAAAGTGTGTAGTGTATTGGAATAATAAAGCCGATTCGGTAGTTATTCCGGTAACAAGAACACCAAATGTAGATACGCTTAAGTTTTTTATCAACAACATGAAAGAAGGGGTTCAGAACTTCACCATATACACTTACGATGGTGCAGGTAATAAATCCATACCGGTGTATAAAACAGGAAGGGTATACGGCGACCGGTATCAGGTAACCTTATCCAATAGAGCAATAAATTCGGCATTTACAAATGAAAATGGTGTAACAGCACTTGAATTTGGAGGAATGGATAGGGTGAGCGGAGTATTTGCAACAGAAGTGATTTATACAGACAATGCTAATGTCGATAAAACGGTAAGGGTACCTATTAATACGAATAATTTGATCTTGGCAAATTTTAAAGAAAAAGGAACAATTAAATACCGTACCTTATTCTTACCAGACTCTTTAAGCGTAGATACATTTTATACCGAGTATGCCAATTTATACGTTCCTAAGTTTATTAAAGCAGATGTAACTTCAACTTATTTGAAAAATGTCGGACCCAATGTAAGTTATTCATCTATCAATAGCAGTAACAGGTGGGGTATTTTAAGTGATTGGGTTACAAGTGCCTCTGTAAAAAATGCAAGTGGTTTTGGTGGTTACGAAAAGAAAAGTAATGTAGGTTACATATCCCTTGAAGCAGGGTGGGGGCTTGCCAATGTTACTGATGGTAAAATATATCAAACCATTAACCTCCCTGCAGGCAATTATCGGTTCGAAATTGTAATGACTGATTTTAATGCCGGCGGATCGAGATACCTTTCTGTTGCCGAAGGAACTACCTTACCCAATATAGCGAATATTACCAGTTCTAGTATTGCTTTTTCTAATCTGGAGAGTAAGGTGCTTAATTTTGAACTTACTCAGGCCAAACAGGTGTCTTTAGGTTTTGCCGCATCATTAACAGGTACAGGTAGTACAGGCCAGTATGCGAAAATAACTTCCGTTAAATTATATAAGATCAATTATCTATAATATAGTACCACATTAGCAATCTTAAAAAATAAGTTTTTAAGATTGCTAATGTAAATTTTTGAAGTAACCCACAGTTACTTTGTTTATATTGTCGCAATCAAGCATTTTTTCAGCATACCCCTTATAATTTATGCAAAAGCAAATTCAAGCCTGCTTCATTTTATTATTAGCGATAACCATACAGTCTTGTGCGGTAAAGAAAATGTACAACATTGCCAATCAATATGCATCCGAAGGTTATAAACTGGTTTGGCATGATGAATTTGAAAAGGATGGAATACCCAATCCGGCAAACTGGACCTACGAAAAAGGTTTTGTGCGGAATGAAGAGCTACAGTGGTACCAGGCCGAAAATGCTTTTTGTAAAGATGGGAAACTGATCATCGAAGCGCGCAAAGAACAGAAACCTAATCCATTATATGTTGCAGGTAGTAATGATTGGCGTAAAAAGCCTCAAAACATAGCATATACTTCGGCCTGTATCATCACTAAAGATCTGCAAAGCTGGCAATACGGCCGTTTCGAAATGAGTGCCAGGATCGATATTTCAGCTGGTTTGTGGCCGGCATTCTGGACTTTAGGCCTTAATGGCCGCTGGCCTGCCAATGGCGAAATTGATATTATGGAATACTATCGGGGCAAATTACTGGCTAATATTGCCAGTATGGGCAAAAATGGTAAACCCAAATGGTTTAGCAATACCAAATCAACTGACTCCCTTGGGGGTAAAAAATGGGCCTCCCAATTTCATACCTGGCGAATGGACTGGGACGAAGAAGCCATCAGTCTTTTTGTTGATGATGTTCTGTTGAATAAAACTTTACTGAGTCAGCTGGAGAATGAAGACGGAACAACATTCCATCCCTTTAAACAAAAGCATTATATCTTGTTCGATTTAGCTTTAGGTGGCATGAATGGTGGTGACCTGAAAGATACCCGCTTCCCGAACCGGATGGAAGTAGAATATGTGCGGGTTTATCAGAAATAAATATAAAAGATAAGACCTCACAGTTTTTTAACACCTGCGAGGCCTAAATAAGCTTTAATTCTGAACCTTAATCTCGGTTCTTCTGTTTAATATTCTGCCTTCTTCGCTGTTATTGCTGCTAATAGGGTTTTTCTCTCCATGGCCAACAACAGTAAAATTGCTGCCATTTAAACCGGCATTTACGAAATAAGATTTTACCGCATTGGCACGGTCAACAGATAGTTGCATGTTGTGCTCTGGCGTTCCCTCTGCCGATGAATAACCATTAAGCACAAACTTGGTCTCAGGCGATTTTTTCATTTCGTTAACAGCTTTATCCAAAATCGGGAACGATGCGGTTTTCAATACAAACGAGTTAAACTCAAACTGGATATTGTCGAGGTTAAAATCGGGTTTTTCAACAGGTGCTGGTTTTTCTGGTTCTTTTTCAGGAGCCGGTGCTGGTTTTTTCTCTTCAACCGGAGCCGGTTTTTCAACAGGTGCCGGGGCAGGTTTAGCTACCAGTTTTTTTGTTTTACAAGAGTAGAGGCTTAGGGTAAATGATGCAATGAGCGCTGAAAACAAAAGTTTCTTGGTAATGTTCATGTTCTTGGATTAATTTAAGTTTATTATGTGTTTTGTCTCAAACATACTAATAAAATGATTATAGCTATAACGACGATTTTTAAAAGAAGTTATATTACAGGGCATAAATGCATAAAACCAGCTAATTTCTAGCTGGTTTTATATCTTTAAATTGGGGATTAAATTTAAGAAAGCCTGCGAGTTTGCCGTGTATTTCTTTTTGTCGAGTTTAAAATAAAATGCTCCTTTTTTCGAGCCCGTCTTATCTTTTTCAGCGAGCTTAATCAGTAAACCGGTTGAGCTAATTTTGCGACTGAAATTGCGCGTATCAATTTTAGTATCGTTCACTTCTTCAAAAAGGATATGTAGCTGCGGTATAGTGAATTTTTTTGGCAGCATTTCGAACAAGATAGGATGGAGGGCTGCCTTGTATCTTAATTTTTTCCGGGCATCGGCCACCATTTGGTTATGATCGAAAATCAATTTTGGCCGATCGTTGATCAAAAACCATTCAGCTTCATAATCATCATTTAACTGCGTCTGGTATTTATGGATATCGATAAGGGCAAAATAGCCAACAGAAAATGTTCGCTCAATCGGGTCGCGGCCAGGATCTCCATAAATCTGCATCTGCTCCAGATAAACGCCTTCCAAACCCGTCATTTTTTTGAGTACCCGGTTTGCGGCATCATCCGGACTTTCATCTGCACCCACAAAGCCGCCTATTAAACTCCATTTGTTTATTTCAGGTTCTAAACCCCGTTTAACCAACAAAATTTTAAGGTGCTCACCGTCAAACCCAAATACGATACAATCAACAGCAACAAGGTAATGTGGCTGCCTGGAATATTCAATCATTTTTTATCCGATATTTTAATGGGCTTAATATGTTTAAATTTTCACGGAAATAAAAATTATTATTAATTGTCGTTTTGACAATTAATAATAATTTTATAATTTGCCGACCTAGATAGATAAAGCCAAATGCTTTCTTTTCTAACCAATTTGAAAAATATAAAATGAACCAAACATTCGAACTCGATAGCAATCCACATACCAGGTTAAATGTATTAACTGGCGAATGGGTTTTAGTTTCTCCACACCGTACCAAAAGGCCTTGGCAGGGTAAGGTTGAAGATGTAACGCCAGATAACCGTCCGGAATATGATGCAAAATGTTATTTATGCCCTGGTAATGGCAGGGCAGATGGCGATAGTAATCCTAATTATACCGAAAGCTTTGTCTTTAACAACGATTTTGCTGCGCTGCTGGAAGATACACCAGCTGGCAAAATGAATGAAGATGACTTATTGGTAGCCAATAATCAGAGAGGGCTCTGCAGGGTAATCAGTTTTAGTCCTAAACACAACCTCACACTTCCCGAAATGAGTGTCGAGGCCATCACCGCAGTGGTAAATGTCTGGCAGGATGAATTTAATAACCTCGCTGAAAACAATTGGATCAAATACATCCAGATTTTCGAGAACAAAGGCGAAATAATGGGCTGTAGCAATCCGCATCCCCACGGACAGATCTGGTCGCAGAGCGATATTCCTTTAGAAATTGTCAAGGAAACAGAGCGTCAGAAAACTTACTATGCCATCCACAGAAGAAGTCTGCTCGGCGATTACTTAAAACTGGAGCAAAAGAAAAACGAACGCATTATATTTGAAAATGATCATTTTGCAGTATTGGTGCCTTTTTGGGCAGTTTGGCCATACGAAACCATGATTATCAGTAAGCGACATGTAAATAGCATAAAATTGTTTACAGAAGCGGAAAAGAAATCGTTGGCAGAAGCCATTAAGATACTCACAACCAAATACGATAACCTTTTCGAAACCTCTTTCCCTTACTCAGCAGGTATGCACCAGGCACCTGTAAACAATGGTTATTATCCTGAATGGCATTGGCACATGCATTTTTATCCGCCATTGCTACGCTCGGCATCTGTTAAAAAATTTATGGTAGGTTACGAGATGCTGGCCAACCCTCAGCGCGATATTACTCCTGAATTTGCAGCGAACCGCCTGAAAGAAATGTCTACTATACACTATAAAACCAGCAAGGCTGAAGACTAGATTATTAATTTATAATGAACGCACAACACTTAAAAAGTACCTTTAAAAGACTGTTCAATACCGAACCCATTTTGGTCCGTTCGCCGGGAAGAATCAATATTATTGGCGAACATACCGATTATAATGGTGGTTTTGTAATGCCTGCTGCTATCGATAAAGCCATTTATGTAGCCATATCAAAGAGAGAAGACGATGAAATTCATTTATTTTCGGAGAGTTATCAGCAGTTTGATATTTCGTCGGTAAAAAACTTAAAGAAATCAGAAAATGGCTGGGCAAACTACATTTTAGGTGTGGCCGATCAGTTAAAAGAAAGGGGTTTTCAATTAGGAGGCTTTAATTTTTATATAGACGGTGATGTGCCTTTAGGTGCTGGCCTGTCTTCATCTGCTGCTGTTGAATGTGCTACCGGATTTGCACTCGATCAACTTTTTTCCCTTTCCATTTCTAAAACAGATCTGGCATTAATTGCACAAAAAGCAGAACAGACTTTTGCTGGTGTTAACTGCGGAATCATGGACCAGTTTGCATCTGTATTTGGTAAAAAAGATCAGGCCATTATGCTCGATTGCAGATCGATGAAACATATTTACATTCCTTTAAAGCTCGATGGTTATAAACTTTTGCTTTTAAATACGAATGTAAAACATGCACTTACCGATTCGGCTTACAACAAAAGAAGAGCACAATGTGAGCAGGGGGTGGCTTGGGTAAAAGAACATTATCCCAACGTAAGTACATTACGAGATGTAGACCTAAGTATGTTAGAAGCTTATGTTAAGCCAAAAGATGAAGAAGTATTCGTAAAGTGCAGTTATGTGGTGAAAGAAATCGGACGTTTATTAACCGCTGCAGAACAACTTCAAAATGGTAATCTGCAGGGTTTGGGAAATCTGATGTTCGAAACACACGAAGGTTTAAGCAAAGATTATGAGGTGAGCTGTAAGGAGTTGGATTTTTTGGTCGAAGCTGTTAAACCTTTAGATTACGTATTGGGTGCCAGGATGATGGGCGGGGGATTTGGTGGTTGTACCATTAACATTGTTAAAGAAGAAAAAATTGCCGATTTAATTGAAGAGCTGTCTTCTAAATATTTATTGCAATTTGGCCTTAAGCTTGATTCTTATGTCGTCCAAACCGATAATGGAAGCAGTTTGTTCAATTAAATTTAGGCAACTCAAGCTACAGTAGCCAGGATAAGTCAATGAAAATCAGTTTTTTAGATTCAAAGAATTACATTGTTTTTGCAATTTATTTAACGCGATTTTGGAGGGGTTGTAATTGATTATGAGGTTATTATAATGTATTTCGTCATTGCGAGGCAGGATATGAGCGAGCCGAAGCAATCTATTCTGTAATTTATTTCAAAAAAGATTGCTTCACTCCTAAGCATTCAGTTCGCAATGACGAAATTAAGACCCAAAATACACTATTTATAGTGTAAAAAGCACGATCGTCAAGCTGAATTTATTTTACAGGTAGAAATAGTGTTTTCAGTAGCCATGTAGCTACTTCGTGGTCAGCATCTTTTCCGGCCTTCTGAAGGGGGTAGGAATAACACTTTATTTGTCATACAACCTCTTTTTGTATAAAAAACGCTCCAGGAAGGATTCTGAGCGGATTCAGTAAGATGATACCGGTAGTAATCAATTAGATATAAAAGCTTTTGATTAAGCAGAATTAGCGCTGTAATCGTGGCCTTTTACTTTTAAAAACTTGATTGCTTTTTGGTTTTGCTGTTTTAACAGTATTTTGCTCTTCAGAAACTTTAACCGTAATCACATTGCCTTTAAAGCTCTCCCCATTTAAGGTAGATACTATATTCTTAGCATCTGGCAAACTATATATTTCTAAAAAAGCATAGCCTTTACACCTGCCAGTAGCCCTGTCTCGAACAATTTTAATTGTTTCTACCCTGCCATGAAGGCTAACCAATATTGCCAAATCCATTTCTTGGATATTGTCAGGAAGGCCGCCAATAAAAATCTTAACCATTAATTTAGTAGTTTGAGAGAACACCCGGTTAATTAACTTGGTGCCAGGGTTCTTCTTATTAGACCTGCAAAATAAGCAAAATGATATTCTTACCCAAACTAATTAAATGAAATTTTGCTCCATTTTTATTATAAATTTGTGAGAGCAGATATATATTGATGCTAACAGGCAGAAAATGTACATTCGCTTTTTAATAACTAAATAACAGATCAAAATATGAGCATTCCTAAGTTAATTTCTGTACCCTTTATTGTATTGTTTCTCTTCAGTTCGCAACTTGTACAGTCAAAAATTTTATTGCCGTCGGTATTTAGTGATAATATGGTTTTACAGCAAAAAACCAATGCTGCCATTTGGGGTAAAGCTACAGCAGGTAAAGCGGTTAAGATAACGGTTTCGTGGAATAAAATTAATTACGGGGCCATTGCCGATGCCAGTGGAAACTGGAAAATTAAGGTAGCAACACCAGCTTATGGCGGGCCATATTCCATTACCATTTCAGACGGCGAATTACTGGTGCTGAATAATGTATTAATTGGCGATGTTTGGATTTGCTCGGGTCAGTCTAATATGGAAATGCCTTTAGCAGGGTGGGGGAAAATCCTCAATAGTGAAAAAGAAATCGCAAATGCGAAGTTTCCGGAAATCCGTTTGTTGCAGGCAGAACATGTGACCAGTAATTCCCCGCTTAATGATGCTAAAGTAGCCAATGGCGGATGGCAGGAATGTAACCCTAAATATATTGCTGAATTTTCCTCCACGGCCTATTTTTTTGCACGAGAAGTATATGAAAAAACGAAAATTCCAATCGGCCTGATCCATACCTCCTGGGGAGGAACAATTGCCGAAGCCTGGACAAGTGCCGAAACATTAAAAAAAATGGCCGATTTTTCGGCTGCTGTTGATAAAGTTCAAAAATCAGTCACCAACCCTTCAACAGTTTCTTATGAGGAGAAATTGCAGAATTGGATTAAAATAACAACTGAGAAAGATTCGGGATATCAATCTGGTGAAGCGAAATGGGCTTTGACAGAAACTGCAGGTTGGAAAAGCATGACTTTGCCAACATTGTGGGAAAATGCCGGACTTGCGAATTTTGATGGTATAGTATGGTTTACGAAAAAATTCAATATCCCCGAAAACTGGAAAACAAGCGGTGTTAAACTTAATTTAGGTACGGTTGATGATAATGATATCACCTTTGTAAATGGAGTGAAAGTAGGAGAAACCATCGGGTATAACGTTGGCAGAACATACCAGGTACCTGCAAACCTGCTCAAAGCAGGTGAGAATACCATTACCGTAAGGGTTTTTGACAGTGGCGGGGGCGGTGGTCTATATGGCGACGCCAAAGAGATGAGCTTAATCAATAACACCACCGATAAAATTTCGTTAGCAGGCGATTGGAAATATAAAATAGGTCTGGATTTTAAAAATATTGAGGCTATGCCTTACGAAGAAAATGGCCCTAACAGGCCTACTGTTTTATACAATGCTATGATTCACCCATACCAGCAGTTTTCAATTAAAGGAGCTATATGGTATCAGGGAGAAGCTAATGCCGATAGGGCTTACCAATACCGCGAGTTATTTCCGGCGATGATTAAAGATTGGCGTCAGAAATGGGCACAGGGCGATTTTCCTTTCTATTTTGTGCAATTGGCTAATTTTATGCAGATCGATAATGAGCCAGCAGAATCTGCATGGGCAGAACTTAGGGAGGCACAGCAAAAAACGCTTGCTTTGCCAAATACAGGCATGGCTACCATTATTGATGTTGGCGATGCAAAAGATATCCATCCCAAAAATAAACAGGAGGTAGGTAGAAGATTGGCATTAATTGCACTTGCTAAAACTTATGGTCTGAAAATAAACTATTCTGGCCCTGTTTATCAATCAAGTAAAATTGAAGGAAAACAGATTTTATTAACCTTTGGCAATAGCCAAAATGGATTAAAAGCGGCAGATGGCGGAGCGCTGACGGGTTTTGCCATTGCCGGAGCAGATAAGAAATTTTACTGGGCCAAAGCAAGCATCAAGGGTAATCAGGTTATCGTAAGCAGCGATCAGGTGCCAAATCCTGTTGCCGTTCGTTATGCATGGGGAAATAACCCGGTTTGTAATCTTGTTGGTAACGATGGCCTGCCGGCATCACCGTTCCGGACAGATACCTGGCAAGGGCTTACTTTTGCAAAGAAATAGTTAATCAAAAATTGCACTTTTTGCACCTAAATTGGTGTAATAGAGGTAATATTATTAGCAATATCTTTCTGCGTCATATAATCAATCCTGCATATGGGGGAAGGATGTATAGGAGCCCGGCATGTTTCGTGTGATAAAGATTAACGCTTTTTAACATTGGTTAAAGCTGGTATTAAACTTTACGGCAAGGAATTTGTTGAGGTATTATCAACAAATAAAAGTAAGATTATGAAATTATACAAATCAATTCCCATAATGCTCTTTTCCTTAACCCTTGTTGCTGGTTGTGTAAGCAATAAGAAATATGCAGAACTTCAGGATACTTATGCAAAGTTGAGAGAAAGGAATCAGGAGCTAAGTAATAAATACCAGGATAGTCAACGCGAGCTTAGCGGCAGCATGAGCAGGGTAAAAAGTTTAGAAGAACAGATTGCTTCAGAAAGAGCCAATGTTACCGCATTGCAAGATGCATTAAACAAATGTTTAAACTCCAGCAGCCAGGGAAATGTTAATATTTCAAAACTGGTTGATGAGATTAACAGTTCAAATAAATACATCAAACAACTGGTTAATGCGAAGAACAAAAGCGATTCGCTTAATATGGTGCTAACCAATAACCTAACCCGGTCATTAAGTAGAGAAGAGCTTGGCGATGTTGATGTACAGGTACTTAAAGGCGTGGTGTATATCTCTTTGGCCGATAACATGTTATATAAATCTGGTAGCTACGAAGTTTCGGATAAAGCAGGAGCAACATTAAGTAAAATTGCTAAAATCATTAAAGATTACGATACTTATGATGTACTGATTGAAGGTAATACCGATAATGTGCCCATTAACCAAACTAATATCCGGAACAACTGGGATTTAAGTGCCTTGCGGGCTTCATCGGTAGTTCAGGTGTTGCAGAACAAGTACGCTGTTGATCCTAAGCGGTTAACAGCAGGTGGCCGAGGGGAGTATAATCCAATTGCTGATAATACAACTGTAGCCGGAAAAGCTAAAAACAGGCGTACACAAATTATAATTACTCCTAAGTTAGATCAGTTTATGGATCTTATCGGAAAAGCTCCTGAACAATCCCAAAAGTAAAAACGTAATTACTGCATAAAAAGAGGGTGGAATTAATTTTTCACCCTTTTTTATTGAAGCGTGCTGCTTTCTAAACACATATTCTAATCTTCGAACGTGCCATCGAACACCAAAATAGATGACCTGCAAAGAATTTTATTTGCTTTCAAAAAGATGTTTGAATATTTATTGAAGTGGTGTTTAGATACCGGAATGATTAAGTTGTTATGCGCTAAATTCTTTACAATCAATAATATATGGTTTGTTATTGGTTTGTTTAAGCCTCATTGGTTCTCATCTGATGGGCTTTTTAATAAACTGCATGCACACTTGAGCATTTAGCTGGTTGGCATATGCAGATTATGGTTCAATTCAAATCCCTGATTAATTAGGAAATGCCAATTGGTTTTTTTCGTTGACTTAGATAAGCTGTTATCTGATTCAAGGTAATACATCTTGTAGCCCTTACTGCAGACTTCAAAACTTCAGAACTTACACCTAGTCGGTTAGCCCAGTAATTCCGGTCTGTTTCCTCAGACAATAGGATAATTTCTTCTTTAATGCTCGGGGTTTGATTGAGATTTTCCATAATTGGGATGATTATTTCAGTAATAACACGCACAAGCTCGATTAGCCTTATAAAAATAGATTTTTTTATCTGTAATAACAAGTTGTAAAACAGTTGTTTAAAAATAAAATATAATATTATTCACGATAAAGTAATGTTAAAATGGCTTGTTTTCATGTGTTAATTCGTTTTAGTAATAATAAAAGATAGATATAGCGTTTTATAGTTATTCAAAAAAAATGTTATATGTATTTTTAATTATACATTAATTAACTATAATTGCTTATTATTTATAAAAAACAATACTCTGTAATGGGCGATAAGAGGAAGGGAGAAGTTACTCAGATTGACTTTGAATCTGGACATGGAATCATTATTGACGAAAATGACCAAGATATTCACTTTCAATTAGATAATGTATCTAAATTAATTGGTATAAATTCGAAAGTAATTTTTGAAATAGAATTACACAAAGACGGTTTAGTTGCGGTTAATGTTCAACTGGAAATGGAAGAAATAAAAGTTTAATGCCGCAAACGCAGGGCAAATGAATATTATTAATCTTTTGATGTGGGTAAGCTGAAATAAAAAGTAGATCCCTCGCCGAATTTGCTTTCTGCCCATATTTTTCCTTGATGTCTTTCAATGATCTCGGCACAAATGTACAGACCAACTCCAAATCCTGCAATTGTTTTAGTATCAGGGCTTTCTACGCGGTAAAAACGTTCAAAAAGCTTGGGTATGTCATTCTCCTTGATGCCAATACCTTCATCTTCTACGCTTACAACTACGTAACCTTCCTTTATTTCACACTTTATTGCAATTAAGGAGTGTTTTTTTGAGTATTTTGCCGCATTTCCGATCAGGTTATTGATTACGTTTCCGATTTTATCAATATCGGCATTTACAATCATTTCTTTTGAACTGATTACCTGGATAAAATGGCTGGTCAAAACAATCCTGTTTTCTTCGGCTACAGTATTAATTAAATCAACAAGGTTAAAATTTGTTTTGTTCAACGAAATTTTACCGGATTCAAATAACGATACATTTAAAAAGCCATCGATCATTAACGACATTCTTTTTAATTGAACATTGATCTTATCAAGTATCTGAATCGTAAAATCGTTATCAGTTTCTTTAAATTTACGTTGTAAGAGTTGCACATAAGCACTTAATGATGTTAATGGGGTTTTAAGCTCATGACTCACCATGCCGATAAAATCGTTTTTTCTGATCTCGTCCTGTTTATGTTCTGTAATGTCCAGAACAGCTCCGGCAATGTAAATGGCTTTTCCTTGTTCGTTATAATATGCTTTGCCGGCTGTTCTTAACCATTTGCTTTTAGCGCCTATGCCATTCAGATTAATTTGGTATTCGATATTGAAAGCATTCCGGTGGTGTAATGCGCGTCTGATACCACTGGTAAGGTGTTTGATATCTTCCTCACTTACCAGCGATTTGGCTTCTTCTATGCCCAATCTGTTACTTTCCAATTCGTAAATCTGTTGTGATCTTTCCGATAAAAGTACCTGTTTGCTTTCCAGGTCAATATTCCATGAGCCCATCTCTGATGCATCCATGGCTATTTTTAGAATATCTTTAGCTTTAAGAAGCTCTTTTTTAAAATTTACCTGTTCTGTAATGTCTTTAATAATCACTAAAATCCTGGTAACTTCATTTTTATCGTTTTTTAACGGCTCATAAAAAGCTATAAAATAACCATCCGCAACCGGTGTTGTGATTTTTAATTCATTAACTGTCAATGGTTGTCCATTCTTGAAAATATCTTTTACACGGTCTACAAGCGCCTGTTGTTTTTTGAGTTCTGGTCGTGCCTCTTCTTGTGGGATCCCGATTACTTCTTTTCTGGTTTTTGCCCAAAGTTTCAAGATGTTGTCGTTTGCATATTCTGTAATAAGCTCCGGACCTTTTAATACACACATACCCAAAGGGGCCTGCTCAAAAAAACCTCTAAACCGTGTTTCACTTTCTGAAAGTTCAAATAAAATATGCTCAAGGTCATTTTCATCCAAAGGGATTTCTTTGAGCGAACAGATAATGTATCCAACCGGTTTATCACTTTGCAGTACGGGTGAAAATTCCAATTCCCACTTTACATTTGGCGAGTTAGAATAGACTGGGTGAATTGCCAGCACGCCTTTTGTTTTAAGTTCACTTACTTGCTGAACTGTTTTAACCAGAAGTGCCTTTTCGGCATCAGTTAAAAGATTTGGGATAATGTTAATATCATAGAATTTTAATCCTCCTCCAACACGCTCTATTAAAGCTTGATATGCATCATTATATTCTACAACCACCAATACCGGTTTTAATTTAAAAATAATTACGGGGCTTTTAGAATGTTTTAACAGTGCTTTTAAGAATGGAGAGGCTAAATCTATCATAAATGTAAGTTGACACTTTCTCAAATATAATCGTTAAGTAGTTAATCACCAACCAAATTGTGCTGATATTATAATATTTATCATACAAAATGGTATAAATTATAAGGGTGCCGTATTTTTAAGCTTTGTTTTTTAATCTCGTTTGGTATTTAAAAGCCCTTCTTGTTAAAATATTCAGTTAAATGGAAGCCATAAAAACTTTCAGCTAATGTTCCGTTTATCTTTTACGGAAAGCTTAATAAGGTAACAAGATAGGGTTACATTTAAAAATTATTGCCTGCAGTCTCGAGAATATCAAGGACTTCAAAATCGAAAGTATTTTAATATCCGAATGTTATGTCACCATTAAAAAACTGTAAATTTTAAAGTGAGAAATGGGTAAATTAAGTTTGAAGTAAGTTTTTGTTTAATTATTTTGACTTATTTATAATACTTTATTGAGTTTTTGTATACTTAAAATTCTGTATTTTTTAGTATAAAAAAAGTTTTTGTGAATTTTTTTTGAAAATTATTTGATTGATAATCAGTTGTTTGTGATCAATTTGTGAGTTAGATGTTTGATTTGTACGATTTAACATTTCTCACTTATATTTTTTTAAAAATTTATATATATTTGTTCTTACCCTTTCGAGGGTATGTTTTTCATAGGTAGATGTAGGGTCAGAACAATGTTCTGGCCCTTTTTTATTTTTAATCACTTACAGAAAGCCTACTTTTGTTTTATGATAAAAAAGAAAGTGATAATTGCGGTTACAGGTGCCAGTGGGGCCATATATGCCAAGGTTTTATTCGATCGGTTATTGGCATTGAAAGATCAGATTGAAGCCGTTGGTGTGGTAATGAGCGATAATGCAAAAGAGGTTTGGCAGTTCGAGCTGGGCAATCAGAATTATAATAATTTCAACGATTTTACATTTTATAATAAAAACGATTTTAATGCACCATTTGCCTCAGGTTCGGCAAAATACGATACCATGATTATTGTTCCATGCTCTATGGGTACACTGGGACGTATTGCACATGGAATATCAAACGATCTGATTTCCAGGGCAGCAGATGTCGTATTAAAAGAGCGGAGAAAACTGATTGCTGTAGTACGTGATACGCCTTTTAGTCTGATTCATATCAACAACATGAAAACCGTTACCGAAGCAGGAGGCGTTATCTGTCCGGCCAACCCATCATTTTATAGTTTACCTAAAAGCATTGAAGAAGTGGCCGGAACAGTAATCAGCAGGGTGTTGGACTTAGCAGGCTTTGAGCAGGAAAGTTATAGATGGCAGGAAGAATAGTTTGCAATTTTCAGTCCGCAGTTTTCAGCTGATCGTTTATAAATAGACTGAAAATCGTAAAACTATAATTTGTATTGTTAATTAACTGTAATTTACCTTTAATCTCTTATCACATATCTCAATACTCAAATCTATTTTTCTATCTTTGCAGGCTCAATGAAAAAGGTCGCATTTTATACATTAGGTTGTAAACTGAATTTCTCTGAAACATCAACCATCGGTCGTTTATTTACCGATGCAGGTTATGCCGTGGTAGAATTTCAGGATCAAGCCGATGTATATGTTATCAATACCTGCTCAGTTACCGATCATGCGGATAAAAAATGCCGCAAAGTTGTTAAGGAAGCTTTAAAATATTCTCCAAATGCATTTGTAACCATTGTAGGTTGCTACGCGCAATTAAAACCACAGGAAATTGCCGAAATTGAAGGTGTTGATATGGTTTTAGGCGCGGCAGAAAAATTCAGGATTGTAGAATATATTACCGATTTAACAAAACAGCCAAAAACTGTTGTTCACCAGCAGAATATTGAAAAAGTAAACCATAATTTTATTGCCTCTTATTCCATTGGCGATAGAACAAGAACTTTTTTAAAAGTGCAGGATGGTTGCGATTATCCATGCACCTATTGTACCATTCCTTTGGCCCGTGGCGCAAGCCGTAGCGATACCATCGAGAATGTGGTTAACCGTGCAAAAATGATTGCTGAAAGCGGTGTGAAAGAAATTGTGTTAACTGGGGTAAACTTAGGCGATTTCGGTATCCGTAACGGGCAAAGAGAAGATAAATTTTTCGATCTGGTTAAAGCGCTGGATGAAGTTGAAGGCATCGAAAGAATCCGTATATCATCAATTGAGCCTAATCTTTTGAGTAACGAAATAATCGAATTTGTGGCTACATCAAAAAGGTTTGTACCACATTTTCATATTCCTTTGCAATCTGGCTCTGATAAAATATTGGGTTTGATGCGCCGTCGTTACCGCAGTGATCTTTATGTAGAGCGCGTAGCCAAAATAAAAGAGGTAATGCCGCACTGTTGTATCGGCGTTGACGTAATTGTTGGTTTTCCGGGCGAAACTAAAGAAGATTTCCTGGATACTTACCAGTTCTTAAACCAGCTTGATATTTCTTACCTGCACGTATTTACCTACTCAGAACGCGAATTAACAGTTGCTGCCGAAATGAAAGGTGTTGTGGCTGGAAGTGAGCGTAATGAACGGAGTAAAATGCTTCACATTTTATCTGATAAGAAACGCAGGGCTTTTTACGAATCGCAGATTGGAAGCGAAGGTGAAGTGCTTTTCGAAGCAGATCAAAAATCAGGTTATATGCACGGTTTTACCAAAAACTACGTAAAAGTACGTGCAAAGTATGATCCGTTAATGGTTAACGAACTAAAAGCGGTTAAATTGATTGAAATTACAGCTGATGGTGAAGTAGAAGTTGCTGAACTGGAAACAACCTACGCACATCATTAGTTTAGCCCACAGTCATTAGTCTTCAGTCAGAAGTCCTGATCCCATATATCGTGCTGTCATTCTGAACTTAGCGAAGAATCTTTTATATTATGAAAGGTTAAGCAGCTGAGTACCGCTGTAATAAGTTAATTAAACTTGATAGGAGTGCGTCACGAATCTCAGTTTTTTCAATCAGGAGAGTAAAACGTAGCGCAGGAGCGAAATAACCGATGAACTATCGGACTGCATTTTTCCAACTTTCAATATCTGCTTTGGTCTTTCACCTTTAGTCTTTCTTTACTATCTTCGCTTCAAATTATTTGTATGTTTCCTACCGTTTCACATTTTTTAGAATACCTTTTCGGCATTAATTTACCGCTTCCGTTTAATACTTTTGGTGTTTTTGTAGCGCTGGCTTTCGTGGCCGGTTACTGGGCTTTTACTAAAGAACTTAAGCGTAAAGAAGCACTGGGTATACTCCATCCAATAAAAAAAACGGTAGTAATTGGTAAACCTGCTACTGCATCAGAACTGATTATGAATGGCCTTTTTGGCTTTGTAATCGGTTATAAATTGGTTTATGCCCTGTTAAATTACAGGCTTTTTGTAAACGATGCACAAGGCATACTGATGTCTGCTAAAGGAAATATAATTGGTGGTCTGCTTTTCGCAGGTTTATTCGCTTATTGGGATTATACCGAAAAAAATAAACATAAACTCGATAAACCAAAAGAAACACTGGTTACCGTTCATCCATATCAAATGATGAGCAACCTGGTTGTTTGGGCTGCAATTTGGGGGTTCTTAGGCGCTAAATTTTTTGATAATTTAGAATATTGGGATGATTTTGTTCAACACCCTATAGAAAGGTTATTATCTTTTAGTGGCTTAACTTTTTATGGTGGCCTAATCTGTGGTGGGGCAGCGGTATTAATCATTGCCAAAAGAAATGGCATTAAACCCCTGCATATGCTTGATGTGGGTGGCCCGGGAATGATGCTGGCTTATGCCGTTGGCCGTATTGGCTGTCACCTGGCTGGCGATGGCGACTGGGGGATCCCGAATTTAAACCCCAAACCCTTTTCGTGGCTGCCTGATTGGTTATGGTCATACAAATATCCAAATAATGTGGTAGGAGAAGGAATTCCCATCCCGGGCTGTAACGGTAAATTCTGTAATGAACTGGCTCAGGGTGTTTATCCAACGCCAATTTACGAAGTTGTGATCTGTCTGATCCTTTTTGCCTTCCTGTGGAAAATCAGGGATAAAATAAAAGCACCTGGCTTAATGTTCGGTATTTACATGATTTTAAATGGAATAGAACGTTTCTGTATCGAGTTAATTCGTGTAAATTCAAAATACCATGTTTTTGGCCTTTCATTTACCCAGGCCGAAATGATTTCTACATTTCTGGTGATTGGTGGCATTGCCTTAAGTGCTTATGCCTTAAGGAATAAGAATCAACTCGCTTAATTACATTTTATAAATCCATTTAAAATCCAACAAGCTCCTGCTTTGGTTGTTAAATAACTATGAATTACGAATTACTATGCAATAAAGTGATCTCAGTTGTAAAGCTTACCGGAAATTTTATCCGTAAAGAAGCCTTGCAGTTTGATGCACAAAAAATCGAATACAAAGGATTGAACGATATGGTTTCTTATGTTGATAAAACAGCAGAACAAAAACTTGTTCAAAACCTTGAAAAGTTGATTCCTGATGCCGGTTTCATTACTGAAGAGAAAACCATCAACAGGGAAGGTAAAACCTATACCTGGATCATCGATCCCCTGGATGGAACAACCAACTTTATCCATGGCATACCCGCTTATGGCATCAGTGTAGCCCTATATGAAGAAGGTTTACCTGTTATAGGTGTCGTTTATGAGCTAAATAGAGGAGAAATGTTTTATTCTTACAAAGGCGGTCTGGCTTTTATGAATAAGAAAGAAATTAAGGTTTCTGTTAATCCCGATTTGAAATCGAGCTTATTGGCTACGGGATTCCCATATTACCAGTTTGATAAACAGCCTCAGTATCTGAAATTATTGGCCGAAATGATGCAAAAAAGTCATGGTGTACGAAGAATTGGTGCTGCTGCTGTAGACCTGGTTTATACCGCCTGCGGACGTTTTGATGCTTTTTTCGAATTTAACCTTCAACAGTGGGATTTTGCAGCCGGATGTTTTATTGTGCAGCAGGCAGGAGGAGAGGTGTACGATTTTGCTGGAGGTAATGATTATTTTGAGAAAAGGGAAATATTGGCCACCAATGCGAAACTTACTGCCGAGATGTTGGAAGCGATTAAAAAGTATTTTTATTAGAAGTATCGTAACCCTGAATTTATTTCAGCATCCTTTCTGCAATTAAGACCCTGACCACAAAGTAGCTACAGGGCAAATGAAAATATAATTTCTGCTTGTAAAATAAATTCAGGGTGAAGACTCTTTGCAATAAAAAAAGTCCCGATTTACACCGGGACCTTTCACTATATATGTACTATGAAAAATGCAATTTAAAGCGCTTCAGAAACCACTTCTGTAACTTCTGGTACCATTCGTTGTAATAAGTTCTGGATACCTGATTTAAGCGTAATCGTAGATGAAGGGCAGCCACTGCAAGATCCCCTTAATTCTACCGTTACCACACCTTCATCAAAAGATTTATAGGTAATGGCACCGCCATCCTGTTCTACAGCCGGACGAACGTAATCGTGCAGAATCTGCTGGATTTTAATTTCGGTTTCCGAACCTTCGAAAGTAGGGGCTTCTTCAGCTGTTGCTTCCTTAATTTTTAATTCAGATTCTACCGCTCCCTTAACAAATTCCTTTAAAATGGCTTCAATATCAGCCCATTCAGCATCATCCGTTTTAGTGATGGTAACAAAGTTACTGGCGAAAAACACGCCGGAAACAAAGTTGAACTTAAATAACTCTTTAGCAAATGGAGAATGTTCTGCACTTTCTTTAGTAGCAAAATCTTCGCTGCCATTAATTAACAGCTTGTTAACCATGAATTTCATGGTAGCTGGGTTTGGAGTCTGTTCTGTATATACGTTAATCGTCATGTCTTAATCAATTTGAATAAACAAAATTAACAATAACTCATTAATAAAACCTTTAACTGCTGTCTGCTTAACGTCAATTTAATTTGCTTAAAAAACGCCGGTATAATTGAAAGGGGTAATTGTTCTTAATTGTGCTTTTATTTCTTCTGCAACAGCCAGTCCTTCAATAAATTCTGCAATACTTGCTGCATTTATTTTTGAATTTGTACGGGTCAGCTCTTTTAAAGCTTCATAAGGATTTGGATAGTTTTCCCTTCTTAATACCGTTTGAATCGCCTCGGCAACTACAGCCCAGTTTTCATCTAAATCGGCATGTAAAGCGGCTTCATTCAATAAAATTTTATTTAATCCACGTAAGGTTGAGTTAATGGCAATTAGTGTGTGGCCGAAAGGAACACCAATGTTTCTTAAAACGGTAGAATCGGTTAAATCCCTTTGTAAACGCGAAATAGGTAATTTAGCAGCGAAAAATTCGAATAAGGCATTTGCAATGCCCGCATTTCCTTCAGCATTTTCGAAATCAATCGGGTTAACTTTATGTGGCATCGCTGAAGAACCGATTTCTCCGGCCTTGATTTTCTGTTTAAAATAGTTTTTAGAAATATAGGTCCAGATATCCCTGTCTAAATCGATAATAATGTTGTTGATGCGTTTTAGGGCATCGCATTGTGCGGCAAACTGATCGTAGTGCTCAATCTGAGTGGTGTGTTGTGCGCGGCTTAAACCCAAAGTCTGGTTTACAAACCGGTTAGAGAAATCAACCCAGTTTACCTGGGGATAAGCAATATGGTGTGCATTGAAGTTTCCGGTTGCGCCGCCAAATTTTGCGCTGTTGGGGATCGCTTTTAAACTTTCTATCTGAATGCTTAAACGCTCGGCAAAAACCAAAAATTCTTTTCCCAGTTTAGTAGGAGAGGCCGGCTGACCATGGGTATGGGCCAGCATCGGAACATCCTTCCATTCGGTTGCCAGTGCATTTATTTTTTCGGTCAAAGCATCCATTGCCGGATAATAACTTTCATTTAAAGCCAGCTTAATCGAATAAGGAATAGCTGTATTGTTAATGTCCTGAGAAGTTAAACCAAAATGGATAAACTCTTTATAGTTTTGGAGTGAAAGGGCATCGAATTTACTTTTGATGAAATATTCAACCGCTTTAACATCATGATTGGTTACTTTTTCCGTTTCTTTAATTTCCAGTGCATCAGCTTCTGAAAAATTTTCATGGATTTTACGTAATTCCGCGTACAGGTTTTTGTCAAAACTTTCCAAGCCAGGCAAGTTGATCTCACAAAGTGCAATAAAATATTCGACTTCTACAAAAACACGGTATTTAATTAATGCTTCTTCGGAAAAGTAAGCAGCTAAACTTTCGGTTGTTTTTCTGTAACGGCCATCAACAGGTGAAATAGCTTGTAGTGATGTTAAATTCATTATGCGGATTATATTTTGCCGCAAATTTACTATAATTGATGGATTTTAAGGTCTAGATGCCTAAAATAAAAAAAGCCTTAGTTAAACTAAGGCTTTTTAAAATGGCTTTGATAAAACTATTTTTTAACTTTAGTAGTATCAGTTTTAACTGTAGTATCTTTAACTGTAGTGTCTTTAACTGTAGTATCTTTCACTGTAGTATCAACTACTGTCGAGTCAACTTTAGATGAATCAGCTCCACCTTCTTTTTTCTCTGATTTACAAGCAACAACTGATAAAGATAAAGCTAGAGCCAAGAAGCCCATTTTGAATGCATTTTTCATTTTTTTTTAATTTGTTTGGTTTTAAAAATTAATTACTTGCTAATTTATACAAAAAACTTAAAAAAGTAACCCAATATTTAAAATAAAAAAGGTCTAAATATAAAAATACCGACCTTTTTTATGATTTTCTGTTAAAATAATTAGTGTTTAACTTCAGTTTTTTCTGTAGTAGCCTTAACTGTAGTGTCTTTTACAGTAGAATCTTTAACTGTAGTGTCAACTGAAGTTGTATCGGTCACAATTGTAGAAGAATCTGTAATTGTTGTATCAGTTCCATCAGCTTTTTTACCCGATCCGCCACAAGCAGCAATTGTTAAAGATAAAGCGAAGGCTAAAAAGCCTAATTTGAATGCATTTTTCATGTTAATATTGTTTTAAGGTTACCGTTTTATTATTAATACCCTATGTGGTAAAAGGTAACCCGTTTTCGGCTGACAATAAAAAAGCCTCCTGATTTTTACATCGGGAGGCTTTTCTTATAATAAAGTTAGACTAGTGTTTAACTTCAGTTTTTTCTGTAGTAGTTTTTACAGTAGTATCTTTTACTGTAGAATCTTTAACGATTGTGTCTTTTTTAGTAGTATCAGTAACTACAGTTGAAGAATCAGTAGCTGTAGTATCAGCACCTTCTGCTTTTTTCTCTGAGTTACAAGCAACAACTGATAAAGATAAAGCTAAAGCTAAGAAGCCTAATTTGAATGCATTTTTCATTTTAAATATTTTTAAGTAATTAATTAATTTACCTCTTAATACTGGTTATTTAAAAAGGTAACCCAAAAAAATAAAAAAAAGTGAAAATATATAAAAAAGGCTTCTGACGTATAATCAGAAGCCTTTTTTATATGGGTAAAGTTAGACTAGTGTTTAACTTCAGTTTTTTCTGTAGTAGTTTTTACAGTAGTATCTTTTACTGTAGAATCTTTAACTGTAGTATCTTTTGCAGTAGTATCAGTAACTACAGTAGAAGAATCAGTTAAAGTAGTATCGGCACCACCTTCTGCTTTTTTCTCTGAGTTACAAGCAACAACTGATAAAGATAAAGCTAAAGCTAAGAAGCCTAATTTGAATGCATTTTTCATTTTGAATTTTTTTAGTAATTAATTTCTTGTTAATGCCGCAAAGGTAGAAAGGTAACCCGATAATCAGAAAAAAAGTTAAAATATTTTTTATCCTGCTTATGGGTTACCGATGGCGATAAGTTTGTATTAAGCAATTATAGCAGCTATAAATATTTTTTTGTCTAATATTGGGTTACTATTTACCGAAAAATGTATTAACTAGTGAATAACAGTTTAAAGAGTTCAGTTCCAACAGATAGGGAGGTTATTTTAGGTGTTCTAAATAACTCCAAAGATGCACTTAACAAGTTATACAAGGCTTATTATGCAATGGTTTTGCAGTTTATCCTGAACAATAATGGTGATGAGGATGATGCAAAAGATGTTTACCAGGAGGCTATTATTGTTCTATATAACAAAATTAAGGAAGGTAATTTTGAGCTGAGCAGCAAGCTTAAAACCTACATTTATTCGGTTTGCCGGAGAATATGGTTGAAAAAACTCAACCTGAACAGCAAAAAGACAGGTAATATTACCGATTACGAAGATGTACTGATTGTAGAAGAGGATGTTGTGGAACATGAGGAAAAAGATGCTGCTTTTGTGAAAATGCAATCGGCACTCGATCACCTCGGCGAACCCTGTAAAACCATTATTCAGGATTTTTATATCCATGATTTATCCATGCAGGATATCTGCGAAAAGTTTGGCTATACCAATACCGATAATGCCAAAACGCAGAAATATAAATGCCTGCAAAGGTTAAAGAAAATATTTTTTCAACCATAATAATTGAAATGAGAAACGATTTGGAGTTAGATGCAATTATTGAAGATTATCTTTTAGGTAAACTTAATGCACAGGAAACAGAAGCTTTTGAGCAGTTACGCCGTAGTGATGCTACGGTAGATCATAAGGTAGTTTCGCATAAATTCTTTTTAGAATCTATGGGTGCATTTGCTGCGCATTTACATTTGAAAGAACAATTAAACCAGATCCATGCCGAAATTGATGTAGAAAGCCTGGCTGATGCGCTTAGGCCACATCCATCGCGGGTGGTACAATTATGGCGCAAACACCGGTCTGCAATTGCTATTGCTGCATCATTTATTTTACTTTCTCTTGTTTCTATATATTCTATTCAGCATAACACCAAGCAGGATATCCGGTATAACCAAATGAGTAGGGAGTTATCAAGAGTTAAAACTTCTACAAAAGATTTAATCAGGACTATTCAATCTACAACATCGGGTGATGCACAGAACAAAAACGCAAATCCGGGAAATTTTGGCGGTACTGGTTTTGCCATTTCTGCAAATGGTTACATTTTAACCAATTTTCACGTAATTAAGGGGGCAGATTCTTTATTCGTTCAAAACAGTAAAGGCGAGTCGTTTAAAGTTAAGGCAACTTACACTGACCCACAAAATGATATTGCGATTTTAAAAATAAGTGATAAAAGCTTTAGCAGCCTTTCTGCTATTCCGTATACCATTAAGAGGAATACCAGCAGTATAGGTGAGGTTGTATATACATTGGGATATCCTAAAGATGATGCAGTATTGGGAGAAGGTTATGTGAGTTCTAAAAACGGCTTTATAGGCGATACCACCCAGTACCAGGTATCTATTCCGGTAAATCCTGGAAATAGCGGCGGACCACTGCTTGATAATAATGGAAATTTAGTTGGTATTATTAGCGGTAAACCCGATCAGACAGAAGGCGCAGCTTTTGCGATTAAATCAAAATACATATTAGAGGCAATGAGGGCCATCCCGCAGGATTCTTTGGGTAAAAATAAGCTTTCAGCCAATAAGAAAAGTGCTTTATCAGGTCTGAAACGTACCAAGCAGATAGAAAAACTACAGGATTATGTGTTCATGATCAAAGCTTACAACTAAAAACCCCAAACAAATTAATATTCTTAAACCCTGAAGATTTTTGATCTTCAGGGTTTTTTATTTAATTGTAATTTAGACGTCTTAAATTATATTATGTCTATGTATTTACTATAGTATTGTTTAAATTTGCTTTAATCAACTTAAAATTAACAATATTATGAGCATAAGACTAGGCGATACCGCACCGAATTTTCAAGCCAATACATCCATTGGAGAAATAGATTTTTATGAATATTTAGGTGATAGCTGGGGAGTACTGTTTTCTCACCCTGCAGATTATACACCCGTTTGCACTACAGAATTGGGAAGAACGGCAGCATTAAAAGGGGAGTTTGAAAAGAGAAATGTTAAAGTTTTGGCGTTAAGCGTTGATTCTGCCGAATCGCACAAAGGCTGGATTAACGACATCAATGAAACGCAAAATACTTCAGTCGAATTTCCGATTATTGCCGATCCGGATAAAACTGTAGCCAACCTTTATGATATGATCCACCCAAATGCTTCAGAAACACTAACGGTTCGGTCATTGTTTATCATTAGTCCCGATAAAAAGGTAAAATTAATTATCACTTATCCTGCTTCGACCGGCCGGAACTTTAATGAGGTATTGCGTGTAATCGATTCATTACAGCTTACAGCCAATTATAGTGTAGCTACTCCTGCCGATTGGAAGGATGGGGAAGATGTAATTGTAGTAAACAGTATTAAAACGGAAGATATTCCAGCTAAATTTCCAAAAGGACATCGGGTAATCAAGCCATATTTACGTACTACGCCGCAACCGAATAAATAATTAGGACCAATCTAATTTTTTATCGCAACATTCTTGTTGAATGGTTAAAAAGGGGTTGCATTATAGGTGTAAATTGTTATATTTGATAGTTTTGTTTCAATATTAATGCTCTAACTGATTGTTTAATCCATTTTTATAGTCAATTGGTTGAATGAAATGCTGATCAAGGCGTAAAAGGTTTATTTATTTTATACAATTTTTTATTTTTTTATGGCAACCGGAAAAGTTAAGTGGTTTAACACTCAAAAAGGCTTTGGATTTATTGTGCAAGAAGACAATAAAGACTTATTTGTACATTTTAAAGATGTTTTAGGTGGAATCGAAAGCTTGAAAGAAAACGACAGAGTAGAATTTGAAGTAGCTGAAGGCAGAAAAGGTTTACAAGCTGTAAACGTTAAGAAAGTTTAAGCAACCATATAAAGATTATTTTCATCCCTGCAAAAGGCCTTTCGAAAGAAGGGCTTTTTGTATTTAGTACTGCCTTGTTTGGCGATTCTTCATTACATTCGGCATTACAACTTGGTAAAATAACCTGAGTTCGATAATTGATATTTTTTGATTTAGTTTTTTAGAAAGATTTTTCACTGCGATCAGAATGGCGGTATTAATTCTGAATGACAATTAGTAATACTGTATAATCGAAGCCTTCAAAATTATATTTTCTCCATTTGCAATCCTGGTAAAAATCAAAAACTGTTCCTGATCAGCTTTGATTTTATACTTTTTTACTAAATCTACAGGCTTTGCGGGGTAATTGCGGACAATTACGTTGCCTTTTAAATTTGGTTCCTTTTTCAACTCGCCTGTGCTTAATATGGCTTCAATTTTAAATATACGTCCTGGGAAATCTGTTTTTATAAAATCAGCAGTAAATAGCTGCGTTTGTGCATGCAACTTGATAAGGTTATATGTTAGGCCTATTAAGTTAAAAGCGCCTGATTTTAATAAGGCTGCATCAGGTTCGTATAAATACTCGCCTGCGCCCAGGCTTTTAGCAAACTGTATGCTTCCATTAGCCTCCGATCTGTAAAATGAAAACTCTTTTTCAATCCCATTATTTAGCGTAACGGCTGTTATTTTAGTGTCTTTATCGAATTCTTTATCAATTATCCATAAAAGTTCTTTACACTCATTTTTAACGCTTATGATCTGTATTTCACTCACCTGGGTCAATTCTGTCAATCCTGCCGAAATATCCAGTAATGGAGCTGTTTTAATAATAATCCTCGATGTTTTTTTTAATAAGGCATTTAAATTAGTCACTACATCAGGGCTGCAGTCTTTCAGCATAAAAACCTTGCCTTTTTCTGATCTGCGGGCTGGATCTACATAAACGGTATCGAAAAGGGAACCGTGATTTTGAATGTAAGCGATTCCGTCTCCCACTTTAAATTTGATGTTTTTTGCTTCCAATACCTGAGCATTATTTTGTGTTATTGCTGATAGTTCGG
Organism: Pedobacter vanadiisoli; assembly: GCF_042684385.1. Lineage (NCBI taxonomy): Bacteria > Pseudomonadati > Bacteroidota > Sphingobacteriia > Sphingobacteriales > Sphingobacteriaceae > Pedobacter > Pedobacter vanadiisoli. The sequence goes on along the minus strand of NZ_JBHULL010000002.1, from coordinate 129,838 downwards.
GATTGATTTCGCAATGGATAACTTCTTTTACCTTTTTGGCAAAGTAATAGGTATCTATACCAAAACCACCAGTAATATCGATTAAGGCATTTCCTTTGGCCAGTTTTGATTTATACCTGGCAGTAACTTCTGAAGAAGTTTGTTCGATGGATAAAACAGGGGGGTAATAGATGTTTTCTGTATGAAACCAGGTGGGTAGTTTCTTTTCTGCTTTCTTTTTTGCACTAATCTGCGTGGCCAATTCTGCCGGAGTAATGCCATCAAAAGGACTTTTGGCTAAAGCAATTTGATTAACATCGGTATTTAAGTTAGCGTTGATGTAATCTTGTACGGCTTTGGCCAAAAGTTTATCGTTCATTTTTTTGCTATTTCATTTCAAAAGAGTTCGCCTTTTCTACTGGGGTGCAACGAAATGGAGAAACTGTTCAGATAGGTTTATCCACTGCGGCCGAAATGGCGAACCTGGTTAATCTTCGGAATAACCAGGTTTATGCGGTTCTATTCTTCATCACCATCTGGCAGGTATGACGGCTTTTCACTTCAAGTAAAATATCTTTTTCAACCGTTACACGATCAATAGTTTGCTGGTTATAATAACGGATGGTTACCAGTTCCAGTCCTTTATTATATTTTACCGTAAACTCCTGAGACAGGTCTTTAATCAATTTTTCAATCTGAACGGGATGATCATCAACACTTACCGAAAAGCTGATGGCAGAGTTAAGCATGGTATTGATTTTGATTTTATGCCTATGAAAAAGATCAAAAATATTGCTCAGGTTCTCTTCAATAATAAAGGAATAATCTTTAGGGAAGATCGAAATCAACGCTTGGTTTACCTTGAAAATAAAAGAAGGAATAGGCAAGGGGTTATTCTCTTTGGTAATGGCAGTTCCTGACCCCTCTGGCTGTATAAATGAACGTACAAAAAGCGGAATACCTTTGTTTTGAAGTGGTTTTATGGTTTTGGGATGAATTACCGTTGCGCCATAATAAGTAAGCTCGATGGCATCATGGTAGGAAAGCTGAGCAATTTTTTCAGTTTCATCAAACCATTTGGGATCTGCATTTAATACACCAGGAACGTCTTTCCAGATGGTTAGGGCTGCTGCATCCAAACAAGAGGCAAATATGGCAGCCGAATAGTCAGAACCTTCCCGACCCAGGGTTGTTGTGTAGTTTTCGCTTGTTCCACCAATAAAACCTTGTGTTACAATGATATTGTCGGTTAGGAGCGGTGCTAAATCTTTCTGTATAATCTGATTGGTCTTCACCCAGTCTACTTTACCTTCACGGTAAGTATTATCGGTCTGGATATAATTACGTGCATCTACCCAAAGTGATTTATTCTCCGTTTCATTCAGCCAGGCGGCTACAATTTTAGTAGAAACTACCTCACCGATGGATACAATCTGATCATAGATATAGTCGGGATTATTATCGGGCTCATCCTCAATCAACCAATCGATTTCGACAAAGGTATTGGCTACATCATCATAAACGGGATGGTGTTTACCCTGAAAAAGTTCATCTATAATGCTGAAATGAAAATGTTTGATTTCTTCAAAAATTGTATGTGCTTCGTCGTTTTGAGTGAGAAATGCCTGAGTAAGATCTTCCAATCTGTTGGTGATTTTGCCCATGGCAGAAACGACGATCAACAGTTTCCCCTTTTTGTAATCGCGTACAATATTGGCCAGATTTTTTACACCTGCGGCATCTTTTACTGAGGCACCTCCAAACTTAAATATATCCATATTAATTAAAATGCCTTGATCTGTTCTTTAGAAAGAGCAGCGTTAAGCCACCCGCTTTCTAAATGTGCGTTATATTTATTATAGAAGTTAATTGCTGGTTCGTTCCAGTCTAATACCTGCCAAACCATGCCACTATAGTTACCGTTTTTAGCCTCTTCTATTACTTTTTCGAATAATATTTTACCCAAACCTTTTCCCCTGAATTCTTCTGTTACAATAAAATCTTCGAGGTATAACCTGCAGCCTTTCCAGGTGGAATAGCGGGTGTAATATAGGGCAAAACCAACAATTTTACCTTCTACTTCGGCAACAAAGGCTTTCCAAACGGGTTGCTGGCCAAAACCGGCTTCTATAAAGTGTTCTAAAGTAACGGTTACTTCTTCGGGAGCACGTTCGTAAACGGCAAGTTCATTGATCAGTTCTAATATTCTTGGGCAATCCTCAGCGGTTGCAAACCTGATGTTAAAGTTCATATTAATTGGCAGAAATGTTGTTTTTGAAATGCTTGATTATTCTTTTTCCGAAAATACTGCTGCCAATACGCACCATGGTACTGCCTTCTTTGATTGCAATTTTATAATCGGCACTCATTCCGGTTGATATTTCTTTAAAAGAATCTTCTTTACGGAAGAAGCTTACTTTTATGCCTTCAAAAAACACTTTTAGTTCATTAAATTCAAAAGTAATCTGTTTTTCGTTCTTGGTATTAGTAGCAATGCCCATTAAACCTACGATGCGGATATTTTTTAAAGCTGCGTATTCATCGGCGCGTAATAATTCGACCACTTCATCAAATCCGAGTCCAAATTTAGTGTCTTCGTCAGCAATGTAAACCTGTAATAGACAATCAATTACTCTTTTGTTTTTTGCAGCCTGTTTATCAATTTCCTGCAAAAGTTTTAAACTGTCTACTCCATGTATCAGTTTCACAAAAGGTGCAATGTATTTTACTTTATTGGTTTGCAGGTGGCCAATCAGGTGCCATTCGATATCTTTAGGAAGCTGCGCTTCTTTATCAACCATTTCCTGTACATGGTTTTCCCCAAAAATGCGCTGCCCGGCATGGTACGCTTCTAAAATAGATTCTATCGGCTGGGTTTTTGAAACCGCAATCAGTTTTACCCCATCAGATTCAACTTCGCTTTTATATTGTTTAAGATTATCAGCTATGCTCATTTATGACTATTTTTGGTAAAATTAACAACCTTACCACAATTTGGGGCAAAAAATAATATTTTAATTAAGGATGAAGCGATTACTATGGGGTTTAATGACAGTCATATTATGGTGTGGTTGTAAACCAAGCATACCTGATGACATTATCAAACCTGATAAGATGGAAAAGATTTTATATGACATACACATTGTTGATGGCTATGTTGCAAATATCTACATGGTAGATTCTGCAAAGAAAGTTGCAGCAGCTTATTACAAAGGTATTTATAAAAAATTTGGGATAGATTCTGCACAATACAATAAAAGTCTTTTATGGTATAATACCAATCCAAAAGAACTTGAGACAATTTATAAAAACATACAGAAATCTTTAACCAAACAGAAAAAAGCTGTAGAGATTGCCGATAAAATGATTCAAAAAAAGAAATTTAAAGCGGATTCATTGGCGATTGCGAAGAAGTTTAAGGCCGATTCTCTTGCCATCAGGAAGAAAATGAAACCAGATTCTTTATCGAAAGTTAAAGCTACAGCAGAAATTGCAAAAAAGAAAAAACTGGCCGATTCGCTCATTAATATCAAGAAAAGCCAGTCATTACAAGTGGTTTCGGCTACTACGCCGGTACCAGTACAATAAAATAATATGTTATATCCCGATAATTGTTTAGAACGTTTAGGTTTTGTAGAGATCAGGCAGCTGATCAGCAAACATTGTTTGAGCCCTATGGGACAAGCGATGGTGGGCAAGATGCAGGTGATGAACCGTTTTGATCAGATAGATAAATTTTTACGGCAAACGAACGAATTTAAGAATATCCTGCAAAATCAGGAGCCGTTACAGATCAATACTTTTTTTGATATTAAATCGCTGGTTGAAAAAATCAGGGTAGAAGGTACTTACCTTTTAGAAGAGGAATGGTTCCAGGTATATACGTCCTTACAGACCGTTTTTTCAGTACTGCGCTTTTTTGAAGAAAGGGCAGAAGTTTATCCTACACTCGAAGCATTATTTGAGCATTTGCCAATCGAAAAAGCAATTCTCCGTAAAATAGAGACGGTAATTGATGCAAAAGGCAAGATTAAGCCTAATGCATCGAAAGAATTGCAGGAGATTACCACGGCGATCTCAAAAGCAGAGCAGGATGTACGTAAGCGCATGGATGCTATATACAAACAGGCCATTGCCAATAATTGGGTTGCCGATGGCAGTTTAACCATCCGTGATGGCAGGATGTGTATCCCGGTTTTGGCCGAAAATAAGCGAAAAGTAAAAGGCTTTGTGCACGATGAGTCTGCTACAGGACAGACCGTCTATATCGAGCCGGAAGAGGTTTTTGCCTTAAATAATAAGCTGCGCGATTTAGAATTTGATAAACGCCGTGAGATCATCAAGATTTTAATTGCGTTAACAGACGATCTCCGTCCGTATTCACCTTTGCTGCTTTCTTATCATGGTTTCCTTACTAAATTGGATTTTGTACGGGCCAAAGCCCTGTTTGCTTTAGATATCGAAGCCGAAATGCCCGGCTTATTAAAGGAGCCGAAAACGAAACTGATCAATGCAAGGCATCCTTTGTTATCGATCTCTTTCGCAGCCGAAAAGAAAACCGTAACGCCTTTAAATATTCATATTGATTCAGAAACACGTGTGGTTTTGGTATCAGGACCTAATGCGGGTGGTAAATCTGTTTGTATGAAAACCGTTGGTTTACTGCAGATTATGTTGCAGAGCGGTTTGTTGATTCCTGCTGATGCGAACAGCGAAGTGGGTATATTTGAGAATATTTTTGCCGATATCGGCGACGATCAATCAATAGAAAGCGATTTGAGTACCTACAGTGCGCACCTGAAAAAGATGCGTTATTTTGTAGAGCACGCCTCGCCAAAAACAATGGTATTGATTGATGAGTTTGGTACAGGCACCGATCCGCAGTTTGGTGGGCCTATGGCAGAGGCTGTTTTAGAAGTGTTGAACAATAAAAAAGTTAGAGGGGTAATTACTACCCATTATTCTAATTTAAAACTTTTTGCAGGAAATACGCCTGGGTTGGAAAATGCATCGATGCTCTTTGATAATGCAAAGATGAAGCCTCTTTACATTTTAGAAATGGGCAAACCCGGTAGTTCTTATGCTTTCGAAATCGCACAGAATATCGGCTTGCCAAAAGAGGTGATCCAATTGGCCAAAGAAAAAACGGGCTCCAATCAAAACCGGGTAGATACGATGCTTGTGGACCTTGAACGCGAAAAGAAAAATGTTTACGATGCGAAAGTAAGCTTGGCCAATCAGCAGAATAAGGCAAAAAACCTGGTTGCTGAAAATGAAAAGTTAAAAACATTTTTAGAAGAGAATAAAAAGATCCTGATTAGGGAGGCGAAGCAGGAGGCACAGAATATTATTAAAAATGCCAATAAGTTAGTAGAGAATACTATTGCCGAAATTAAGGAAAAACAGGCCGATAAGGAAGTAACTAAAGCACTGCGCCAGAATCTGCAACGGGAGTTGGTTAAGAATTCTGTACCTAAAGAGAGACCAAAGCCGGCGCCGGTGGTTGTGGCAGGCGAAATAGAAGTAGGCGATCTCGTTAAATTTATAGACAGTGAAACCATTGGTCAGGTTTTGGAAATTAACCGGAATGAACTGGTTTTGGCCATTGGCGATCTGCGGTCGACGGTTAAAAAGAACCGTGTACAAAAGGTAAGTAACCGGGAAGCTAAAAAAGTGATCCAGAGCAGTGCAAATTCCTTCGCCGGACGTATGAACGACGCGGTATCAGACTTTAGGGCTGAACTGGACCTGCGTGGAAAACGCACGGAAGATGCTTTGTTCGAGGTTGAAAAATACCTGGATAAAGCAATTATGCTTGGTTTTCCGTCGATTAAACTGATACATGGAAAAGGAGATGGGATATTGCGCAAAATGATCAGGGAGTACTTACGGAAATATAGCCAGGTAAACAGGATGGAAGATGAACATGCTGATAGGGGTGGAGATGGGATTACCTATGTTTATTTGAACTAGATGGAGTTTTAGATGCAAGATATGAGACATGAGATGTGAGATGCAAGATTGATACATGGGGTTATAGTAGAGATCCTTTGACTCTGCTCAGGATGACAAAGTAGTGGGGTTAGCTGTTACCTTCTGATAATCAATCAAATTTTTAGGAAAACTACCGGATGGTAACATCTAACAGCAGCCAAGAAAATTAAAACTTTTATAGCTGTAACTGTGTTATTTTTAAAACGTTACGGTGATGAAAAAAATCTTACTCTGTATTTTTGTGGTATTATTTATCACAACGTGTAAAAAGAGCGGTGATGGTGGCCAAGACCCAGGTAATCTGCCTGATGTGGAATTAAAAGCAAAAGTAATTGCTTCCGGATTAAGTCTTCCATGGGAAATAATATATGGACCTGATCATTTTATCTGGTTTACAGAAAAGGCAGGCAAAATCAGTCGTTTGAATCCTTCAACAGGTCAGGTTACACCATTACTTACCATCTCTGAAGTACGTATCAATGGCGAGGGAGGTTTGTTAGGTATGGCCTTACATCCTGATTTCGCCGTTAATCCTTTTGTTTACCTAATTTATGGATATGGGAACACTTACAAAGCCAAAGTTGTCCGTTATACCTATGCAGGAGGAAATTTAACCAGTCCATTGGTTTTACTCGATCAGATTCCTGCTGCCTCGATACACAATGGTTCACGTTTGTTGATCAGCGATGGTAAATTGTTTATCAGTACCGGTGATGCATCTGATACCGCTAATCCCCAGAATGTAAATTCATTGGCAGGCAAGATTTTAAGGATCAATTTGGATGGGACTATTCCTGCAGATAATCCTTATCCGAATAATCCGGTTTGGAGTTTGGGGCATCGCAATGCACAGGGATTGATACAGGTGGGTAACAAGATATTTTCTTCAGAGCATGGCCCCGATTCGGATGATGAAATCAACATCATCGAAAAAGGGCGCAATTACGGGTGGCCAAACATTAAAGGTTTTTGTAATGAAAGTGGCGAACAATCGTTTTGCAGCGCTAATAATGTGGCAGAACCCTTAATTAACTGGACTCCTACCATTGCACCAAGTGGCCTGGCTTATTACAACAATGACTATATTCCCCAGTTTAAAAACTCTTTGTTATTGGCGGTATTGAAAGGAACTAAACTGATGCAGTTGAAATTAGATGATACGCAGACCAAGATTACAGCAACAAAAGATTTCTATGTGAATACTTATGGGAGGATCAGGGCTGTTTGCCAATCGCCTGAAGGTAAAATTTACATCTGTACCAGTAATGGAAGTGACGATAAGATTGTAGAAATTGCTAAATAGTGTAACTATTTTTTGCGCCCAGGGCACTTTTTACAACGTTTACCCTTCTTAAATTTCTCGCAACACTTTTTGTGCTCAGCAGTACAGCTGAAAATAAAACCCATGCCTTTCTGAAATTCAGGATCGGTGGGTAATATGAATAGACTTTCTTCTCTCTCGTAAATCATTGCAGCACAAAGGTAGTAGTTATTTAGATTAATTCCAATTAATTAATATTCCGCAAAGATTTAAAAAATTATAAATGCTGCATTTTTGATGGCAATTTGTAATTTAGCGAACTAACCAAAAAATTCATAAGATGATAAATAAAGTGGTATCTGGTGCCGAAGAGGCCATCAAAGATATATCAGATGGTGCTACCCTAATGCTGGGTGGTTTCGGGCTTTGTGGCATTCCTGAAAATTGTATAAATGCTTTGGTAAACAAACAGGTTAAAAATTTAACCTGCATTTCCAATAATGCCGGTGTTGATGATTTTGGTATAGGTTTAATGCTAAAACAACGCCAGGTAAAAAAAATGATTTCTTCTTACGTGGGCGAAAATGCTGAGTTTGAAAGGCAGTTGTTAAGTGGTGAACTGGAAGTAGACCTTATACCCCAGGGTACTTTAGCTACCCGTTGTCTTGCTGCAGGATATGGCATGCCAGCAATTTTTACCCCTGCAGGTGTTGGAACTGAAATAGCAGAAGGTAAAGAAGTGCGTAATTTTGATGGGAAGGATTATTTGATGGAGTATGCATTTGATGCCGATTACGCTATTGTTAAAGCATGGAAGGGTGATACTGCAGGGAATTTAATCTTTAGGTCTACAAGCCGCAATTTTAATCCGATAATGGCTATGGCAGGTAAAATTACCATTGCTGAAGTTGAAGAACTGGTAGAAGCAGGAGAGCTGGAACCTGATTATATCCATACTCCGGGTATTTATGTGCACCGGATTTTTCAGGGCAAAGATTACGAGAAAAGAATAGAACATCGAACGGTGAGGAAGTCAGAAGTCTGATGGCAGATTGGAACATTCACTCATTTAATCATTCAAAACTCATTCATTTACAATTTTATGTTTTCAAAAGAAGAGATCGCACAGCGCATCGCTAAAGAAATAAAAGACGGATACTATGTTAACCTGGGTATTGGCATACCTACGCTGGTGGCCAACTATATTCCAAAGGGAATTAATGTAGTATTGCAATCAGAAAACGGCTTACTGGGCATGGGGCCATTTCCTTTTGAAGGAGAAGAGGATGCAGATTTAATTAATGCAGGTAAACAGACCATTACCACCTTACCAGGATCGTCAATTTTTGATTCGGCGATGAGTTTTGGGATGATCCGTGCACAAAAAGTAGATTTAACTATTCTTGGCGCCATGGAAGTTTCAGAAAATGGCGATATCGCCAATTGGAAAATTCCGGGCAAAATGGTTAAAGGGATGGGAGGGGCGATGGATCTGGTTGCCTCAGCAAAAAACATCATTGTAGCCATGCAACATATCAACAAGGCTGGTGAAAGTAAATTATTGCCTAAATGTACCTTGCCTTTAACGGGTGTAAAATGCATTAAAAAAATTGTCACCGAACTGGCGGTTTTAGATGTTTTACCTGAAGGTGGTTTTAAACTTTTGGAGCGTGCACCGGGCGTTAGTATCGAATTTATACAGCAATCTACAGCCGGTAAATTGATTGTGGAGGGCGAAATTCCGGAGATGAGGTTGGATTAGATTTGTGTTTTGTGGGGACACAAACCACGGCGATTAAGGCTTCGACTACGCTCAGTCTGACAAAGTGTATGATCAAAAAGAAGTCAAGCTTTTTAAAAGCTTGACTTCTTCAACTTCTTTGAAGTTTACTGCAGATCAACCAAGACACTATTCCTCAAATCATTCGAAATTTCTTCTGTGATGGCGATAATTTCGTCGGGTTCGTTAGTATTATTTATCACCACCTTATTGCATTGTTCACGGTAAGGTAGCAGGTATTCTTTATAAGCCGGTACTACATGGTTATGCCATTTGTACAATACGTCATCTTCAGGATAACCGCGTTCTAAACCATCACGTTTAATCCGGCGATCTAAAGCAACCTGTTCATCTGCATCAACAAAAATGGTATGATCCAATAAAGCCGCAATTTCTTTAAAATGGAGGATAAAAAGACCCTCTACAATAATAATAGGTGCCGATTTGATCTCCAGTATTTTAACTACAGCCAGCGGATTATTAAAGTTGTATTCTTTTTTATAAACCACTTCGCCACTTATTAATTGCTTAATGTCTTTTAAAAACTGTTCACTATCAATCGTTGAAGGGAGGTCGAAGTTGTATAACTTGTTTTCTTCCTGTGTCATGTCACCTGCAGGGATGTAATAATCATCCTGCGATACGAGGGTTACCTCATCCTGTTTAAAATGATGGAGAAAGCAGTTTAGGAAAAATGTTTTGCCAGATCCGCTACCACCGGCAATACCAATTATAAAAGGCTTTTTGTTTGAACTCATTGAGCACTGTATGTTAAATTGCAGAAAAAACGTTTGTCTAAAGCGCCTAATGAATCGGCAACAGCTTTAGTCATTACAATAATAACATCTTTTGTAGATTCGTTCTCTGTAAATTTACCAACAACTTTGGCAAAAGTAGTACGGTTGGTCATTGGGTTGGTAATCTTAATTACCCTGCCTACAGGTGCCGTACGGTGTAAAACCAACATTTTTGTACCATCAAGGTCTTGATCAGCAATCCAAACTGCCGTACCTTTTTCTTCGATCTGGCTTAAACCATATACACTCGGATCACGGCGCAGTTTAGGATCTTTAACCATGGTACTGTCAGGCTCATTTTCCTGCTCTTCTTTCGAAGCATCATTTACCGATTTAGGTTGTGGTGGTTTAGGGATGATCAGTTTTTGCTCAACTTTAATGTTATTATCATCAAGTTTATTTGCTGTTCTGATCTGATATGCTGTTAAATTATATTTTTTAGCGATAGAAAAAATATTTTCGCCAGCAGCTACGGTATGGATAAAACTTTCTTCTTTAGGGGCTGCCGGTACTTCTTTTGTTTTGGTTTCGGCCTGTTTTTCTTTTGGTACCTGAACATCTGTAATAATGCCACCTGGAACTTTTAAAACCTGTCCGATGGTAATCGCATTATCAGGAAGATCGTTCATTTTTCGGATCTGATAAGCGGTAACGCCATATTGTTTGGCAATGGTGAAAATGGTTTCGTTTCTTAAAACGGTATGTGTACCTGCCTTGTCGCTAGATGTATTCTCTTGTGCTGGTTTTTCTTCAACAGCCGAAACTACTTTGTTATCGTCGATATTTTTGGTTGCTGGAATTTTAAGCTTCTGTCCAATCCGGAGGTTATTGCCAGAAAGGTTGTTGGCTTTTTTTACTTCTTCAATTGTGGTGCCGTATTTTTCGGCAATTTTTCCTAAAAACTCTTTTGGCTGTACCGTATGTTCGATCATGGTCTGATCAGACGGTGGAGTATCGTTTACCGGTGATTTCGCATTATTTTTTACAGTTGGTGTGATCGGCTCAATCGTTTCGGTTTGCGATTGATTTTTTGCGGGTATTTTTAAAACCTGTCCGATGCTTAAATTACTTCCTGTTAAATTATTTAAGGCTTTAATTTCATTTATCGTTGTGCCATATTTTTCGGCCAGCATGTTTAGATTCTCTTTTGGCTTAACGGTATGCTCAATCACATTGGCTGCTGACGAAGTTGTTTCTGTTCTTGATGGTCCGCTAGCTGTAAAAGGAATATTGGTTGGGACTTTAATGATTACCCCAACCTGCAGATACTTATTATCGTTAAAAGCCATAATCTCTTTTGGAGGTACATTGTATCTTCTCCCGATCGAATAGTAAGTGTCTTTTGCAACAGTTTGGTGAATGATGAGTTTTTTGCCTTTATTATTTTCTACACCGATAGAGTCTCTTGCTGTGTTGGCTTTGGCTGTTGCCATATTCAGTGCCAATAACATTACAGCAGATAAATATATTTTATGCATTTATTTTTTATGTGATTTTTTAAGTCAGAGGGAGCAATAATACGAATAATATTGTTAACCATCTTATGTTATTCTTGCCGTTATTGAAGTAAGAATAAGAAGAATTTAACCTTATTGTCCGATATGCTATTCATTAACAAATATTTAAAAGAATGTAATTTATAATGGTCATAAATATTAAACGGTTTAATAAATAACGTATTGTTCAGGAGACAAATTTGAACAAAACTTTTCAGAATCTGAATTGTTAAAAACACATTAAAACATATTATAAATTATAACAGAATGGACGCTAAAGAAATAAACTTAAACGAAAAAGAAGTTAAACCGGTTGTTGATTTGCTGAACGATTATTTAGCCAACTATCATATCCATTATCAAAAGCTAAGGGGCTGCCATTGGAATATTAAGGGGCAGAACTTTTTTACACTTCATGTGAAGTTCGAAGAGTTATATACCAACGCACAGTTAACGATCGATGAAATTGCTGAACGTGTTTTAACTTTGGGCAAAGCTCCGCATAGCCGCTTTGCCGATTATATAAAACAATCGAAAATCAAAGAGATTGACACCATTGGTTTAAAAGATCTCGATATGGTTGATGCCATTTTAGATGATATGGCTATTTTGATCGAGTTGGAAAGGGAGCTTTTGGAGGCTACTGGTGGTGCTGGCGATGATGGAACTAACGATATGGTGAACCGTTTTATGCAGTTTAAAGAAAAAAATACCTGGATGTTACGCTCTTTTGCCGGGAAAAAGTAACCCGATTTTGGTAGGTTAACGGCCTCATATAAGTAGCTTTATTGTAAAATCTGCTTATATGAGGCTTTTTTGTTTCATTGGAAATCTAAATATTTATCTTTGGGCATGGCGTATAAAAGTTTGGCAGAATGTGTATCAGACCTGGAAAAACATGGTCATTTAATCAGAATAAAAGAAGAAGTAGATCCCTATTTAGAAATGGCTGCCATCCATTTAAGGGTATACGAAAAGCAGGGACCGGCACTGTTGTTCGAAAAAGTTAAAGGAAGCCCTTTTCCTGCGGTTTCTAATCTTTTTGGGACATTGGAAAGATCAAAATTTATTTTTAGGGATACTTTGCCTAAGGTACAGCAATTGGTTTCGTTAAGAAACGACCCTATAAAAGCTTTAAAAAATCCTTTTAAATATGCGGGTTCTGCCCTGTCAGCATTATCTGCACTGCCGCTTAGAACACCATCTGCTAAGCGTAAATTTTTAAAAACAAGTATTAGTCAACTACCCCAGATTGTAAACTGGCCTATGGATGGTGGTCCATTTGTTACCATGCCACAGGTATATACCGAAGATGTCGATAAACCAGGAGTGTTGAATGCCAATTTAGGAATGTACCGCATTCAGTTGGCCGGGAACGATTATATACAGGATAAAGAAATTGGTTTGCACTACCAGATCCATAGGGGGATAGGGGTGCACCAATCTAAAGCGAACGCTATTGGACAACCTTTAAAAGTGAGCATTTTTGTTGGAGGTCCACCTTCGCATCCTTTAGCTGCAGTAATGCCATTACCTGAAGGCTTGTCCGAAATGACTTTTGCCGGTGCTCTTGGCAACAGGCGCTTCCGTTATTTTTATGATGATGAGGGTTTCTGTATTTCTGCAGATGCCGATTTCGTGATCACAGGTACTGTTTATCCGAACGAAAATAAGCCTGAAGGACCTTTTGGCGATCATTTAGGCTATTACAGTTTAACACATCCTTTTCCATTAATGAAAGTGCATAATGTCTATCATAAAAAAGATGCCATTTGGTCCTTCACAGTAGTTGGCCGCCCGCCGCAGGAAGATACTAGTTTTGGAGCTTTAATTCACGAGATAACCGGCTCTGCCATTCCCCAGGAAATACATGGTTTGAAGGAAGTTCATGCCGTAGATGCAGCGGGTGTCCATCCCTTGCTTTTTGCCATTGGCAGCGAACGTTATACGCCATACCTGAAAGAAAGAAGGCCACAGGAAATTTTAACTATTGCCAACCACATTCTGGGTAAAAACCAGTTGAGTTTGGCCAAATACCTTTTTATAGCCGCTAAAGAAGATAATGAAAAGCTAGATACACATCATATCGAAGATTTTATCAGGCACATATTAGAACGGATTGATTTAACAAGAGATATTCATTTTTATACCAACACCACCATAGATACACTGGATTATAGTGGCGACGGTTTGAACAGCGGTTCTAAAGTCGTTATTGCTGCTGCCGGTAACCAGAAACGCGAACTGTGGAACTACGTTCCCGATGGCCTGCAATTGGCCAATGGATTTTCCAAAGCATTCATAGCCACGCCAGGTATATTGGTGTTGCAAGCAGAAGCTTATTTAAGTGCTGAGAAAACTGCAGCCGAAATAGCCCTGCTCAATATGGCCTTAATGGATCAGGACTTAAGCGGGCTGCCGTTAATTGTACTGGCTGATGATGCCGGGTTTACCGCTGCAACGATTGATAACTTTGTTTGGGTAGCTTTTACAAGGAGTAACCCGGCTGCCGATATTTATGGCATAAACGATTTTACCATCAATAAACACTGGGGATGTAAAGGCTCTTTGATTATCGATGCGAGAAAAAAGCCCCACCACGCACCTGAGTTAGTTAAAGATGAGGAAATTGAAAACAAAGTAAATTTATTGGCTCAAAAGGGTGGAAGCCTATATGGAATAATTTAACTGAATAAACAGATTTTCGGGTTTAAAGCTTTATAATAACAGAAAAGGCTTCAGTAAACAACTGAAGCCTTTTTGATATCATTAAATGTTAATCTTTAAAATCTAACTCCAAACGTCAAAAATACATTGTTTCTTTTGCTTTTAATATCGGCAACTGGCTCACTATAATCATTTAATAAGTATGGACTTGAGTTAAAGTTGGTTTGATAGTTTTGATAAGCTACATCGAAATAATAGTTGTCTATGCGGTACCCAATTCCTCCAGTATAATACTCTCCCTGGTAAAATTTATTATCACCGCCTTTGATGCCGTTTCCATTTACACCATAACCTGCACGCAAGCTAAGTTCGTTGGTTACTTTAACCTCTGCACCAACCCTGTAGTTAACAGTTTCTTTGTAATTGTTTTTGATAAAAGCATTATTGTCGTTAATGATTGAACGATCAGATCCGTTAGAATCAGAAAAACGCATCGAAGAATAATCTACATAGTCTACGTCAGCTGATATTAATGCGGTACCTGCAATTACATAACTGATCCCCGCCGAAGCTTTTAAAGGTGTACGCAGATTATAAGTAAATGAGTAATACTGGGTAGGATTATTTGATTTGGTTGGGCTCGTTGTTGCATTTCCGGAAGTAGTAGCCTGTAAGGTTTCATTGGTATTATCTTCAATATTCATCCAGGTTGGCGTTTGGAAATTCAAACCGATCCTTAATTCACTTACTGGTCTGAAAATCGCACCTAACTTTAAATTGAAACCACCGCCTTTAGTTTCCTGATTTCTAAAGTGCGTAAGGTTATAATTTTCATTTCCATTATATTTTGGTATGGCAGCACCATCGTCGTACGAGTTAACAATACCTGATTCGGTGAAAGTAGCATCGCTGGTATATTTTACATTAACGAAACTTGCTGTTGCACCTATATATACTTTATTGCCAAAATTCAATGCGCCTGCTACGTTAAATTCTGAAGTGGAACCTAAGCGCGACTCATCCCAATTTTGTTTAAAATTGGCATTGTTATAAGGCTCGGCAGAAAACTGATTCGGATAAGTAGGTGTATTTTTATTGATCAGATAGCTATTGTAAGCGTCGCCTGCTATGCTGTTACTGGTGCCATAATTGTTGGCCTGATCTACATAAGAATCTCTGATGGAACTGTTTGTATTGGTTCCGCTATAACTGAAATTATTTAAAAAATCATTATTACGGGTATAACTTAAACCAAATACGCTACTTACCAATCCTTTATCTACATTAGTGCCTTTAATTTTGGTAGCAGGGCTATAAAATACCACACCAACATTATTCAGGTTCAATTGATTTTTATTTGTTGAGGTATTGTTACCTAAGTAAGCACTACCATTTGATACTGAATTAAATTCTGGCGTAATGCTAAATTCCGATTTGGTAAACAAACCTAAGCCGGCAGGGTTGGCATTAATTGAACCGATATCGCCACCTACACCAATTTGGGCACCGCCCATTCCTCTGAACCTTGCAGAGCTTCCATAATTGGTTTGGGAGAACCGGAATGCGTCAGGCGCATAACTTTGGGCGTATGTTGTTCCCATAGCAGCTACTGTAGCTACTAGAGAAGCTAAAATGATTTTTTTCATTTGTGTGTTTAAATTTTAAAATTAACCTCTTCCTGCTCTTGATGGTCTTGAACCGCCACCACCGCCGCCGCCCATAGAGCCGCCACCGCCGCCATTTGATGGTGGAGGAGAATAACTTGGCCTGCTTTCAGTCCTGGTGGGCTGTTGAGGGGTATAGTTTTCGTTTCTGGTAGGTCTGCTGCCTTGTGTACCTTGAGGTGCATAACCGTCATTTCTGGTAGGTCTTCCGCTTTGGTTACCTTGGTTTTGAGTATATCCACCTTGGTTTCTTACCGGTCTGCCTGCATTATTATTTGGTACATAAGATACACCGTTTGGATTATTTACGCCAGATCTGCTTGGTCTGCCCCCATTTCCTGGTGCACTGCCATATCTAGGTATGCCTCTGTCATCACTACCTGGTCTTGGTCTATAATTTCTATTGGTATAAACACCGCCACCATAGTAGCCACCGCCAATACCCCAGCCACCGCCGTAGTATCCGCCTCCCCAGCCGTAACGGTCGTAATAAGAGTAAGGCCCCCAGGCATTCCATCCCCATGGGTTATTCCAACCATAACCAAAGTTGCCGTAATAGAATGGGTTGTTCCAGATACTGCCGTAACCCCAGCCAAATCCGCTGCCCCAGCCTAAACCATAACCATTGTTCCAGCCCAATCCGATACCCAAATAGTTGGATGGTCCGTAGCTGCTACCATAGTAATAATTATCGAAATAAGGATCATAGTAACCCTGGAAGCTGTAACCATTGTAAAAACGGTTTATTCTTGAGGCATAATCCATATCGTAGTAAGGATTACTGGTACCATAATATTCATCATATTCATCCTGGCCCTGGGCCTGGTATTGCTGACCTTGCCGGTTTTGAGGTTGAGGTGCGATTTCCACCTCCCTGGCTTTCGCCACAGAATTATAAACATCATCAGCCTGTTTGGTTTGAGCCAATTTTGATGTTGTGCATGAAGCCACCAACCCAGCAGCAGCAATCATAACAATGGGTAAAAATTTAATTGGTTTCATTGTGTTTATATTAGTTGTGTGTGTTCACGGATATTGATAAACAGCTTTCAAAAGTAATTAATTCTTAACTATTTAGTTGGCCTAAAAATGTTAAATTATAATTGATGTCAATTCTTAACCTTTTGTAGGCATAAATTTATAAATTTGCCATCTAATTTTACATTTTTTAACGTACAAATTACGTTCCAAATACATAATATGAGCAAAGAAATTACAAGCAGAGAAGCAGATTATTCCCAGTGGTATAATGATATCGTGATCAAAGCAGACTTAGCAGAGCATTCTGCGGTACGTGGTTGTATGGTTATTAAGCCCAATGGTTATGCTATTTGGGAAAAAATGCAGGCCGTTTTAGATAAAATGTTTAAGGATACAGGCCATCAAAATGCCTATTTTCCTTTATTCATCCCAAAGTCATTTTTCTCTAAGGAAGCTTCTCACGTTGAGGGTTTTGCAACAGAATGTGCTGTGGTTACACACTATCGCTTAAAAAATGACGGTAACGGGAATATTGTAGTGGATGAAAATGCCAAACTCGAGGAAGAGTTGATTGTACGCCCGACTTCTGAAACCATCATCTGGAATACTTATAAGGGTTGGATTCAGTCGTACCGTGATCTTCCCATATTGGTGAATCAATGGGCTAATGTAGTGAGATGGGAAATGCGTACGAGGCTATTTTTACGTACCGCCGAATTCTTGTGGCAAGAAGGGCATACCGCCCATGCCACTGCCGAAGAAGCTATCGAAGAAACTGAACGCATGCTGCATGTTTATGCCGATTTTGCAGAAAACTGGTTGGCAGTGCCTGTGGTAAGGGGGCGTAAATCTCCTAATGAAAGATTTGCAGGTGCCCTTGATACGTATTGCATTGAAGCATTGATGCAGGATGGTAAGGCTTTGCAGGCCGGTACTTCGCACTTTTTAGGACAGAATTTTGCAAAAGCTTTTGATGTTAAATTTACTGGTAAAGATGGTAAGCTAGATCACGTTTGGGCTACTTCGTGGGGTGTTTCTACCCGGTTAATGGGCGCTTTGATCATGGCACACAGTGATGACTCGGGATTGATTATCCCACCAAAACTTGCACCGGTACAAGTAGTAATTGTTCCGATTTATAAAGGTGAGGAAGATTTGTCGAGAATTTCTTCATACGTTAATGAATTAACCATGCGTTTAAAAGGTTTAGGCGTTTCTGTGAAATATGACGACAGGGATACGCAACGCCCGGGATTTAAATTTGCTGACTATGAGTTAAAAGGTGTGCCGGTTCGTATTGCTATTGGTGGCCGCGACCTTGAAAATAAGACGGTAGAAGTTGCCCGCAGGGATACCAAAGTAAAGCAGACCGTGCCCCAGGAAGGATTAGACATTTATATTGTTAAACTACTGGAAGACATTCAGCAGAGCATGTTTAACAAAGCATTGGCTTACCGCGATGAACACATTACAAAAGCAGATTCTTACGAGGAATTTAAGGAACTGTTGGATACAAAGGCTGGTTTTATATCTGCACATTGGGATGGAACTCCAGAAACAGAGCAAAAAATTAAGGAAGAAACAAAAGCAACAATCCGTTGTATTCCTTTGGATAATCAACTGGAAGATGGTGTTTGTATTTATTCAGGTAAACCATCTATTCAAAGAGTACTGTTTGCAAGAGCGTATTAGTTCAGCCCTGAGTTCAGAGTTCTGAATCGTGAGTCTTCGTACAGGCGTTTTAAAAATAAGTTTAGAATCGTAAAAGTTTGAAGTTTTGAATCTTCTAATAAACGGTTTTCATATATTAATCAGATGTGAGATCTGAGACATGGGATTTAGATCTCATCTAATGCCTCAGGTCTCACATTGCAAATCTCAAAAACAATGAAATTCGCAACTAAAGCCATACATGCTGGTCAAGAGCCAGATCCAACCACTGGTGCTGTAATGACACCGATATATCAAACCTCAACCTATTGGCAAAAATCACCTGGAGACAATAAGGGGTACGAATATTCGAGGGGGACAAATCCAACGCGTAAAGCTCTGGAAGATTGTTTGGCTGCATTGGAAAATGCCAAGTACGGCCTAGCTTTTTCGAGTGGCATGGGTGCTACAGATGCTGTATTAAAATTATTGCAACCTGGAGACGAAGTCATTACCGGGAATGATCTTTATGGTGGTTCTTACCGTATTTTTACTAAAATCTACACCAAATACGGAATCAAATTTCATTTTTTGGATCTTTCCAAGCCAGAGAATATCCTGCCCTATATTAACGACAAGACAAAGCTGGTATGGATAGAAACGCCTACTAACCCAACCATGCAGATCATCGATATTGAGGGGGTAGCAAAAATCACAAAAGAGAAAAATTTAATCCTGACTGTTGATAATACGTTTGCTTCGCCTTACCTGCAAAACCCGATTGATCTTGGTGCCGATATTGTGATGCACTCCGTAACCAAATATATTGGCGGACACTCTGATGTGGTGATGGGGGCTTTGGTAACCAATAATGAACAGTTGTACAAAGACCTTTGGTTTATTTACAATGCCTGTGGTGCGACGCCGGGCCCGCAAGATGCTTTCCTGGTGCTGAGGGGGATTAAAACCCTTCATTTAAGGATGAAAGCGCATTGCGAAAATGGGGAGCGTATTGCCCATTACTTAAAAAAACATCCAAAAGTTGATAAAATTTACTGGCCTGGTTTTGAAGACCATCCGAATCATGATGTGGCCAAAAAACAGATGCGTGGCTTTGGCGGTATGATTTCGATTACCTTAAAAGGCGCAGATTTACAGGAAACGTTCAGGATTTCGTCGAGCTTTAAAGTATTTACCCTTGCCGAATCTTTAGGTGGGGTAGAATCATTGATTAATCACCCGGCTACAATGACACATGGCTCAATACCTAAGGAAGAACGTGAAAAGGTAGGGGTAACCGATAACCTGTTGCGTTTAAGCGTTGGTGTAGAGGATATCGATGATCTTTTGGAAGATCTAGAAAGGGCTTTGGCTTAAGCTGGTTAGAAATAAAGTGCCGTCATTTCGAGTGAAGTGTAACGAAGCCGAGAACCACGGAGTGCTCAGCGAAGCTAAATCTGTCATGAGGCAGATCTCTCCGCTCAATGCGTTTCGCTCGAGATGACGAGGCTTTTTATTAAACCCTGTAAATGATAATGAATTACAGCATATTATGGAGATCTGCATTTAGTTCCAGATAACTATCATTTTTACTTCTTTCGTTTTAACCAAAATACCTCATGCAATTCCTGGAGCTAAAGAATTTTCTTGATTATAAAGTTGAACAATACAACCAGCCTAATTTTATAGCAAACGACCCTGTCTGTATTCCGCATCTTTTTGAGAAAAAACAGGACATTGAAATTTCGGGTTTCTTTGCGGCGGTGTTGGCTTGGGGGCAGCGTAAAACCATTATTAACAAATGCCGGGAGTTACTTAACCGGATGGATAATGCGCCGTACGATTTTGTGCTCAACCATAACGATAACGACTTAAAACGTTTACTGAATTTTAAGCACCGTACTTTTAACGATACCGACCTGCTTTATTTTATTGCTTTTTTTAAAATGCATTACAGTCGTTTTGATAGTTTAGAGCAAGCTTTTATCCCCAAACAGGAGGTTTTTCTTGATGCATACCTGGAAATATCTGATATAAAAGGAGAGACATTTAATGCTTCTGGTGTTTGCCTGGCCGATCAGTTACAGGTTTCTATTGAACAATGCCTCAATTATTTCAGGCGGTATTTTTTTTCGCTGGATGATTTTCCACACCGTACCAGAAAACACATCTCTTCACCACAACAAAAATCAACCTGCAAGCGCCTGAACATGTTTTTAAGGTGGATGGTTAGGGCCGATGACAAGGGCGTTGATTTTGGGATCTGGAATACACTAAGGCCTAAGGATCTGATTTGCCCTTGCGATGTACATGTAGATAGGGTAGGGCGTTTGCTTGGACTCATTAACCGGAAGCAAACAGATTGGTTAACAGCTGTAGAATTAACTACTAATTTAAAGGAGTTTGACCCCTCAGACCCGGTTAAATATGACTTTGCTTTGTTTGGACTGGGTGTTGAGAAAGAGTTTTAGCTTAAATTATGTGTAAATAAAACTTCTTTTTTAAGATCAATGTTCTTATTATTACATGGTAATTCTCTCATTTAGGCGAGAATATTGTCTGTCTAAACAGTAATTTCTATGATCGCGGTTAATTTATCTGATGGTAACAAGTGGAAGCAATACAATAATTTTTCTCCCTTGGTCTCAATTTTTAAGAAATTTCACCCACTTAATGATGAAATAGAAAAGCGGATTAATCTGCATACCTTTCCGGTCAGCTTTAAAAAAAATAAATACCTCATTTCACCTGTAGATCGCAACAAATACCTTTTTTTAATTGTTAAGGGAATAGTAAGGGGCTTTACGAAGGATGGGGATAATGAAATTACCACATGGATTGCCAAAGAGGATGAAGTTGTTGGTACTATACGTAATTTATATATGGAGAGTAATTCGGATGAGTATTTACAGGCATTGGAGGATGTAGACTTGGTTGCGATACCTCATGTATTATTAGAATACCTGTATGAAAACTTTACTGAAGCCAATGTTGTTGGCAGAAAAATAATCGAAATATATTACCGTTCTGCGGAGGAACGTGCCTATCTCTGCAGGATCTCTTCTGCCGAAAAAAGATATAAGCGGTTCCTGCTTTCTTTTCCCGATCTGGTAAACCGTGTTTCTTTAAAATATATTGCCTCATTTTTAGCCATCAGAATGGAAACACTTAGCCGTATAAGGTCTAAAATCTAAGTTGCTTAGCTGGTCTGTAATAATAGAAAAGAAAGGGAATAACTGGCTGTAATTCATAGCCGTTCTGTATTTTATGTTTAAAATTTGGGGCCAAGCAGCGGTGTAGGTGAGATTTTTATCACTTACGCCTTTGCATAATCAGGCACCTGGCTGGCACTCTCAAGGTGTTGTTAACATTTTTTTTTAATTGTGTATAATAATATTTACATTTTTAGACGAAAAATTTACTACTATTACGTACAAAAAAATAACTTTTTATTAACTTGCAGCATATTCTTTAAAATAATGAAAACAAAAAATACCGTAAGTACTTTTACAGTGCTCATCGCTGATGATCATGAAATCATTCGTAGAGGTTTAAAAGGTTTAATATCAGACTTTTGGCCTGGTGTTGAAATCATTCATGCATCCACATTAGAGCAAGCACTTGTGGAAGTAGAAAAATCACCGAGTTTAATTATCATTGATGTAAACCTGCCTGGGGGTAACAACCTTAAGGTAATCGATCAAATTAAATTGGTTCAGCCTAATGCTAAAATCCTGGTGTTTTCTTCTTTAAATGAGAATATTTATGCTGTACCTTATTTAAAATCGGGAGCTTCAGGTTACCTGACCAAAAATGCGGAAGAATCGGAAATTGTAACTGCTATTACTACAATTTTAGCTGGCAGCCGGTATTCGAGCAGAAATGTTAAGGAAAACATGTTTAATAGCATATTGGGTAACGATGCCGATAATCCATTTACCAAACTATCAGGCAGAGAGCTTGAAGTAGCAGAACTTTTAACCAAGGGCATAGGGGTATTAGAAATCTCTAACCAGTTAAAACTTCAGATGGGTACCGTAAGTACATACAAATTAAGGCTTTTCCAGAAACTGAAAATAAAGAGCATTATAGAACTGGCTGAAAAGATGAGTATCTACGAAAGATAAAAAGAGTATTTTACTCTTTTTATCTTTTTAAGCTTTTTTGTTTTTATCTGCAGTGCCAAGTCCACTTGCTCCTGATTCGTTAGGAGTTGAGCCCGCCTGACCAAATTTATCTGAAGAACCCTTTCCGTTCTGGTCGAAAGAGGCCTTTCCTTTTGAGCTTCCTTTACTTTTATGCTCTTTCTCTTTTGTATTTTTATTGTCTTTAGCTTTCATAAGATAAATGTTTATTGCTTACTCAACATTTTAAAATAGCTAAAGTTTTTATTTAATACTCTTGGCTGAATACTACTTTCTAAGTAAAGTGATATTTCTTTGAGCCTGTTAAATCTGATTTGAGTGTTATTCTTCATTTTGATACTTTTTCTGTCGCGCTGAACTTACAGGGATGCTTTTCAATAACTGTGGTTGCCATAGGCTATGCCAACTTTGTGACTGATTTTTACTCGATTTAAAACAGGTGATTAATATATAACTATTTGATATAGCTATAAGTTGTATTTATTTATTTGATCAAGATCAACATATTCAAATCCTGGCTTTATGTAAAACATGGAAATACATGCTTTAAACAGTTATTTCATTTAACCGTATGTTAAATGGATGTTCGTAAGTATTATTATTTATACATATTTAAAATTATTGTAAAAATATTGAGATTAAATACTATACCTTTGTGTTGATAAATGAATAAAATGAATAAAATTAATGAGTCACATCATTAGTTTTTTCACCTTAAAAACCAAAGGTTTTAAGATTACGTATATCCCTAATCCGATAATAGCTATTTATAATACAGTGGTATCATTTCTTTAATGATACTCAATACATCATCATCTGCGTATGAATAAAAATTTACCCTCTCCATCTAGTTTTTCGTGCAATTTTTTTGGTAACAAAGTTGAATCAGCTAAACAATCCGCCTGTTGTTTAGGAAGGCTGATGCTTTTTTCCTTGTTATTTATTCTTGCCAATTTCGGAACTGCACTTGCACAAACTTACCGCACACATTATATCGCGCCTGCCCCTTGGCAGTATTGGAGTAATGCCAATGAACTTATTATATATACGAGTACAACAGGTACCTCGGTTAAGGTAAAAAAGAGTGACGGTACACTGATTACTACCTTAACACCTACTCCAACTACGCCCGCTGTGTATAGGTTTACAGGAAGTCCTACTTCTCTTGCACGTAATCCATTGAACACTGTGGTTAATGATCGAGGGATAATTCTGGAAGGCAATAACCCAATTTCAGTCAATGTACGTAACGTCGCTTCTGACGCAATTGGGGGGGCAGGAGATGCTAATATCAAGGGTAATGCGGCCTTATTTAGTTTTGGTGATGCCGCCATAGGTACATCTTTCAGAGTGGGGTATTACAGGGATGGGGATTTGGGTGGCCCTACTGCAAACAGTACTTCTACACCGGTTTATAGCATCATGGCTATAGAAAATAATACCACTGTTAAAATTAACGGTGTTGCAACCACCACGTTAAATGCCGGACAAAGCTATCTTTTTCAGGCAACATTGGGAAGTCTGGTAGAATCATCGGGACCGGCCGTAATGAACTCTGGGGTGAATGTGGATGCGCCAGCCGGTTGTGGAGATGGTGTATATAATCCTGTGCCTCCGGTTTCCTCGCTAAGTAATGAGTATGTGGTTGTTAGGGGTGCCGGAAATAATACCGCTGAGCAAACCACCGTTGTAGCATCTGAAGCAAATACAACTGTTACTGTTTCGAATTTTAATGTTAACGGAACTTTGGCCAGCACCAATACGTATAATTTAATTGCAGCCGGAAGTTTTATTACATTTCCTAATGGTGTATCGCCTAATCAGTATTCCGGTTCCCGTATTGTGTCAAATAAAAATATTGTGGCTTATTCTGGAACAGCAAATAACTGTGAAGTTGATATGGCTACTTTGGCTCCAACAAGTGCTTGCGGTGGAGGGTTACGGGCGCAGACCTACAAATTTAAAGGATACACAGGTAATGATCTGCCTTATTTTGGTTATATCATTACAAAAAGCGCTACAGATAAGGTTTACATTACAACAACGGGTAGTGCTACCACTAATTATACGAGCACAGATATAGAAACTATCCCAGGTGTTTCAGTAAGAAAACAGCTTGGTAGTTCCGGAAGTTATTTAATTACATTCAGTGATACAAATGTAAGTTCTCCTGAATTTATTACCCTAAACAGTGCCTCGAGAGTAACCATTGCCATCGTCCAAACAGGTGGTGGTTTTTCGATGTCTAATTTTATATCGCCTTTTCCTGAAAAAGCATTAAAGCCTCTCTTCTCACAGGTAGATTGTGCATCGGCCACATTAACTGCTGATCCGCTTGGTAAAGCACCTTTTCAGTGGTACCTGGGAGGCAATCCGATAGCAGGGGCAACAAATAGTACATACACCGCTGTTCAATCCGGAACTTATACAATGACATCTACTTTAGATTGCGGTGTTAGCGCACAGTCACTTCCTGTGTCTATTGCAATCTGCAATATTGATAGATCTATTGTTAAAACAGTGGACAATGCCTCTCCGGCTGTTGGTTCTACCGTAAAATTTACACTTACAGCATCTAATTTGGGTGTTGGTGATGCGGTTGGTGTTTCAGTAACTGATCAGTTGCCTTCGGGTTATACTTATTTGAGCAATACAGCATCATCCGGTACTCTTTATAACAGCAGTACAGGATTATGGTCGGTTGGAACTTTGGGACCAAATGCTACAGCAACGCTTGTCATTTCGGCAAGGGTAAATGCTACGGGTAGCTACACCAATACTGCTACTATTACCGGTACACAGAGTGATGCCAACACGGCCAACGATGTGAGTTCGGTAACACCTACACCAATTTCTACTATTAGTTTAACCTCTGCACCTTCAACTGATGCGCAGGTAAAGTGCTTAAATCCAAGCTCTGCAATTACACCGATAACTTATTCTATTGGTGGGTCAGCCACCGGAGCAGTTGTTACAGCTTTGCCAGCGGGCTTATCTGGTACATATGATGGAACAAACAAGGTATTTACCATTTCAGGCACGCCTACTGCGGCCACAAACGGACCTTTAGAATATACGGTTACTACAACCGGAGGATCTCCCAATGTTTCTGCAAAAGGAACCATTCAAATACTTGGGGTAGTTGCTACTCCTGTGTTTTCGGCTTCAAACGTTAATTTGCGTTGCCAGGGAGCCGGTACAAATACTTATGTTGCTACGGCTACTAACGCCACAACAATTACGTATTCGTTATCGCCTTCAACGGCCGGGGTAATTAATTCTAATACAGGAGAAGTAACTTGGTCTTCTTTATTTAATGGTACAGCTACAGTTACTGCTTCAGCAACAAATGGATGTAATACTACAACTGCAAATTATGCAGTTACAGTTACTTCGACCGGAACAATAACCGGAACCTCTACCGTATGTTCTGGCTCAAATGGTACGTTAACCTTAACTAATGGACCGGGTACCGTAGTGCGTTGGGAGTTTTCGCTAGATAATAATACGTGGACACCGATTAACAATCAAACCAACAGCCTAAACTATACCAATATTTCTCAAACAACCATTTACCGTGCAATTGTAAGTGGAGGAGCTTGTTCGAATGCTATTTCTGCACCATTTACCGTTAATGTTACGCCTAGGCCCGTTGTTGCAGATCAAAATTATAATTTCTGTGCAAGCGGCAGTTTTGTTTTTGCGCCGGTTGATCAGGCATCTGGTACAACCTACACCTGGCCTGCTCCGGTTCTTACAGGTGGTACGATTACTGGTCAGTCGGCAAGTGCTGGCAGTCAAAGTTCGGTTACCCAAAATAATTTAACCAATACAGGTACAACAACAGCCACATTGGTATATACAGTTACACCTACTTACTCGGGATGTTCTGGCAATACCTTTAAAATTACTGTTGTAATTACGCCAACAATAACAGTTTCAGCCGCAAATCCAGCCCCAATATGTGGATCGGGAACATTTAGTGTAACGCCAACCAGCAATGTAAGCGGAACGCAGTATACCTGGACGGCCGCCTTGATATCAGGAACAAATACTACCGGATTTAGCAATCAGAATGTGCCGGTATCTGCGCCAATCAGTCAAACTTTAATTAATAATTCTGCGACAGGTGCAACAGTTCGTTATACGGTAA
The DNA here is from genome assembly GCF_042684385.1 of Pedobacter vanadiisoli. Taxonomy (NCBI): domain Bacteria; kingdom Pseudomonadati; phylum Bacteroidota; class Sphingobacteriia; order Sphingobacteriales; family Sphingobacteriaceae; genus Pedobacter; species Pedobacter vanadiisoli. Next base: position 103,271 of record NZ_JBHULL010000002.1, on the reverse strand, counting down.
CTCCAACTTTAAATGGTTGTTCAGGTAATACGTTTACCTTTGATGTATTTGTTCAAAGCGCAACTACAGCTGGATCAATAGGTACTAACCAAACCATTTGTACCGGCACTGTACCTGCGCAATTAACTTCGGTATCTGCTGGTACAGGTGGGGGCACAATAACTTATCGTTGGGAAAGCTCAGCTAACGGATCAACATGGACAACCATAAGCGGACAGACAGGACCTAGCTACCAGCCACCTGCTTTAACTGCAACAACTTCTTACAGGAGAATTACGATTTCTACGGTTGCTAGCCCATCTTCTACTTGCGAATCAGCACCTACAACACCTGTCACCATAACAGTGAATGCGGTACCTACAACATCAAACGCTGGTAGCAATCAGGTGCAATATAATTCAGGTGTATTCACTTTGCAAGGTAATGCGCCGACATCTGGAACTGGCATTTGGACGGTAGTGTCCGGTACAGCAACCTTTGCCGATGCTTCAAACAGAAATACAACGGTAACCATACCAAAAAACTCAACTGCTACTTTAGCCTGGACGATAAGTAATGCGCCTTGTGCATCATCTTCATCCCAGGTGACTGTAACCTACACGGAAAGCACCGATTTACAGATTGCTAAAACCGTAAATAAAACAAATCCAACAGTTGGAGAAAATGTAACCTTTACTATTACTGCAACCAATAACGGGCCTAGTAATGCAACAGGTGTACAGGTAAACGACCTATTAAAAGCAGGCTATACCTTTGTAAGTGCCACTCCTGGAACAGGAACTTACAGTGCAGCTACAGGTGTTTGGACCATTGGGGCACTAAATAGTGGCTCTTCACAAACATTAAGTATTGTGGCTACGGTTAATGCTAATGCTACGGCGGCCAACTATGGTAACGATGCAAATATTACTGGCGCAGAAACAGATCCTACACCTGCAAATAATTCGACTTCTATTACCAATATCGTTCCGGTTCCTTCAATTGATTTATCATTAACTAAAACAGCGTCGCCAAAACCAGCTGTTGCAGGCAATGCTTTAACCTATACCATCACATTAACGAATAACGGTCCAAGCACCTTAAAGTCAACAGATGTTGTAAAGATTACCGATAATCTTCCAGCCGGCTTTACTGCAAATACTTTTACAGCATCAACAGGTACTTTTACCAGTGCAAATGGCAATTGGACAGGTTTAACTCTAGCAACCGGACAATCGGCAACTTTAACTATTGCAGGTACGCTTGCAGCAACTGCATCGGGTACCATAAGTAATACGGCGAGCGTGGCCGCACCAACGGGTACAGTTGATCCGAATTTGACCAACAACAGCCAAACAGATAATACAACCATTAACAGGCAGGTTGATTTAGCCCTAGCAAAAACAGCATCACCAAAACCGGTTGTAGCAGGGGGGACATTAACCTATACCATTACTTTAACCAATAACGGAAGCAGTGCGCTACTCTCAACTGATGTTGTAAATGTGGTGGATAACCTTCCGGCAGGATTTACTGCAACAACTTTTACTGCCGCTGCGGGTACTTATAACCAAACTAACGGAAATTGGACAGGCTTAACCTTAAGCAACGGGCAATCTACTACATTAACCATTGCCGGAACTGTTGCTGCCAATGCAAGCGGAACCTTAAATAACTCGGCAACAGTTACTGCACCATCGGGAACAACGGATACCAACACTGGTAATAACACAGCTACAGATGCAACAACAGTAAACCGTTCGATAGACTTTGCTATCGCAAAAACCTCAACACCAAATCCGGTAATTGCAGGCGAAGCATTAACTTATACCATTACGCTTACCAACAATGGCACAAGCCAGCTATTAAACACCGATATTGTTAAAGTTGTAGATGTTTTACCTGCTGGTTTTACCGCAACTGGTTACAACACTTCATCAGGTAGCTATAACAGCACAAATGGGAACTGGACCGGCCTAACTTTAAGCAACGGGCAATCGGCAACTTTAACTATAACCGGAACAGTAGCTGCTGCTGCAACAGGAAGTTTAAGCAATACGGTAACTTTAACTCCTCCGGCCGGAATAACCGACCCAAATACCACAAATAATACAGCTACCAATAGTACCACTATAAACGCCAAGCCAGTACTGGCCATTACCAAAACAGGATCTTCGGGCTTAACTGCTGGTTCGGCAGTAACATATACTTTAAGGATTGTAAATAATGGAAGCAGTAATGCTATAAATGCTGATATTACCGATGTGGTACCAACAGCCATACAAGGGGTAACCTGGACCAGTACCGCTGAAGGTACGGCTGCTGTTACCACAGGAGCATCTGGTAGCGGAAATAATGTTAATTTAAAAGTTAATATTCCGGCAGGAAGTGCAAATGCCATAAATGTGACCATTCAGGGAACAGTAAATCCGGGTGCAACCGGAAGCATTACCAATACGGCAACAACAACTCCTTCAGAACCACAGGGAACGGGAAGTACATCAAGTGTAAATTCCAATATTACGAGTACCTCTGGTGTTACCATTTCAAAAACTGCCGCATCATCAGAAACTGCAGGGAATACACTTAGTTATCAGATTCAGATTGCTAATAATGGTCCAAGTAATGCAACAGGTGTACAATTAGCTGATGTTGTACCGGCTTCTTTAACAAATGTAAGCTATACAAGCCAGGTATTGGGAGCAGCTACTGTAACAGCAGGTGCAACCGGCACAGGAAATAATATCAATCTTACCGGTAATATTCCGGCAGGAGCATCTAATAAAATCATTATCAATGTTACCGGTACTATTAAACCAGATTTTGAAGGTACCATTACCAATACTGCTACCGCCACACCGCAGGAAAGCGGTAGTACACCTGTAAATGCACAGGCCATAACCTCGGTAAGCAGAAAACCTGTATTTACCATTACTAAGAGTGGACCAAGTACCGCAATTGCAGGAAACAACATTGTTTATTCGATAATCGTAAAAAACACTGGGCCATCGAATAGCTTAAATACGGTAATTACTGATGTCATACCGTCATCAATAACGAATACGAGTTGGACCAGTGCTGTAACAGCAGGAACAGCAACAATTTCTGCCGGGGCAACAGGTACAGGTAATAACCTGAGTTTAACCGGAAGTTTCCAGGCCAACAGTACGGTTCAGATTACTGTATCCGGAAAAATAGCGAGCAATGCATCGGGTAGTATTACCAATACCGCAACGGTTACTCCGGCAGAAAGCGGTGTACCGCCAACTACCTCGAGCCCTGTTAACACTTCGTTAACCACTCAATCGGGTTTAACGGTATTAAAAAGTGCGCCTTCTACTCTGATCTCCGGAGCAAATATCAGCTATACAATAGAGATAGGAAATAACGGGCCAAGCGATGCCATCAACGCAACTCTAAGTGATGCCATTTCTGCCCAGGTTTTAAATCCAACCTGGACATCAACTGTTCAGGGGGCGGCAGTAATTAATGCTGGCGCAACAGGTAGCGGCAATAACCTGCAAACAGGGGTAACCATTCCGGCAGGTGCAGCAAATAAAGTAATTGTGACGGTTACCGGAAAGGTAAATCCGGCATTTAACGGTACCTTGAGCAATACCGCAACTGTAACCGCGACAGAGACAGGAAGTCCTTCTCCATCATCAACAACTAGTACAACGGTTAATAGAACACCAACTGTAGCGATTACTAAAAATGGTCCTACGGCATTAACAGCGGGAGAGAATATTACTTACACCCTGGATGTATTTAATACCGGTACCGCTGATGCTCAAAATCTAAGCATAGCCGATGCCGTTTCCAACCAGGTGAGCAATGTAACGTGGACAGCTACTGCCACAGGTAATGCACAAGTATTAACAGGCGCAAGCGGAACCGGAAATACCGTAGCAATTACGGGTAACCTACCTGCCGGAAATGCAAACCACATTACCGTGACCATTACAGGTAAGGTAAGTGCGGCATTAAATGGTAGTTTAGCGAATACGGCAACTGCAACGCCATCAGAAAGTGGAACAACGCCTGCAACATCAACCGTTAACACTAATGTTAGTAAAATACCAGTTTTAGCTATACAGAAAACAGGACCGTCATCTATCAATGCCGGAGAACAGATCAGTTATACCATTACGGTTACCAACCAAGGTACGGCCAATGCAAATGCATCGGTAATTACTGATGCCATTCCGGCAAGTATTTTAAACCCATCATGGACAACTTCCGTAACCGGAACTGCTGTTGTTACAGCAGGTCCCACTGGAAGTACAAATGCGGTTAGTGTAACAGGTGATATCCCTGCAGGAGCAGCAAATAAAATTGTAATCACCGTAACCGGAACTGTAGATGCGGGTACTGCGGCAACCAGTATTGCAAATAGCGCTACAGTTACACCTGCAGAGAGTGGTGCTACAGCTAAAACGTCTAATACGGTAACCACTTCGGTAGGTAAATTACCATCAATCAGCTTAACTAAAACCGGACCGGCAACGGCTAAAGCTGGCGAAACGGTTACTTATATTATTGAAGCGGTTAATAACGGACCTTCAAATGCCAGCAACTTAAGTATTACTGATGCCATACCAACACAATTAACAGGTGTAACCTGGACAGCGGTGGCTGCGGGAACATCTACCGTGAGTGCAGCGTCGGGTACCGGAAATGTAAGTTTAACCAGCAACTTAAAGGTAGGTACTGCAAATAAAGTAACGATAACGGCAACAGGAACTATTTCTGCTGCTCAAAGTAACGTAACGATTACGAATCAGGCGGTGGCCACACCAACTGAAGCAGGTATATCTCCTGTTAATTCAAATGCGGTAAACACTGCTATTTCTAATAAAAGTGGACTTTCTATAGTTAAAACGGGTCCTTCGTCAATAAATGCAGGGGAGAACGTAGCCTATACTTTAACCATTAAAAATGCGGGGCCTAGTAATGCGGTAGGAGCGGTAATTGCAGATAATATTCCAGCTGGTATTACCAATGTAAGCTGGTCGGCTACAAGTGCGGGTTCAGCAACTATAACATCTGGGGCTACTGGTACGGGTAACAATTTAAGCGTTACCGCAAATATACCATCAGGGGCTTCAAATATTATTAACATCAATATCACGGGTAAATTAAGTGCTGGCTTTACAGGTACTTCTATCAGTAATACAGCAATTGTTACACCTTCTGAAGCTGGTAATCCACCAGTTAGTTCAAATACGCTTACCAGTACAGTTGGTAAACAGGCAGACTTAAGGATAACAAAAGCTGGTCCGGCTACTGCCATTGCAGGTGAGCAAATTACTTACACACTTACGGTTACCAATGCAGGGCCAAGTGACGTAACTGCGGCACAGATTGTAGATAACTTTAGCGCAGATTTACTGAATCCAACCTGGACTGTTGCCACGCAGGGAACAGCTACTGCAAGTGTGGCAAATGGAACCGGAAATGTTAATATTACCGGAAACTTAAAGGCTTCCAATACAGATCAGATTGTTATAACCGTAACAGGAAGAGTTAATCCATCATTTCTTGGAACACTTTCTAATACGGCTACAGCGACTCCGCCAGCCGGTACAACAGATCCAAGTTTGGCCACAAGTACAGTAAACACTTCAGTTACTAAAAAGGCCAATGTAAGGATTATAAAATCAGGTCCGGCGAATGTTGGGGCAGGCGAAACAATTCAGTATACTTTAAGGATTTATAACAGTGGGCCGAGCGCGGCTGTAAATACAGTTATTAAAGATAATATCCCTACAGAAATAATAAGCAATATAACGTGGACTGTTGCGACAACCGGAGCTGCCAGCGCATCGGTAAGCAGTGGTACCGATCGAAATATCAATTTTGTAGCAACCATTCCACCAACACTTACAGATTATGTTGAAGTAACGATAAGGGGTAAAGTAGATCCTGCAATCTTCAATGGGTCTAGTTTGATCAATACTGCAACAGCAACGGTTGCTAATGACACTACTGATCCTGATTTATCTGATAATACCTCTACCAAGGTTACTACGGTAGATAATGACCCGGTATTCAGGGTTTCGAAATCAGGACCAGCAAATGCCAACATTGGCGATCCTATTTTTTACACCATTGTAGTAAATAATACCGGTCCAGGAAACATTACAAATGCGTTTATTGTGGATAATGTGCCTAGTGATATACAGGTGACAAAATGGACGGCCACAACTACAACCGGAGCGACCATTACCGGATCGAATTCAGGTACTACAAACTCTATTTCAACTACCGGTGATATCAACAGCGGACCAGGAACAATAACAATTAATGTTGAAGGTGTTATTCTTCAAACTGCCAGATCTTCTTTTACTAATACCGTAAACGTAACTTCAGGAAATGTTAAAGAGAGCTCAGTAACAACTACTATCAATAAATCAACCGATATTGCGATCAGTAAAACAGGTCCTCAGACCGTTTCGGCAGGAGAAAATGTTTCCTATTCGATTAAAGTAGTTAATAATGGGCCGGTTAACGTAGCTGGCTTAACCATTACCGATTTAGTGCCAACTACACTTACCAATGTAAGCTGGACAGCAACGACTAGTGGAACAGCAACAATTTCAGGTAACACCAACGGAACAGGCAATTCTATTTCAATACTTGGAAATATCGATGCTGGCTCAGCAAATTTTATTACTGTTGTAGTTAATGGAAAAATTCCTTCAAATAGTACGGCAACTTCACTATCTAATGTGGCCTCTGTTTCTCTACCTGACGGTATTACAGATTTTAACACTGCAAATAATAGTGCTACTGCAAATACAACAGTATTAAATACGCCAAGCTTGGTCGTACAGAAAAGCGGACCAAGCACCGCTGCTTCTGGTACTCAAATAAATTATACCATTACCGTAAGCAACAATGGACCAAGTGATGCAACGGCAGTAAATATTGCAGATGCGATCCCAACAGATATTACCAATGTAAGCTGGACAGCTTTAGCAAATGGTACAGCTTCAATTACTTCAGGTGCAAGCGGTAGCGGAAACAATGTAGCGGTTGTTGGAAATATTCCTTTTGCATCAGGCAATACCATTACCGTCAATGTTGTTGGGACCATAAATCCTGCTTTTGCCGGAAATATATCAAATACGGCATCGGCAAAAATTGGTGCTGGCGGAACGCCGGTAAATTCACCTACTGTTACAACGGTAGTGGCTAAACAAACCAATTTAAGCGTAATTAAATCAGGACCTGCAACATTAAGTGCTGGTTTACCGATCAGTTACACTATAGAAGTAACCAATGCTGGCCCAAGCAATGCCAATGGGACGGTAATTACCGATGCGATTCCGGCAGCGATACAAAATGTAACGTGGAGTACTACTGTTACTAATGGGGCATCAGTAAGTGCGGGAGCTACCGGAAGCGGAAATACACTATCTGTAACCGGAAATATTCTGGCAGGTGGTAATTCAAAAATATTGATTACCATAAATGGTGTTGTGGCCTCTAATGCAACTGCAAACCTTGTAAATAGTGCTACAGCTACTCCTGCAGAACCCGGCAACCCGGCTGTGGTTTCTACACCTGTAACAACAGTGCTGCAGAGAACTCCAGGTTTAGCGCTTTCTAAATCGGCACCTGGTACGGCATCTAGCGGACAACAGATTACGTACACTTTAAAATTAACCAATACAGGACCATCTGATGCTGTTAACACTACCATTGCCGATGTGGTTCCATCTGATATCAGTAATGTACAATGGACAGCAACGGCCAGCAATGGAGCTGTAATTAATGGAACGGCTTCGGGTACAACCAATAATGTTTCAGCTTCAGTAAATGTTCCGGTAAATGGCGTAATCAATATCGTTATAACCGGTACAATTAATCCAACTTATGTTGGCACCCTTGTAAATAATGCTTCAGCAACTCCGTCAGAACCTGGTGTTGCTGCCAAAACAGCCAGTGCTACAACAACGGTCTCGGCTATGGTTAGCCCGGTAATAACTAAAAGCGGTCCAACAACAGCTTTAGCCGGTGAGGAAATCAATTACCAGATCCGTGTTCGGAATAACGGACCAAGTACAGCTTTGAATGCTGTGATTACAGATGCGGTTTCGAATAATTTAACCAATGTTCAATGGACCGCCACGGCTTCGGGTAATGCGGTTATCAATGCCGGGAATTCGGGAAGTACCAATTCGATCAGCGTAAATGCCAACCTCCCTGCCGGTACAAATGATGTGATCATCATCAATATTAAGGGAATAATAAGCAGTTCGTTCTCCGGTACAATTTCGAACTCTGCTACAATTACTCCATCAGAAGCTGGAAGCACACCAGTTACTTCGGCAGCTGTGGTCACTACGGTGAGCCGAAAACCGATACTAAAAATCAGTAAAGTAGGTCCTGCAACTTTAACAGCAGGTAATACCATTAATTACCTGATTAATGTAAGCAACGATGGAACGGGTAATGCAGTGAACTTAAGTGTGGCAGATATTGTACCTGCTGCAATTACTAATGTTGCTATTACAGCAAGCAGCACCGGAAATGCTACCATTACCAGCAGCAACGTTACAGGAAATAATATTTCGGTAACAGGAGATATCAGTGCCGGAAACGGTAATGGTTTTACCATTTTGGTGAGTGGAAAAGTTCCATCAAATTATAGCGGTACATTGACGAATACAGCAACGGCTACACCTTCTGAGGCTGGAGCTGCGGCTTCATCTGCAACTGCCAGTACAGTAGTAAGCAGGGTACCGGTGCTCGAAATTATTAAAACCGGACCAGCTACTGCAAATGCTGGTGCTGTAATAGAGTACATTGTTACTGTAAGGAATACCAGCACAAGCGATGCCCTTGCATCGGTAATTACAGATGCTGTACCGTCAGGACTCCAAAATGTAAGCTGGACTACAAGTGTTGCCGGAACTGCAACGGTTACTTCAGGAAGTACAGGAACAGGCAATTCGGTTTCATTAACAGCTAATATTCCTGCCGGCTCAACCAATGTGGTAAGCATCTCTATAAAAGGACTTATTCCTTCGGGTGCGACTGGAAGTTTGTCCAATACGGCGGTAGCGACTCCTGCTGAAGCGGGAACAAACGCTGCTACATCGGCTACTGTAACAACAACAATCCAAACCAGTACCGACCTGTATGTAACCAATACGGTTGCCAATGCCTTCTTAAAAGTTGGCCAAAATGCAGTATTTACCGTAACAGCTGGTAATAATGGTCCTAGTGATGCAACAGGAGTAAGTGTTTCGGATTTATTACCTGCAGGATATCAGTTCGTATCCGCTTCAGCCACACAAGGTACCTATAATCAATCTACAGGGGTATGGACAGTTGGTAACTTAAACAGTGGTGCAAGTCGTGTGTTAACCATTACTGCAACATTAAAATTAGGAACCGATTATAATACGACTGCCACCATTTCCGGTGCACAAAATGACCCTGTTACCAGTAACAATAAAGCATCTGCCGGAATAACTGCTGTAAACAGTGATCCGGTTTTAACTGCTGATGCCAAATCGACTAACGAAGATGTAACATTAACCGTTAATGCTGCAAATGGTGTATTGAGCAATGATAGCGATATAGACAATAATACTTTAACCATAACGAAATACAGCGTTGCAGGGGTAGATTATGCTCCGGGTTCTTCAAACCTGATTACTGGTGTTGGTACCATTACACTTAACGCCGACGGCAGTTATGTTTTTGTACCTGTAGCCAATTATAATGGTACAGTTCCGGCCATTACCTATACCGTAAGTGATGGTAATGGCGGTACGGCGAGCAGCACGCTGAGTATAACCGTTAATCCGGTAAATGATGCACCTTCTTTTGCAAAAGGTGCCGATCAACTTGTAAATGCAAATGCTGGTGCGCAAACAGTAAACAATTGGGCTACAGCTATTTTAGCTGGCCCACCTGATGAAGTTGCAAACCAGACCGTTAATTTTGTAGTAAGCAATAACAGTAACACATCATTTACGGTACAACCTGCTATTGATGCTTCAGGAAACTTAACTTACACTCCTTCAGGGAATTTTGCAGGCAAGGTTACAGTAACTGTGGTGTTAAATGATAATGGAGGTACGGCAAATGGTGGTGTAGACCAAAGTGCAGCACAAACTTTTATCATTTCCATTAAGCCTGTAGGGGTAACTGATAACATCAATACTTTGGTGAATACCCCGGTAACGACCGATGTTAGGGCCAATGATGGAGTAACAGCCAGCAATACAACTGTTTTAGCGGGTAATGGTGCACATGGTACTACCACCGTTGATGCGAGCGGAAAAGTTACCTATACACCAAATGCAGGTTATACCGGAACGGATAGTTATACTTATACCTTAACAACAGCCGATGGGGTAGTAAGCGATCCGATTACGGTTAATGTGAACATCTATCCAACTGTTGTATTGTCTGGACCAACATCAGTTAATGAAAATGTGGGTACAGTTAATTATACCGTTACCCTTACAGGAACAGCTGGAACAACTTTGGCATCGCCAGTAACTGTGGTGACCGGAATAACACCGAATACCGCAAGTGCTGCAGATTACAACTTTAACAGTTCAACTATTACCTTCCCGGCAGGATCGGTTGTTGGAACGGCAAGTGGTACCATCACTTTCTCTGTAACCATAGTTGATGATAATATTCTTGAGAATACAGAAGATTACACAGTTTCTATTGGATCGATTACTGGCCCGGCATCTCTAGGTAATGCCACTGTAACCACTTCTATTGTGGATAACGATACCTCGGTAGCTACGATTACTGCTGGTACTTCAGGCAGCGAAAACGGTCCTGTAAACGGAACCTTTACGGTAACGCTGAGCAACCTTTCGTCAACTGATACCCAGATTACCTATACTTTGGGTGGAACGGCCACAGAGGGCAGTGATTACTCGGCCATTGTGACCAAGACCATTACCATCCCGGCAGGGCAGACTACGGGAACAATTACCATCCCGGTATTGACCGACAATATTGTTGAAGGCACTGAGACGGTTGTGGCTACTTTAACGGCATCAAGCAACCCGAATGTGACGGTAAGCAATAGCCCTGCAACGATCAACATTACTGACAATACCACCGCCACGGTAACCGTTGCAGCCACTAAAGATGGTGCAGAACCAGGCACAGCTGGTGAGTTCACCTTTACCTTAAGTAATGCATCGACCACCGATACGCAGATTACCTACAGTGTTGGTGGCACGGCTACCAGCGGATCGGATTATACTTCGNACAGAAACAGTGATCTTAACGATGGCAGCTGCTACCAGCAACCCATCGATTACGGCAAGTACGGTACCGGCTACGGTTAATATTACTGATAACGATACCTCGGTAGCTACGATTACTGCTGGTAGTTCAGGCAGCGAAAACGGTCCTGTAAACGGAACCTTTACGGTAACGCTGAGCAACCCTTCGTCAACTGATACCCAGATTACCTATACTTTGGGTGGAACGGCAACAGAGGGCAGCGATTACTCGGCCATTGTGACCAAGACCATTACCATTCCAGCAGGGCAGACTACGGGAACAATCACCATCCCGGTATTGACCGATAACATTGTTGAAGGCACTGAAACCGTTGTAGCTACCTTAAGCATATCAAGTAACCCGAATGTGACGGTAAGCAATAGCCCTGCAACGATCAACATTACTGACAATACCACCGCCACGGTAACCGTTGCAGCCACTAAAGATGGTGCAGAACCAGGCACAGCTGGCGAGTTCACCTTTACCTTAAGTAATGCATCGACCACCGATACGCAGATTACCTACAGTGTTGGTGGTACAGCTACCAGCGGACTGGATTATACCTCTATCGGTACAACGGTAACCATCCCTGCCGGACAGACTTCTGTAAGGGTAAGTGTGCCTGTACTGGATGATAACATTGCTGAAGGAACAGAAACAGTGATCTTAACGATGGCAGCTGCTACCAGCAACCCATCGATTACGGCAAGTACGGTACCGGCTACGGTTAATATTACTGATAATCGTGCCCCTGTTGCAACAGCACCAGCTATTACCACTAACGAAGATACCCCGGTTAATGGAATCATTACCGCTAGTGATCCTGATGGCAACCCACTTACCTACACGATAACCACGCCACCTGTTCATGGAACGGTAACTGTAAACCCTGATGGTACTTATACCTATACACCTGCTCCAAATTACAATGGTACTGATACCTTTACGGTAACCGTAAGTGATGGTAAAGGTGGTACGGTAACTGTAACCGTTCCGGTAACCATTAACCCTGTGAATGATGCGCCTGTTGCAACTGCACCAGCCATTACCACACCGCAAAATACAACGGCCAGCGGAACAATAACCGCAAGCGATGTAGATGGCGATCCACTTACCTTTACCCTAACTACACCTCCTGCTCATGGTACAGTAGTGGTAAATGCCGATGGCACTTATACCTATACTCCAACTCCGGGTTATGTGGGTAATGATACTTTCACTGTAACTGTAAGCGATGGTAAGGGTGGTACCACAACCGTAACTATTCCGGTAACGGTAACTTTGGTACCGGCACCAGCAATGAGTTTAACCAAAGTAGCAACCAACACAGTAAGCAAAGCCGGTGATGTAATTAATTACAACATCGTAGTAACCAATACGGGTAATGTAGCTTTAACAAATGTTGTAATTACTGATGCAGGCGCCGATCCGGGATCGATCTTACCAGCCGGTATTGCAAGTTTATTACCAGGTGCAAGCGTAACAGTTACAGCGAAACATACCGTAACTTTAACTGAAGTAAATACAGGTTCGTTTGCCAACCAGGCTTCGGCAACTGCCCAAACACCAAATGGCGGTACTTTAAATAAACCAAAATCTGATGATCCGAATACACCGGCCGTTGATGATGCTACAGTAACGGTAATTGCTCCGGCATCAACCATTACTTTGGTTAAAACCGGTACTTTGAGTAGCGACGGTAATAGTATTACTTATAACTTCAGTGTAAAAAACACCGGAAATGTAACTTTACATATCATTACCTTAACAGATGCCAAATTAGGCTTAAACAGAGTGATTCCTGGAACACTCGCGCCTGGAGCAACTGTAACTGATAGCTATGTGTATCAACTAACTCAAGCTGATAAGGATGCGGGCAATGTTACCAATACAGCTAGCGTTGCAGCTCAAACACCAGCTAATGTTACGGTAAAAGATGTATCCGGAACGGCCGAGAATAACGATACGCCAACTGTTACAGTAATTCCGAATACCGCTGCAATAGCACTGGTTAAAACTGCCACATTTAGCGGTAACAAGGTTACTTATACCTTTACCATTAAAAATACAGGTTCGGTTACCTTGAATAACATTACTTTAACAGATGCTAAACTGGGCTTAAACAATAAGGTGATTACTGTAGCCGGCGGACTTGCCCCTGGAGCAACTACCACTGATGTTGAAGTATACACCTTAACACAGGCCGATAAAGATTTGGGTACGGTAACCAATACGGCAAGCGTAAATGCCAGAACAGCCGATGGTGCTAATGTTTCTGATATTTCCGGAACATCTGAAAGCAATAATTCCGCTACGGTTATTACGGTCCCTAAATCGCCAAGAGCAATTGATGATGAGGGTGGTACCGTAACCAATAAACCGGTTACCATTAATGTACTGGCTAATGACGATCCTGGAAATTCTACTCTTGATCAGTTAACGGTCGAAATTATGATTCAGCCTAAACATGGTAAAGTGACGGTAAATGCTGATGGTACCATCACCTACACACCTGATCCGGGTTATACCGGCAATGATACCTTTAGCTACCGCGTAAGAGATGCTTTTGGTTATTATACAAACGTAGCTGCAGTAAACTTAAATACTACTTTTACCGGTCTTACCATACCAAACCTGTTTACACCAAACGGCGACGGTATAAATGATACCTTCGAGATTTTGGGTATTAATCAGTACCAAACCAACGAACTCACCATTGTTAACAGATGGGGTAACGAGGTGTTCCGTGCTAAAGGTTATCAAAATAACTGGACAGGTGAAGGTTTGAATGAAGGTACTTACTACTACTTACTGCGTGTTAAAAAAGCAGGAAGTGACCAGTACGAAGTGTTTAAAGGTTACATTACATTAATCAGAGCGTTTAAAAAATAAGATATGAGGCTTGTACAGCCTGGTTAAACCAGGCTGTACTTTAAGATATTAAGATGATGAATAAATTAATATGGTTAATAGCAGGCTGGTTCATGTTGCTTTCTCAGGGGGTATCTGCCCAGCAGGATGCCCAATATAGCCAGTACATGTTTAATGGCATTTATATCAATCCGGCTTATGCAGGCTATAAAGAAGTGTTAAATGTACACAGCTTTTACCGTAGCCAGTGGACAGGCATTACGGGTGCACCAAGGAGCATGTCACTTGCGGTTGATGCCATTGCCAATAGTGGTAATGTAGGTTTGGCGCTCCAGGTGGCCAGCGATAAGCTTGGCGCTCAAAACAACCTGAGTATTTATGGTAATTATGCTTACCGCATCAGGATGAATGATGATGGCAGCTCGCGTCTTGCTTTAGGCCTTGGCGTTGGTATGGTACAGCTGGGCATTGATGGTTCGTTGTTAAACCCCAACAATCCCGAACCCAATCAGCCTGTGGGTATGCAGAGCACCATCGTACCCGATGCCAGGGCAGGGGTATACTTTGCCAACGATAAATATTATGCGGGTTTTTCGGCCGATAACCTGATTGCTACTTACATCAATATCGACCGCTATGCTTTTATCCCTCAGCCCAAACCCCATTATTATTTAACTGCCGGTGCACTTTTTCCGCTTTCGGAAGATTTTCAGCTTAAGCCTTCTTTTTTATTAAAAGATGACCGTGGAGGCCCCACAAGTTTGGATTTAAATGCCTTTTTAATGATCAAGGATTTTATCTGGATTGGTGGTTCATACCGTACAGGAGTAAAACTGTATGATAAAAGTTATTTGCAACGCGATCTTACCCCTCGAAACTCTGCGGTAGCCGCGATACAGATTTTCCCTTCCGAAAAAATCAGAATCGGTTATGGTTACGATTTCTCAATCGGTCCGTTGCAGGGTTATAGCAGTGGTACACATGAGATTTCTATCGCTTATTCTTTTATCAGACAGAACATCAGGTTGGCAACCCCAAGGGTGTTTTAAACAAACTATATTCAGTATTTTTGACTAACTATCTAAACAGCATAATGAAGAAGATTCTAATAGGCACCTCCCTTTCTGCATATTGTTTATTCGTGTTCAGTTTTTCGGCAAGCGCTCAGTATGTATTAAAAGATGCCGATAAACAATACGAGCTGTTTAATTACAGCAAAGCAATAGATTTATACGAACAAGCCTATAAAAAGAAAGAAACCCTGCATACTGCCGAACGTTTGGCCAGTGCCTATGCCTTGGTTTACAACTATAAACAGGCCGAAAGCTGGTATGCTATTGCGGCTAAAATGCCAGGTAGTAGTCCTGAAAATGTTTTGGCTTATGCCCAGGCCTTACAACGCAATTCGAAATATAGCGAAGCAAAAGTGCAGTACCTCGATTATATTGATAAAAATAAAAACGTATCAGAAAAGCAGCGGGCAGTTTGGCTTGCCTCCTGCGATTCGGCTTTGAAATGGATCAGGAATCCGAAAAAAATCGAACTGATCAACCAAAAAACGCTAAATAGCACACAGTCTGATTGGGGAGCCGTTAACTATCAGGGAGGTGTTGTATTTACTTCCGATAGATCAAATACCGGACTAAATACCCAGGAGAGTAAACCGTTTTTAAGATTCGACGGCACAAAAGAACCCGATAAAAAAGTATACGGCTGGACAGGTAACGGATACCTGAAACTATATATCAAACCCTCGCCAAACGATAGCCTTCAGCTGTTCCCTATAAAAACAGGTACCAGGTATCATGTGGGGTCGGCAAGTTTTACCGCCGATGGAAAAACCATGTATTTTACACTTACCCGTATCACTGATGAACTCGAACGCTTGAAAAAACAACCAACAACCGTTAATGTAGAAATCTTTAGCAGTACAAAAGATGCCAATGGTGTTTGGAGTGAGCCAGTTTCATTTGCTTATAACAATGTGAACAAATATTCTGTAGGAGATCCTTTTATCAGTGCCGATGGAAGTAGCCTTTATTTTGCTTCGAATATGCCGGGGGGGCAAGGCGGTACCGATATTTATGTTTGCCTTAAAACGGATGGCGGTGCATGGGGCAAGCCCATTAACCTGGAAGAAGTAAATACCGAAGGTAATGAACGCAGTCCGGTTTTTGATGAAAAGGATAATTTTTACTTCTCCAGTGATGGTAGAGTTGGAATGGGTGGGTTAGATGTTTACCGGGCTTTAAAAGAAAAAGGCAAAATAGGTTATATCGAAAACATGGGTTATCCCTTTAACTCTCCACACGATGATTTTGGCTTTAGTTTAAATGAAAAAGGTGGTATTGTATACCTTTCTTCTAATCGCGAAGGGGGCTTAGGCAGCGATGATATTTATACCATTGATCAGAAAATGATTCTTGCTTTCAGATTAGAAGGCAGGGTGTCTGATAAAGACAGCAACCAACCCGTTGCAGGTGCGTTAGTAACGTTAGAAAGAGTAAACGGTACTGTCTTAAAAACCGAAACCGATGAGAATGGTCATTATAACTTTAATTTAGCTAAAGAATCTGAATACCATGTTTCGGCAGAGAAAACAAACTACAGATCGGATGTGAAAAGCCTTACAACTATTGGTTTAACCACTTCAAGTGTACTTACCCAAAACCTGCAATTGGAAGCTATTGTAATCAATAAAGCAATTAAACTCGAAAACATCTATTACGATTTCGATAAATGGAACATCCGTCCTGATGCAGCAATAGAGCTGGATAAATTGGTTAAAATCATGATCGATAACCCAACCATCTGGATCGAGTTAGGTTCGCATACCGATAGCAGGGGCAAGGATAGCTATAACCTGAAACTATCGCAAAAAAGAGCCGAATCTGCTGTAGAATATATTATTTCGAGAGGTGTTGATAAAAACCGTATCGCCGCAAAAGGGTATGGCGAAACACAGCTGTTAAATAAATGTGCCAGCGGGGTAAACTGTACCGAAGAAGAACACCAGCTCAACAGAAGAACCGAGTTCAAAATTGTAAAGCAATAAATAGAACTAAAAGTTAACTGTATTTTATTAATGCTCCTGCTGTACAGCAGGAGCATTTTTTATGTTATGCCGTAGCGCTTATCGCCATGGTTTGTTCCGTTGTGGCCTGTGTCTCCACAGGGCCATCCTTTCCAATTAGCCCCGCCCAGGTTTAGCAGACTTTCGTAATCTTGGTTTAAAGTGTAGGATTTTTTTAAAAAAAAACTAAAAATGTTAGTATTTTGTGTAAAATAAATGTCTAATGATTTTTATTTAAACTAAAAATATTAGTATTTTTGATCTGTTCATACCATTAAATAGCATGGAAAAAGAAAGGCAGATTATTCATATGGATCAAGATGCATTTTTTGTGTCGGTTGAAATCAGAAAAAATCCAAAACTATTGGGTAAACCCGTCATTATTGGTGGTGGTGGCGATAGGGGTGTAGTGGCCTCGTGCAGTTATGAAGCCCGGAAATACGGTATCCATTCGGCAATGCCCGGCCGAACGGCAAAACTGCTTTGTCCGCAGGCCATTTTTTTAAGGGGCGATATGGAAGAATATTCGCAGGCCTCGCACGAGGTTACTGAAATTATTGCCGATAAAGTACCTCTTTTCGAAAAAGCAAGTATCGATGAGCATTATATCGATATGACGGGGATGGATCGTTTTTTTGGCTGCATGAAATTTGCTTCCGAACTCAGGAAAACCATTATTAAGGAAATGCGCCTGCCCATTTCTTTCGGTTTATCCGTCAATAAAACGGTGGCCAAAATTGCTACCAATGAATCAAAGCCAGCTGGTGAGCGGCAGGTTACTTATCCCGAATTACGCCCTTTTCTCGATCCCTTGGCTATCCATAAAATTCCGGGTATTGGTCATGCCACCTATAAAAAACTGAGCGAGATGGGCGTAAGGCAAATCCTAACCCTTACACAAATCCCACAACAGCTAATGTTTAAGATACTGGGGCAACATGGACTGAGTTTATGGCAAAAGGCAAACGGCATCGATCTGGCTCCTGTAGTACCTTACCGCGAAAGAAAATCAATCGGTACACAGGCCACTTTTGAAAGTGATACCATGGATATGGCCAAATTAAAAGCCATCATCACAGGTATGGTAACCGGTTTAACCTTTCAGTTGCGCAACCAGAAAAAACTAACGGCCTGCATTACTGTGACCGTGCGCTATACCAATTTCGAAACCGTTACCCAGCAGGAGCGGATTCCTTACACCTCGCTCGATTCCTTTCTGATCAGCAAAGCCCATAGCCTTTTCGAAAAAGTTTATGCCAAAAGGATGCTGCTGCGTTTGGTAGGCGTAAAGCTGTCGCATTTGGTGAGCGGCTATGAACAAATGGGCCTGTATAATATTGCCGAAGAAGAATATAGCCTCTACCAGGCCATGGATAAAGTGCGTAACAGTTATGGAGCTGAGGCGGTAGTAAAGGCCTGCATTGTAACCCAGCCACCCCGCGATGAAAAAGGGAAAATAATTAAATACGATCCGCGCAAAAAGAAAATGCTGATCGAAAATGCTGCTGAAGAAGAACCGGAAATAAGAAAACGTTCAAAAATCAGAAGTTTTATGAGTGAAAAGGGAACCATTGGAATTAAATCTTACGACTGATGTTTTTGAATGTGCATTCTTCTTACAGCTTAAAATACGGCACGCAGAGCATTAATCAGCTGATTGCTACTGCACGGCATCTGGGTGTCCATCAAATGGTACTTACCGATATCAACAATTCAACGGGGGCAGTAGAATTTATCCGAGAGTGTTACAAACAGGGAATTGCCAAAGAAGCCGATGAGATACACAAAGGCAATATTCCGTATCAGATTAAACCGGTTGCAGGTATCGAATTCAGGATCGATAACAGGCTATTGTATGTAGGCATTGCTAAAAACAGGGAAGGTATGCGCGAGCTCAATGAGTTTTTAAGTTACCATAACATTTACAACATTCCACTGCCCGAGCTTCCACCCGAAATGAAAAATGTGTATATTGTTTACCCCTTTCAAAAAACTTTCAGCCAAGAATTAAAAGCAAACGAATATGTAGGCATCCGTGCCAAGCAGCTTAACTTTTTGTATAAACATTCGCTTTTAAAGCAGAAAGAAAAACTGTTGGTCTGGCATCCCGTTACTGTAAGCAATAAAATTACGTACCGCCTGCACGAATATTTTAGAGCCATTGAGCTGAATACATTGCTCAGTAAAGTACCTGATGAGCAGAAATGCGATCTCGATGAATTCCTGATCTCCGAAAGCGAACTCATCCGGCAGTTTGATCAGTATCCCTTTATTGTTCAAAATACACAGCAATTATTAGATAGTTGTGATCTGAGCATATATTTCGAAAATAGCCCGGTGCCTTCATCTAAAAATAAATTTTATTATACGGGCACTTTAGATGGCGACAAACAAATGTTGCGCGAGCTGGCCGCAAGCGGACTGAAATACCGTTATGGCGAAAATAATCCCGAAGCCGTTGCCCGCCTGGAAAAAGAACTGCGTATTATTGAGCTCAAAAATTTCTGTGCCTATTTTCTCATTACTTATGATATTGTAGATTATGCTATAAACAACTGTGGTTTTTATCATGTGGGGCGTGGTTCGGGAGCAAACAGTATGGTGGCGTACTGCCTGCGCATTACCGATGTAGATCCTATCGATCTCGATTTATATTTTGAAAGATTTTTGCACGAGAAACGAACCAGTCCGCCTGATTTTGATATCGATTTTTCATGGGATGAGCGCGAAACCATCCAGCGCTATATTTTTGGGCGTTACCCCGAATGGCATGTGGCTTTTCTGGGTACTATGAGCACTTTTAAAGACCGTGCCATTATCCGCGAAATTGGTAAGGTAATGGGCTTGCCTAAAGAGGAAATCGACAGTTTTACCGACCCGACCAAAGAAAAAGAAAACCTGGGGAATAAAACTTACCAAAAGTTGCTGGCCGTGCACCATTACATGAAAAACATGCCTAATCAGCGTTCTATCCATGCCGGGGGGATTTTAATTTCAGAAGAGCCCATCACTTATTATACTGCATTGGATATGCCGCCAAAAGGTTTTCCTACGGTACAGTGGGATATGTACGAAGCCGAAGCCATTGGGTATGAAAAATTCGATATTTTGAGTCAGCGGGGCATTGGCCACATTCGGGAAGCCGTACAGCTGATTCAAAAAAACAAAGGGAAGTCAATCGATATACATGACTTTCCAACTTTTAAGAATGATGCCAAATTGAACAGGATCTTAAAAGAGGGTCAACCCATAGGTTGTTTTTATATCGAATCGCCTGCCATGCGGCAACTGCTTAAAAAATTGAAATGTGATAATTACCTCACCCTGGTGGCCGCCAGTTCCATCATCCGCCCAGGAGTAGCCAGTTCGGGGATGATGAAATCGTACATCGAGCGTTATCACGCACCCGATAAGGTAGTGTATCTCTGCGATGTAATGAAGCAGCAATTGGCTGAAACCTATGGTGTAATGGTTTATCAGGAAGATGTGATCAAAGTATGCCATTATTTTGCAGGGCTCGATCTGGCTGATGCCGATATTTTGCGCAAAGCCATGAGTGGCAAATACCGGTCTAAACTCGCTTTTGACGAACTGGTGAATAAATTTTTCGCTTCAGCACGAATGGAAGGGCATTCTGAAGAGCTGATTACTGAAGTATGGCGACAAATTTCATCTTTTGCAGGTTACAGTTTCTCGAAAGCACACTCCGCTTCATTTGCTGTAGAAAGCTACCAGAGTCTGTACCTTAAAACCTATTATCCCATGGAGTTTATGGTTGCTGTACTTAACAATTACGGTGGTTTTTACAGCAGGTGGGTGTATGTTAATGAATTACAGAAAACCGGGGCAAAGGTGCATTTACCATGTGTTAACCATAGTGATGAAGTGGTGAATATACAGGGCAAAGAGGTTTACCTGGGCTTTATTGGTATTCAGGGTCTGGAAGAAAAAAATATTAAGATCATTCCCACCGAGCGGAGGAGCAACGGGCCTTACCTCGACCTGGAAGATTTTGTAAAACGGACCGGTATTTCATTAGAACAGGCTATTATTTTAATTCGCCTGGGTTGCCTGCGCTTTACCGGTAAAGACCGCAAAACCCTGCTTTGGGATGTGCACAATTACCTGGGCTTTAAACAAAAAAAGATAAATGGAGCCGAACTTTTTAAACTCAGTTATAAAACTTACCAGTTGCCCGAGCTGGTAGATTCGGCGTTGGAAAACGCCTATACCGAATTAGAATTGCTGGGTTATCCGCTGAATCATAAAATGTTCGATTTTCTGAAAACCCGTTACCGTGGTGATGTAATGGCTGCCGATCTGCATAAGCATTTAGGTAAAACCATCAGGATGGTAGGAAATTACGTATGCGAAAAAACAGTACATACCATTAAAAATACCAAAATGTGGTTCGGTACATTTTTAGATGCCAATGGCGATTTTTTTGATACCACACATTTTCCCAATGCAACGCCCATTTACCCTTTTAAAGGTAAGGGCTGTTACCTGATTTTAGGTAAGGTGGTCGAAGATTTTGGTTTTCAGAGCATCGAGGTGCTGAAATTTGCCAAACTTGATATTCAGTTGAACCCCGTAGCGATTAATTGAGAAAATGATATGAATTTAAAACTTAACAGAGACTGGTATTCAGTAGTTGTTTACCCTCATCCTGAAGTTATTAATGAAGTAGCTGTAATAAAAGATAAGTTTGCTGCTAAAATTGGATGGTATGCAAGCAGAAATTCAAAAGCGCATATTACGGTTATTGCATTTATAGCAGATCAATATGAGCTTGCTTTTTATATCAGACAAATTGAGAAATTTTGTTACTCGCAAAAACAGCAAGAAGTAGTTTTTGACCAACTGAGTTTATCGAAATTTAGTCGTGCAGCAGTTATGCTCCCAAATGATTCATCCAAACCTTATTTAAATGATCTTTTAAAGAGGCTTAGAAAACAGCTTAAAACAAGCCAAACCATAAACGGTAGCAATGCACATATTTCTATTGGCCGTAAGTTAAGTTCAAGCCAGATTGATCTGGCCGAAAGTTTATATAGCCATGTTAGCTTAAAGTTTAATTGTGATACGGTTGCCATACGAAAGTTTATTGAAACAAAAGGGCAGTTTGAAGTAATTAGAACTTTTAGATTTTTGGAAAAACCTTTCAATGATGCCCAACATTTACTGTTTAATTAATACCATTTAAAATCATGAGCCGAATAACTTTGCTAATCGGCTCATGATTTGGCTTTTTTTTGAGCCGAATAATATTTTGTATAAGCTTGTGTGTTTCCGTACATAATCAGCCTGACGATTCTATCGTTTATCAGCCTTTTCAGCAACATAATTTCTATATTTAAACCATGATTCATTTCAAAGCAGAAATAGAACGTTTCGACACCATGGGCGAAAAAACCGGCTGGAGCTACGTATTTATTCCCGAAGCTTTAGCTAACGAAATTAAAGCCGGGTGTAAAAAAAGCTTCAGGGTTAAAGGTAAGATAGATGAGCTCGAAGTTTCTGGACTGGCAACCATACCGATGGGTGCAGGTGATTTTATTATTGCTTTAAACGGCACTTTACGCAAAAAACTCAGAAAAGAAGCCGGTGCAGTAATCGAGTTGTTTTTAACAGAAGATAAAGATTTTAAAATTGAAATGCCCGAGGATCTCGAAATCTGCTTATCAGAAGAAGAACACCTGATGCAAAATTTCTTAAAACAGCCCAAATCGCACCAAAACTATTACATTAACTGGATCAATCAGGCCAAAACAGAAGCCACCCGAACCAAAAGACTTGTTATGACCGTTAAAGCGATGGATAAAGGACAGGACTTTGGTGCGATGATCCGTGAATCACAGGGTAAAACCTGAGTGAGGAAAAGTTTTGGTTAATAGTTGATGGTTTGATAACCCAGATATAGCCTTCTAAGAATTATTGCCCCTAAACCATTAACTTTAAACTATCGGCTATAATTCCTGAACCAGCTGTTCACCTTCATTTGGATAACCCCTAAAAAAGCTTCCCTGAAAATACGGGTACTCATTTTTGAAGTGCCTTCAGTACGGTCGGTAAAGATAATAGGTACCTCAACCACTTTAAAACCGAATTTTATTGCGGTAAATTTCATTTCAATCTGAAAAGCATAGCCCACAAATTTAATTTTGTTTAGCGGAATGGTTTCCAGCACGATTTTACGATAGCACTTAAAACCTGCAGTGGCATCCTGGATATTAATCCGGGTAACGAAGCGAACATACATCGAAGCAAAGTACGACATTAAAACCCTGCCCATGGGCCAGTTTACCACATTTACGCCTTTAACATACCTGGAGCCTATTGCTACATCAGCACCGTTTACACAAGCCTCGCGCAGGCGGGCCAAATCATCCGGATTGTGCGAAAAATCGGCATCCATTTCAAAAATGTAATCGTAATTTTTTTGCAGTGCCCAGTTAAAACCATAAATATATGCGGTGCCCAGACCTTGTTTGCCTGATCGTTCCTCGATAAACAAATGTCCTTCATATTCGGCTTGTAACGATTTTACAATTTCAGCAGTTCCATCAGGAGAACCGTCATCAATAATTAAAACGTGAAAAGGCTGTGCTAAAGAAAAAACCTTTCTAATGATTTTTTCGATATTTTCTTTCTCGTTGTAAGTGGGAATGATGACTAGACTATCTGACACGTTTGTTGTGGTTTAAGTAATTATAAGCTTTTGCGGCCTGTATGCGTATGTTATGCACTTTGCTTTTACTTTGCGAAAGTAAATATTTAATATGAAACCTTTATGAATTTTCATTAATTCAACTCGTTTTATTGCCTCATTCTGTTTTGTTCAAGGGGGTTGGTCTGGATTTATAATCCGGATCATTGTTCTACAGATTTGTAATCTGTTTATGCTGTTTAAAAGCATTACAAATCCTAAATACTGTTTCTAAACCCGATCGACGTGTAAAGCCCACAGACCGAAAGCATGAGGGGAAGGACTTGGAACAAAGAGCGGGAGAGCAGACCGCCAGGAACTTCAGTACTTTCTTCTCCAACACTTAGTGATTATCTCTCTCTTTAAAACACATGATATATACCTAAAGCATTGCCAGTCTGAACCTGCTGAAGCCTTACATTTTTACGTCTTTACAGAGGATTAGCTTCGCAGAGCCTGCGGATGCTGCATTGGCATTCAGAACGATAAAGAAATTTATCTTACCTCCTGCATTAATCTTTTAATCAGCTGCGAAAAAATAATCAATGCCAAACCTGCAATTAAAGAGTATAAGGCCAATGCTTTATAACCTTCGGTATAAGCTAGTAATTTGGCGGTGAGCGAAACATTTTCGATGCTCGACATTTCTGCACCAAGTTTGCCGGCAGCCAATTGACCAAAGGCACTCGATAAAAACCAGAGTCCCATCATCATCCCAAACATTTTTTTGGGCGAAAGCTTGGTAATAATAGACATTCCAATCGGGCCTAAGCAAAGTTCGCCCAGTGTAAACAGCAAATAAGCGAAAGTAAATACATTTAAAGAGCTAATGCCTTGCGCGTTGGCGAAGAAACGGGTAGCATAAAATACATAAAAACTGAAGGCCAGTAAAAGAAAACCAA
Source organism: Pedobacter vanadiisoli (assembly GCF_042684385.1). Taxonomy (NCBI): domain Bacteria; kingdom Pseudomonadati; phylum Bacteroidota; class Sphingobacteriia; order Sphingobacteriales; family Sphingobacteriaceae; genus Pedobacter; species Pedobacter vanadiisoli. The sequence goes on along the minus strand of NZ_JBHULL010000002.1, from coordinate 78,460 downwards.
TACCAAACTTAACCACGGTATTAGGCTCAATTTTCCGTTTGTAAAGACCTAACCACAAGACACCCACTATCGGACTAAAAACAATAACAAAGAAAGAGTTTACACTATTGTTTACTACATTGGGGTCGATATTGAAAAAAAGGATTTTATTATCGAGGTTATCTTTGGCGAACAACGATAGCGAACCACCGCTCTGCTCAGAAATTGCCATAAAAATAAAATAACAGAAGATAAATACAAATGCCGCAAGCAGTTTATACTGCGCCTTTTTATCTTTTATCTTAAAGGTTTCGTACAAAAAATAAATCATGGCGATTACCCCAATGGTATACATAAAATAGTCGGTAAAATCGGTGTTTTTTACCATAATGTAAATTAGGGGTATGCATAAGATAGAGCCAGCGTAAACCGAAATTTCGGCCACTTTTTGCCGGTTTTTTTTAAGGTGCAGTAAAGGTGAAATGCCAATCGGTCCTAAATGTTTTTTGGTAAAAATAAATGTACTCAAACCGAACATCATAACCAGGGCAGCTGATAAAAAGCACAGGTGCCAGTTGTAATATTTTCCCAAATAGATGCACATGGCACCGCCCAGTAAACCACCTACGTTGATACTTGCATAAAATAGACCATAACCGGCATCTCGCCTGTTATCTTTCTCATGGTAGAGTTCGCCAACCATCGATGAGATATTGGGTTTAAAGAAACCGGTGCCTATAATGGAAAGCGTAATGCCAATATAAAATAAATCGTGTGGCGAGAAAGCCAGGATCAGGTTACCGATAATCATTAAAGAACCGCCCCAGAAAAGTGATTTACGGAAGCCCAAAATCCTGTCGGCAAAAATGCCACCAATAAAGGTAAATGCGTACACAAAGGCTTGAATAGCACCATATTGTAAGTTTGACCGCTGATCGCTAAGACCAAGCTGGTCGACCATAAAAAATGCCAGTACACCCCGCATGCCGTAAAAACAAAAACGTTCCCACATTTCTACCAGCGAGAGGTGCCAGAGCTGCTTAGGATATTTGCCTTCAAAGTTCTGGATATCTTCTATTGAAACTGTTTTTTCCATGAAATTGGATTAAAAAATTAAAAGCCCGATCAGGAACCGGGCTTTATTTAAATTTATTTTTTTGCTATTAGTGAACACCATGCATCCATTTGCGTAATAACGGGCTTAATGCAAACATAATTAAACCTGCCACAATTGGGATAATGGTAAATATTAAGAAAAATGTTGAGATAGAATAAGCGGAACTGATTTTATCGATCAGCGATCCGGTAGCACCTGCAAGGTAATTTCCGATGGCAGTACAGGTGAAAAACACACCAAACATTAAACCTACCAAATTAGCTGGTGCAAGCTTACTTACATAAGATAAACCTACCGGAGAAATACATAACTCACCAACGGTATGGAAGAAGTAAGCAAAAACAAGCCAGAACAGGCTTACTTCTGCCGAAGTTGCACCTTGTGGAATCGCCGAACCACCATAGGCCAAACCAGCGAAGCCAATGCCTACGAATATCAGACCAAATCCGAATTTTACTGGGCCGCTGGGATTAAACCTGGTTTCCCAGATTTTTGAAACGATAGGCGCTAAAGATACAATAAAGAAAGAGTTAAGTACACTGAACCACGATGCAGGTACTTCAGTGCTTACAGAAGCCAGCTCACGGTCTACTTTCCAGATAGCCAGCACCCAAATAATGGCAAAGCTCAATAAAGTAAATAAAATAGTTGCTGGGTACTTTTTAAAGATTTTTTTCGCTAAAGAGAAGAGTACGAAGGTTACTGCTACCAAGGGGAATATGGTAAGGATACTATCTACCCATTTAAAAGTTGTAGCTGCTCCGCCGGTTAAATTCCTTAAGGTATAATCTTTGGCAAAAATAGTCATCGAACCACCTGCCTGTTCAAATACCATCCAAAAGAAAATGGTGAAAATAGATAAGATGGCAATAACCCATAAACGCTGGCTTCTTACTTTTGCCGGAATTTCTTCTACCGTTGGATCAGCTTTTTCAACCGCTTTGGTTTTATCTACAGATGCACCAATTACCCCAAATATTTTTTGGCCGAAATAGAATTGTAGCATACCGAAGAGCATAAAAACACCTGCAAGACCGAAACCGTAGTGCCAGCCTACTTTTTCGCCAATGTAACCGCACATTAACATACCAATAAAGGCACCCGAGTTAATACCCATGTAGAAAATGGCGTATGCACTGTCTTTTTTATCGCTGATAGGAGGGTAAAGTTTACCTACAATTGAAGAGATATTTGGCTTAAAAAATCCGTTACCCACAATCAGTAGCAGTAAACCCAGATAGAAAAAATTATTACTAAAGCCTTCAAGTGCCATAGCTGCATGGCCAAGGGTCATAATAAAAGCGCCGATGATAACAGCTTTTCTATAACCTGTAAATCTATCGGCAATTAAACCACCTAATATTGGTGTAAAATATACTAAACCTGTGTAAATAGCATAAAGCTGTAAGGCCTCAGGCCGTGGCCATCCCCAGCCATTTTTACTTAAATCGCTAACCAGGAACAGTACCAATATGGCACGCATTCCGTAATAGCTAAATCTTTCCCACATTTCGGTAAAAAAGAGCACAAAAAGGCCCACCGGGTGGCTAAATAATTTTTCTTTGGATACACCTTGACTTTCTAAATGGAGGTCTAGCTCTTTATCATGGTCAATACTAATGGTCTCATTAGATTTTTGCATAAAATAATTGTTGGTTTTAGTTTATGAATTCAGAATTTGTGTGTTGTTTAAGTTAGTTTAGCAGAGCGCAATATAGTCAGCGGATGGCAAACTCACAAATTTTTAAATGATGTATCAGGTAATGAAGTTGTTAAGTTTTGTTAAATCCTAAAACTTCCTGACCGGTTTAACGTTTTTCTTTGGATCTGCATAAAGCTCATCGTTCGAATTAGGATCGTTGTTAAGTGTAAGTTCTTCCTGTAATTTTAATCTGCCACCAATAATTTTGAAACCATCAAAAGTACCGTCCGATCCATAAAATTCAAATTTGCCTTTTACTTCAGGATCAAAAGAGGCCAGGTGATCGAACACAATCATACCGGCTTTAACATCGGTTTTAAGCATCATGGCATTCGATTTGGCATATTCAAATATAACCCTGTTTTTTCCTTTCAGTTCTTTTCCGTCAAAAACAGGTGCACCAAGAGTTACATTATCCTTATCAAATGAAAGGATTTCGATTACTTTTTTGGTGGTGGCCTGCGTATTTCCTTTCCAGCCTAACAATACATAATAAGGCAGACGGTTTCCACTGGTTACGGGTATGATTTCGTAATAGCGGGCACCAAACCATTTCTGATTGCCGGTAATGGCATTTGGGTCGTTCATATTATCTGTTTGATCGATCAGCGGATAGAGCTTTAACGGGCCATTTTTAGTATTCATCTGTATGGTGCCATAGTAGCGATAACTGCCATTTTCGAGCTGTATGTACCAGGTTAAAGTTCTGAAAGCCTGATCAGGTGATTTGATTACAGAAACATTTTTTAACGAATCGAAAGGGTAGGCAAAAGAATTGGATGTTTTTAAGGCCTCAACTAATAGTTTAACGAATTTACCGTTAATTTCGAGTTTCTCGTTATCGCTTAATGCATTTGCTGTAGCTGTAGAAATTTTAATCAGCGAATCCTGAAAAACATCGAGTTTACCAGAGGTTTGTTGTGCTTTTACACTAAAGCCCAGCAGAACAATAAATAGCAGGAAAAGCAATTTGAGGTTCTTCATTATCATGCTCGATCGGTTATTTTACAGCTATCAGTTTATTTATGCTATTTTTTCTATAACCAGTGCGCTGGCACCACCACCGCCGTTACAAATGCCGGCAACGCCGATTTTGCCATTGTTTTGTGCCAGTACCGAAAGCAGGGTAACTACAATGCGGGCACCGGAGGCTCCAAGCGGGTGACCTAATGAAACTGCACCACCATTAACATTAACCTTTTCTTCGCTGAGCTCAAGCAATTGATTATTGGCAATAGAAACTACAGAAAAAGCCTCGTTAATTTCGAAGAAATCTACGGCTTTAATGTCAATATTGGCTTTATGTAGAGCTAACGGAATCGCTTTTGAAGGGGCCGTAGTAAACCATTCCGGGGCCTGCTGCGCATCGGCATAACCTAATATTTTGGCCAGGGGTTTTAGTCCCAGTTCTTTTGCTTTATCGGCACTCATTAAAACCAGCGCTGCTGCACCATCATTCAGGGTAGAGGCATTTGCAGCGGTAACCGTTCCGTCTTTTTTAAAGACAGGTTTCAGCGTTGGTATTTTATCAAATTTAACAGTTGCAGGCTCCTCATCGGTATCAATTAATGTAACATCGCCTTTTCGGTCTTTTACCTCTACAGCCACAATTTCACCTGTAAATTTTCCGGCGGTTTGTGCAGCCTGTGCTCTTTTGTACGAGTTAATGGCAAAATTGTCCTGCTCTTCGCGGCTAATCTTACATTCGGTAGCACAAAGTTCTGCAGCCGATCCCATGTGGTAATCATTGTAAACATCCCATAAGCCATCTTTCACCAATCCGTCAGTCACTTGTCCATGACCTAAGCGATAGCCATTCCTGGCTTTATCAAGGTAGTAGGGTACATTGCTCATGCTCTCCATGCCGCCAGCCACAATAATATGGTTATCGCCATTGGCAATACTTTGTGCTGCGAGCATAATGGCTTTGGTACCCGATGCGCATACTTTATTGATAGTAGTAGCCGGTAAATCGGGTAAACCGGCAAATTTTGCCGCTTGTGTAGCCGGAGCCTGGCCTAAATTGGCCGATAAAACGTTACCCATATACACTTCCTGAACCTGTTCGGGCTTTATGCCTGCTTTTTCTATCGCTGCTTTAATGGCAAAACCACCAAGCTGGGTAGCAGAAAACTGGGCTAAAGCACCACCAAAACTGCCAATAGGCGTTCTAACAGCCGATACGATTACAACTTCTTTCATGTAAACTAAATTTTTTATGATTTTTTGGTTAGGCCGCTAAGTTAGTTAAACCTTGCAAGGTTTAAAAATAACGTATAAAAAATGATTTTAGCACGCTGATAATAATAAGTTCTGGAAAGCAAAACCTGTGGTGCTTAGGGTTGTTCCGTCCTGCTGTTCGCTGTAGACCTCATGCTTCGGGGCTGCCGCTGCCATCAGGTTTAATTAACTTGGGCCGGAGGGGCTTAGGCTGGGTTGCTGGGTGCAGAAAATTTATTGTACAAACCTATCAGGTTTTAAAACCTGATAGGTTTAAATTGATATTTTATTCCTCTTTTGCTTTGCCTTTCTTTCGCGATTTTATAGCCTGTGTAAGTAAAAATTCGATCTGCCCGTTCGTACTCCTAAATTCATCGGCAGCCCAGGTTTCTACTTCTTTTAATAAAGCAGGACTAATCCTTAATACAAAAGCTTTTTTATCTTTCTCCGCCATCTTTATTGTATTGCCTGTATAGTGTATCTGGTCTTCAGATTGATAAGGAACATCTCCATTTCATCTATTCTGTTAGAACTGAACAACAGTTTTTTGCCGTTTTTTAATTCCAGCTGTAAACCCTTGTTTTTATCGTTTAAAATATATGCCTTATCATTAAATTTAAACCAAAGCCTGCTTTTAACACCGTAACCACCATAATCGCCAAAAGCATCATATTTGGTAATATAGGTTTTCTCTATTTCATCCCATTTAAGGTGTTTTAATTTAGCTTTGAAAGGAAAGTAACGGTAAAAGATACCTTCCTCGTTGATGCGTAGTGTTAAAACATTTTGCTGGATGAGGTAAATAATAGCAAAAGGTAGGAGTACAGCCCAAAAGGGTGCGAAATAAACGGCTTTTAAAGCTGTAAAGTTCATGCCTCCTTTGTCAAAAAGTACAACGCTAAGCACGATTACGGCATCCATACCAATAATAAGGTATAGCCACCATAATTTTAAATGCTGTTTCTCCTCAAATTCCATTTGTGCTAATTATATAAAGTACCGGTATTTACCACAGGTTGTACATGTTTATCGCCGCAAAGTACAACCAGTAAATTGCTTACCATGGCTGCCTTACGTTCTTCATCCAGCTCAACAATTCCTTTTTGCGATAGTTTTTCCAAGGCCATCTCTACCATACCTACGGCGCCTTCAACAATTAATTTGCGGGCCGCAATAACTGCCGTAGCCTGTTGGCGCTGTAACATGGCGCTGGCAATTTCCGGTGCATAAGCCAGATGCGAAATCCTGGCTTCTAAAACTTCGATGCCCGCACGTGATAAGCGCTCATTCAGCTCATTTTCCAAAAGCTCGCTTACTTTTTCTGCGCCATCTTTTAAAGTAATGGTGGTTTCTTCGCCCTCGGCATGGTCATAAGGAAAAATGTTGGCCAGGTGCCTTACTGCTGCTTCACTCTGTATGTTTACATATTGCATGTAATTTTCAACAGAAAATATAGCTTTGGCTGTTTCGTTTACTTTCCAAACTACCACAGCAGCAATTTCAATTGGATTGCCCAGTTTGTCGTTAACTTTTAGCTGCTGTCCGTTTAAATTGTTTGCTTTTAATGATACCCTTCTTTTTCCTGTTAATGGGTTTACCCAGAAAAATCCATCGGCCTTTACGGTGCCGGTATATTTTCCGAAAAGGGTGAGTACCATCGATTGGTTGGGGTTGATAATTAAAAAGCCGGGGAATATTAAAAATATATCTATTGCCAGCAAAATCCCTCCCCAAAGAAAAATTTCTGAAACGAAACAGAAAATAGAAGCACCCAGCAATGCCAGGCTTAGCACAAATGTTAAATAACCCGATGGTGGGTTGATGATTTTTTCTTGATACATAATTGATATTAATTTGATATCATAAAGTAAAATATAAAATCTGGTAATTACAAACAAAACCCGCAAAATTTATATTGGATAAAAATGTTATTTTTGACAATACAATAATTTTTATCGTTTTGGCCAAAATCAAGAGAAATTCACACAAGATCCTTTACCGTAAGTATTCATCAAACCTAAAATATGTGATGATGATATTTACCGTTTTCATTATAACGTTATTCCTGCCCAAACAACCCAGGTTCAGATATGAGTTTGAAAAAAATACGGTATGGAAGAACAAGGATCTGATTTCTCCCTTCAGTTTTGCTATTTTAAAAACCAACCCCCAGGTTAGTGCCGATAAGAAGAATGCATTAAAAGATATCTTGCCTGTTTACCAATTTGACAGGAGTATTATGGCAAATGCCCTGGAGGAATTTGCCAACGAATTTGATGTAAAATGGAAATCTAAGCAGCTTAACCAAAAAGATAAAGATATATATAAGAGTGCTTCCTATAAATTGTTGCAAAGTATTTACCAGAGAGGGATTATCAGTTTAAATGTGAAACACCAGGCAGGAGGTAAAAATTATGATTTTTCTTTGCTTGAGAATAATGTAGCCCAGGAAAAAAATACACAGGATGTTTTTACTGCAGAATCGGCGCTGATTTTTTTTAAAGATAATTTTAAAGCCCCTAACCAGGTAATGGGCGATCTAGTTGCCAATCTGGCTATTGATCATATTACGCCAAACATTGTATTTGATGAACGGTTAACCCAAACCATACAGGATAATACCTTGAGCAATATTTCTACCACCAAGGGGATGGTGCAAAAGGGAGAACTTATTGTTGCCAAGAATGATGTTATTGATGAGGAGATTTATCAGAAATTAGAATCTTACAAAGCAACTTACGACGCCCAGACCAAAACCATTGGCAGCAGGGCATTGGTTTATCTGGGGCAAGTGGTACTGGTTGGGTTTATAATCACCATTCTAATGTCATTCCTTTTTCTCTTCCGGAAAGATATTTTTGCCGATAACCGCCAGCTTTCTTTAATTCTTATCGTAACCACAGGGATGTTACTGGCGTTAACCTGGGCCATAAAGATGGAAATCCCGAGTTTGTACTACATTCCGTTTTGTGTGGTACCCATTATCATCAGGATTCTGTTTGATACGCGTTTGGCACTTTATCTCCATATGTTGGTCATTTTAATTGCCGGTTTCTTTGTAGCCAATAGTTTCGAATTTGTTTTTTATCAGGTTACTGCAGGTATGGTTGCCATATTTAGTATAAAAAACTTTGTTAAGCGAGAGCGGTTCCTGGTTTCAGCATTGCTTATTCTTTTGGCATATTTTGTTTCATTTGTTGGTATTGCCCTGTTACGTGAAGGATCTTTCCGCGAAATAGAGTGGATGAGTTTTATTCCTTTTGTTTTTAGTGTACTCTTATCTCTTTTAGCTTACCCCTTAATTTACCTGTTCGAGCGTATTTTTGGCATTACGTCAGATGTAGCGCTAATTGAACTGACCAATACCAACAATAAGCTGTTAAGGGAGCTTGCCTTTAAAGCCCCCGGAACCTTTCAGCACTCCTTACAGGTGGCTAACCTTGCCGAGGCTGCCATATTTAAAATAGGCGGGAATTCGGTACTGGTAAGGGCAGGGGCTTTGTATCACGACATTGGTAAAGTAGACAATCCGCAGTATTTTATCGAAAACCAAAATACAGCAGTTAGTCCGCACGATAAATTACCTTATGAACAGAGTGCGCAGATCATTATTCAGCATGTGCACAAAGGAATTGAGATTTTAAGAAAGAATCAGATTCCGGAAGCGATTATCGATTTTATCAGAACACACCATGGAAACACCAGGGTTGATTATTTTTATCAGTCGTTTTTGAAAAATTCGCCTGAAAAATTCGTCGATGAAAACATTTTCCGCTACCCCGGACCGATCCCTTTCAGTAAAGAAACTGGCGTGTTAATGTTGGCAGATTCGGTCGAAGCAGCCTCAAGAAGCCTGAAAAATCCCGATGCACAGAACATAAATGACCTGGTTGAACGCATAATTAACTACAAATTGGAGCAAAATCAGCTTGATGACTGCGATTTAACCTTAAAAGATATTGAAACTATCAAATTGATATTCAAGACGATGCTAATGAGTATCTATCATGTGCGCATAGATTATCAACAAAATTTGTAATTTTTTTTTGTTGGATAACTTGTTTTACTATATTTGCAGACCTCAAAACAACGCTGGTAGGGCGAAAAAAAGAGGATAAAAGGTGAGGTGCCTGAGAGGCCGAAAGGAACAGTTTGCTAAACTGTCGTACTGGTAACGGTACCGCGGGTTCGAATCCCGCCCTCACCGCTGAAATAAAAAAAAGTTGGTAAATAGATGGAAAAACCCAATAAAATCCATATCTTTGCCATCCCTTAGAAATAAGGTTAAAAGGTGATACCAAAGTTCGGGATGTAGCGTAGCCCGGTATCGCGCCACATTTGGGATGTGGAGGTCGTAGGTTCGAATCCTGCCATCCCGACTAAAAGTTCAATCCACTTTATAACAGGATTAAAAAAGACCGATACCAAGTTCGGGGTGTAGCGTAGCCCGGTATCGCGCCACATTTGGGATGTGGAGGTCGTAGGTTCGAATCCTGCCACCCCGACTAAAAATGTTAAAAACAAAAAAAGAGGCAAAAGCCTCTTTTTTTGTTTTTACTGTTCTACAATATCATTTTTCAATTCAGTATTTTTAAAGTGACTTTAAGCATGTTAATTGATGTATCAATCTATTTTTGTGGATAGATTTAATAGTGCTCGAACCCTTTTTAATCTATTCATTAATGTAATGACTTTTGATTTTTATCTGACTAAATTTTAACAAATTACTCCTTAAATCTGAGACAATATTGACTCCAATCGATTGGAGTGTTCTAAAATTTTAGTTCTGTCATCTCTTTTAGTTTGGTATAACTAATATAACGATCTATATGACCAATCATTTTTGGGGAAAGAACTGTTAACGCTTCGCGACGTGTCAAAAAATGGCCATGTATCTGACATTGTTCTTTATAGGCTTCCACCACCTCAGTTAGAGTATAATAATTCCATGGCAAGTAAGGAGTAATAAAACTGAGTCCTGATTTTTTACGTGCCAATCTAAGACTTAGCCCATGTCGATTCAGGTAACCGGCAAGGCTTGAGAACCCATAATCTGTAAGTTCGCGCCTAGTTAAAAAACGACGATATTGTTTGCACAAGTTTTTGTATTCAAGAATTATATCCTCATATGAAAATACTGGCTGTCGGACTTGTCTTATGGAAAAGCCTAACTTGCATTCTTGACGAATCCCTTGGAAACCACAATGTTTATTAATTGCATGTGCTAGGCTTCGTAGATTTAAAGAGTAGAGCTGCTTTATTGTCAGATACTTGTTATGTGCTATGCAAAGTTGTTTATAATCATGAATAGTTTTATTTCTTGTATAATATTGTTGCGAAACTTGTTTTGATTTCACCTTGAGCAGTTGTGCAACATCATAAGTTGTCCCATGGTATCTATAAATAGCATGCACAACCATCGCCTTACCTGCATTATACAATTCTTTAATGGTAGGCATTCTATCGTATTTTAAAATGAAGGGTTTCAGCTCATTTTCTATGTTTTTAAAATCAGCCCAAAAAGTGGGCGGTTTAAGGCAGCTGTCTCTTTGAGGTACAAGTGGTTTTGCAGGTTGGAGATCTATCTTGTTGATAATGCAGAGAACTTTTTTCTCAATGTATTCAATCCGTTGACAAAATACCTTTTGTGGTATTATTATATACTCTTTTTTGAGCTCTTTATAGATTTGAATCTTTCTTGCCATCTTAACCTCGTATGAGTTACTATTTGATCGTCTGTAACCAGCAATTTCTATATAGGTATTACCAATTAAAAAGTCGCATTTGTACAGGTGTTCTTCTGAAATTCTTACATGGACCAAATGCGGAATATCGTACTTAAATAAAATGTTGTCAAATATGCATTCATATGAGCTTTGCAAATAATGTCCATCTTTTGCTGGGAAAAATGTTCTTGAAGGTGCATTAAGCAATTTTGTAAACTTGGAAAATCCTCCATTGTTTGATATGGCACGTAATAAATCATAACGTCCTAACATCTTTAATACTGATGTGTTAGGAAAGAATCCGTGTTTCACTATTAGCTGTTTGAGATTTTTGATTATTGAACTATCATCCCACCGCTGAAGCTTTTTAGCTTGGATACCGATTGCCCTTTTGAAAGTTGTTAGGTTTCCAAACTTAGAAATGGCCCAAAGCAAACCGTTTTTACCCAGGCTCGAAAGATTTTTTCGGTTGATGACCTGGCCTGACTGATGAAATTCTTTTAGGTCGTGGATGACTTTGGATTTGGTCCACTTTTTCGACTTAAATGTGATACCCAGTTTAAATCTTCTATTTAGTGCTTTTAATCCTCCATGTTTTTGTGCCGCATTCATCAAACCGAAATTTTTTATACGATAAATAGCCTTTGTAATTGAGGTGTCCTCAATAAGTTTTCGATTGGCTTGACAAAATTCTCTAAGCTCAATTACCGTATTTTTTAAGTTCCAATATTCAGGAGATTTTCTTGAATTAGGTAACAGTAGTGCTTCGTGAAGATTTCTAAAATTTTTAAAGTATTTAGGAATAGCATATCTGGCCAGTTTTTGATAGCCTCTCTTTATCATCAGGGTTTTCGTTGGTATAATTTTCCATTCTTCGTACAGTTTTTGACACACTTCTAATATGCGTTCTTTGCCCCATTTTTCTCTTGACATCCACTATAGTTCTCTTATGTTGTGAAAGGAATCATTAGAATCTAATTTAAATTTAGGTATTACTGATACGTCATTCAAAAAGTATTCGGAATTTGCTCTAAATTTTATCAAAAATCCCAAGTTTATACTCTGTATAAATCCAGTTTTTAATGATAATTTGATAAACCACAGTTGACTATTTTGCAACATTATAAAATGTATTGCTTCATAATTTTGATTTTGGAAGCACCCATAACCGCAAGCCATGCAGGAAAAGGTTCGAAATATGTACAGGCGGGGAGACAAACGAAAGCCCTTTCTGCAAAACAGAAGGACTTTTTGTTTTTATGCCGTACCAAGCTTGCTTAAGGCGGCGAATCTTTTTCGTTTATTCAACGCGCTGACAATAATTTTGGATCAAGCGAAAATCAGGTGTGAAACAATTCTTTTTTTGATTTAATAACAAGTACGCAACCTATATTAACCGTCGGTATTTGCGTTCTCCAGATGGGCAATACGGAATATTTCCCTTGAAATAATGGCAATATTTTCTTTTAGCTCATCCAGGCAACAGTTTATTGTGCCAATAGGGATAGGCAATCCCATCATTTCTTCCATAAATTCCATTTTTAATGAACATCCGGGAACATTTTCTGCACTACCCTTTAAAAGTGAAAAAATTTCGATGGCTTCCTTTTTATCCTTGCCAAGAGAAAATTGGCCATAGGTGATTTTTCCACCTGGCCCTTCGAGGCTCAGGTTGATGGTAAAATGGCTTTCCATAGCTAAACAGTTATATTTTTCTAAATGGATTTCAGTATCGTATCAATAAAAAGTGCCGCATTTAGCGGCACTTGGGAAATTATTGTATTTCGATCTGTCTGGAAACCGCTTTGGCTTCTTCCTTTTTTGGAATGTTAAGATGCAGGATGCCATCCGTATAAGCGGCCTGGATGTGTTCAATATCGGCACTCTCCGGAAGCGTGAAGGCCCTGGTAAATGCCGAGTAACTGTATTCCCTTCTGTTATAGGTTTTACCGTCGCTATTGTTTTCAGTCTGCTGCGCAGTAGAAATGGTTAGCATATCCCGCTCAACAGATACCTTAAAATCGTCTTTCTTTAATCCGGGTGCAGCCAGTTCGATGTGGTACTCTTCATTCGATTCAGAAATGTTAACTGCAGGTACGCTGCTTAAACGACGGTCGGTAAAAAAGGTATCGCCTAATACGGATTCGAAGATATCATTAAAGCCTGGCAATAATGAATTGTTCTTCTTTTCAGGATTGAATTTAACCAATGTCATAGTTTTTTCTCCTTTTAATGTTTTAATAATAAATGGACTATAAAATCAATTAATTTAACGCTTTAACCTTTTTAAGGTTATGTTTTAATTGGATCAAGCACTATGCCAGGGCCTTAAGGGTGTGTTTGTGGCCGGTTTTCTCTGAAAAAATTACATGAAAAATGAATTTTTTTCAGTTCCGTTGCTGAAATTTTTTCAGTTTCAGCAATGTGAATTATAGTGATTCAGACACAAGGAAGGAGCTTCATATGATGATTGCCTATGGCTGTTTTTTGGGTGTTTCAGCGGCTCCTGACACATATATTTCCGGGCAAAAAGGAGCAGAAAGGGAATAACAGAGAACGGCTGACTGGCTTAAAATCATTGTGTTCGTTCAAAATAGATGATATTATTATCGAAATTGCCCTGATAAGGATTCCCTTTTGCCCTGAAACCATTGGCCATAAGAAAACGCTGACTGCTGGGGGTTGCTGTGGTAGAAAAAATAATACCATGGTGATAGCCTATTTTTTCGAGCAACATGCGCTTTAATGTGCTACTGATTCCTTTTTTACGAACGGACTCACGGGTGAATGAATAACCGATCTCTAAGAAAGGCTTATCTATATTGGTGATAATACCGGCCTTTTTATATACATCTTGTAAGTATGAAGCACTGGGCCTTTTAATAGCCGAAATGCCAACCAGTTTTTTTCCATTATAGCAGAAGGCGAGAAATGCTGCATTGAAAATCTTTAGGGGCAGATCAACCGGCGAAACCTTATTACCCTTTCTCAATAATAAATAAAAGCGGTGGAGCTGGATCATAGAACAATCGCAAGGTCTTTTGATTTCAAAATGGCAATTGACGAGAAAATTCGGTTGATCATAGCCCTGATAAAATACCAGGCCGGTAGATATATTGTGGTTCATCAGAATAAATTTAGGAAAGGGTTCAATCTGCCGGCTTCTGTTGCAGCTATTTGTTTTTAGCACTTAACGATGTGCGTAAAGGGCCCGATAGGGCCAGCATTTCGCATACTTTGTCGTTCCAGTCTATTAAGGCATCTTCTGGTGAGGTACCAAGGCCTGAAACATCGTGCTCCTCTTCAAAGGATAATACTGCATAAAAGCAATCACCATCCTGGTATACGGAAGGTTTAAACTGCATAACAAAAGTGGGTAACTTAAACCTGTTGTAATCAAAATCAACCAGTTTTCCTGGTATCGTTCGGGCCTGCTGTTTCATATAGCTTAATGTTTTATTGAAACATTGTTTTTTAACTGTTTATGCTTTCAATAAGCAAACTTAAGTACAAGTTAACCAGACAATATTTCCTTAAGGTTAGCTCCCTGTTGTTTGTATGTTAAATGTTGCAGGGCGGTTTTTTGAAGAAATGGGAATACAGCATAATTTTTATGAGAACGACGCTGTAAATGGTGTTATAATGGCAAGAAGATGAGGCAGATAAAAAAAATGAATTTTTGCCCTTAATCCTTTTGGCTCAGGCATAGTCAAACATCATATCTACTGTTCCGATAATGAGGGTTGAAAAGAAAATTTTAAAAGCATCAGATAAAGCCGGGAGGGGTGAAACTGAAACTGTTTTTCCAAAAGGAATGATCCTTTTTATCCTTTTGCTAAGTGCAATACTTATGTTTTTGATTTTGCTTAAAAACTAATTGCGTTTATACATCTTCCTGTTTTGATAGGTTTGTTAATTCTGGCCATATTTATATTGAGGTTCATTTTTCAGGATTTAAAGCCCGGGTGGATGATCCTGGAGATAAAAAATTAATTCCCCACCTTGTACCAGCAGTTGATGTGTAATCTGGTTTTTGGTGAAAGGCTTTCCATTTAAAATGATTTTTGAGCTATAAATAGATTTGTTACTCTTTTTAATGGCTGTTATGGTTAACTTTTTACCATTGTTAAAAGATATTACAGTTTGCTTAAATAAAGGACTTGATAGCTGGTAGTCTCCTGAAACAGGGTCTGCCGGGTAAAAGCCCAATGCGGCAAATATATACCAAGCCGACATCTGTCCGGCATCGTCGTTACCACTTAATCCACCGGCGCCTTCACCGTACTCTTCTGCCATAATGCGTGATACCTGCAGCTGTGTTTTCCATGGAGAGGAAGTATAATTGTACAAAAATGGAATTTGGTGGCCAGGTTCATTCCCATGCCAGTACTCTTTTTTATAAAAGAGCGAATCCAGTTCGTTTTCGAGGTTTTTACGTCCACCCATCAATCCGATCAGTCCGGGCATATCGTGCGGAACATAAAAAGTATACTGCCTTGGTGTTCCTTCTGTAATATAAGGTTCGCGATGATCGGGATAAAAAGGCTCATACCAGTTGCCATTAGCAAAGCGCCCCCTAACCATTCCGACATTTGGGTCAAAAATATGCCGGTAATTAAGCGCTCTGTTTGATAATTCCTTGAAATCTTTTTCTTTGCCCAGATTTTTGGCAATTGTTGCCAGGGCATAATCATCGTAAGCATATTCGAGTGTTCGGCTCACCTGTTCCCGTTTGTGGTAAGCTTCCGGAATACTATCATCCATGGGGATATAGCCATATTTCAGGTAACTGTTAATTCCTCGTCGGCCTTTTCCGTTCAGGTAATCTATAGAATCGGGCATTTGAAAGGCATTTTTCCTCATTAGCCGGTAAGCTTCCTTAATATCATAATTCCGGATCCCTTTATGATATGCAGAAGCGATGAAAGCCGTTGTATGATCACCTATCATGGCGGCGGTATAACTGTTCCAGCATGGAAAAATAGGCATCCAGCCACCTTGCTCACCTTTCAATATCATCGAATTAACAAGGCTGTTAGTTAAATCGGGCTGTAATAGCTCAATTAGAGGCAATTGTGCACGATAAATATCCCACATTGAAAAATCATCGTAATACTGGCCTTTATTTATTGTTTTGTTTTGATATTTTCCATCAAACTGTGGGTATTTTCCATCTACATCATTATACAACCTTGGGTGCTGCATGGCATGGTAGAGGGCCGTATAAAAGATTTTTTTCCCTTTTTCATTTGTATCTGAAATACGGATCTGTGATAGAGATTTTTCCCATACCTGATTGGTGCGCGCTAAAACAGTATTAAAATCATCTTTCTTAATTTCACTTTCCAGGTTAGCCTTTGCTGCGCTGATACTGGTAAACGAAGTACCTGAATACACCACCAACTGTTCTCCCTTTTTCAGTTTAAAGCCTGCAAAAGCACCAATATCCTTTTTATTGCTAATGTTTTGCTGATTGAAAATATGTCCTTCGCTATAAACCCCTGCCGATGTAAAGGATTTTTTGAACCGGATGAAAAAATAACCACTAAAGCCTGCAGGCTCTCCCCATCCCTGGTAAATGCGGTGAACAGGATTGTAGCCGGAAATTTCACCTTTTACCGGATCAATTTGAATAAACCCTTTGTGCTGATCGCTGTTAGGGGTAACTAAAATATAAACACTATCTGTTTTTAGCGCAGTGATTCGCATGATGCCACACCTAAGGCTGGCGGTAATTTCTGTTAAGAGCTGATGTTGAGGTAATTTTAATTTGTAGTAGGATGGAGTAGAAACTTCATTTTGATGAGCGTAATTTTCTGCATATTGGGCTGCTTTGGTTCTAAGGATGCCCGAAATTGGCATAATGGTAAAGCTTCCGTAATCTTGCGTACACGAACCGCTGATCCAGTGGCTGGCCCTGAAACCATAAAATTTTTTATTGTTGTAGTAATAAGGGGCAAGGCATTTTTTTTCAGAAAGCTGGGTTTGGGGTGTCCATTGGGTCATGCTAAAAGGTGGTGCCACGGCTGGTATGGTATTGGCCAGCCTTTCTGTTTTATCTTCTACATGCTGGCTGGCCAGTGTGGTACTTGCAGAAGTGCCCGAAAATGGCTGCACATAGCTGATAACAGATTGTTGTGCAAAAGCCATGCTGCAGGTAAGCGTGAATTGCAATAATAAAGTGGATATGAAAAATGTTAGCCGGATAACAGCATTCTGACTTCGCATGGCAAGTAGGATAACAATTTTCATATCGGTACAGCTATCATATAAGCCTTTTAATAATCTTTTAGGTTGGGGAAATTACTGTTGTATTATCCCCATGGTTTTGCGGTATTTCTGATACATTTCCAGTGCTAAATTTACCGGATTCCCCACAGTTTTGGTTGGATAGTCTTTTCGCTGGTTTACCCATTTCCATTCCCAGTTGCTTACTTCTTCATTAAATTGGCTGGTGTTAAAATCCTTTTGCTGTTTTAATGATTGTTCGGCACGGGTAAAGAAGAGCTGCCACCTTGGTTTATAAAAATCAGTTAACAATCCGCTCCATTGTCTGCAGGCATACTCGTTTAAAGGGCTTTTAGCATCGCCCCAAAGGGTAATCAGGTCTTTGGCATTCATTTCGTAAAGTGCTTTTTCGGCAGGGGTTTCTCCCCATCGCCTGGCATCGCTTACCCATGGCCCAAGCATAAAATCTTTTCTGCTGGCCAACAGCCTGTCCATATCATCAATTAGCTGTATAAATTTGCTGCTTTCTTTTTTAAATGTAGCCAGGTCTTTTTTGCGGTAGGCTGCAACAATGTTTCTTTGTATTGGCAGGGCATAATTGGCCATTACCTGCCGGGTAATATCAACCAGATCGTATTGAAAGCCATCGCTGGTTTTGCAAAGTGGTGCGGCTTTTACAAATTCGTCCCAGCCCAGGAGTAAGTCCTTTTCCCGGTAATTTAAGGTAGTTTTGGCCCAGCGGGTTAACGAATCGAAAGTAGGGCGTGCCTGAATAATCGATTCGGCACCATCTCTGATGTATTTATCAGCCGGCACATTATAAACGGTTTTCCGTAATATTTCCCAGCCTTTTAAAGCATTTACATTACTTTTTCCGTAGCGGTTACGTACAAATTTAGGTAACCAGGTTTTCAGATCTATAGGTTTAGTCTGCCAGTTATTGTCCATCATCAGCTCATAAAGTACCGGATTTTGTTCAATGCCCTCCATACTGAGGCCTATACCTTTCATTTTGCCACTTTGTGGATTGTTAAGGGCTTCGGCTGGTGCAGTTGCCACCACATCCATCCGGCCAAACAGGTTGGTATTGCCGCCAAAGTTATGCAGCATATTCCAGATCCACGGCTTGCCGTAAAAACCTTGTGTGCGTTTCCAAACCGGTTCAATTTCAGTTGCAAGGTCCAGTAAAATCATCTTATCGTTTGGCACAGCCTTTAATAAGGCCTCTGTTTGCGGCTCTTTCCAAAATTTCCTGTCACTGTAAAACAGCCATCCCTGCATCACCCAGATGGCCTTAGGGTCGGCCTGTGCCATGCCATCGTAAACCCTTGCACTCAGTTTACCTAAAAACTCTGGATCGGAAGAGGGCGGCTCATTCTCGTTAAAAGTATCGGCCGAGTAAAAATGATCGGTACCCAATAGTTCGGTTTGTTTCTGCAGAAATTTCTTCCCGATCTGGGCAAACATGGGGTCTTCCGAATCAAGGATGTAAGTATCGGCAAAGCCATTGGTCCAGTTGGTGGCTTTTAATTTTGCCTGTGGAAATTTATTCTTAAATGCTGCGGGTACATGTCCGGTAAAGGCAGGCAGTACCGGTTTCATCCCAAGCGACCTTTGCCGGGCTAAAATTTTCTTTTGCAGTTCGAAGTGGCTTTTCATCCAGCTTACCGGAAGCGGACCACCCCAGCCATCAATGTTACCCATCCAAAACCACGAGAAATAAGCAGGCCCGGTAAAAAAGCCTTTAAGTTCTTCATCCGAAAATCCCATTTCTTTGTATAAAAGATACCAGGTATATTCTTCGCCTGTAATGGCAAGGGGCATGTTAATACCATGAAGTGCCATCCAGTCTATCTCTTTTTCCCAGCGCGGCCAATCCCACCAGCTCATGCTGTAATTAAAAGTACAATAGTTTAAATAGTAGCGGTAATCGTAAGGTGTTTCTTTCCTTATTTTTGTTTTTACCTGAGGTAAGGTAGCTGGTAAATTTAAATTGGTGCCATTCCAGGTAATCTGGCAGTGGGCGTATTCGGTTAAATAATAATAAAAAGCCGAAGCCAGGGCAACACCACTGCTGCCACTAAGTACGATCTTATTGTTTTTGCTTTCAATTTCAAATACATCCTTACCGTTTACTGCGGAAATACTTTTGGTAACAAATGCCTGGCGTTGTTTAGGTAAAATCCGTGCAATAAGTTGATTAGAAGAGGATAGGTATGCCTGCGACCACAGGTTATTGAACGATAGTACAAACAGTACTACAAATGGTATTTTTATTTTCATATTAAATTTTTAGGAACCACTTTTTATCAAAGAGGAACTTTAAGCCAAACAATTGTATTAGGAGTACACCAGTCCACACGCCAGCCTGTTGCCAAGCGGTAGGGATGGTATTAATGATTCCGCCAAAGAGAAAGTTGGAAGTAGATTCGAAATTAAACAGGCCGTGAGCGAAAATGTAAATTAAGATCGAATTGGTACCTATCCAAACCATGGGCATGCACCATTTTTGATAACTGCGCACATCAATAAAATAATAGAAAAGCGAAAAAAGTATAATGCTCCAGCCACCTGCAAAGAGTACAAAAGTGCTGGTCCACATGATTTTGTTGATGGGGAAAAGGAAGCTACCAGCCAGTGCAGTTAATATTAGTGCAATGCCCGAAATCATTAAATACAATACTTTCTTATTTGGATCGGGGCACATTGTTTTATTCTTTATAAATGCACCGGTAAATATACCCAGCATGGCCGAGCAAATGGCCGGTATAGTGCTCAGTAAACCTTCCGGATCGTAAACTGTACGATGAAGTTTGCCGGGAAGTAACAACCGGTCTATATAGGCAGAAAGGTTGCCTTCGGGAGTGAAAACGCCACTGCCAAAACCCGGAACGGGTACAAAACGCATCAGCAGGTAATAGCCGATAAGGATAGATACAAACCAGATTACCTGTTTTTTAAGTGGGGTATTGAGGTAAATTAAAGCAGCAAAAAAGGTTGCCAGGCCAATACGGCCCAGTACACTGGCAAAACGGATATGCTCATAACCTTTCCATTGCAGCAAGCCGTTAACCACCGTGCCCAGTAAAATTAAAATGAGGGTTCTTTTAATCAGCGCATAATAAATCTTACCCGTTGGGGCGTTGCCGGCCTCTTTATCTGTAAAATACTTCTGATAAGAGAAGGGCATAGATACCCCCGAAATGAATATAAAAAGCGGGAAAATAAGATCATAAAAGGTAAAACCATTCCATGGCGAATGGTGCAATTGGTTACTGATGCCCACCAATATCCTTTCAAATAAGGAGAGACTAGGATTGGTTGCAATGGTCCAATCGTACGTGTTTTGTACCAATGCATGGTCTTCTTTAATGCCATGTGCCAAGCCGTGAAAAATACCTTCGCCGCTCACAATCCAAAACATATCAAAGCCACGTAAGGCATCGAGCGAAAGCAGCCGTTTAGGTTTAGCTGCTGGTGGGGCTGTTGAAGTAACTGTGCTGCTTGGTTGATCCATGGTGCTGACGGCGCTTATTTTTGGATTATTTTTTAATTAGGGTGTTATAAATAATCTCACCCTGATCATTAATGGCTTGTACGCGTAATTGGTTGTTGTTAACAGAGAATAACATAAAACCATATTCAGATGCTACCATTTCGGCATCGGCGATGAGTTTTACAGGTGTTTTTTCAGAAGCTGAACCAGAAATAAAATAATGTGTTTTTCCGGCAGGTTTAATGTACTGCATACTATGTTCGTGCCCGGTAAGATACACATCTACGCCGTATTTTTCAAAAGTTGATTTTAATGAATTGCGTACTGCTTTGGTATCATAAGCCTCAGTCCGGCTGCCGCCAGTATAAATAGGGTGGTGGCCTACCACAATTTTCCATTTAATAGCAGGGTCGGTATCTGCCAGTGTTTTAATCAGCCAGCGTTTCTGCGCCGTGGTATCCTGTCCTTTAACATTTGGACCATATTCAGCATTGCTGTAAAATTCGGGTATAAGCGGGTTTGTGTCAATAAAAGCAATTAACACCTGGTTATTGAGATCGCCATTAATGGGGAATTTTTTTGCATAGTAACGTGCAGGCATTTTCCATCTTCTGCTGATTTTGGAATATTCGACCTGTGCATCGGGATTAGATTTGTAATCGTGGTTACCAAGAACCACATACCAGTCCCATTGCAGGGAAAAATCGGTATAAATGTCTTCGAAAGAGTATTTAAAAGAGGGGTCTTGTGCGCTGATTACGCCACTGGGATAAAAGTTGTCGCCGGTAGAAATGATAAAATTAGCCTTAACATCGGATGCAGTAATACCCATCTGCTTGGCTACTTGCCTTTGATGATCGGCACCATTACGGCCCCAATCGCCCATGGCGATGAAATTTAAAGCATTACTTTCTTTAATCAGGTTTTTTGTTGCTGAAAAAGTTTGGGGTGAATTTTTTATTAAAGTTTGTGCATGTAAAACGGAAGGAAGCAGCAGGATAGATAAAAGTAACTGTTTAATCATAGAGAAAGATTTAAATGATTTAAGCATCAATGCGAAGAAGAGGAGGTATCATAAACTTTTGTTTTTCTAGAAGTTTGTCACGTTGAGCCTGTCGAAACGCCTTGTAGTGTTTGAGCAGATCCTTCGACAAGTTCAGGATGACAATTCTATGTTTATGATACAACCTCTTCTAAGAAAAATATATATTAATTGTATCCGGGATTTTGTTTCAATTTAGGATTTAAAATTATGGCTGATGACGGTATTGGCATTAACCTGTGGAAAGTCTGTGCATCTGTTTTAAAGCCCCATGTTCCTTCGTACTTGCCAAAACGGATCATATCATTGCGGTGCCAGCATTCCCACGCCATTTCCCTGCAACGTTCTTT
Organism: Pedobacter vanadiisoli; assembly: GCF_042684385.1. Taxonomy (NCBI): domain Bacteria; kingdom Pseudomonadati; phylum Bacteroidota; class Sphingobacteriia; order Sphingobacteriales; family Sphingobacteriaceae; genus Pedobacter; species Pedobacter vanadiisoli. The sequence continues at coordinate 56,600 of NZ_JBHULL010000002.1, read as the reverse complement.
ATATAGATCTTCTAAAGTAACTGACGTCCATGCAGGTGAGGTGGTACGAACGGCACGCAACTGATTCACCAATGATAAAGCCGTTTGGCCTTGTGTAGGTGTTGCGCCTCTTAATATCGCTTCTGCCTTCATTAATAAAATATCAGAATACCTGAAAACCGGTACGTCGTTATTTTGATTTCTGCTTGAAGAGGTACTATCGCAGTAAAACTTATTGTTTCTGTATCCCATATTCCAGGCTATTTCATCGTTTCCTGCATCGAAAGGTCTTGATGCATCTCTAAGGGTAACATTCGGTGTAATATCTACCTGGTAGGTGAGTGCAGCTGAACCATCAGAACCTGCATAAAATTGGTCATATCCTTTTTTAGTGGTAGCTACGGTTACAGGCGAACCATCATAATAAGTCTGCAATCCTTTTATCCATTGTGCATTTCTTTTATCATTAGGATCATTAAAATTAGCATAATACTCAGGCAAAGTACTCATTGGTGCACTTGGCGTAAATTTTAAGCTATACTTTTTCTGTAAAGAGCGCGGTAATGAGTAACGCGAATAAATCATGTTACCATTACTAAAGCCAGGATCGAAAGGGATGGCAAAAATAAATTCTTTGATCTGAGGACCATTGTCAATGAAGAACATTTTTCGGTAATCGCTTTCCAAACTGTATGGAGAACCCGTGGCACCAATAATGGCATCGCACATGGCCACAGCATCATTATAACGTTGAGTACCGGTATATACTTCGGCATTTAGGTACATTTTGGCCAAAATGGCGTAGGCGGTATATTTATTTGGACGGCCATATGTAGCTGTTCCTACGGCGCTGCTTAAATTTGGCAATACTTCTTTAAGCTCTGCCTCAATAAAATTGAAAACTTCAAGGCGCGATTTGGTATCAGGTGGCGTGGTTTGACCAAAAGTGGTCACAATCGGAATATTGCCCCATAAATCCATCATCATGAAAAATGCTAAAGCCCTGGTAGCCCTAACTTCGGCTACTGCTACCGTTTTTCCAGGAGATTCAGGAGCATCTTTCAGTAAAAACAAGCTTTGGTTTGCCTTACTGATGGTTGCTGAAAGCCATCCCCAACCGCTATTAACATGCCCATTATCTTTAGTCCATGAGTGTTTGTGGTGCATTTCGAATACCCCTCCATCGTACCAGTTACCACCACGGGCCGGCATAATGGATTCGTCGGTACTTAAAGACTGCATAAAGAAATAGTCGGTACTCCAGTTTTGACGAAGCTGTACATATACCTGACCGGTTAGCTGTATATAGTGTTGGTCTGTTTGCGGAAATGTTTCAGGAGTTAGCTGTGTTTCCACTTTTAAATCCAGTTTATGGCAGGAAGTTAATACGCCTAGCGATAACGCAGTTCCTGCAATGTATTTGATAAGATTTTTCATCTTCTTAAGTTTTAGTTAAATGATACGTTTAACCCGAATAAAAATGTTCTGGTTTTAGGATAAAAGTTATTGGTATCTACCCCTGGAGCGGTACCACCCTGATTAATCTCAGGGTCTATTCCTTTATAACCGGTAATTACAAACAGGTTATTCGCTGTGGTGTACAACCGAATAGAATTTACACCAGGAATAAGGCCTTTTTTGAAAGTATACCCAAGTGTAGCATTATCTAAACGCAGGTAACTGCCATTCTCTAAGAATCTGCTCGAATATTTATAAGAGTTGAAATCAGATACTGATTCATTTTCAACCTCAACAGGGATATTGGTGAATTGGGCAGTGCTCGGGCGGAATAAATCAGCGCGTGTAACGTTCATGATTTTAACGCCTAATGCCGCTCTCATAAATATGCTTAAATCAAAATTCTTGTATCTTAAATTGTTTGACCAGCCTAATAGCGCTTTCGGTTGTGCATTTCCTAGGATATAATAATCAGTTTTGGTGAGCGGGGTCTTTGTAAGGTTCCCGTTAGCATCATAATACTGTGAAACACCATTTGCATCTTTACCTGCATATTTAAATGTGAAAAATGTTCCGATTGGTTGCCCTGGTTTAAGAATCTGCAGTGTTAAACCACTTTGTCCGGCGCCATCAGGAGAAACAGTCAATCGGTCTTCAATGTTAAATCTTGGATCATCCGATAGGGTAATGATTTTATTTTGGTTATGTGCCAAGTTAAATCCGGTAGTCCAGCTAAAGTTATTGGTAGTTATAGGTGTACCATTTAAAACCACCTCAATACCTTTGTTGCTCAAACTACCAACATTTGCTGTATAAGAACCTGCCGGGAATAAGTTATTGTCAACGCCAAATGTCAAAATCAAATCAGTTGTTTTTTTATCATATACGTCTACTGATCCACTTAATCTGCCATTAAATAATCCGAAATCCAAACCAATATTGGTCGTAGCCGTTTTCTCCCATCTCAAATCAGGGTTTTCATTTTGGATGGCACCATAAGCACCTTCTCTTGGCGAACCGTTATAATAAAATTGTCCTACCTGCCCATAAATAAGTTTAGTGGTAAGCGGGGCAAAACCAAGCGAGTTACCTGCAATACCGTAACTACCTCTTAATTTAAGTGTTTTAAGAACACCTGTGTTTTTAAAGAAACTCTCCTGATCAATGTTCCACGCTGCACCTACAGATGGGAAATAGCCCCATTTTTCGTTGGCTCCAAATACATTCGACCCATCTTTTCTGATCGATCCCTGAATCAGGTATTTGTTTTTATAATTGTAATTAACCCTGGCAAAATCAGAGATCATTAAAATTTCCTGGTAAGTTACGCCCGGATTAAAATCAACCCTGAAATCAGGAACTGCATACGGATTTCCTAAACTTAAATTGTTATAACTAACCTGGTTAATCGGGAAATTTGTAGAAGTAGCCTGAAAACCATCGTTATTTAGCGATTGCTGATAAGAGTAACCCACCACGGCATTAATATCATGGTCGCCAAATTTTTTATTCCAGGTTAAGTACGTTTCTATAATTTTATTGGTGTTTTGATAGGCATTTCTTACCGCTACACCATCTTTACCTACCAGGTTTACAAAGGTTGGCGTTGCAGGTGGCTCAGGCGTATTCCGAACATTGTTATACCTTGAAGTATAAATGCTGTTATAAAATGCACCGTAAACGTTTTGGCTATTCTGGTAAGATGCTGAAACATCGTAAGAGAAGCCGAACGGTAATTTTAAATTAACCGTTAAATTTCCTAAGATGTTTTTATTCTTCAGGTTCTCTGTACCGTTTTCGAGCATAGAAACCGGGTTATAATAACTGGTTTGGATTAAGTTATCAAAATAAGAACCGTCCGGATTCTTTACCGGAGATGTTGGCAGGTAAGTAAGCATCTGTGCCAGTACTGTATTACGGTAAGGAACGAGGTTAGCATTAGTTACCGAGTTGCTGATGTTCAATCCAATTTTCAACTTGTCATTTAAAGCCTTTTGTTCAATGCCTATGCGGCCAATAAACCTGTTTAAATCGCTGGTTTTAATAATACCATTTTGCTTAAAATAATTTAAGCTGGCATTGTAAGTGGTTTTCTCGGTACCACCGCTCAAAGATACGTTGTGGTTGTACGATAAAGCATTACTACGCTGAACCTCATCCTGCCAGTTGGTATTTGCACCTTTATCATTGGCTGGTGTGAGGGCAGAATTGTTTTTAGCTAAAAATGCCTTCAATTGATCTGCATCCATCATGTCGTACCGGTTAGATACGTTTTCTATACCAAAGTAACCGGTGTAAGCAATTTGTGCTGCACCTGCTACACCTCTTTTGGTGGTAACCATAATTACACCATTTGCTGCCCTGTTACCATAAATGGCGGCGGCGGCAGCATCTTTTAATACGTCAATGGTGGCAATATCATCCGGTGCCAGAATCGATATGTCGGCTCCAACCACACCATCAATTACAAATAGAGGCGATTGAGCACCATCACGAAGGGTAGATGCACCACGCATAATGATTGCTGCATTTTGGTTTGGATCGCCATTTCTGGTAATGTTTAATCCCGGTACCTTTCCCTGTAGCATCTGGCCTACATCGCTAATGGCACCTCTATTCAAATCATCGCCTTTAACTGTTGATATAGAGCTCGTAAGTGTTTTTCTGCTGCTCTTTCCATAACCTACAACCACTACATCAGTAAGGGATGAACTGGCCTCGCTAATAATTACCTGGTAGGTAGATGCATTGGTTACGGTAAGTTCTTTTGTCTGGTAGCCTAAAAAACTAAAGAGGATTTTATCTCCTGTTTTTGCTGTAATGCTAAAGGAACCGCCGGCACCGGTTGAGGTAACTTTAGTAGTACCTTTAACGGTAACTGAAGCACCTACGATAGGCAGTTTGGCATCATCGACTAAATTTCCGGTAATTTTTCGTTCAGTTTGCGCATTGGCAACATTGAACACTTGGCCGAGGAGTAATAACAGCATGAATATGCCACTATACTTTAAGCGTGTACATTTAAATCTCATGATTTTTGTAAAATTAGATTCATAAATTGTTTATTTGGTTATAAATGTTTGGAGATAGAATTTAAAACTTAATGTTTGGTGGTAAATATTTAGCAACCAGTGCTTTGTAGTAAGGTTCGAGTTCTGCCCAGCTTTTCTGATTGGGATTTTTAGAATACAGGTCGTAAGGGTTAAAAAGGTTAACCCATTTAAACATTTCGTGGTCTTTGTCGTTCATCAGGTGATCGTAGGCATTTTCCCTGTGCTGCGAATAAAAAGAGTGGTAGCGGAGCATATATAAGCCTGGTTCCGGCAGGTAGGGCTTCATCATGTGGTACACATATTCATCGTGGCCCCAAGACATATCTACATTATCCAATCCACAGTTTTGGGTATAAATGCCCAACTTTGTTTGATAAAGTTCATTTTTATAATCGGGATTGTTGCTGAAAAATTCTGGGTAAACAATTTTATCTGAATAGGCACAGCCAACAGGAAAAGTATCGCCAACTACAGCCCATTGCGGCTCACCAAACAAACAGAGTACCTTGCCCATATCATGGATTAAGCCCACCAAGACCATCCAATCGGGGTGACCATCATTTCTGATGGCTTCTGATGTTTGCAGCAGGTGTTGCATTTGGTCGAGATCGGTATCAGGATCAGAATCATCCACCAACTTATTTAAAAAATCAAAAGCACTCCAAATTGGCATTTCCTTTTTGTCGAACTTTAAATACTCAGCTTTTTTTTGTTTTACAAAATCATACGTCTGGTGAGTATGGTTAAGCCTATAAAATTCTTTTACACTATCTTTTTCCGTTTCATCATAATTTCTGAACTGCTCTTCTTTTTTGTCAGCATTAATGTTTTTCGGATCAGGGTATCGGATCAGAATATCCTCTTCCCATTGATCGAGATTTTGCAACGGATTTTGGTTATCTTTTGTAGATGTGCTTTGGTTTCTCATAAGGCTGGAAATTGATTTGTTTAAAATTTCTGTTGGTTATTAGTTTAAAGTTGAGTTTTTGAACGCTTAAAATTTTATTTTTTGCCAATTTTATTTACTTAAACGATTACGTAAATCTCGTTTCGAACAGTGAAATATGGAGTGAAATGTTTAATTTTAAGCAGTTGAGGCAGGTTTTTTGGTTTGATGGAAGACTTTCTGCCTGGGCGCCTGCAAGAGAATCAGCAAAAGAAAAAAATAATAGTAACATCAACGTTTATTTTCTATTTTCGTTTGTTGCCCGGTACCTCTTCATCATCGAAAAAGGTACCTGGTGGCCTAATCAGTGAACTCGTTTTTGAATATCAATTTCGCTTGGTTATATTAGTATAGCCAGTGAACTGCTGTTCTTGATTGGGGTACTGGTGAGAAAAGGAAGATCTGGCCGGTGAATTCAAGCCAGGTAAACCTCAATAAACTAACAAACAAATTTAAAAACATGGCGGAAGCAGTTAATATTAAACGGTTAGCTCAAGAATTGAATATTTCTATAGCTACCGTTTCTAAGGCTCTCAACGACAGCTATGAAATCAGTTTAAAAACCAAAAACAGAGTATGGAATTTGGCCAAAGAACTGAATTATACCCCAAATCCTGCGGCGAGTAACCTCCGGAGCAACAAAACCAAGACCGTTGCTGTAGTGATACCCTGTGTAGCTAATAATTTCTTTTCATTATCCATAAAGGGAATTGAAGAAATTGCACGTCAGTATGGTTACCATGTACTCATTTATCAGACCCATGAGAACATAGAAGCAGAAATAGCTTTCACCAACAGCTTATTAAATGGCAGGGTAGATGGTATTCTTACTTCAGTATCGAGCAGCGAATATAACAGTGAATATTATACTAAGCTGGTTAAGAAAATCCCGTTGGTGTTTTTCGATCGTGTATATGAAAACCTGGATGCGGTTAGGGTAACTACTGATGATTATGAAATTGCTTTTCAGGCCACTGAACATTTAATTGAGTGTGGCTGTACTAAAATTGCCTATTTATTCGGACTCGAAAATCTTCCGGCAGGTAAGGCAAGGTTTGCAGGTTATCTGGATGCATTGAAGACACATGGAATTGCATTTATGGAGCAACTTGTTGTTAAATATCATGACGGTGAAGAATTTAACCTGCAGCAAATAAAGGAATTGCTCGAGAAGTATAAACCAGATGCGCTTTTTTCTTCTATTGAAGAATTTATTATTCCTGCTTACCGCGCCTGCAGGGAATTGAGTTTACAGATTCCAAATGATGTTAAAGTGCTCAGTTTTTCTAACCTGAGTACGGCAGAGCTTTTAAACCCTTCACTTACTACAATTTCACAACCTGCTTTCGAAATTGGACGTGAGGCGGCAAAATGCCTCTTCAAAATACTAAACAACAAACAACTGGATGATGAGCAGAACATGATATTGAAATCAGTACTCACCAAGCGCGAATCTACAGGCTTTTAAGAGGATAAATCTATGTTATTGTTGCCCGATAGGCGAAAACGTTTACGTAATTAAATAATCGAATTAAACCATCAACATTGGGATTTTTTCTGATTTTTAGAAAAAACCAAATGTAAAAAAACCTTATGAACCATTTGTCTGCATTCGATTATGTTGTTTTTTTGATGTATTTCATTGCTGTTTCGGCATATGGCTATTGGGTTTACCAAAGCAAGAAAAAAAAACGTACCGATACCAAAGATTATTTTTTGGCTGAAGGCTCACTCACCTGGTGGGCAATCGGTGCATCAATCATTGCTTCTAATATTTCTGCCGAACACTTTATCGGTATGTCAGGTTCGGGCTTTGCCATGGGCCTTGCCATAGCCAGTTACGAATGGATGGCTGCTGCCACGCTGATTATTGTAGCCGTATTCTTTTTGCCAATATATATCAAAAACAAAATTTATACCATGCCACAGTTCCTGTCTAACCGTTATAATAATATGGTAAGTACATTAATGGCTGTTTTTTGGTTACTGGTTTATGTGTTTGTAAACTTAACTTCTATTTTCTTCCTTGGTGCCATTGCCATTGAAACGATTACAGGTATTCCGTTTAATATATGTATTATTTTTCTGGCCATTTTTTCTGCCATCATTACCCTTGGCGGAATGAAGGTAATTGGTTATACTGATGTGATACAGGTTTTTGTTTTAGTGGCAGGCGGACTGATTACCTGCTATATGGCACTTAAGCTGGTATCTGAAAAATTAGATGCACCCAGTGTTTTAGCCTCGTTACCTTTATTGCGTAGTGAAGCATCTGATCACTTTCACATGATATTTTCGAAAGGAGATAAGTTTTACAATGAACTGCCTGGTATTGCGGTACTGGTAGGTGGTTTGTGGATTAATAACTTAAATTATTGGGGATGTAACCAATATATTGTTCAAAGGGCATTGGGAGCCGATATAAAAACCGGACGTAGCGGATTAATATTTGCCGCATTTTTGAAGTTACTTATTCCGGTAATAGTGGTTATCCCGGGCATTGCGGCTTATGTGCTTTATCAACGTGGTTATTTCCAGTCCGAAATGCTCGATGCAGCCGGAACAGTTAAACCGGACCATGCTTACCCGGTACTCATGAACTTATTGCCTGCAGGGATAAAGGGACTGGCTTTTGCGGCGCTCACTGCCGCCATTGTAGCCTCCCTAGCCGGGAAATGTAATAGCATTGCCACCATTTTTACGCTGGATATTTACAAAAAATTTATCAAACCCGAAGCTTCAGAAACCCGTCTGGTCTCAGTTGGCCGATGGTCTGTGGTTGTCGGATCTTTGATCGCTATTGTTATTGCCCCGGCGTTGCGCAGTTTCGACCAGGTTTACCAGTTTATTCAGGAATATGTTGGGTTTATTTCCCCAGGTGTTTTTGCCATATTTTTACTCGGCTTTTTTTGGAAGAAAACGACCTCACGTGCAGCACTAACGGCAGCGTTGTTAACCATACCACTGTCTACTTTATTTAAGTTTCTGCCTACTTTGACCAATGGTGCCATTACAGCAATTCCCTTCTTAAACCGGATGTCGTGGGTATTTATGATTATTCTGGTGGTAATGATTATGGTTACGTTAACCGATCCAAAAAGTAAAGATAATCCGCAGGGACTTGAGATTGACCGTAGCATGTTTAAAGTTACTCCCGCATTTACCATTGCCTCAGTTATTATTTGTGGTATTCTTGCAGCACTTTATACCGTTTTTTGGTAGACATAGCTCGCTTAAAAATATTTAATGTATTTATTTATAACGAATTAAAAAATGAAGTTTAAAGTTTTACTGTTTTTAATCTGGCTGATTTCTTTTGGTGCACAGGCCCAAAATAAAATATATAATATTAAAAGCTATGGTGCTGTTGGCGACGGCAAAACCGACGATGCAGGTGCTATTCAGAAAACAATAGATGCCTGTTCTGCAGCTGGAGGTGGACAAGTAATTATACCGGCTGGTTATGTATTTTTAACTGGTCCGTTTAATTTGAAATCGTTCATTGATTTAAGAGTGGAAGGCGGTGCTAAGCTACTGGCAAGCCCCGACGAAAAATTGTATACACAAAGTGCTTTTAGAGAAAATAAGGGAGAGGGAACCATTTGGATAGGTGGCGAAAAATTAGAGCAGGTAAGTATTAGCGGAAGTGGTGTAATTGATGGAAATGGGATTTCGTTTATGGGGGAGGAGCTTAGCGACTCTTATGTATTAAAACCCTTTAATATTGTAGATCCGCGGCCCCACCTGCTTACTTTGATCGGTTGTAATAAATTGAATATAGATGGGGTAACTTTTCAGAACTCAGCTTATTGGACCGTCCACTTAGTGGGCTGTAATGATGTATCGATATCGAATATAACGTTATTGAACAGTATAAAGATCCGTAACAGTGATGGCATTGATCTGGATCACAGTAAAAACGTTCGGATTACCAATTGTTTTATCGAATCGGGCGATGACTGTATCTGCTTAAAGAACAGGCGTGAGTATGAAGAATATGGAGCCTGTGAAAATATTGTGATCAGTAATTGTACCATGACCTCCAGCTCATGTGCGATCAAAATTGGCTCTGAAAATATGGACCGGATTAGTAATGTGCTGATTAATAATTGTAATATCAGGAAGAGCAACCGCGGCATCGGTATTCAGAACCGTGATGAGGGTACTGTGGATAATGTAATTTTCTCTAACCTGTTTATCGAATCGAAGCTCTTTTCGGATGTATGGTGGGGTAAGGCAGAACCGATTTATATTACGGCCTACCCAAGAGCCACGAGTAACAATAAAGATGCCGGCTGGCGTTTGCCGAAGGGACAAACCAAAGGCAAGGTTGGGGCAGTTAAAAATATTTATTTCAGCAATATCCGGTGTACGGGAGAAAGCGGTGTGTACATTAGTGGTGAAAGTCCAGATAAAATTTCTGATATCTACTTTGACCAGGTTACTGTATACCTCAATAAAACAACAAAAGAAGCAGGAGGGGTATACGACCGTAGGCCAAGCAATGTTGAAGGGCTTGTTAAAAGTGCCATAGCGGGATTTTATTTTGAAAATACCGGATACATCAGCTTACTTAACAGCAATGTAGTATGGGGTACAAATAAGCCAGACTATGCAGGAAAAGCCCTGGAACAAAAGAACGTTGGAAAACTTAGAACGGTTAACTTTAGCGAAACTACGGCGGGTAAATAAAAAATACCCATGCTATTAACCTGGCACTTAATTTATTACATAAAAGTCAGTATATGTAGCATAGTCAGAAGGGTGTTTGTAGTAATATAACGGGGAAATTTACCACTTTAAGTTGTAATCTCCGCAGGGTCCGATATGCCTTATCGTATTCTGTTTTTACTTAAACGTTTACGCAAATAAATGCATCTAAATTTAATTAAAGGCCTGATTTTTTTAACAACTTCGCTATACCATAACGAATAATAGCCGTTGTGGGATTAGAAATATATGTTAAAAAGGATAAACGTATTGGTTGATCTGCCCGATTTTGGCACTATAGAGTTGCCGTTAGTTTATACAATGAGCATAGAAGGAAATGAAAAAGGTACCTGTTTGGTCAACTGTAAGATAATGCTCAGTGCAGAAAATCTGCCCGAATGGTTATTAAGCACGGCTTTTAGTATTGTTTATACCCAGGCCGAGGCTGAAAATGCAAACATTGTTTCAGTAAGTGCCGATAGCGGAAGCACAAACCGCCATCATGAAATAATGTTGAGCATTGTATCGTCTTATATTAAGCTCAAAGAAGATCACATTGGCTTAAATTAGTTTCTGGTTGTAGTTAAAAGCCTAATTTATTGAAATTCAGTTTGTTGTTTGGTGTTTTTGATCGAAATTTCTGTCAGTGCAAAATTGATTTCGTTAACGGTTTTGATACTGAAAACATGTCTGCCTGTTAACCACCGTTTAATTTCATCAGGATTAATATCCAGTATTGAAGCAAGATCGTCTTCTGTTGCGGCCTTTTCTGCAAGCAAGATAGTCGCTTTTTCAGCAACTTCGAGGTTTAGCTGGCCTAGTTTCTCAATTGCCGGATTTCCGGTTTCTTCCAGCCAGATAGAAACAAAATCATTTTCTTCCATTTATTCTTGTTTGTCTTTATAGAACAGGATGGTGTTTTAATAAGCAAGCACCTGTTGGGCGGCAAATTTAACGATTAAGCCTAGTATTGCAAACCAAAATGGAAAGAAAGATAATAACGTGGTTACACCGGTAAATATACATTGATCAAGAGGTACAGATACATGCATCACTGCCTTATTTGGTTAAATTTTAAGTTTAAAATAGCTGACTTTGCTTATTGGTAGCCTTCACACGTAATTGCTATAACACATATTTTCGCTATATTGTAACGATGAAAAATTTATGCCTGTTTTTATTATTATCACTCGCTCTTAATCCCTTATTTGCACAACAAACGCAAAAGCCAATGCTTTACGGAAACAGTTGGATGGCCATCACAGGAAAACCGATGGCAGCAACAGCAGGGGCAATGATCTTTCAGCAAGGTGGAAATGCGGTTGATGCGGCATGTGCCATGTTGGCTGCCACTTGTACCATGTGGGATACCCTGAGCTGGGGGGGAGAAACGCAAGCGCTCATCTATAATCCGAATACGAAAAAGGTGATTGCCATTAATGCAATGGGCATTGCCCCAACCGGAGCTACTGTAGCCTTTTTTAAAGCTAAAGGTTATAATTTTCCGCCAGAATATGGGCCTTTGGCTGCTACCACACCCGGTACACCTGGCGGACTGATTTATATGCTGAGTAAATACGGCAGCATGAGCCTGAAACAGGTTCTTGCGCCTGCCATGCACATGGCTGCGGGTTATGCCATTGAAGCGCAGGCAGCAAACAGTATGGAACGCGATAAAGAATTGATTAAAACCTGGCCATACAGTAAAAAAGTGTTGTTGCCTCATTTGGGCGAAAAACGTGAAGCGCCGGAAGCAGGGGAGGTTTTTATTCAAAAAGATCTGTTAACTACCCTAAGCAAAATGGTTGAAGCCGAGCAAGCGGCATTAAAGAAAGGCCGCACCAGGGAAGTGGCATTAATGGCTGCTTACGATCGTTTCTATAAAGGTGATATCGGACAAGAATTTGTCCGCGGAAGCAAAGAACAAGGTGGTTTAATTACCATGGATGACCTTGCTAAATGGAAACCAGTTGAAGAAGAAGCATTAAGTACCGATTATAAAGGCATTAAAGTATACAAATTAAAACAGTGGACCCAAGGCCCAGTTTTACTGCAGGCGTTGAATATACTGGAGAATTTTGACCTGAAAGCAATGGGCTATAACAGCTCAAAATATATTCATACCGTTTATCAGGCCATGAACCTGTCTTTTGCCGATCGTGATTTCTATTATGGAGATCCGAACCAAAATCCGGCTGAGCCGATAAAGGGCCTGTTAAGTAAAGATTATGCCAAACAAAGGGCATCGCTTATCCGGTTTGATAAAAATAATGCTAACATCGGCCCTGGCGATCCTTATCCTTATGAGGGAAAGAAAAACCCTTATTTAAATCTGTTAAAAAGCAGGGGTTTCACCCCCGATACCGCCAGCCGTAATTTTGCCCCGAAACACGATCTTGGTAACAATACACCAAAAGAAATTTATGAAGACCGTTTATGGCGTGGAACAACATCTATCGAAGCTGCAGACAAAGCAGGATGGGTAGTTTCAGTTACCCCAAGCGGAGGTTGGCTCCCGGCTTGCATTGCCGGTAACACCGGTATTGGAATGAGTCAGCGTATGCAAAGTTTTGTGCTAGATTCGGCCCTAAATCCCTTTAATGTTGTTGCACCCGGCAAGAGACCAAGGGTAACTTTGTCGCCCTCATTGTTCCTTAAAGAGGGTAAACCTTTTATATCTGCTGCAGTTCAGGGTGGAGACACCCAGGACCAGAACTTATTGCAGTTTTTTTTAAATATGGCTGAGTTTGATATGAATGTTCAAAAGGCAACCGAAGCTGCCAACTTTAACACGAATCAGCTCTGGCTTTCTCTTGGTGGCACTAAAACAAGCGACAGGGAACCAAAGCCAGGCCAGATTTTATTAAATGCGAATACGAAAGAAGAGGTGCGCAACGAACTGAAAAAAATGGGTTATGTACTCAGTTTTTCAGAAAGGACTAGTGGGCCAATCAATGCTATTTACTTTGATTGGAAGCACAATAGCCTGCAAGGTGGCTCGAGCAACCATGGCGAAGATTATGGTATTGCCTGGTAAGGCATTTATTTAATACCTAAAAATAGCACTTAGGTCTCCGGCTTTTTTTGGTTTGGAGGTAATAGCCTACTGAAATCTCGTGTGAACCATAATCGTAATTGCTCAGTTTATTGAGGCTGTAATCGTAGCCATAACCAATGCGTAGATTTGATCTTATAAATAATTCGCTGATGAAACCCAATGCGGCTCTACTGGTTAAGCTACTTTGCAGGTTATCTTTTGGATAAATTTTTACCGAAGTCCGATAAACTGCACCAAGCCAAAAACGTTCTTTTACGAGCAAAAAGGCATTTAAATCTAATGAAGTTGGTCCATGTAAATCATCTTTGATTAAAAAGGTTGGTTTAAAAACAAAATCATCATTTACAGGCAAGGCAACTCCTGCACTCAGGTAAAAATGAGGCTGAATTTTAAGGTTTAATGAATTATAATCGTCAAATACTGATAATGTTTTGGAAAAGAGATTATTTGCAGAAAAACCAATAAAAAACTTCTCATTAGAATAATGAATACCAGCCCGTATATCGGGCAAGGTCTGACTTGTTGATCCGGTAGGAATGCGGTTATCTCCCTGTTCGATGGGATCTAACATATTACCGTTTAAAGAGGCTTGTATTATCCCAACGCCCATACCGAAAGCGAGGATATTGGTTTCAGTACGATCGAGTTTTATCCTGTAAGCAAAGTTTGCCGAGGCATTTAAGGTATTCTGTGCACCTATTTTATCTTTGGTTACGATCAGTCCCAGGCCAAGACTTTCGTCATTTACAGCTTCATCTGCAGATATAGAAAGGGTTTGTGGTGCTCCCCGAACACCAGTCCATTGTGCCCTGGCAAAAGCCTGCAGGTAAAGTTCTTCCTTATAACCTGTATAAGCAGGATTAATGTACATGCCATTAAAAACATATTGCCCAAACTGGGCATCTTGCTGCGCAAAAGCCTTAACAGATAATACTGCAATGATCAAAACAAAAAAAAGTCTTTTTAAAATGTTCATGTCTGTATTTTGTTTTATTTACCGGATTACCGTTACATAACCTTTGTAATCTTGCCAGTTTGCTGTTCCATTTCGAACCCTAACCACATAAAAATAGGTGCCGTCTGTGAGTCCTGGAGCCGTCCAGTCGTTCTTGTAGTGATTAGATTGATAAACCGTGCTACCCCAGCGGTTTATAATAGTAACTTCGTTCGATTCAAAGGATTCCAGGTGTTCAATATAAAATGTTTCGTTTTTGCCATCCCCATTAGGCGTAAAAACATTTGGTATTCTTAACCCTGAAATCTCTTTTTTATCGGTTGATGTATTATTCGCCAGGTTAGGATCAAACTCTGCGGCACTTACAGTAGCTGTATTACTCACTATGCCCGATTGTTTAGATCTTACCTTAATTACCAGCTCGGCAAACTTACCATTGGCCAGTAAAGGAATGCTCCAGTTAATTGTTCGGTTTAGTTGATCGTAACTGGCTATCCCATCTGTGGGTTGATTCAGGTTTTCTAAAGAGAGGTTATCAGGAAGTGCATCTTTGATTGTCAATTGGGTGGCATCATCATTACCATTATTTCTGACGTTTAGATAATAATCAAAAACCTGATCGCTCACTACAATTTTTGATTCTGACCGCTTTGTTATGGCAACATCTGCGCTAAGCTGTGGCAATACAATAACCTCTATCTCATCCGAAATCTCAGATGTACAACCGAATTTATTAATACTGGCTACTTTATAGATGCCAGCTGTTGCAGTAATAAGTACCGATTTATTTTGTGTCGGTATCAAAATACCATCCTTATACCATATATATGAAGCTGCCCCAGCCGAATTTGCACGCAAAACCGCCGACGATCCTTGCCTGATCGTAACGGTTTGCCGCCCATCGGAAGCAATATGGCACATTGCTGTTTGTATTAAAAACAAAAGCAAAGCCAATGACAGAAAGGAAGATATCCTTAGCTTCATCTATAAAACAGTCATCTGGAAAACGAAATCAGCCTAGAAAGTAACCGCTGAAGCTGTACCAGTAATGGTTCCAGGAGTAATTACCGGTTTAGCAGGTTTAGCTGTTACCGTAACATCATGATCTGCCCATTGTGCGCAATATTTATTGCCATTAATTACATAACCCACTTTTAACCGATGAGTTTTTGTTCCAACGGTTGCCGGAGCTGATGGCGTATAATCCTTTGCTGTAGCACCTGTTATAGCCGTTTCTACGCCTCCAGTTACTGTGTACCACTGATAGGCCAATGTAGTAATCGTTGGATCTTCAGGATTAGTAACAGTACCAACTTGGGCCAATGGACTTTCAAGACAGAAATCGGCTGGTGTAAAATTAACCACCAGTGGCTTAAGTACATATACCGGAATTTCCTGTAGTTCAGATTCGCAGGAGCCTGGTGTGGTTGATTTGGAACTTAAATAATAATAACCCGTATTTAAATCACTAGCAGCAATTTTATTTCCCGAAACCAAAGTAACGCCTGTTCCTGGTGTAGTGGTTTGTGTTGTACTGTATTTAACAATCCAGTTTGCTCCAGCTGGAGGAGCAGGCAAAGTAAGGTCAGATCCCTGGCAAAATAAATTAACGCCGCTTGTGGTAGGTAATACCTGGGCCCATACTGTTGAAAATGTACAGATTAACAGAAATGTAATGGTTAAAATTGTTTTTGTAATTGAATTGTTCATGGGGATGATTTTTTTTGTTTATTAATATTGTGAATTAGTTGGTACCAGCACATGTGGTGCTGATGGTTTTGGATTTATTTTAATGTTGAAATTAATTTGAGTACTGCAACCCGCTGCATTTTTAATGGTCAATACACCAGGATGCAAACCTAATGCAGCATTTTCGGGAACATTAAAAGGAATGTTCCCTGCTGGTAGGGGCTGGTTGTTAACCGGGGCAAAATCAGGTGTATCCCAGGTAATGCTATATGTAGTAGGGTTGTTTAAAGCGTTAGTATAAGGTAGAAACGAAGTGGTAAAACCCTGGCATATTTCCGGATCAGCACCTAATGTTAAATTTGGAAGCGCATTCACGGTTACTGTAAAATCTGTTGATTTCTCCTGGCAACCTTTTGCTGTAGCCGTTATAGTGGCTGTACCGGTAAATGTATTGTTCCAGGTTACTTTACCACTGGCTGCATCAATAACCCCAGCTGACAGGGGTAACATTGAGTATACAATTTGAGTGGCATTTGCTGCGGTTGCAACATAAGTATCAGTACCGGTACCGGCACACCGTGCATTGGTTAATCCGCCATTAAATACCGGACTGCTTACATTGCCATTAACGGTTATATTGCCGGTTATGGTTAGTGGAGCGCCCGAAGTACCTGTTACGGTATATGTTTTTAATGGTCCTGGTGTGGTTGGTGTACCGCTAATGGTTAATTTTTTTGTTGCATTATTGTACACTGCATTAATTCCGGTAGGTAATCCGCTCACCGTAACATTATTTGTTCCGGATGGAATATCGAAAACAATGTCGTTCATGGCTGTGCCTACACACATTTCTCTGTCACCCGATCCGGTAGTGGTTTTAGCTGAACTCTGATCGTTATTGCTTACCTGATCCGGTTGCGAACCGGTAATGGTGGCATTGTTTATATTTACTCCCGTTTTTACTACTTTTGCGGTAATTTTTAAGCTGATACTGGCATTACTGGCCAAATCTCCAATGGTCCATATACCCGAAACAGGGTCATAACTTGTACCTGATGGCGCTACACTCGAAACATAAGTAAAACCGTCAGGGAGCAAATCCGTAACCGATACCCCAACCGCATTGCCATCGCCTAAATTTTCGGCTTTAAGGGTAAATACCACATTGGTGTTCAACTCCGGATAAACAACGTCAACCGTTTTGGTAATAGAACGATCGATATTACAGAGCGAGATATTTACAGGCAGTGAAGGTGCACTAATGCCGCAATCCAGGCTGTAACTGACGGTGTAATTGCCTGAGGTACTGGCCACATAGGTATTGGTGTTTGCCCCGCTTATCGCATTCCCGTTAAGATACCATTGATAAGAAGAAGCATTTGGGTTTACTGTAAGCGTTGCCGACGCACAATTGGTTTGCGATACCGTTGGCTGATCGCCCTTTTCGGGGAAACGTGAAATAAAGTTAGACATGGAGAACCCACCACCTTGTTGAACCATTGAAACGGTAAGCTGGTCTGCGCTGTTAAGGATGATTGTTTTTGGTGAGCCAATATCTGTTTTTGTAAAACTTATTAAATATAAACCAGAAGTTCCCAGTGCTTTACGTGTACCAATGCTTGGTATTGCTTCAATATCACTGTTGGTATAATTGGTTGTACCTTGTTGGGTTGTGAGGTAAATTTTTGCTGTACTTTTTGTAATGATATAGCCAAAATAGGATAAATCAGTATTATTATAAGCTGTGAATTTGCTGGTTTCTACTTTTCTGGATCCCGAACAACTGGATATGGGTACCAAAGTAGCAACATCAGCCTCGCAACCACCTCCGCCAGAAATACCTGCTGTACCTGAAAATACTTCTACATTTTTACTTGCCACAATTCTTGATGAGGAATACCGACCTGTATTTATACCCGGTGGGTTTGCCGCGCTATAGGTTCCGGAAACAAAACCATGTTCGAAAGTTTTAAAATCTCCGGCTTGAGCCAGCGTATAAGTAGTTACTTTTTTCTGGGGCCCGTTCAGGTCAAAATCGGTAACTGTAACTACGGTGTTGGCCTCTGTTGCAATCACCGTGGTTTGCTCAGCGGTTGAATTACCTTCGCCTCTAACCACTACGTACTCTTGCCCCAGTGAGGCAATAGGGGGGATTGGATTGTAAGCACTGTCTCCACAACCTCCAGGCGCATCAAGGTCTGCTGAAGTATTCATTACAGCTGGGCCGGATGATTCTACCAGGGCTCCCATAGGGGCATGGAACAAATAACTTTGTCCGGCATTTAATGTTGCAGTGGCTACACCAGCTATTTTAACAATCGTGTTATTTTCGGTGGCCATAATGCTGTAGATTGGAGTATGGGCGCTACCAGCAAGATCGCCATTCCGATAGTAGCCTACGCGAAATGAGGTTCCGATTGCCGCATCACCAAAGCTAAAAAGAGAGGCATTACCCTTAATGTTTGCATCCGAACCGTCAGTTCCTAAATTATCTGAAGCAATATTTCTTAAATTAACTGAAATAGATCCGGTGGCTTCTATAATTAATCCCGCTCCCGATATTACCGTATTTAGAGGATAGGCAGGTACATCTTTAGGTAATCCGCTAAAGCGTTGTACGTAGGGAGTGCCTTGCACACAGGTAAAATTAAACAATAATGTACCGTCACTTTTTTTTATTGTTCCGGTAACCGTTCCAACATCTGATGCAATAACAATTTCATTGGCTTTACTCCAATATTGCCATGGAGCAGGGGCAATATAATGTTTAGAATAATGGCTTGCGTAAAAGGGGGGGCTGGTATTTTTGTTGGCTTTTGAGGAAAAAGGAAAAGATAAATTGTTAAAGCTAATCTTCGCTGTGGCGCTAATTTCATCGTGTGCAATTGCAATATTTGCTGAACAAAGCAATATCGAAGCCAATAATCCGTTAAGTAAATACAGCAGAAAAGCCTTAACCATAAACAACTTTTTGAACCCATATACGGCTTAACATGGAACATAGATCTAATCTTTATTAAAAGCAGGGAGCAATTAATAAATTTAGCACAATAAATCAGCCACCTTTATAGGATCAGGCCTGATTTATGCTTTAGTTCAAATGTGTCAGTTTGTAGGGATCTTTGGGCCGAAAGTAATTAAAAAATTGAATTAAAAAATATCTTTAATGTTAATTTTCTAATTCGGTTTAAAGTAGTTTAAAGGCTGTTTTGCATAAATTATATCGTGTGTAATTCTACTTCTACGTGTTTAATAAAAAATCTATTTCCTTGTTTTTAACTGTTTGAGTATGGTTTGTTAATAAGTGTCTTGTAGTGAGGTTGTTAGTTTGATTTTTGGCGATAAAAATACAACCAAAGGCATTTAGGTAATAAAAAATGTTTTTTTTGTAAAAATGTTGTGTTAAAATAAGAAGATTGCTATTTTTTTAGCCCATCTAAATATAAAAGAAGGCGTATTTCGGTATCCGGGAGTAATCCGAGTTAATAAGGCTTAACGAATTTCATGCTTCGCCAGCTCCGGTTAACGTATTTTATGTTATTTAAGGGCCGTAATCTAATTTAAAATCTGCTAATCAGAGCGATTAATTAATTGTTGCGCGCTAATGGTTAATTTGGCTTGGAACCTGATGCACTGCGAAATTTAATGAATTTGTATTTTCTGGCTCGGCTGCGCCCCGTGTTTCGCCCAGGGGTTCTACTCCACAAGCCGCCCGGATAAATTTAAAGATATTTAGGAACTCACATCGGATATCCCTGTCAGATTGTATTTTGTCCTCCATATTGTGTCGCTTTAATCTGTTTATAAAAACATAGAAAGGCTGGTTTTATGTGAGCAAATTAATCTTTTAATGTAAGCATACTGTTTCGTAAATGTTAAGGAAATATTTTAATTGTTTAAGGTGTTCGGGTTTAAAGAATAAGAATTATAACGAATAACAGCGATTGGTTCCTGTTTTCTCCTTACATTCTTTACAGGTAGTGTAGGTTATACCTGTTTCGCTCCATCCACCGTCTTTTCTTTCGAACACACAAAATTCCCCATCAATCTCTACACATCTTAATGTAGCTAAGAAAAATAATTTATCTCTTTTAGCCTTTTTCTTTCTTAATTTTCTCATAATTAATGTTGTTAAGGTTTCAAAATAATGGTGTCTTCATACCTCATAATAAGCGATACCTTATCGCCCAATACCTCATCTACCGATATCACCAATGCTTTGTTATCGCTTAGCTGATTATCCTGTGCAAGTACTATCTTTTCAATCCGGAGACTGTCTGATTTAAAACCGGATCCATATTGTTTATCCAGTAAAAAATATAGTTTGTTCCGTTTTCTTTTTGTTGGCGTATAAGCTGGCGCGTTACATTTAGCAGCTATCTTAAAAGTTTCGTCAGCAAGGAGATAGGGTCCAGATGCACGGCTATCTAGCACTCCATAATAAAAAGGACTAAAACCTGTGGCAGTGTCGGTGTCTAACCATGGTCTTTGAACCGTAAAAAGCAAAAAGTTATTTTTGTTTCCGCTTTTTGCATCAAATAGAATGAGGTAAACATCGTACTCACTTTTGCCTCCGCGGTTATAGGGTGTAAACTCATTTTTACGCTGTTTACTCAGAACTGCCCAGTCTACAAAATGATTTTGCTCCATCCAGCCTTGAAGAAAGCCTGCTTTATATACTCTTGCACTGGTAACATTCTTTTCGGTGGCCAGTATAGATTTGCTTCCCCTGATCACACTTTGCAAAAATGCTTTATCAATATTTTGATTAAAGTTAAACGGATGTTTCCTGATGGTGCACGAAAAGTTCAGCGCCACCAGCATAAAAATAATGAACCTGCTGCTATTTAACCTTAACATAGTTGATACTATTAAATGATCCCCCAATAAAAACCCTGTTCACATCGTTATTTGGATGCAAAGGCATCTTGCCAATTATATGTATAAGATCCTGAAAAGAAAATATGGTACCGTTTTCACCTACCCTTAACGAACCCAAAACACCTGCATCAACACTGAAATGTTCATTTAATCCAATCCGGAGATGATATTGGGAACTGTTGTAATTCGAATCTTTTTTTCTCTTTGACTGAGCATCGTCAGATTGGGCATACGGAGGCACATCGATACCGATAATTTCGGAAAGCTCAAATAAAAATGGCTGGTAGCCGGTAAACTGGTCGAAACTTAACTCGCCATAATTAAAGCCACGGCGCGAGTGCACAAAAAACGAACCGCCCCCTGTCCACCAGCGGTCAAATCCATCGCCAATGCCAATCCATTTTACAGGTGCAGCACCGTCATTGTAATAATTAAAGCTTAATCCAGGTCCTGAAAGGGTAATTGAACCCACTACCTGGTTACGCCGGTGGTTGTTCAGTACAATATTGGTAGAGATTAAGCCAAAGTAATTATTATTTAAGTTAATGTTATAAAAAGCCGAATTCTGCATCGTTCTGATCAATTTCTTATAACTTAAAGGATTTCCGCCATATCCCACTGATATGGAATTGGTAAAGTCTACCTCAATATTATCGATCAAAGGGTTAAGATTGGTGCCAACAGTTTTTCGGTACAGCGATATACTCCCCCCATAGTTGGTAATAAAGCTGCTTTTGTATACGGCACTCACGGCAAAACCACCATATAGGTTTACTCCCGGGAAAGTTTGCTTTTTTCCATAATTAAGGTTCACATTAAGTCCGAAACTGAAATATGGTGAGTAAACCCAATCTTTTTGAGCATAGGTATAACCATTAAAAAGGAATAAAAATGCGAGCGCAATCAGGTATTTCATGGTAGAGCGGCTTTAATAATCAAGTTGCCGATACAGTAAATTATCCCTATATTCTTGCAGCAGACTTTAGGGCCTAACAGTAGTTTGTATTGGTCATGCAATTTAACCAATATGATGCAGAATGCAAATACCTAGTAGTAGGTAATTTACGACATTTACAGTAGCTATAATTGAATAGTATACCCATAATTGGGTATTGTAATCTATCAATCGATCCGTTATATTTACGTATTCGATAATATGGAGCTCTATAGTGAAAAAGGCAATTATCTTCGGTTGTGTTCTATAGTTTTCGATTGATTTAATGTTTCCAGTATATCCTTAAGCGGATGTTGTGCGGTGCCTTAGGGAGTATTCCATCTAAAACCTTTCAGCTTATGAATATCTCTGTTGCAGATCTACATTGCCATCCTTCAATGAAACCCTATGGGCGCAGCTTTCCAGACAGGATACCCGGAACAGACCCGTTGGTTAAAGACTGCATTTATTTCTATGGTAATCCACCTTTGGTTAAAAAGATTCTGAATAAAATTTTAGGCATCACTACCTTTCCTCAGGCTGGCATCCAGGCGCTTGAAAAAGGTGGTGTTGGGCTTATTTTCTGTTCATTATATCCTTTTGAAAAAGGATTTGTAAGGAAAAATGCTTTGCCCGGCGATTTGGTTACAGATAGTGTAAACCTGGTTACGGGTATCGGAAAAGAGCGTATACATTATATTCAGGATCAAAACAATGGATATTTTACCGACCTGGAAAATGAATATGCTTTTTTAAAAGCGTTAGATGGAAGAGTATTCACCATTGGGTCGAAGAAAATCAGGTATGTATTGTTAATGGATTTTAACCATATTGATCAAAGTGCAGATGATGAGGTATACACCGTATACATTGGATTGTCTTTTGAGGGGATGCACGCACTTTATAATCGATTTGAGGAGGTAGGAAGTGATGATCCTTTGGTAAAACAAAGTTTAATGGATAACCTGGCAAAAGTAAAGGCCTGGCCACACTGTCCGTTGTTTGTTACTTTTGCGCACCATTTTTATAATGGATTATGCGGTCATGCGGCCAGTTTGACTGACTTTTCAGTAAAATTGATCACTAATCAGAGTATAATGCTCGGAAAAGGCCTCAACTCGCTGGGCAGGGATATGATCAGGGCTTTATTAGCTAAAACAAACGGAAAGCGAATCCTTATCGACATCAAACATATGAGCATTGCCGCCCGGAATGAATATTTTGAACTCTTGGATCAGGAATACGATAAAGAACATATCCCTGTAATTGTGAGCCATGGAGCAATATGTGGCGACGAATATGCCTACAATTGGTTTCTAAGTGCAGATATCAACTTTTCTGACCGCGAAATTGTACGTATTGGGCAAAGCAAAGGATTGTTTGGGATACAACTGGATGAAAGGCGCATTGCCAGCAGTCATGAAATTGCGCTATTTAGAAAGCACCTTGGCAGCGAGGCAATCTTGTTGCATGCAGCACTTTTTGTGTGGAGGCAGATCCGCTATATTGCGGTATTACTCGATATCAATAGACTTCCGGCCTGGGATATCCAATGTCTGGGAAGCGACAATGATGGCATCGTTAATCCTATTGACGGGATATGGACCTCTGCCGACTTTGGGTTACTTAAAGACAAACTTCTTATCCATGCCAATGCTTTTGTAGCGAACCCGGATTATAAAATGTCGATGCCCGAGAACCTCATCTCCGGAGAAGAAATTGTAGAAAAGTTTATGAGCAGGAATATGCTCAGCTTTATGGAGAAAAATTTCAGGTAATTTCTAGACACAACACTACTAAAGAAAAATGGATATGAACAACAACTGTGAACCGATGGACCCTTCGATAAAGAAATATCTTATAGATAGATTGCTCTGTAATAAAATCACTGTTAGCGAACTTGTTCAACTGCGACCTGAAATTAATGAGTTTGATCTGTCGGAAATTATTCAGCACATCTACGATCTTAATCTGGAGCAGGTACGTAAAATTGCAGCCCTGCAACCTATCATGGCTAAAGTAGATGCATTGAAAAACAGCCAGCGCAATACCCGTTTTATAAAAAAAGTGAAAAATAATTTCCGTAAGCATAACGCTAAGCACAACGGACTTAAAAACAGGGTGGTAGTAGTAGAGGGCGATTCCTGGTTCAATTATCCCATCCTTTTAAGCGATGTAATCGATTGGGTCTCTATGGAAGAGAACATGGCTGTTTACAGCCTGGCCTCGGGTGGCGATTGGCTGATGAATATGGTTAGTGCCAAAAAGTATGTAGAACAGCTTTCTACGCTTCAGCCCGATGTATTTATCATTAGCGGAGGGGGAAACGACCTGGTGGGGAACAGGAGGATAGCTGCCATGGTTACACATAAAGGAGATTCCAATGAATTTGAAAACAGTGCCTTTGCAAAATACCTCTATGAAAATGCAGCACAACCGCCCGATAAACCGGAAGATTTTAAGCGGGGTATCCAGTTTATATCCAAAGACTTTTATGCCTTGCTGGCTTTTTTTCAGCTGCAATATTATTTTATTATAAACGGTATTCTTACAGGAGGCAAAGGTAAAGGAGAAAAGGGTAAATTCTCTGGTATACAGATTATTACTCAGGGTTACGATTATGCGATTCCGAGTGATCAAAAGATAGCGGGCTATAATCCGCTCAAATGGTACCGGCTGTTTGCACGTACTTTTCTCGGACATGGCGGATGGCTGAAAACGCCCCTGCAACTCAGAGGTATTTACGATCCCGAAGATCAGCGTAAAATTGTGTATGCCATGATTTACCTCTTCAACGAAATGATGATTGATATCGGTCGCATTTTTAGTGAAATGTTAGGTGAGAATAGGGTATTTCACATCGATTCAAGGGGATCAGTTGGTAAAAACGGTTGGACAGATGAATTGCATCCATTGCCCCAACATTTCAAAAAAACAGCCCAGGC
This sequence comes from Pedobacter vanadiisoli, assembly GCF_042684385.1. Taxonomy (NCBI): domain Bacteria; kingdom Pseudomonadati; phylum Bacteroidota; class Sphingobacteriia; order Sphingobacteriales; family Sphingobacteriaceae; genus Pedobacter; species Pedobacter vanadiisoli. The sequence continues at coordinate 31,992 of NZ_JBHULL010000002.1, read as the reverse complement.
TTTTATTCAATGCATTAACCACCCCAATAAAAATGGAAGTGCAGTTGTAGAAGTTCTAAAACACCATGGAGGAGCTAAGCAATGAAAAAGATATTGGTTTTAGTATTTATTATGATTTGCGCCGTAATGTCGTATCAGGGAAATATACTTCAGCGATTCAGCGGTAAGGGAATCATCAACCTGGAGCTTGCCGATAAAAGTACAGGCGCAGAAATTATTTCACTTTGGAACAATACCCCTTATGGCGATCAGACACTTTTAAATGTTGCTGAGCAGAATACACATCTTGATTTTCTGTTTATTGTGGTTTATGTACTGCTCATCATGACCTTATCCAACGCACAAATGCAGCTGGAAAAAACAAGCTGGTTAAATGAATTAATACGGTTTAATTTATTTCTTGCGGTTTTAATAGGTTTATTGGATGTAGTTGAGAATATCAGGCTGCTCCACAGTTTTCATCATCCGCGAGATCTGACCGAATTTTGGCGGACAGATTTTATAGCATGGCCAAAATTTTTAATAGCGGGATGGGCGATTTTAATCTACCTTTTCTCGGTAATCAAGGGCTTCCTTGTTAAGGATTAATTGTAACCATTAAAACATAATTACTTAGATAAAACCTGAATTCAACTTCATTATAACTTCATAAATGTGTATTTATTTCGCTTTCGAATTAAATCATTGTGTAACCATAATTTATTGAAATCAATTAAGTGCCTGCATCACACGATTAGGCTGCTTACCTCATAAATTGGTTGCCTAGGAAAACTAATTATAGAAAAAATAAATCAGATTAAACCATTCAACAAAAAAAACATGAAAAGAGTTGTCATATGCTTAGGCTTGTGTACTTTACTTTACGTAACGGGTTGCACCTCGAAAAAAGAAGAAAAAGAAGAAGTAGTTACTTATTCAGTAACCACACCGCTAAGAATGGATACTTCGTTTACCAAGGAATATGTTTCACAGATCAAATCTGTTCGCAACATCGAAGTTAGGGCCCAGGAAAAAGGATACCTTCAAAATATCTATGTAGATGAAGGCCAGCGGGTAAAAGCAGGTCAGTTATTATTTAAGATTATGCCTAAAGCAGCACAATCTGAGCTATTGAAAGCCCAGGCTGAAACTAAATCGGCAGAAATTGAACTGGAAAACACCAAATTACTGTCTGATAAAAACATCGTTTCGAAAAATGAACTGGCTATGGCTAAGGCCAAACTGCAATCGGCAAATGCCGAAACCGCATTGGCTAAATTTCATTTGTCCAATACCGAAATCAGGGCACCTTTTGATGGTACTATCGACCGTATTCCTTTAAAACTGGGTAGTTTGGTTGATGAGGGCGCTTTACTGACCAGCCTTTCAGATAACAGTCAGGTGTTTGCATACTTCAACGTATCAGAACCCGAATATTTAAACTATCAGAGTGCGGCAAAAGCAAAAAACCAACAGGAAGTAAGCCTATTATTGGCCAATGGCGAGTTTCTCAAATCGAAAGGTAAAGTAGAAATTATTGAAAGCGAATTTGATAATGAAACAGGTAACATTGCTTTCCGCGCAAGGTTTAACAATAGCGATAACCTGCTTCGCAATGGTGAAACCGGTAAAATCCACATGGTTGTTCCGCTAAAAAATGCCATTATTATCCCACAGAAGGCTACTTACGATATCCAGGACAAAACCTATGTTTTCGTGGTTGATAAAAATAATAAGGTGCACTCCAGGATGATTACCATTGCCGGAGATTTGCCTGATTTATACATCGTAGGCGATGGACTTACCGTTGATGATAAGATTTTGCTTGAAGGGGTACAGAAAGTTAAGGATGATGATAAAATTGCCTTTAAATTCCAGCAACCTCAAGAAGTGTTGAAACAATTGAGATTGAAAACAGAATAATCTAAATCCTCTATACTTAATTTATGTTTAGTAAATTCATACAAAGGCCCGTCCTTTCTATCGTAATATCGCTAGTTATTGTGTTTTTGGGTGTGCTGGCCATTAGCTACCTGCCTGTTACACAGTTTCCTACTATATCTCCACCCAAAGTAAATATTACTGCGGAATATCCCGGAGCAAATAACGAATTATTGATTAAATCCGTAATCATCCCGCTGGAGCGTGCACTTAACGGTGTACCGGGTATGAAATACATTGCCTCTGATGCCGGTAACGATGGTGAAGCCTCTATACAAGTGGTGTTTAAGCTGGGTACCGATCCCAATCAGGCTTCGCTTAACGTGCAGAATCGTGTAGCTGCCGTTACCAATAAACTTCCTCCTTTGGTAATCCGTGAGGGTGTGAAAATCTCACGCGAAGAGCCAAACATGTTGATGTATATCAATCTGTATAGCAAGGACCCTAAAATGAACCAGAATTTCCTGTATAACTATGCCGATATCAACCTGCTTTCGGAGCTTAAAAGGGTTGATGGTGTAGGTTTTGCCGATATTTTGGGTGATAGGGATTATGCTATGCGTATCTGGTTAAAACCCGATCGCATGCAGGCTTATAAAATCTCAGTGGATGAAGTAATGAATGCCCTTGAAGGACAAAGTTTAGAGGCCTCGCCCGGTAAAACAGGGGAGAGCTCCGGTAAACGTTCACAGGCATTCGAATATGTATTAAAATATTCAGGACGTTTCAGTACCAAAGAAGGTTACGAAAATATTGTGGTTAGGGCTACTCCTGATGGCCAGTTGCTCCATTTAAAAGATGTAGCTGATGTAGATTTTAGTGCTTCGGCTTACAATTTATATTCTACTTTAAATGGAAAAGCATCGGCCGCTATTGTTTTAAAACAGTCTTATGGTAGTAACGCCAGTCAGGTAATTAAAGATGTTAAAGCCAAAATGGCCGAAATTAAAGCGGCTTCATTTCCAAAAGGTTTAGATTACGAGATCAGTTACGACGTTTCCAAATTCCTTGATGCATCTATCGAAAAGGTGATCCACACCCTGGTAGAGGCCTTCATTTTGGTGGGTTTAGTGGTATTCCTGTTCCTTGGCGATTGGCGTTCAACGCTTATCCCTGCTATTGCGGTACCGGTATCGTTAATCGGAACGTTTGTATTTATGCAATTCTTTGGCATTACACTTAACTTAATTACCTTGTTTGCATTGGTACTCGCCATTGGGGTTGTAGTAGATGATGCGATCGTAGTAATTGAGGCAGTACACGCCAAGATGGAGCATGATAGCCACCTCTCTGTATTAAAAGCTACGCAACAGGCCATGAAAGAGATTGGCGGTGCCATTATCGCCATTACCTTCTTAATGGCCTCGGTATTTATTCCAGTAGCATTTATGTCCGGGCCTGTAGGTATTTTCTACCGTCAGTTCTCCATTACTATGGCAACTGCAATTATCCTTTCGGGTATTGTGGCTTTAACACTCACACCTGCACTGTGTGCCATAATGTTAAAAAATAACCATGGGGCCGTTAAGAAGAAAACAGCGATCGATCGTTTTCTAGATGGTTTTAACCGTGGTTTTGCTAAATTATCGGGTAAATACCAACTGGTATTAAGCAAGGTAGTAAGCCGCAGGTTGTTAACCTTTGGCGTACTGGTAGCCTTTTGTCTGGGTGTTTGGGTATTGAGTGGAAGTGTGCCTTCTGGTTTTATCCCTAACGAAGATCAAGGGATGGTTTATGCCATTATTCAAACCCCTCCGGGATCTACTTTAGAGCGTACCGACCAAATAGCCGAAAAACTGCAGAAAATGTGCGAAGGCATTGATGGTGTTAAATCGGTTTCATCTTTGGCAGGATACGAAGTTCTTACCGAAGGTACAGGCTCTAACTCGGGTACCTGTTTAATTAACCTTAAAGACTGGAGCGAACGTAAACACTCTGCCCGCGAAATCATTGAGGAGCTGGAGCAGAAATCAAAGTCTATACCTGGCGCAACCATTGAATTTTTCCAACCACCGGCGGTTCCGGGTTATGGTGCTGCAGGCGGTTTCGAACTCCGTTTACTGGATAAAGCAGGAAGTGGCGATTATAAAAAAATGGAGACGGTTGCCAATGATTTTGTACGAGAGCTGAACAAACGCAAAGAGCTATCCTCTGTATTTACGTTCTACAGTGCCAGTTTCCCGCAATACATGCTGGATGTTGATAACGACATTGCCCAGCAAAAAGGGGTGAGCATTGATAATGCAATGAATACCATGTCTACTTTTGTAGGTAGTGATTATGAAACCAGTTTTATTAAGTACGACCGTCAGTACAAGGTAATTGTTCAGGCGCTGCCCCAATACAGGGCCTTGCCTGAAGATATCTTAAAACTGTCGGTTAAAAATAACCGCGATGAAATGGTGCCATTCTCGGCCTTTATCAAAATGCGAAGGGTTTATGGTTTGTCGGAGATTACCCGCCACAATATGTACAACGCTTCTGAGATCAGCGGACAGGCAGCGCCAGGGTATAGTTCTGGTGAAGCCATTAAAGCCATTACTGAGGTGGCACAGAAAACACTGCCAAGAGGATTTGGTATCGATTGGGCCGGTATCTCTAAAGATGAGGTATCAAGAGGTAACGAAGCCATTTACATCTTCCTGATCTGTTTAGGTTTCGTTTACCTGGTTTTGGCTGCACAATACGAAAGTTTCATTTTACCACTTTCGGTAATCCTTTCACTACCCGCTGGTATTTTTGGAGCATTCCTTTTCCTTAAGATATTAGGATTGGAGAATAACATTTATGCTCAGGTAGCCATGGTGATGCTGATCGGTTTGCTGGGTAAAAATGCCGTGTTGATTGTAGAGTTTGCCACACAGCGCCACAGCCAGGGAGCAACAGTGCTTAAAGCCGCAATGGAAGGAGCAAGCGTACGTTTCCGTCCGATTTTAATGACCTCTTTTGCCTTTATTGCAGGTTTGATCCCATTGATGATTGCAACCGGACCAGGTAAGATCGGTAACCGTACCATTGGTTCGGCCGCTGCAGGTGGTATGCTTTTCGGTACCATTTTCGGGGTAATCGTGATCCCTGGCTTATATTATATATTCGGGTCAATTGCAGCAAAACACAAGCTGATCAAAATTGAAGAAGAACATCCGTTAACTGAAGAAATTGAGAATAATGTTTAAGAATAATATTTTTAAAGGCCTTGGATTGGTGTTGATATGCGCTGCATATACCGCCTGTAAGCTCCCAGAAGTTGCCCAACGAGCCGAAAATAAAAGTGTACCGGTGAGCTTTAACGGCTCGCAGGACACAGTAAGCACCGCCGGTATACAATGGCGTAACTTTTTTACCGATCCTTATCTGATCAACCTGATCGATACGGCACTGAAAAATAACCAGGAACTGAATATTACTCTTCAGGACATCGAAATTGCCAAAAACGAAATTAAGGCAAAAAAGGGAGAGCTTTTGCCGAGCGTAACCTATGGTGTGGGAGCCGGTTTGGATAAAGTTGGCCGTTATACCAGTTCAGGAGCGGGCGACGCCTCTACCGAAATTACACCAGGTAAAGGTGTGCCAGAAGTACTACCCGATTATCATTTCGGCTTACAGGCCAATTGGGAAGCCGACATTTGGCATAAACTGCGTAATTCTAAAAAAGCGGCCATTAACCACTACCTGTCTACAGTAGAAGGTAAGAATTTCGTAATCACCAATTTGATCGCCGAAATAGCAAATTCATATTACGAATTGTTAGCCTCTGATAATCAGTTGGAGACGGTTAAAAAAACGATCGAACTTCAAAGCAATGCACTGGAATTAATGAAAATCCAGAAACAGGCTACCAGGGTGAATGAGCTTGCCGTACGTAAATTTGAAGCTGAGGTATTAAGTTCGAAAAGTTTGGAATTTGATATCCAGCAGGATATTACCGAGACTGAGAATAAAATTAACTTTCTGTTAGGTCGTTTTCCTCAGCCTATTATTAGGGATAAATCCAGCTTTACAGATCTGGTACCGGCAACTGTACACTCGGGTTTACCTTCCCAGTTGCTGGCCAACCGTCCTGATATTAAACAGGCCGAATACGAATTGGCGGCCGCTAAATTGGATGTAAAAGTAGCCAAGGCACAGTTTTATCCATCATTAGGGATCTCTGCAGCTATTGGCTATCAGGCATTTAATCCGTCTTATTTATTGAGAACACCAGAGTCGTTGATTTATTCTTTAGCTGGCGATTTAGCCGGGCCGCTGATTAATAGAAATGCCATAAAAGCTGAATATTCTTCGGCAAATGCAAAACAATTGCAGGCTGTTTTTGAATACGAAAAAGCCATTTTAAATGGTTATATCGAAGTGGCCAATCAGCTATCTAAAATCAGTAACCTGCAAAAAAGTTACGATCTGAAATCAAAACAGGTTACTGCGCTTAACCAATCAATTGATATTTCTAACGATTTGTTTAAAGCTGCCAGGGCAGATTATTTTGAGGTTTTGATGACCCAGCGTGATGCTTTACAATCAAAATTGGAACTCATCGAAACCAAAAAGCAACAATTGAACGCTGTAGTAGATATTTACCATGCCCTTGGTGGTGGGTGGAAATAGGCAATACGAAATACGTAGATAACAGCAAACCCTATTAATTATCATTTTACATTAATTATAGGCTGTTCCTAACCGGAGCAGCCTTTTGTTTTTGTCATTCTGAGTGTAGCGAAGAATCTTTTACGATCATCAGCCATGCCAGATATTACCATCAGGTACATAAATTTTCTAACTCAATAAATTACTTCCTCATTTATTTATCATAAAATTCGTTTGGCAAACAATGCGGTTCACCGCTGGTTATCTAATTCATAGAATTTATCATCATATCTGAAATAAAATGGGAAAAACAACATTTAAATTTGGCGAATTAGAGGTTAACCGTTTAGGTTATGGCGCCATGCAGTTAACCGGGAACGGTGTTTTTGGCGAAGTGGAAGACCGTGAAAATGCGATAACCGTTTTGCGCGAAGCAGTGGCAAATGGCGTTAATTTTATTGATACTGCAGAGGCTTATGGGCCAAAGTTTAATGAATCGCTTATTGCTGATGCTTTATCACCTTTTCAAAAAGATCTCTTTATTGCTACTAAAGGTGGATTTGAGCGTCCAGGTCCAAACCAATGGGTACCTAATGGAACGCCTGAAAAGATCAGATTAGATATTGAAGGCAGTTTGCAGCGTTTAAAAGTAGATTCAATAGATTTATGGCAGCTGCATCGCATTGATCCTAATGTTGATGTCGCCAAAACCTTGGCGCCTGTGGCAGAAGCTGTTAAAGAAGGTAAAATAAAAAATGTGGGTTTATCAGAAGTAACTATCGATCAGATCAAACAAGTTCAAGACATTCTTCCGGTCGTTTCCGTTCAAAATTTATATAATCTTGGCAATAGGCAATGGGAGAGTGTTTTAGATTATACAGCAGAAGAGGGCCTGGCCTTTATTCCATGGTTTCCGCTAGCCTCCGGTCCGCATAAATTAGCGGATAAGATCAAAGCGATTGCGGATAAACATAATGCAACAACTGCTCAGATTGCTCTGGCTTGGTTATTAAAAAGATCATCAAATATTCTTTTAATCCCTGGGACGAAATCTGTAGATCATTTAAAAGAAAACTTAGAGGCCGTAGAAATTGAATTGACTGAAGATGAATTTGAAAGCTTAGCTCATTAATATTGTCATTCTGAGAGCAGCATCTTTTTTGTTTGAAGTACTTTGCATTACCTGGCCTTAGCGTCTCGTTAAGGCCTTTTTCTAAAAAGCAGGCTTGCCAGTATGAAAGATTGCTTCGTCGTTCCTCCTCGCAATGACGACCATTCTACTAACTTTACTCTTACTGGTCTTAGTGTCTCCCCAAGGCCTTTTTTATTACTATACACCTATAAAACCTTTTTATTTGTAAATAAGCCATTACGGGATCATATTATTTACCAATATTCGCATTTAAGTATGATATTTAAACATGAAACAAATCGTTTTAACCACTGCTATTCTATTAGCTATTATTTTTCAGCAAGCCATGGCGCAAAATAATCCAAAAAACACACCTGCTATTTTAAATCATATTGCCGTTTATGTATCCGATTTAAACAAAGCCACAACCTTTTACGAAAGTGTTTTTAAGCTTAAAATTATTCCCGAACCTTTCAAGGATAACCGCCATACCTGGTTTACCTTGGGGCCTGCTGGACAGTTGCACCTCATCCAGGGCGCGAAGGGCAACGAAACTTTTGATAAAAACTCACATTTGTGTTTCAGTGTCCCGTCGGTTGATGATTTTATAAAGGAACTGAATGCCAAAAACATCAGTTTTGAAGATTGGCCTGGAAAAGAACATGGCATTACCTTTCGTGTTGACGGAGTAAAACAGATTTATTTTAAAGACCCTGATGGGCACTGGCTGGAAGTAAACGACGCGAAGTAAATTTTTTACTACGTGACAATTTAATGCTGGCTCATATCCTATATTTAAGCTTGATCCATTGTATTATGAAATTCCGCCTTCAAAAGTATTTTCTTGCCTTCTTTTTAATCATCGGTTTAACCGGTCAATCTAATGCCCAGAACGAAAAAGCAGAGGCAGATTTGAAAGCCGTTATGGAAAAATATAATGCTGTCGGGGCTGCGGTAGCTGTGGTAAAAAACGGCCGTATTATTTATACCCATTCGTTTGGTTTAAAAGATTTAGAAAATAAACTGCCATTAACTGATCAGGATATTTTTAGGATCGCTTCCATATCAAAATCCTTTTCAGCAACTGCTATTATGCAACTGGTAGAAGCAGGTAAAATTTCGCTCGATGATGATTTTGGCGATCTGGTGGGTTTTAAGATCAGGAACCCGAAATTTCCGGATCAGAAAATTACCTTAAAAATGGCATTGTCGCATACCTCCAGTTTAAACGATTCGCAGGGATATTTGAATCTCGATCTCATCAATCCGGATAAAAATCCCGATTGGGCCAAATGTTATAGCAATTATCCTCCTGGAAGTAAATTTGATTACTGTAACCTTAATTTTAACCTCATAGGTGCCATAATTGAGCGAAAATCTGGCGAACGTTTCGATAACTATGTAAAAAAACATATTCTTAAACCATTGGGACTCTATGCCGGCTATTGTATCGATTCTTTAGACAGTACACGTTTCGTGCATTTGTACGAATATCATACCGATACCAAAACATACACCCCCTCACCAAGTGCCTATGCACCAAGGCGGACAGAAATTGCCAATTATGTAATGGGATACTCCACGCCGGTTTTTTCACCAACCGGAGGGATGAAAATTTCGGCTACTGATTTAGCTAAATACATGATTATGCACATGAACTATGGCACATCAAATGGTGTTAAAATCATCACTAAAAAAAGCGCAAAAAAAATGCAGATGGCCTTAACCGATGATGAAGGTTATGGTCTGGCCATCAGAACGGCAGATCATCTTATACCCGGGCTTCAGCTTAAAGGGCATACTGGATCTGCTTATGGCCTGTATAGCACCATGTTTTTTGATCCAAAAAGGAAATTTGGATTTGTGATCATTACAAATGGAATAAATGCAACTTATACCGATGGTTTTCCTGATTTTAGTCGCGCGGCCATCAACAGTTTGTACCAGTCTTTTTTTTGAACAACTTAGAGCAGGTTTGATAAACCATTTTTGTGATAGAAAACAGTTAAAGTTCTGATACCTGCTTTTGGGTGGTTTACACTGTTGCCTTTCACTTTTTGGTCGAAAATACTTTTAACAGGAGGTAAATCAATTAAATGTTTACAATCGGTAATGGGTACATCAACTGTTAACGGATCTTTGCTTTCGTTTTCAAGGTTCATACAGCCATTATTGATTCACAAATCTTTGGTAAGCACTTCCGGATTTAACTTTTTCCATCATTAAATGTTCCTTCAGTTTTGAGAATTCCATGCTATGGAGTGCTTTCACAACTGATTTAAGTTTTTCAGTGCTGATGCCCAGCCTGGCTGCCCAATAATCACGGTCCTGTTCATCTGCAATGTCGACAAATTCTTTTCTGGCATTCATCGAGTTAAGTTGATATTCCATTTTTACAAATTTTGGTTAGTAATATTCATAGAAACAGGAGGATATCTCTTTTTGTTTTAGACTTTTGTCAGTAAATTCTCAAAAAAATGTATAAAATTATAGTAAAAACAAGTTTCCAGTAAAACCACTGGAGACCCTCATAATTGAGGCTTAAAAAAATTAATTCAAAAGCCGATTTTTACCATTTTGGTAGTTTGGTAAATATCCCTTAAAAGAGTAATATTTTTTATACAAAATATTAGGTTTTGTCGGTTCGCATTTTTATTATTGTATTGTAATATGTTTTTTACAAATGCCAAACCTTTTTCAAACTAACCACCAAAGTCTATCTCCGCGTTTAAAATTTTATCAGGATAATCGCTTTGTATTATCCCTGTGGGTATTTATAACACTGGTTTTTGTGATAGATTCATGGGCCACACACCGTTATAATAACTACCTGATTTTCGAAAATACATTTAGAAATTTATTGAACGGACGTTCATTATATGCATATTATCCGGCTTATCACGACGATGCGAATCACTATGGCCCAATCTTTAGCGTATTAATAGCTCCATTTGCCATTTTTCACAACTGGATCGGCTTATTGTTATGGAACCTTTTTAACTGTTTCCTGCTTTTTAAGGCCATACAAACCCTGCCATTAACTGAAGATCAAAAAGTAATTATCGGTTATATAGCCATTCCTTGCGTGATAGAGTCGATGCTTAACCAGCAGTTTAATGCCGGTGCAGGTGCATTAATGATATTGAGTTATACCTTGCTGAATAAAGATAAAGGAATATGGGCTGCACTTTGCATCGTACTCGGTACCTTTATTAAACTTTACGGTATTGTAGGCCTGGTATTCTTCTTTTTTGCTAAAAAAAAGCCTGCCTTTATCCTGTGGCTCATTCTTTGGTCAGTAATCATATTCTTATTGCCAATGCTATTCGCTTCACCTGAGTATGTGGTACATTGTTATGTAGATTGGAAGAATTCTCTTGTCGGAAAGAACATGGTTAATGTTTTGGGTGATGGGATCGATATTTCTATTATGGGTTTCTTTAGAGAGCTTTTTGATGAGAAGAAAATACCGAATTTTCTATTTATAAGCCTGGGAGCGATATTGTTTATGTTGCCTTTTATAAATATATCGCGGTTTAAAAAACGCAGATTCCAATTGATGATCCTCTCATCAGTAATGATTTTTCCGGTTTTATTTAGCACAGGGGCGGAAGATTGCACATTCATTATTCCAATTGTAGGGGTAGGCGTGTGGTATGTACAGGAAAGTAACGAGGCTATGAAAAAGGTATTATTGCCTATTTTACTTTTAATTACCTGTAATTTCCCGCTGCTGTTATTTCCGGTGTTGGCCAAATCGCATCCTTTATCGCTGGCCATCATTAGCTTGCCTTATTTTCTGGCATGGTTAAGGGTCATTTATAATGCTACAAATAATAGGTTCGCGTATGCCGAAGAAACAGAGCCAGAAATGGTTACTGCGCTAATAGATTAAGTTTAAAATTTTATTTTTTGTAAGGTTTTAATGTCCGTTTATAAAAACGGATGTTAAAACCTTTTTTGTTATCAGTCTGTTTTATAACTGTCTAATCAAAAGTTTTATGGATGATAAACAAAAAAGGGGGAGTGCTGATCGCAATAGGATCAACATTAACGAAGGTTATGAGCTCGATTATTGGTCTAATAAATTCGGCGTAAGCAAAGATAAGCTAAAGGCAGCAGTGCAAACGGTCGGTAATGCTGCTCAGGCTGTAGAAGATTTTTTAAGGAAATAAAAATTTGATTATGAGTCTGGAAAAATATGTGGCAAAACGCGATTTCTCAAAAACGGCAGAACCTAAATCAGGTAAAAGCAACGACCGTAACAAATTGCATTTTGTGATCCAAAAGCACGATGCTTCACGTCTGCACTACGATTTCAGGCTCGAAATGGAAGGTGTTTTAAAAAGCTGGGCTATACCTAAAGGACCCTCAACCGATCCAAAAACTAAACGTTTGGCCATGATGGTAGAAGATCATCCTTTTAATTATAAAGATTTTGAGGGTATTATCCCACAGGGAGAATATGGCGGCGGAACCGTTATTGTATGGGATGAAGGTACTTATGAACCAATTGAAAACATTAAAGGTAAAAAAGCACAGGAGAAACACCTTTTAAACCAGCTAAAAGAAGGTTCTTTAAAGATTAAATTAAATGGTGAAAAACTCCATGGCGAATTTGCCCTTGTTAAAACACATGGGATGGCTGAAAATAGCTGGTTACTAATCAAACACAAAGACGATTACGCTTCAACCAAAGATATTACCAAACAGGATAAGTCGGTACTTTCCGGAAAAACGATAGAAAAAATGGAAAAAACATCCGCGAAGGTTTGGAAAGATGGAAAAGAACAACCTGTAAAAGCCGGAATAAATGATCCTGAACCGGAAGTGAAAAAAGAAACTGCAGTTAATGATGATCAGCCTGATGTAAAAGATATTCTAAAAAAAGCGCCAAAATCCGTTATTCCTAAAAACATTAAACCCATGCTGGCCACACTTGTAGATGAAGCTTTTGATGACCCCGACTGGCAGTATGAGGTAAAATGGGATGGTTACCGTACACTCGCATTTATCAGTAAAAGCAAAGTAGAGCTCTTTTCGAGAAACAATAAATCATTTAACGAAAAATTTTATCCTATTTATGATCTGCTGAAGGATTGGAAAAGCAACGCCGTACTGGATGGCGAAATTTTAGTCCTGAATGCTAAAGGTATATCCAATTTTGGTTCATTACAGAACTGGCGGAGTGAGGCAGATGGCGAACTGGTTTTTTATGTGTTTGATATTTTATGGTACGAAGGCAAAAACCTGATGGGACTTCCGCTTTATGAACGTCAGGCAGTGTTAAGTAATGTTTTGCCAACTGATGATGACAGACTGCGTTTAGGTAAGGTATTTAAGGCAAGTGGTATCGATTTTTTTGACGCTGCACAAAGAATGGGCCTGGAGGGGATAATCGCTAAGAAGACCAATAGTACCTATACTCCTGACCGAAGATCGAAAGAATGGCTTAAGATTAAGGTACATAAACGCCAGGAAGTGGTAATTGCCGGTTTTACTAAAAATGCCGACACCTCAAAAGCATTCAGTTCGCTTTTGTTGGGACTGTATGACGAAGGGAAATTGCAATACGTAGGCAAAGTGGGTACTGGATTTTCAGATAAACAGCAGAAAACAATGATGGAACAGTTTAAACCGCTTATTGTTGATAAAAGCCCGTTCGAAAATATACCTGATGTAAATAAGCCTTCGCGATTCAGGCCAAATCCGCCAAAGGCAAAAGCTACCTGGTTAAAGCCTCAACTGGTCTGTGAAGTAGCTTTTACAGAAGTAACAGACGATGGGGTGTTCCGCCATCCTTCTTTCCAGGGCATGCGCGACGATAAAAAAGCAAAAGAAGTAATCAGGGAGGAAGAAAGCACGACCAAAAAAATCGTGAAAGACTCTATAGAAAAAAACGTACACCATGAAGCGGTAAAACCGCCGAAAGAAAAAGAACGTAAAACCTTATTAAATCCAAAAGACGAAACCCAGGTAAGGAAAATAAAAGGCCATGAGCTTAAATTTACCAACTTAAGTAAAGTATACTGGCCAGAAGATATGGTAACCAAAAGAGATATGTTCAACTATTACTATCAGGTTGCAGAGTATATTTTACCTTACCTAAAGGATCGACCGCAATCGCTTAACCGTTTCCCGGGTGGCATCCACGGACCAAGTTTTTACCAGAAGGATGTTAAGGGTAAAGCACCTGAATGGGCTGAAACTTTTCCCTATGAAAATGGTGAGGGCGAAAAAAAAGAATATTTGGTAGGAACAGACGAAGCTTCTTTGTTATGGATGGCCAATCTCGGTTGTATCGAAATGAACCCTTGGTTTAGCCGTATACAGTCTCCAGATCATCCCGATTATTGTGTGATCGATTTGGATCCCGACAAACATACTTTTGATCAGGTCGTTAACGCCGCTCTCGAAACCAAAAAAGTGCTTGACGCCATCGGGGTACCCAGCTATTGCAAAACATCAGGTTCAACAGGGATGCATATTTACATTCCGCTGAATGCCAGATATGATTACGATCAAAGCCAGCTTTTTGCAAAGCTTGTGGTTAATCTGGTGAATCAGCAGATTCCGGATTATACTTCTTTGGAGCGGATGGTATCGGCCAGGAAAGGGAAGATGTACCTTGATTTTTTACAGAACAGGCCAGGGGCTACCATTGCCTGCCCGTACTCTTTGCGGCCAAAAATAGGGGCGAGCATTTCTATGCCCTTGCATTGGGATGAGGTAAAACCGGGACTAAAAATGAAAGATTTTAATATTGTTAATGCCATTGACCGGTTAAAAGCAGAAGGCGATTTATTTAAAGGTGTGCTGGGGAAGGGAATTGATCTTAAAAAGGCAATAAATAAAGCAAAAAGTGTTTTTGGATAGCGCAACAATCTCTTACTGCTTTCATTATATTTGGCAAAAAATTAGAAAATGATAGCACACCACGTTTTATTCTGGCTTAAAGCCGATACCACTGATGACCAAAAAGCTGCTTTCCGCAAAGGCTTACAAACATTAGAGAACATTGAAGTTGTAAAAACCTTTCACATAGGCGTACCTGCACCAATTGAGCGTGCTGTCGTTGATACCACTTACACTTTCAGCCTGGTCTTGTTTTTTGAAGATCTTGCTGCCCATGATGTTTATCAGGTTCACCCTGTGCATAAAGCTTTCTTAGATGAATTCAGGATTTACTTTGAAAATGTTGTAATTTACGACGCAGAATAGTGCTGTTAAGGGCTGTACCCATAAATTATAATTCTATTCTATTTCGTCGGGCCGAACCTTTACTGAGCCTGACGAAATATCTAAAAGCCTGCTTCCATCTTGACCAGGCTTTCAAAACCTTCCAAAAACACCGAAGTTAATTTTTTACTTCTTCTTAAACTATCGCCGGCTTTGCTCGTCTATTCATTTAATAGAAAAAACTTAACATGAGCAAATTTGAAATACATATCATTTATTGATTTAATGCAATATCTTAATTTTAAGATCAAAAAAAACACCTTGATCAACTATTTTTTTTGCTATATTAACTTATTGTTTATTAGTTGATTAAGTATTATTTTTTATATAAATGTATATGAAGTAAGTTGTGTTATTCTTATTTATAAGATTATATATTGATGATTAAACATACAATTTTGTATTTTTGATAGTAATTTATGAGTAATTTTTAGCACTACAGAACCAGAGTGTTTTCGGTTACGTAAATAATTTAAACTGCAATCTTATGGAAAAAACAGCTACATTAATTAAAAGAGCATCCCTTAGCGTAAATCAGTTGGATAATATTAAAATCGGGGATTTATTGTCCGACGAATTTGGTAAGTCGGGTAAAGTTTGCGAAATCGAAAAAATAAATCGCCATGGCGAATTTCACTATTACTTTAAATTATTTAAATCAGGCACCATCTTAATTATTCTTTAATCTCTCTCTTGCCTTAACTAATGGGCTTGTAACCATTGATTTTTATGGCCCATCAGTTAATAGCTTTGGCGTAAAATACCCAGCTATAGACGATGATAAACATTGCATATCTGTAAAAAAAGAAAGCTCCAGATCTAATTGACCTGGAGCTTTCTTTTTAACTTATTCCTGTAATTAGAATTTGTAAGATAAGGTCGTTACAAACTGGCGCGGAGCAATAGGATTTACACTATAGTTTTCGTGAACAAAATAATTCAGTTCATTGGTAAGGTTAGAAACTTTAGCAAGAAGTGAGAATTTTTTCCAGCTGTATCCAGCAGAGAAATCTATTGTAGTAAATGCGCTTAAAGGAATTAGT
Organism: Pedobacter vanadiisoli; assembly: GCF_042684385.1. Classification (NCBI taxonomy): domain Bacteria; kingdom Pseudomonadati; phylum Bacteroidota; class Sphingobacteriia; order Sphingobacteriales; family Sphingobacteriaceae; genus Pedobacter; species Pedobacter vanadiisoli. The sequence continues at coordinate 16,077 of NZ_JBHULL010000002.1, read as the reverse complement.
CTTAAAGTTGTTGCATTTTTGGCATCGTTCCAACCACCGTTACGTTTGCCGGTATAGAATGTGGAGGCACCCAATTTTAAACCTTTTATTGCGCCTTGCTGGAAGGTATAAAACAAAGTGGCATTTGCTGTATTTTTGGTTGTACCTACCAAGCGTACATCTTCAATCATTCCTGTAATCTCAGGAGTATTGGTGTAGCGCATAAAGTTGTAGCTATAACCGGCACTAAAATTTAATCCTGGTAAAACATAGCCTGTTAAATCAATTTCAACGCCATCACTTGATGTAGTTCCATTTAATTGTTTTAAGTTGGTATTTGAGTTAAGATTACCATTTTGGTCAAACGTTGCAGTTTGTGCCGTGTTGCTGTTCTTAATTTTATAATAAGTTAAGTTCGCCGATAATCTGCCTCCAAAGAAATCATTTTTTATGCCGGCTTCATATTGATCTACTAACGATGGTGGGAGTGCGTCAAAATAAATGTCGGTACCTGTATTGGTTATAAAGTTGCCAGCATAACTAATATACATGGAAGTAGTTTTAAGAGGCTGGTATATCAATCCCACTTTAGGGGAAAAAGCATCATCAAACTTTGTGGCTCCCCTCGTTATTGCCCCATTTTCTAAGTTCAGCGCCCTCGAACTTGCATTTTTCTGGTCTGTATAACGTAAGCCTGCCAATACTTTAAATTTTTCAGTTATTTCGATCAAATCCTGAACAAAAGCACCGTATCTATAGATCGGGGCAAGTGTGCTGGTTATACCAAATGCTTCAGGCATTATTCCTGAACCATAATAGGTAGCCGGATCGAATACATTAACATTACCATAATTTAAGGTAGTGATATTAGCCCCCTTGGCATCTTTTCCGAAAGCAAAAGCATTGCTGGTTACTCTCGATTGATCTGCATCTACACCAAATAAAACAGTGTGTTTAATGCTTCCGGTACTAAAACTTCCGTTAATGTTGATCTGCTGGTTGTAAGTATATTCTTTACTTAGCGCTCTCGAAAGATTTCTGGCAGAAATACCTGCTGCATTCGCCTGTATACGCTCTGATCCATAATAATTTCGGTTATATGCCTGGAAAGATCCAATTGCACTTAATTTCCAGTTTTCGTTAAATTTATGTGTTAAATTGGCCTGAGCAGTCGTCGTATTCGTTTTATTGTAAGCCCAAGGCGTGTTAATGAATTTATCACGACCAAAATCTACAATCTGATTATTCACTGATCCTACACCAAAATCCGGAGTGAAATCACTTTTCAAATAATCACCCTGAACCAGAACCTCTGTTTGTTCGCTTATCTTATATAATAACGATGGATTAATATAAAAACGTTTTGATTTTACAAAATCCCTAAAACTCCCGGCACTTTCGTAAGTAGTAATGGCTCTAAAAGCAAGTTTTTTTGAAATCGGACCATAAAGATCAACTGTGGGTTTGTATTGATCATAACTGCCAGTTCTCATGCTTACTTCACCACCATTTTCGAATTTAGGTTTCTTGGTAACCATGTTCACAACAGCTCCGCCGGTTACACCACCATAAAGCAATGCCGCACTTCCTTTTAAAACTTCTACCGATTCTAATGTACTCGCCTCCGGGCTACCACCTATAGTTGTTCTTGCACCATTTTTGAAAACGTTATTACTACCCAGGCTATAACCCCTTGCGAAGAAGTTTTCGCCAACGCTGCCCCGATTGGCACCCAAAGCTACTCCGTTCACGTTTTTCATTACATCGCCCAGGCTATTTACTTGTTGGTCAACAATTAACTGTCTTCCAATAACCTGTACTGCCTGTGGAAGATCCATTGGTGCAATGGCAATTTTGCCTAGGTTAACGGGTTTTCTGTTTGGCGTCTTATAACCGCTAATGGCTACCTCGTCTAACTGCGACGAAGATTCCGCAATGGTGAAATCAGCATTTGTAGTTTCGCCAGCAACAATAGTAATTGATTTTTCCTGGGCAGAAATGCCAATAGCAGATGTTTTGATGGTATAATTCCCGGGGATTACATTTTTAATGATAAAATTACCTTTCTCATCAGTTTGCGTAGTTTTACCCGTGTTTTTTAAACCAACACTTACATAACTGGCTGGATTACCATCGCTGGTTTTAATCGAGCCTGATACCGATCCATTTTTACCCTGCGCCATGGTATTTCCTGCTAAAAACAGGAGAAGGGCAATTACATTTAAAAGAAAAGTAAATTTTTTGTTCATTTATTTAGATTAATTCTTATTTGCCGCAAAGGAACTGCTTTTGCAGCGGAATAACAAAATTATTTTTATTTATTCTAAATAAGGTTAGTCTGTGAGTGAAAAGAAGGATGTTTAAACTTGGTAATACGCTATTCCGGAAGCCTGAACTTGGCTGTTCCATGCTGTAGTTTTCAAGGCAAGTTTAACATGATGCCGAAAACTATCCCAGAAAAAAGATGCGTCTATCGGAGAGGAAATTAAGTAGGAAGAGAAATCTTTGAACCATGTTTATTAGATGTCTTCAAAGATTTCCCTGTTGCCGACGAGATAAGGACTGAGTTTTTAGCTTAAAATCTCATCAATCAATTTTATTTCAACAGCACTAAATTCAATATTATCTAAAGCTTTAATTGAATCTGTTATTTGCTCTGGTTTACTGGCACCTATAAGAACCGTGGTAATTCTGTTATCTTTCAATATCCAGGATAAAGCCATATGTGCTAGTTTTTGTCCACGTGATTTGGCCACCTCATTTAACTTGGCAATTACAGCTAATTTCTCTGGGGTAATATTACTTTCTTTGAGAAAAATACCACTGGTAGCTACCCTCGAATCGGAAGGGATACCATGTAAATATTTGTCGGTAAGTAAACCCTGTGCCAATGGCGAAAATGGAATACAGCCAACACCATTTTTTTTCAAAACATCAAGTAAGCCACCTTCAACCCAGCGTTCGAACATCGAATATTTAGGTTGATGAATTAAACATGGTGTACCGTTATCTTTTAAAATGTTGATGGCCTTTGCAGCATCTTCTGCCTGATAGTTTGATATGCCTACGTATAAAGCCTTTCCTTGCTGAACCATTAAGCTTAAAGCGCCCATGGTTTCTTCCAATGGGGTTTCCGGATCAGGGCGGTGGTGGTAAAAAATATCAACATAATCCAGTTTCATACGTTTTAAGCTCTGGTCTAAACTAGAAACCAGGTATTTTTTCGAACCCCAGTCGCCATAAGGGCCATCCCACATGGTATATCCCGCTTTGCTTGAAATAATCATTTCATCACGGTAGCCCTTAAAATCTTCGTGAAGGATTTTTCCAAAAACTTCTTCAGCCGAACCAGGAGGCGGACCATAATTATTTGCTAAATCGAAATGGGTAATTCCATTGTTAAAAGCAGTATAAATTAAGTTTTTGCTGTTTTCAAAAACGTTTACATGTCCGAAATTATGCCACAAACCCAACGATATTGCGGGCAATTTTAAGCCGCTGTTTCCACAACGGCGGTATAACATTTTATCGTAACGGTCTGTTGAAATGTTTTGATTCATATTTAGGATTTGATTGCCACAATAATAGTCAGTTTTAAGGGATAATAAGATTTTGCAATAAAATTTAGAAAAGATCCTGTAAAACCGGATCTGTATAATCTTCTATAAAAGCAATAATATTGTGATATGTTGAAAATTCCTCTTTGCTATGCATAGTTATTAAGGCTACACATTTCATTCCGGCATTTTGTGCCGCTTCAACGCCCTTTGGGGCATCTTCAAAAACAATACATTCGCTTGCAGAAACACCTAAAATTTCTGCCCCTTTGGTAAAAGTTTCAGGATCAGGTTTACTATTTGCCACATCTTCAGCACTAACTATGGCTTTAAAATAAGAGCGGATATTTAAATTATCAAGTACAAAATTGATATTGAAGGGAATTGCAGCAGAGCCAATTGCCATTTGGATACCCGATTGTTTCGCCCTTTCGAGAAAATTATCTAAGCCAGTTATTAATGTCAAATGCTTTTTGTAAGCAGCCTGGTACCTTCGCTCTTTTTCGATAGAAATTTGATCTATCTGTTCCTGGGAGAAATAACCTACACCAAAAACACGTTCTAAAAGATCCTGATTTTTACCGTACATCTGTTTTTTAACGGCATCGAAACTAATATTTGCACCTAAATCCTTTGTTAGGATGTTGTGCCACGCCTCGTTATGAAAAGCCATGTCGTTAATCATGGTGCCATTTAAATCGAAAAGAAAAGCTTTGGGTTTAGGGATTATCATGGCAACAAAATTATCAGATTTTTTTATGATTGAGTTAAAACCGGCTCATCAATGCAAAATTTAACATTTAACGAAGAAAAAGTAAAGCCCGGTGTAATTTTTAAGGATTAACCTGCTTTTTCCTGAAATAGAAATAACATAAAGGAAAAAGGCAAATAAGCCCTAGTAAAAAGCCTCCAACGGTATCGGTAAACCAATGTGCACCTAAATAAATCCTTGAGGGCGCAATAGTCACGATCAAAAATATTGATAAGTATGTAACAATATTTTTTGTGTGTTTAGGGATGGTTTTCGAAGTGTTCATCAGGATGATCAGAAAGCCAAAAAATAGGGTATAAGATAATACGTGTCCACTGGGATAACTCTGAAAGCGGTTAACCTCCACCAAACGGACATAAAATGCTGTTGGTCTTGGGCGGTTAATTACATTTTTTATCCCCAAAATAATCAGGCCCGATAATAAAACGGTTGAAATAAATAAGGCCTCGCGTTTATATTTCTGCCAATAAAAAATGGCAGCCACCAATACTACCGAGAGCAGGGAAAAGGGGAGCTCGCCAAAAAAGCTGATGGCCAGCATCAGTTTATCCAGCCAATCTGCATGGTATTGCTGAATAAACAGTGAAAATTTAATATCAAAAGGGAGAATAGGATGTTGCGCAATAAAAAAACTCAGAGCGGCAAAGCATACAATCAGTACGGCAAGTATAAAAATTAAGGCATTTCGGTTCAAAAAAGTATTCATAGACAGGGTAAAATTCAAAACTATAGATTTTATGCCAATCGAAACAAAAAAAAGGGCTTTTTATTATATGTAGGTCCTCATAGCCGAAATTGCTAAAAAAGTAAAATTCAAAACTATAGATTTTATGCCAATCGAAACAAAAAAAAGGGCTTTTTATTATATGTAGGTCCTCATAGCCGAAATTGCTAAAAAAGTAAAATTCAAAACTATAGATTTTATGCCAATCGAAACAAAAAAAAGGGCTTTTTATTATATGTAGGTCCTCATAGCCGAAATTGCTAAAAAATATTATCTTTATTGGCTTAACGAATCTCATATGCAGGAAAATCATCCCACCCAAGGTGTAACAGAAAACCATTTTAACGAAAACCTTTGCGTAAACTGTCAGGTAAACTCGTACGAGCCCGGTTACAACATTAATTTATGTTCTGATTGCCGGAAAAGTTTAATTAAATATCCCATACCTAAATGGATCAGGTTTTTCGGGATTGGTATCCTGGTAGTTGTAATAATCAGTTTGGTGCGCACGCAGAAATACATTTCTGCTGCAGTGCATTTAGGCAAAGCGGAAAATGCCATCGATCAAAAACATTTTGTAACGGCTCAACGTGAGTTAAGTTTGGTATTGAACCAGTTTCCGGAACACTTTAATGCCAATGCCTATATGATGGTTGCAAGTGCCTATAATTTTGATTTTGAAACCTACCAAATCGCTTTTGGCAAAGTTGCGGATGTTAAAACAGAGGATGAAGACTTATTAAACACGGTAAATGCAGCCTCTGAATATATTGTCCAGTTTTTTCCTAAGGATACGCTGATGTACAAACGTATTGTAGCTGTTGCTCAGGATAAGGGTAAACTATTGGCCATACTGGACAGTACCGATGAAATTGCATTAAAAACGCATATTGCCAACTTTTTATTTGAGAAAAAAGATTATGCCCGTGTTGATAGTATTATTAACAAGGTATTGGAGGTTGATCCTAATTTTTACCAGGCTTTAAGCTTGAAAACTGCTGTTAGAAGAAATACGGCAAGGTATGATGAAGCTTTGGCATTATGTGACCGATTATTGGCATTTAATGCCGAAAATATTTATGCGATATCGCAAAAGGCCAGGATTGAACTTAAACGAAAACATGATAAAGAGGCTGCTGTTTTTGCTTCAAAAGCCCTTGCCCTTGATCCTAATGATGATAGCGCTATTGAAGCTATGGCAATGGTCGACTATTTTGCCGGCAGGAAAAAAGAAAGCCTGGCAAGTTTGGCCAAGATCAGGGCCCACGAAACCGAGTCGGGCGACAGCACAATATCGAAACGTTTATCGCCCATTATTTTGGGTTCAGAAGTTTACAGGTAATTAAAAAATAAAATCATGTTTATTCCAGGTATATTTATCAGTATTGCAACTTTTCCAGGCGTAATTGTACATGAACTAGCACACCAGCTGTTCTGCAGGCTATTTAAAGTTCCGGTATTCGAAGTTTGTTATTTCAGGCCCGAAAACCCAGTAGGCTACGTTATACATGAGCCTGCGCAAAAGGTTTATCAAACAGTATTTATTTCTGTAGGGCCTTTTATTGTTAACTCCCTGCTGTGTTTTGTTATCGGTTTTTCTGCTGCACTGCAGTTTAAATTCGATTCGGCCAATGTTTTAGATTATTTGCTCATGTATCTGGCCATTTCAATCGGAGCACATGCCTTTCCAAGCACTGGCGATGCAAACAGTTTATGGAATGCCGTGGTAAAATCAAAAACAACTTCATGGCTGTCTAAAATTGTAGTAACTCCAATAGTCGGTTTTATATATGCCGGCGCATTGGGATCTTTCTTTTGGCTTGATATTATTTACGGTAGTGCTGTTGCTTTGGGCTTACCTTACCTGATCATTAAGTTTTTGGTATGATAAAAACTACAGTGATGGAAAAAATTCATCAAGGAAACAAAACGATTCATCAAGGAAATATGCCTGTATGTATAATCCGTTATGAAATATTAAAAGGATTTTGAATCTTCGAGGCAGATAATAAGGATATCTATGCTTACGAGGTTGGCAGGATAATTTCCTGCCGACTGAAGAGGCACTTGCCATCAGATTTTTCCGTAAATAATAACTTAGTGTTAACGCTCAAGCCGAAGCTTACCTCCTTTAACTAGGAGGTGCTTAGGTTGTTTTGCTGCGCATAGTTAAAACCACCGGTACGTTTTAGACTTCATTCAAAAAATCAGCAGGCCAGACCTCATGATAATAAATGCCGATTGGCCGTATTTAAACTATTAAGGGTGAAAGATTATGCCGTAATGAGGTTCTGAATATTGGATAAAAAAAAATAACGCACTGTATAAATTAATTATTACTTTATGTAGAGCTTGTAAAAATCTGTATAGTAATAGATTGTGATATGTGGTTATTTCACAACAATCTGTTTTGGATCGGTAACTACGATTTGCTGCTTACCTTTAAACTCGCTTACTATTCCCGTCACACAGATTTTGTTCCCCATAAACATGCTGTAAGGCTCAGATGGAAATTTGCTTTCATCCTGTTTATTAATGACCACCGTAACCAGTTCTTTCGGATAAGCCCCCCCTAAATTAATCAAAGTTAATTTTTCAAGTCCTTTGGTACTGTAAACCGAATCGCAGATGGTTACATTTTTACCAACGTATTTGGCTGCATCTTTAGCCAATACTAAAGTTTGGCTTTTTGCATAAAATGAGCTAACCAATGCAAACAAAAAGAGAACTGATTTTTTCATATCGATGGGGATGAATAAAACAGAAAAGGCAGTAATGCCAGGTCCATTTTTTTTTGTAAGTCAAAGTTAAGCCGAATTTGATAAAAATCAACAGAAAATATAAAACACGCATAAATTTTACATGAAAAGGATTGGGATTTAAACAGTGTGGATATTAAGGATCAGATGGAATTACTGGCTAAATATTTTAACCTGGTATCATTAGTATTTTCCGTGATGTTGTTTTGGAGTTAGTACAACTTTATTGGGAATTTTTCTGGCTATCCAGTTAATATCCGTAATTTGGTTCCTTAATTTGCAAAAGCAAATCCCGATCCCGATGAAGACTAGGTTATATTCATTTATATTTTTACTCGTTTTTGTGGTTCAGCTATATGCAGAATATGCTAAAAATATCGAATTGAGTAATTTATCGAGGCCATTAATTACAGTGGTACTTTTGGTGTGGCTTTATCTAAGTACAAATTTGAAAGGACGTTTTCATAAAAGAATTTTTGCAGGTTTAATTTTTGCATGGGCAGGAGATATGCTATTGATGCTACAGAACGGAAGAACAGGTTTCTTTATATTTGCTCTGGTTGCTTTTTTGGTTTGTCATATTTTTTATATCAGGGCTTTTATGCTCGATCATAAATCCAACCCAAGCCATAAAACACCATACTTTTTATGGATCGTTGGTGCATTTGCTATTTTTTGCTCAGGTTTGTTCTTCTATTTGCAGCCTCATCTTGGACCAATGCAGTTTCCCGTTTTAATGTATGCAATCGTGATAACGGTTATGGCGATTATGGCTGTTAATCGATACGGGAAAGTGAATATATTTAGTTTTAAACTTATTCTTTATGGAGCCTTATCTTTTTTGCTGTCTGACAGTGTTTTAGCTATTGACAAGTTTGTTCAGCCCATTTCGTATAGTGGCGTACTGTTGATGGCTGCTTACATGACCGCACAGTATTTAATTGTTTATGGCACCATTGAACGAAAATTGGTGGTAACGAGAACGGAAGTATAGTTATTGTTCTGCGTTTTATCAGTCTAAGGCCAGCATGGCTGTTTCTTCAGGCAGGGTGCTTTGTAGCTTTGAAAACATATTTAAACTGCTGCTTTTATAAATTCGGCTTTCCGATACTATTATATTTATCTGCGTTATACGATACAGTCAAACGGTTGATCTTGATTGTAACAGAAATGTGGGATTTGGAATAAAACCATAATCTCTATCTTGGTTAAAATAATTAACTAAATAGTACAAAAACCTAAACACACACATGAACAAGGTATTTTCGATTTTTACCGCAGTATTAATCAGCGCGGGAGCATTTGCACAGAGCGATCCCAACCTGGGGATTATTCCTGCACCCGTGTCCATTACCAAGGCAAACGGAACTTTCATTCTGGATAAAACAACGGTTTTGGTAAATCAGAGCATAGACGGTTCAAAAATGACCGATTTATTAAATGCTTTTATTGTTAGTAAAGCAGGTTTTGCTTTAAGAGAAACCAAAACTCCCCAACCTAACCAAAAAGCAATTGTACTAACATCTGTTGGCGCAGATCAATTACCTGCTGAAGGTTATACCATTAAAGTTACGCCCAAACAGGTTGTTTTAACCGGAAAAGGAGCAGGGCTTTTTTATGCTGTACAATCGGCCATGCAGATGATGCCCGATAAAGTAGCCGATAAAATTATGATACCCGCAGTTAACATTAATGATTATCCGCGTTTTAACTACCGTGGAACAATGTTGGATGTTGGCCGCCATTTCTTCCCGGTTTCTTTTATCAAAAAATACATCGATCAGCTGGCTTATTACAAAATCAACACTTTCCACTGGCATTTAACCGAAGATCAGGGCTGGAGATTGGAAATAAAAAAATATCCTAAACTTACCCAGATCGGTTCTGTCCGCAATGGTACCATTATCGGTAATTATCCGGGCAATGGTAATTACCTTACCCCGGTAAAAGGTTTTTATACCCAGGATGAAGCCAAAGAAGTTGTAAGGTATGCTGCAGAGAAATACATTACCGTAATTCCGGAGATTGAATTACCCGGTCACGCTTCTGCTGCGATTGCTGCATACCCCGAGTTAAGTTGTTTCCCTGATCGTGATACTTTTATCAGCGATAAGACCCCATGGGCAGGTAGTAGAAAAGGTAAACAGGTACAACAAACCTGGGGTGTTTTTGATGACATCTTCGTACCATCAACCAATACTTTTACTTTTTTAGAAAATGTTTTGGATGAGGTGATGGCGATCTTTCCTTCTAAATATATCCATATTGGGGGTGATGAAGCCCCAAAAACCTATTGGAAAGAATCAACTTTCTGTCAGAATTTGATGAAAGAGAAAGGCCTGAAAGATGAACACGAATTACAGAGTTATTTTATTCAGACCATCGAAAAGTATATGAACAGTAAAGGACGTTCAATTATCGGTTGGGATGAGATTCTAGAGGGTGGTCTGGCACCGAATGCCACAGTAATGAGCTGGAGGGGCGAAGATGGTGGAATTGCTGCTGCACAACAAAAACACGATGTTATTATGACCCCAGGTTCGATGGGTTTGTATATCGACCATAAACAATCAAACTCTCCAGACGAACCGGTAACCATTGGTGGATTTGCGCCTTATCAAAAGATCTACGCCTATGATCCGATTCCGAAAGTATTAACGGCTGACGAAAGGAAATATATTAAAGGTGTGCAGGCTAATTTGTGGACAGAATATATTAAAACCACGGCTAAAGCCGAAAACCATGCATTTCCCCGTTTATTGGCTTTGTCTGAAATTGCATGGTCGCCGATGGAGCGTAAAGATTTAAAGAACTTCTCAGAGCAGCGCTTACCGGTACATTTGGCACGTTTAGATAAAATGGGAATTAATTTCTGGGTGCCTACACCTATTGGACAAAGTGATAAACCTTTAACCGGCGGCGAATTTACCATTGATTTAAAAGTACCGGTAACAGGAGCAAAAATTTATTATACTATTGATTTGGCACGTCCTTCAGAAAATGCATTTTTATACACGGCCCCATTTAAGATTACTGTTCCACAGGGAGAAAAAAGGGTATTAAAAACCATTGTAATTGCTCCTAGTGGCAGGAGAAGTGTAGTTAGCGAAACGGTTTTAAACAACGGAGCGCCTGAAGTTAAAGCCGAAGCAAAGAAATAAAATCTGTTGCTTAGATAGGCTAAAATTCTTAATTTGGGACAACCAAAATGAACCCAAATAGAATGAAACTACAGAAATATACATTACAGCGCCTTTTGTTAATTACAGGGGTGCTGTTTTGTTTTGCATGCACCGAAGAAAAGCCTAAAGAAGTTAAAACTGAAACGGTCAAAGTAGAAAAGAATCCTTTCCGTTTTTATAAAGATATAGAAATAAAACCGGGGTTAAATTTTGAAGTTGTAAGCTGGGGAAAAGGAGTAGACTCTGTTGGCGGGTACCAGATCCTAATGTCTGATTCTATCCGCAACAATTATAAATCGGTTGCGGTAGATCGCAAAGGCATTATAACCGATGCCTGGAATATGGATCTTGACAATGATGGTAACCCTGAACTGTATATTCAATTGTTAAGTAAAAAAAATGTTTTAGACCTGAATGTGTTCGAATATGCGGGTGGCGACTTCAATAAAATCGGTTTTCCGTCTTTAAGCACAAGCCAGAAAAAAGGTTACAGGGGTAATGATAAATTTTTTATTAAAAACGGCGATCTTTTCCGCTCTTTTCCGGTAAAAGATGCTGCAGATAGTACAAAAACGATTACCAAAACCTATCAGTATAAACTGAGCGGGAATAGTTTTTCTACGAGTGAAGTGAAGCCTGAAGAGAAAAGGTGAATTAAGGTATAGGCTAAAAGGTTTAGGATGAAAAGAGTAGGGCCTGCAGCATATGAAGCAGCGTCATTCCTGAAATAAATTCAGGATGACGAATTTTAAAAACAATGAACAACCAGCAATTTTCAATTATCGACCGTATAAAGAGCTTTAAATATGCATTTAATGGTTTAAAACTCTTTTTTCTTAACGATCATAACGGGAGAGTTCATTTATTTGCTGCTATAATGGCTGTTGGTTTGTCTTTCTATCTCAAAATATCCGCTTTAGAATGGATTGCGATTTTATCTGTTATTTCAGCTGTTTTTGTAGCCGAAATTATCAATTCTTCTATTGAGAAACTGGCCGATGTGGTTTCACCGGATTATCATCCAAAAATCAAAGTGGTAAAAGACCTGGCGGCAGCGGCAGTTTTAGTTGCTGCAATTTTAGCTGTGGCGGTTGGTGCCATCGTATTTATCCCAAAATTAGTTCTGTAACTCAGCCAGTGCAGCTCTCGATTCTTCCATTTTATCCTGGATAATTTCGTCCCAGCGTGCCTGCATTTTATGATTGCTGCCATGTTCGGTTTCATCATCATAATTACGCTGCATGGTATCAAAAAAACTGCTGATCTGGTTGGCCAGGTCCGAAATCTGTGCCTTGTAATTATTAATCGAATAATTCCGGTTTTTCAGTACCCTTTCGGCCTCTAAAAGTAAAATGTACTGAATATTGGCGTGGCCCTGTTCGTGGTGTAAAAGGCTCGCCCTGATTTCCGGATTTTTAATCTTATCCCATTTCACCCACGACCTGTTTTTATCAATGCTGACATCGTTTTTAAGCTTAATCACCACGCGGTTACGGTAAACGGTGCTTTCATAGCTGTATTTCCATGTCATAGCGGTTAAAGCTAAAAATGGCGATCGCATATCGGCTTTACCTTTATAATGGGTTTCCCAATCCAATTGTACCGGTTGGCTGAGGTCTTGCTTAAAAGCAAAAGTGCAGGGTAAAGCCAGCAAAAATAATAAGGGTATAATCAGTTTCTTCATGTATAGATTTTTACAACGAAAAAACCGTGCCTAAAATTACTCCGGTGTAGAAATCTGTTCGCTGATGCGCTCAAATTTCTCGATCAATAAAGAAATACGTTCTTTTTCCCTGCTTATTACTGCTTTTCTTAAAATAGTGGAGCAGAACAACATCCATAAGGCTGTTAAACCGATAGCCAAAACTTTCTGAACCGTGCTAAAGTGACCAAGAATTTCTACAAAATAGAAAATGATGCCCAATGAAAGCGCAATTACATAGAACCAATACAGTGAGTTGTATAGTTTATAGCGGTTTAATTGATAGGTCTTTAAATTATTGAGGTATTCGTGCGGATGTGCGGTAAAATCGGTTTTCGAAATCAGCCTGTAGTCGCGGTAAAGAATTAAGGTGTATACGCCAATGGCAATAATGGTAATGCTGATACCAACATGGGTAGTCCACGATTCGAAATGAAAAAATATCCATAAGGCTGCGATGGCAATAAAAGAGGCCAACATACCCAAAATGTTTAAAGCCGATTTAAGCCTTAATCCATTTACTTCTTTCTTCGCTTGCTGCAGCATCTCATCGGCAGAAACCTTAACTTCTACCTCATGCTTTTGCCACAACTCCTGTATTTGATCAAACGCTTGCATACTGGCTATATAATTCTGTTAATTTTTGTTTAATTCGGTGAATTTTTACCCTTAAATTGCCTTCACTTATTCCTGATATGTCTGCAATTTCGTGGTATGGCAACTCATCAAGCACCATGGTAATAATCAAACGGTCGTTTTCTTCAAGCTTTGAGATACATTTATAAAGGAGGGCCACCTGTTCGTTCTTTTCCGAAAACTCTTCTACCTTATTTTCAATAATATTATCTGTTAATTCGTCTTTTGCCTGTCTTTTTTCCGACCTTAAATACGTTAAACAGGTGTTTACTGCAATTCTGTAGATCCATGTAGAAATTAAAGATTTGTTCCTGAATTTGTCCAGGTTTTGCCAAACCTTTAAAAACGTTTCCTGTAAAAGATCATTTGCAGCGTCGGTATCGCCAGTATAACCATAACATAAATGGAATATCTTTTTGGAATTTGAATCGAAGATCTCTTTAAATAACTTGTCTTTTTGTTCCATTTAGGGAATGATAGTTGCGTTTTAGATGAGGATGTGCACTTTTTGTTACACCCCGGGCCAAAAATAATATATTTTTTGATGTCATTTAGTTAAAAATTTTTAACTAAAGCAGTGCACAGATGGATAATGATTTTTACATCTGTGTACCCTCTTTCTTCTATATTTTGTTTACATTATTTTTGCTTTTCCGGATGGCGTAGCTTAATCACGTAGGGATATTTTTTAGTACCACCTGTTATCAAAATTTGTTACACGAAGTAAATGTTGTAGTTTTACCAAATTAAGAGTACTACAAACTTTTTATATTCATGAAGAAAAACAAACTCACGCTTTTTATTTTCATTGCGCTGATTGCGGGTATAGCACTTGGCTATATTTTAAATGTAAACTCCATCGGTTTTTATAACCAAAACATAATCAACGCCGATGCAAAGATTAAAAGTATAGAGGTAAGCATTGCCAAATCAACCGATACCACAAGCATTGCTTACACACAGTTAAAGGCTGAAAAAAAGGCCAATTCTAAAATCAAAAAAGAGAATGAAGAAATCAGGGAGAAGAAGTTAGAATATTTTACGCTCCTGAGTGATATTTTTCTCCGACTGATTAAAATGATTGTTGCCCCGTTAGTATTTACCACCCTGGTGGTAGGGGTAGCCAAAGTTGGCGATATTAAGGCCGTAGGACGTATAGGAGGTAAGACATTGGGCTGGTTCCTGGCCATGTCGTTAATGTCGCTGGTACTGGGAATGATCCTGGTGAACCTTTTCGAGCCCGGAAGACACATGAAATTATCTTTACCTGATCATTTGGTGAATACGGGCATCCAGAAAGCTGCCATGAGTGTTAAAGATTTTATTGCCCATGTTTTCCCGAAAAGTATTGCCGAAGCGATGGCAAATAATGAAATTTTACAGATTGTAGTATTTTCGTTGTTTTTTGGCGTGGCAACGGCCGCAATTGGCGATTTAGGACAGATTGTAATAAAAGCTTTTGATGCGATAGCCCACGTTATCTTAAAAATGACCGGTTATGTAATGAATTTTGCACCATTGGCCGTTTTTGGGGCCATGACGGCTATTATAGCCAAGCAAGGACTTAACGTTTTGAATACTTATGCCATATTTATAGGAGAATTTTACTTCGGATTGGGTATTTTATGGTGTGTATTGATCTTTTTAGGTTTTTTAGTGTTGAAAAAACGCATTTTTCGCCTGGTAAACGACATGAAAGAACCAGCTATTCTGGCTTTTAGTACGGCAAGCAGTGAAGCCGCTTACCCCAAAACCATGATGTTATTGGAACGTTTTGGCTGTAAGGATAAGATTGTAAGTTTCGTTTTGCCATTGGGTTATTCATTTAACCTTGATGGTTCGATGATGTATATGACTTTTGCTTCCCTCTTTATCGCACAGGCTTACGGTATTCATTTAGGCTTTGAACAGCAGATTTCTATGCTGTTAATCTTAATGCTTACTAGTAAGGGGATTGCTGGTGTGCCAAGGGCATCGTTGGTCGTAATTGCGGGAACAATAGCCAGTTTTAATATCCCTGAGGCAGGTTTAGCCTTATTAATCGGTATAGATCCTTTATTGGATATGGGGCGTTCTGCGACCAATGTGGTTGGAAACAGTATTGCCACGGCTGTAGTAAGTAAGTGGGAAGGGGAGCTTAAGGAGGCTTAAGTTTAGGGTTTATGCTCTCATTCAATAATTAAATATTCATTCAATAATTCAATATAAAAGTGTCAAGTAGAGGAAAAAAGATATTCTTAGCCATTACCATCATCGTTCCGATGATTATTTATTGCTATATCTATTACAAACCAATTATCCAGAATGCACCGTTCAGAAAAGCTGATTTTGTATCAATGGAATATAAATGGGGTGTAAAAGATACTTTAGAAAACAGCTATAATTCGGCTACTGGCGAATACCAGTATGTTACCAAATCAGATTCAACCATCCGTAAAAAGATTTTCTTAAAAAGCGATGATATCCTTTATATGCACGCTAAAGCAAATGAAATAGGCCTTTGGAATTTTCCGGATACCATCGGAAAGAAAAGTCCGAAATCAATGGCCGTTCCCCGTTACGATCTGCTGTTTAAATACAAGGAAAAATCAAAACATGTAGTTATTTACGGCGATTTTGATGGTAACCCTAAGCTGCTGGATGCCGCTGTACAAATGAGAAAGGTAATTGAAGATACTTTAAATCAGGCAGAAAGAAGAAGCGGTAAATAGTTGGGAGCCCGGAGTTTGAAGTCGATTAACGGTTTAAATAATTAAACCGTTAATC
>NZ_JBHULL010000001.1:0-106966 GCF_042684385.1 Pedobacter vanadiisoli | reverse complement strand
AATGCCGTTAGAAACAAAATAGCATTGAGAATTGCTGCAGTTATTAAAAATCAAGTCAGCTATAAAAATAACTATAATATAGCTGCGTAAAATTTGTTTTTATCATAACAATCATTTCGAGCGGAGTGCAACGTAGCCGAGAACCACGATTGCTCAGCGAAGCTAAATCTGTCTCTATAGATTTCTCCGTTCTGTCACCGGTGAAAAACTGGCACGCTTCAGTCGAAAGGACGATTCTTCTATAGGATCTGAAAATGGTAACTTGTTTCAGGATCTAAAAGAAAGTATTATTAAGTAGATGAAAAAAAATGCTCCTGCTTAACTTGTTTAAGCAGGAGCATAATATTGATCCTGAGTGTTTTATTGCCTTAATAAAGTTTTCAGCTCTTTTTCTTTAATGATTAATATGGTACCGTGTCTTAAGCCTTTTGGCAAGGAAATCTTATCTGAAACATCAGTCCAGTTTTTTAAATCAGTAGATTGGATTGCCCCGTATTGGTGATCACGGTACTTATCAAAATACACCATCCAGGTATTACCGGTTTTTAAGCTTGTTGGTCCTTCAGCCCAGTAATTTCCGGTAATTGGATTTCCGGCTTTACTGTAAGGACCAATCAATTGATCGGCATAAGCCATTTTAATGTTTTTTTGGGCAGGCTGAGGGGTTTCATCCTTTAAAAACATGATAAACTGTTTACCGTTTTTAACGATAGTGGCATCAATAACATTAAAGCCCGGGTCGTAGAGCAGTTTAGTTTCAGAAAAGGTTTTGAAATCTTTAGTAGTAACATAGTATATGCGGTGGTTGTATCCGCTTTCTGCCTTTGAAGCTGTTTCATTAAATTGGCCAGTAATGGTAGTTGCCCAATAAATCATGTAGGTTTTGGTCTGCCCGTCATAAGTAATTTCTGGTGCCCAGGTATTTCGCGCACCTTCTTCTTTGGCCATTACCGGTAAAAATTGTTGTTCGCTCCAATTGATCAGGTCTTTTGAGCTGGCATAACCTATTCCTTTATCTTTCCAGCTCACTGTCCAAACCATATGAAATAATCCATCAGCCCCGCGGATAATGCAAGGATCGCGCATTAGTTTGTCTTTACTCACAGTAGGAGCAAGGAAAGATTGATCGTTTTTAAGGGTTGTCCAATTATAGGCATCGGTACTGTAGGCCAGGTGCAAACCATCTTCTCCGTTGCCTTTAAAATAGGCGAAAAGATAAACGTCTTTACGGCTTTGTGCCTGCGCGCTAAAAAAGAAGATGAACAATAAGGGGAAAAAATATGCTATTCTTTTCATCATGTTATTCTACAACAATTACAAAACCACCGAAAGGTTTCATGGTGATGTTAAAATTCGCGTTAGGGCTTACTTCCGTTTGGGTAAAGGATAATTCTTCGTTTCCATCGGTAATTAATGTTGCCTTCTTCCCTTTATACTTCGCCAGATCAAAATTTACTGCTTTAGCATTGGCTTCGCCATTTATACCTGCTATATACCACTTTGAACCTGCTTTACGCGCCATTACAACAAATTTACCCGGATAACCATCAATCAGTTTAGTGTCTTCCCAGCCCGATGGAAAGTTTTGCAGGAACGATTTAACATAAGGCGGTACGGTAGCCATTCCATCGGGAGATTCGGCCAGGTGTTGAATGCCTGATTGAAAAATTACAGGCAGGGCCAACTCAAATGCACTGGTTGTTTTACGCTTAATGTTTGGAATTTTAGTGAGATTCATTGGCGTAAAATCCATTGGATCGAAAATATTCCTCGTAAACGGGATGGTTGTGGCATGCGTAGGCTCTTGATCGGCATCGTACTGGCTGAAAGTGATAAATTCCATGCCTTTGATTGATTCCATGGTAAGCAGGTTCGGATAAGTACGTTGCCATCCCCTTGGTAAAGTGGCGCCGTGGCAGTTTACGCTTAAACCAAATTTGGCTGCATCTTTAAAAAGCTCAAGGTAATACCGAATCATTGATTGGCCATCGCCTCCAAAAAAGTCTATTTTTATACCTTTAATGCCCATTTTTTGAAGTAAAGCAAATTCTTTCAGGCGGCTTTCTTTTGTGGTTAATTTATTTTTAGGCGTGTATTTTACCGTATTCCAATCTCCTGCAGAATTGTACCAGAGCAACAGGCTTACCTTTTTTGATTTGGCGTAATCAGCCAGCTCCTTCATTTTTTCGTAACCTATTTTGGTATCCCAATCTGCATCAATCAGGCAGTATTCCCATTTCATATCAGCCGCAAAATCAATGTATCTTTTTTGTACATCATAGATAATCGAATCATCTTTCAGCATGATCCAGCTCCATGAAGCTTTACCAAGTGGGAATAAATCCGGGTTGATGTTTGCCTTTGCAGGATCAGCCAGGTCTGTACCTAAGGTAGATTCGGTTACTTTTTTAAGGCTGCCGATAGCAATCACCCTCCAAGGGCTATACCAGGGTAGGGTAGATTCGGGATTTACATTCTGATTGGTAAAAGCTTCTCTGGGATCAGGGAAGCCCACCTGGTAATTCCCATCAGGCGAATTTTGTTTTAACCGGGTGGCGCAATAATTGCCATCTAAACCTGTTTCGGTAATGAGCAACCAGGTATCTTTATAATTAAAAAGTGCCGGATATACCCAACCCGCAGCTGTTGGTGCCGGCGTACCTACATTGATCTCTTTTTTGTAATGTTCTTCGTAAGACGGATTGGTGCTTTCAAAGCCGGTTTTGGCTACTGCCATAGGCTGCAGCCATGCTTTGGTAGCTGTAAGGAAATGAAATGCCGTTTTTTCTTCGGTTATTTTTTTGAGTTGCTTATCACTATCAGGGAAGTAATAACGGAAAGCTACGCCATCATCAGAAACCTGAAAAATAACATCCATTTTTTTTGAAGAGGCATTTTGCAGGTGGAGAACTCTCCTGTTGGCCAGGTATTGATTGTTTAATCTTTTACCATTTTTAAGGGTATAGTTGTCTTTAATGAGTTCGTTCTTGGAAACCGATAGGACAGACAGGTTTTTAGAAAAGTCTGCATCTTCACGTACCAGGCCAAGTAACGAATTAGACAATACAGTGGAAGCATTTCTATTAATGCTATAAAAAAGCGATTTGTCTTGAAGAAAAACAGAAACCGTAAGTGTTTTATCAGGACTTGCAATTTCGTATCTGGTTTGACCCTTTAATATTTGAGTAACCGAAAGCAGTAAAAATACGATGCTTGTGATTTTATATTTCATCTTTTGATTTATTTTAATTCAAGAACCACAATTGATTGTGCGGGTAATTCTACTTTTAAGCTGTTTCCAGATTTTTTTGCACCTGTAAATTTTGCGTTATGAACTTTGTTAGGATCGTTGAAGGTATTTACATCAGTAAGTTTTGCAGAGGTTAATATTTGTCCACTAACCGAGCTCCATTTTAAGCCTTCTAATACAGTGCTTAAAGCAATTTTTTTATTCGGATCTAAATTAACCAGTGAAATATGTACTGCGCCACTTGAATCCTGAGAAGCAGAAACATTTAATGCCGGAATTTTTTGATTACCCACTGTATATTCAGGGCTGGTAAAGGCAATTGGTAAATATTTAGCATCCTGATGCACCTTGTACAGGTCAAAAACATGGTAAGTTGGTGTGAGTACCATTTTATCTTTTTCGGTTAGTACTAAGGCCTGTAAAACATTTACGGTTTGTGCCAGGTTGGCCATTTTAACGCGGTCAGAATGGTTATTAAAGATATTTAAAGTAGTACCGGCAATTAAGGCATCGCGTAAACTGTTCTGCTGATACAGGAAACCAGGGTTAGTTCCAGGCTCTACATCGGTCCAGATTCCCCATTCATCAACCACCAAAGCAACTTTCTTTTTAGGGTCATATTTGTCCATTATTTCGGAATGTTTGCTTACCAGTTCTTCCATATGCAGGCAGTTTTTCATGGTCGAAAAGTATTCTGCTTCATCAAATTTAGTAGCCGATCCTTTTTTACCCCAGTTACCCGTCGGAATGGTGTAGTAATGCAGCGTTAATCCCCACATCTGGTTGCCAATATTTTTCATACAGGTTTCGGTCCAGTTGTAATCGCTAGAATTTGCTCCACTGGCAATCTTTTTTAACGGTGCACCCGGATAATTGCGCGCATAGGTGGCATACCTGCGGTATAAATCAGAATAATAGTCTGCAGTCATATTGCCACCACAGCCCCAGCTTTCGTTACCTACGCCCCAGAAAGAAACTTTCCAGGGTTTTTCTCTTCCGTTTTGGCTGCGAATGGCTGTCATCGGGCTTACTCCGTCAAAATTCAGATATTCTACCCATTTGGCCATTTCTTCAACGGTTCCGCTACCTACATTACCTGCAATATAAGGTTCGCAGTTAATCATCTGGCAGAGGTCTAAAAACTCATGTGTACCAAAGCTATTGTCTTCGGTTACACCACCCCAGTTGGTATTCACCATTTTGGGGCGTTGGTTCCTTGGTCCAATGCCATCACGCCAATGGTACTCATCTGCAAAACAACCACCAGGCCAGCGCAGGTTAGGAACTTTTATTTTCTTTAGGGCATCAACAATGTCTAACCTGATCCTGCCTTTGTTCGGAATGGTCGAATTTTCATCCACCCAAAAACCATCATAAATACATCGGCCCAAATGCTCGGAAAAATGGCCATAAATGTGCTTGCTAACCACTTGGTTGCCGGCAGGTTTAATGGTTAACTGGGTTTCATTTTGTGCATGCACTAAAATGGAACTGCAGAATAAAGCTGCAGATAAGAAAAGTTTTTTCATTGTGATCTCGTTAAGTCTATTGGTTAAATGGGATTTTGATCACGTTAAAAGAGTAGGGTTTCAACGCGATGTTTAATTTTTTACCCTTTAAGTTAAATGTGCTTATTTTGGGGCTTACCGCTTCAGGGTTTTCGAAAGAATTGATCTGATTCAGGTTACTGTTCGCTATTTCTTCATTGGTAACCTTACTTTTTAATTTCATCTTTCCTTCAAGGTCAAAATCAATGTTTTGGGCCTGATCGGAGTTGTTTGCAATTTTAATGATGAGTTCTTTTTTGGCCTGATCGGTTACGGCAGAAGCGTAAAGCCCATCCTGGCCGATAACATTTTTCTCATCGAGCGTAATGGAAACCACATCAGTTCCTTTATTGGTAGAAAATAGCTTCTGTACATAATAATCGGGCGTGCCATACGATTTTAGGTTATCTACCCAGATCATATCCGGTGCCCACTGCCAGGCATCTATATGGGCAAAAAGGGGAGCGTAAGAAGCCATTTGTACCACATCAGCATTGCGCTCAAGTCCGGTCATTAACGAGGCCGAGGCAAGTGCACTTTGCCAGTTGTTTTTATTGCTGCCGGTAATATTACTATTGGCATGTACCGCGTATTCGCCTACAAAAACTTTAGATCCATTGCGTGGGTAATTGTCGTAGCGGCCGGCATTTTTTAAAAACCAATCGGCCGGACGGTAATAATGTTCGTCTATAAAATCGGCATTATTGCTTCTTAAGGCATTGTTCAACAGGTCGAAACGGTCGCCGTCCGGGCCGGTTCCAGAACTGTTAATCAATTTAAAATCAGGGTATTTCGCTTTAATCGCTTTGGTGAAAATGGCTACCCTTTCTAAATATTGCGGGCCCCAGTTTTCGTTTCCTATACCCATCATTTTTAGGTTAAAAGGTTTCGGGTGACCTAAATCAGCACGCATTTTGCCCCATTTGGTGGTTACATCGCCATTGGCAAATTCAATCAGATCTAAAGCATCCTGTACATAAGGGTCCAGTTCGTCAAGTGAAGCTACCTCAGCAGAGTTATACTGGCAGGCCATACCGCAATTTAATATGGGCAGGGCATCTGAACCTATATCTTCTGCCAGTTGAAAATATTCGAAAAATCCTAAACCGAAGCTTTGATAATAATCAGGTGCTGCACGGTGTGCAAATTCCATATTCCAGCGGTTCACAATCAGCTGTCTGTTTTCAATCGGGCCAATGGTTTTTTTCCACTGATAGCGGTTGGCCAGATCGGTTCCTTCTACAATACAACCCCCAGGGAAACGGATAAAGCCGGGTTTCATATCGGCTAATAACTGTACCATATCAGCCCTTAAGCCCTGCGGACGGTTTTTCCAGGTATCGCCAGGAAATAAGGAAATCATATCAACATCGATATCTCCATTGCCCTGAAACAAAATGGAAAACTTGGCTTTGGAGCTGGTTTCGGTGGCTGTAAAACTAGCTGATTGTTTTTTCCAGTCGCTACCGGCCTGATCAGGGGTTAAAGTTCCCTGGCCGATAATTTTATTATTCTCATCTTTAAGCATTAATACCAGTTTAACACCTGGAGATGCTTGGCGGTACATCAATGAAAAATCGTAACGAAGGCCTTTTTTTACACCAATGCCTTTAAATCCCTCGTTTACAAGCTCAAAATCTTCATTTTGTTTTTTTACCTGTAAATACCTGGGATTGGCCGTATTTACCTCTTTGCGGTTGACTACCA
This sequence comes from Pedobacter vanadiisoli, assembly GCF_042684385.1. Lineage (NCBI taxonomy): Bacteria > Pseudomonadati > Bacteroidota > Sphingobacteriia > Sphingobacteriales > Sphingobacteriaceae > Pedobacter > Pedobacter vanadiisoli. The sequence continues at coordinate 100,462 of NZ_JBHULL010000001.1, read as the reverse complement.
AAACTTCGCCTTCCTGCAGTTTCTTGCTCTTGATACTCCAGCCCATTAATGGTTTGGTAAATTCGAATGAACGGTTTTTAATCAGTTCGGCATAAATACCGCCATCTGCGCCAAAGTTAATATCCTCAAAAAAGACACCCCACATATTAGGTTGAACCTTGGCTATGGCATGGTCTGTTTTAACTTTGATCACTTTTGCAGTTTGTGCTTGTAAATTAGGAGTATATCCAATTGCCATTACAGCATATACTGTACATGCAGAAAACACACTTTTTATAGGGTTACTCAATTTCATACGGTTTTAATATTTGGAAGAATCTTATCGTAAAAGTAAAATATTTAGAATAATAAACGTTGCTTTAACATTTATTTTTTTTCTTAATATCGATTTTGTCGGTAAATTCTACAACTTTAGCATTAAATAGCTAGCTAAATAAAGTTTAATGGCACATAAAATGGTTAATATAACAACTTGGTTACGTAACTTTTTATATGAAATTTGAGATAATTTTAATGAAAGCCTTAAAATTTTTTCAGGTAATTTATTGTTACGGTCAAAAAGCAGGATACCACAGGATGCAGGTTAAAAATATACTGTTTACATTCGACTTGAATCATTTAACCCTAACTGCTAAGTTATGGCTAAGATTTGCTAACCAATTACACATAATGAGCCTATCTTTTTTCGATGTTTTTATATTGAATATGTTTTTGCGAGGCAGTTTATGCGAAAAAAATCTGTTTCACATGATTAACTATACATATGAATCCTAAAAAATATATTTTATTCAGCCTCTCAAACTTCGTGATGGTATTTTGTGCTTGGGCACAGCAAAAAACTATACCTGCTGGCGCTGATAAACAAACGGTTAAACTTTTTTTCGAGAAATCATATTTGCAGGTAGACCGTAGTTATTATAGCACCGGCGAAGATATTTGGTTTAGCGCTTACCTGGTAAACGGAAAAAGCAGCAGTTTAACTTCAACCAGTAATAATTTATATGTTGAATTACTTTCACCTCAATCAGAAGTATTGGACCGGAAAATGATCAGGTTAGATGGCGGGCTGGGTAAGGGCGATTTTAAATTAAAAGACTCCATCCCTTCGGGCTGGTACGGCATTAGGGCATATACCAATTGGATGCTGAATTTTGGCGATGATTTTGTATTTCAGAAACGGGTTTATATCAGCAATAACAGGGTCGAAAGTGCAGCTTTACCTACAGGTAATCCGTCTGATGCTTCAAACTCGAAAAAATCGATTGCTTTTTTCCCGGAAGGAGGGGCTTTGGTTGAAGGCTTAACCGGTATTGTTGCCTTTAAAACCAACGATGATGCCGGAAACGGTGTTAAAGCTACAGGCAGTGTGATTTCAGCTCGTGGTGATACCGTAACCACTTTCCAAAGTACAGAAGCCGGCATAGGTATTTTTGCCTTCACACCCAGGGCCAGCGAAAAATATAGGGTTGAAGGATTTTATGGCAAAGAAAAATTCTCCTCTGAATTACCTGTAATCCTTAAAAAAGGATTGTCGTTACATGTTACTACTGATTCTGTAACGATCAGGGCAACCATTAGTGCCAATGAAATGATGTTTAACGAATTGAAAGATAAAAACATTTCGGTGGTGATTAAACATGCTGGTGATAATATTTATACTGGATCGATCAAATTGAGTAAAGCTACTGTTTCGGTATCTATCCCAACTAAAGATTTTCCTAAAGGTATTTCGGGTATTACCTTGTTTGATGATGCGAACAGGCCAAATTGCGAACGCCTGATATTTATACAGGACAACAATCAAGTCGATTTTACGATTATTCCAGGGAAACGCATTTATAAACCACGGGAACAAGCGGTGATAAAGGTAAAGGCAACCAATTCTCTCGGGAAACCTGTTAAAGCCGCATTTTCATTCGCTGCTGTTGACGGGCTTGTTCCGGATGATGGAAATGATATTGTTTCATATTTAATGCTGCAATCGGAAGTAAAAGGAGAAATTAAAAATGCCGCACAATATTTCGATGTTAAAAATCCATCGCGGTTAAAACAGCTCGATTTATTGTTGCTTACCCAGGGCTGGAGAGATTATATCTGGAAAAAACTGGCCGATTCTGCCATTAAAATAAGCTACTTGCCTGAGCCAGGTATTACGATAAAAGGGTTGGTAAGAGAAAAACTGGCCGATAAACCGATTCCGAATATGAATATCACCCTCTTTGGCACCAACTTTACAGGTAATAAAATATTTACTACGAAAACGGATCAGAATGGGCGGTATTTTTTTGATGGACTCAGCTGGTACGGCAATCAAATGGTAAAAATTTCTTCAAAAGATGACAAGGGAAAAAAAGGCGGCTGGTTGCAGATCGATACACTGATTAAACCTTTAAATCTGGCTCCGCTACAAACAATATCATCTGTAATTCCGAATGCCCTGAACATAGAAGTTAAAAAGCGTATGGATTATAACCGGACCTACAAGTTTGGCGATTCGATCAGCCTTAAAGACATTGAAATTAAAGCCGCTCAAAACAACAAGGTAACGTTGTTTCAGGATGTTCTTACCTCATTCGGTTACCCGGAGCAGGTTTTTAACATTACAGCAGCCGATTATTCGTATAAAGGATTGGAACATTTTCTTTTAACCAAGGCTAAGGGAAGCTATCCGGCAGAAGAAAATGATACCTTGGGCAATGAAGGAGTTACTTTCATTGCCAATGGAAAAAAAGTGAGGCCGGTAATAAAAGTAAATAACAGAGAGGAGCTTTTTACCCAGCGTTTGGATTATTACAGTTTAACGATGGATCAGATCAATCAGGTTAAAATTCAGCACCTGTTAAACAGCAGCGGGAAAGATGTATACCTGATCAGTCTTAATTTGAAAGATGAAGCTCTGCGCGGACCAAATTTAGATTTGCTTAACCTCAATTTAAATGGTTATTATGCCGCAAGGACTTTTTATTCGCCAAATTACAGTCACCCGGCAACACCAAATAAAGATTTGCGCACCACCATTTTCTGGTCGCCATCTGTAAAAACCAACGAAAATGGCGAAGCAACAATCACTTATTTCAATGGAGATAATAAGGCCGATATTTTGATCAAAACCGACGGAATTACCGATAAAGGAGTGGCTGTATCGGCCAAAACAGCCTATAAAGTTCAATAACCTGTTGATTAACCATGAATCGATTATATTTTTTAATTAAGCTTGTACATCAGCCATGATGATCAAAACCATAAAATTTTCCTTTTTCTTTATCGGTCTATGCTGCACCGTACCGCTTTTCGCCCAGCGCCAAATGGAAAAACTTGATCGTGGTGTAATTGCGATACGGCAGAATAGTGATTCTGTTTATGTAGGCTGGCGAATGTTCGGTACCGATGCCGATGATATCGCTTTTAATTTGTACCGAAAAACAGGCAATAACCCTGCGGTTAAACTTAACCACGATCCTATTATCAGGAGCACCAACTTTGTAGATGTAGGGGTTAAATTCGACCTTCCAAACAGCTATTTTGTAAAACCCGTTTTAAAAGGACATGAGCTCGAAGCCAGCAAAGCTTTTACCTTAATAGCCAAAGCGCCTGTTCGGCAGTATTTAACCATTCCTTTGAGAACACCCGAAGGTTATTCGCCCAATGATGCTTCTGTAGGCGATTTGGACGGAGATGGTGAATATGAAATTGTATTGCACCAAACAGGACGGTCTCGTGATAATTCATCAAATGGTCCTACTGATCCGCCTATTTTTCAGGCCTATAAGTTAGATGGAACTTTTTTATGGGAGATTAACTTAGGAAAAAACATCCGTGAAGGAGCCCATTACACGCAATTTATGGTGTATGACCTGGATGGCGACGGCATTGCTGAAATGGTATGTAAAACTGCCGATGGAACGGTAGACGGCAAAGGAAAAGTAATTGGCGATGCGACTAAAGATTGGCGTAACGCTAATGGTAAAATATTGGATGGCCCCGAATTTTTGACTGTATTTAGCGGTAAAACAGGCGAGGCACTGGCTACTACCGATTATATTCCCGCCCGTGGCAATGTTGGTGCCTGGGGTGGCAAAGGTGGCAATGGCAAAAACGATAATACGGGTAACCGTGCAGATCGGTTTAATGCCTGTGTGGCTTATTTGGATGGTATTCATCCAAGCGTGGTGATGTGCAGGGGCTATTATGGCAGAACGGTTTTAGCAGCCTGGGACTGGCGCAATGGCAAATTAACTTCCCGGTGGGTGTTTGATAGCAAAGATGCTAAAAACCCATTTTCGGGACAAGGCAACCATAATCTCACTGTGGCCGATGTTGATGGCGATGGAAAGGATGAGATTATTTACGGTTCGATGTGCGTAGATGATAACGGAAAGGGATTATACACTACAGGATTGAGGCACGGTGATGCCATTCACGTTTCAGATCTCGATCCGGAGCATCCCGGATTGGAAGTTTTTGGCATACACGAGATAGAAGAAGGTACAAAAGGCCCTGGTGTGGCCGTTTATGACGCCAAAACCGGCGAAATATTATGGAAAGGATCGCCTGATGAGGATGTGGGCAGAGGAGTAGCCGATAATATTGATAATACACGTTATGGTGCTCAGATGTGGTGGTCGGGCTCGAATGGCTTATACGATATTAAAGGCAACAGGATAGGAGATCAGCCAAGATCGACCAATTTCGTAATTTATTGGGATGGCGATTTATCAAGAGAACTTTTAGATGCAAACCATATCGACAAATACAACGGCGGCAGGCTTTTTACGGCTGATGGAGCTGTTTCCAACAATGGAACCAAATCTACACCGGCATTAAGTGCCGATATTTTTGGCGATTGGCGCGAAGAGCTGATCTTAAGATCGTATGATAACCAAAGTTTACGCATTTATACCACAACGATACCTACAGAACACCGCAATTATACTTTAATGCACGACCCGCAGTACCGTTTAAGTATCGCCTGGCAAAATGATGGCTACAACCAACCGCCGCATACTGGTTTCTACTTCGGTTTTGGCATGAAGAAAGCACCTAAACCTAATATTGTACTTATAGAACCCAAAAAATAACCTGACTAATTTATAATTAAGCACCATTCCTAATTTTAATACGTGATGAATAAAAAATATAATATTATACCAACCCTGATCTTTCTGTGTTTTGCCTCCCTCTCTTTCGTTACACAACAAAAACCTGCCCTGCATACCATTGGCGATTCTACTGTTCGCAATTCTAATAAGGAAACCTGGGGCTGGGGTACTCCCATAGCCGCACTTTTCGATACCACTAAAATCCACATTGAAAACAATGCAATGGCTGGAAGAAGTACCCGTACCTTTTTATCAGAAGGCAGGTGGGATAAGGTTTTGGAGACGTTAAAACCAGGCGATTTTGTAACCATGCAGTTCGGACATAACGATGGTAGCGTTCCCGATACCACAAAAGCCGGTAGAAGAGGAGTTTTAAAAGGAACAGGAGAAGAAACTAAAGTATTAACCTGGCCAGATGGAAAGGTAGAAACCGTACACACCTATGGTTGGTATATCCGCAAATTTGTGCGCGAAACTAAAGCAAAGGGCGCTACACCGATTGTACTTTCGATGATTCCAAGGAACATTTTTAAAGAAGGTAAAGTGGTGCGCGCCAATAACGATTTTGGAAAATGGGCGGCAGAAGTTGCAAAAGAAGAAAATGCCTATTTCGTAGACCTGAATAAAATTACGGCAGATAAATATGATGCATTAGGACCCGATAAAGTAAAACTCTATTTTCCTGTCGACCATACGCATACCAACCTGGAAGGTGCAAAAGTTAATGCCCAATCGGTAGTAGAAGGGATTAAAGAATTAAAAGGCTGTAATTTGAAAATGTACCTGAAAGACTAAATACTAAAGCTTAAAGACCGACGCAACTAACGAAGTCGCGATTTCTACCCGTAGTGGAGAAATCTTTAGATTTTCAATAAAGATTTCTCGATTTCATTGCGTTTTAGTTGAAATGGCTACTTTTTTAAGACAACTACCTAAAATTAACCTGTATAATCATTCCAATAAAAATGAAATCAACTAAAAAATACCTCAGCTTAGCCCTTATTGGTGCATTCATCATATTTTCTTCCTGCATCATCTTTAAACAGCAAGATAAACCCACATTATTTCTCATTGGCGATTCTACCGTTAAAAATGGAAAAGGCAAAGGTGATGGCGCTTTATGGGGCTGGGGGAGTTTCATCGGTGATTTATTCAACAGCGAAAAAATCAATGTAGAAAACGATGCCCTTGGCGGTACCAGCAGTCGTACTTTCCAGACGAATGGCCTGTGGGATGCCGTTTTGGCTAAAGTAAAAAAAGGCGACTTCGTAATGATGCAGTTTGGCCATAACGATAGCAGCCCTTTAGATGATACTGCACGTGCACGCGGCACCATAAAAGGAATTGGTAAGGAAAGTAAAGAAATTTATAACCCGATTAAAAAAAAGCAGGAAGTGGTTTATACATATGGCTGGTACCTGCGCAAATTCATTAACGACATTAAGGCTAAAGGTGCTACAGCCATTGTATGTTCACCTGTTCCACGCAATCCGGTTAAAGATGATGCCGTAGTTTTAGCCAACGACAGTTACGCCGGCTGGGCAGCAGAAGTTGCAAAGGCCGAAAAAGTCGATTTTATTCCATTGAACCAAATCATTAAGGATAAATATGGTGCGCTAAGTGCTGCCGAGGTGAAAACTTTTTTTACAGAGAAAGACCATACCCATACCAACGAAGCGGGAGCAAAGTTAAATGCAGCCGCAGTTGCAGAGGGCCTAAGGAAATTAAAAAACAATAAACTGAATAACTACTTAAAATAATCCAAGCAGGATACTACAGGATGCCTTACTGGTAATATTCTCTTATTTTAACAGCCCTAACCAAATACAAACGGTAATAAACCGTCCAATTTTATGCAGATACAAGTTAAACGGGTTTTCAAGGTGCTGATAGGCATTGCTTTTGTACTTTTAATCATTACACAAATACATGCCCAGAGCATCTCGCTTGCTGGCAAATGGCGTTTTAAAATTGATGCAAAAGATGAAGGAATAAAAGGGAAATGGTATTCAACTGTGCTTCCCGAATCTGTTAATTTGCCGGGCTCGATGGCCGAAAATTTAAAGGGTGATGATATTACCCTCAAAACAAAATGGACCGGAAGCATTTACGATAGTTCTTACTTTTTTCACCCGCGTTTAGAAAAGTACCGCAAGCCGGGTAACTTAAAAATACCTTTCTGGTTAACCCCTGCCAAACATTATACCGGGGTGGCATGGTATCAGAAAGATATCGAAATCCCTGCCAATTGGCGGGGTAAAAGGCTGGTATTATCTTTGGAATACCCCCATTCAGAAACAAGGGCATGGATAGATGATGTCGAAATCGGAACCCGGTATACCTTTGTAGTGTCCCAAAATTTCGAGCTGCCAGCAAATTTAAAGGCAGGAAAACATACTATTACTTTATTGATTGACAATCGCATCAAAGCGATTAATGTGGGGCAGGATTCGCATAGTTTAACCGATCATACACAGGGAAACTGGAATGGTGTGGTAGGCAAAATGGAGCTGATAGCCGGTTCGCCTGTATATTTTGAAGATATCCAGGTTTATCCCGATTTAAAAAATAAATCTGCCAAAGTTAAGATTCAGCTTAAAGCCAGTGCTGATCAATCTTCTAATGGGAAAGTTACGCTTAGTGCTACCACTTTTAATACCAAAAATATACTCCAGGTTAAATCTGTAACGGTGGCTTACCAGATTACAAATGGAAACGATATTTTGGAAGTCGACTTGCCATTGGGCAAAAAAATTGCCACCTGGGATGAATTCGATCCGGCTTTGTACCGTTTAACAGCTGTTTTATTATCTAAAGATGGCCAAAAAGACGAGAAAAAGGTACAGTTCGGTATGCGCGAATTTAAAGCTGTGGGCAGAACTTTTGAAATTAATGGCCGTCCGGTTTTTTTACGGGGTACGGTAAACAATTGCGAATTCCCGTTAACCGGCTATCCATCAATGGATGTTGAGGCCTGGATCCGCATTTTTAAAATTGCAAAGGCTTATGGCTTAAACCACATGCGTTTTCACTCCTGGTGCCCACCTGAAGCCGCTTTTATTGCAGCAGATCAGGTAGGTTTTTACCTGCAGCCGGAGGGCCCGAGCTGGGCCAATCATGGTTCTTCTATCGGAGATGGAAAGCCCATTGATCAGTTTATTTACGATGAAACCAACCGCATGACCAAAAACTATGGCAATTATGCATCATTTTGCATGATGGCCTATGGAAACGAACCACGTGGGAGACAGGTAGAATACCTTACTAAATTTAACAAGTACTGGAAAGCAAAAGATTCTAGAAGACTGTACACCGGAGCATCTGTTGGAGGCAGCTGGCCAGTTATTCCAAACAACGAATTTATGGTACGTGCAGGCGCCAGGGGGCTTGATTGGGGCAAAAAACCTGAAAGTATTTCTACTTATGCCAAACAAATTGAACAGTTTACGGTCCCATTTGTGGCGCACGAAATGGGGCAGTATTGTGTCTTCCCTAATTTTGATGAAATAAAAAAATATACGGGGGTTTATCGTGCAAAAAATTTCGAGATGTTTCAGGAAGATCTTAAAGACCACGATATGGCCGATCAGGGTCACGATTTTTTAATGGCTTCAGGAAAATTACAGGCCCTTTGTTATAAAAATGAAATTGAAAAGGCATTACGTACACCTAACTATAATGGTTATCAGTTATTATCGTTAAATGACTACCCTGGGCAAGGAACGGCACTTGTTGGCGTTTTAGATGCCTTCTGGGATGAAAAAGGTTATATTACCGCTAAAGAATTTAAACGCTTTTCTAACAGCACTGTGCCTCTTTTAAAAGTTTCGAAATTTGTATTTACCAATGCTGAAACCCTTGAAGCTGCGGTAGAAGTGGCACATTTTGGTAAAGTGCCCATTGAAAATGCAAAACTCTCCTGGACGCTCAAAGATGAAAGTGGAGCAAATGTGGCAAAAGGTAATTTTAGCCCAAAAACCCTTAATATTACTAATTGTATTGCCATCGGAGAGATTAAGTATGCTTTAAATACAATCATCAGTGCCACCAAATTGAAATTAGAGGTTGCCATTGAGGGAACTGAATTTGCCAACGATTGGAATTTCTGGGTTTATCCGGCACAACTGCCACAGGTTAAAAGCAATGTATATTACTGTACCAGTTTAGATGACAAAGCGCAGGCCGTTTTGGCCGAGGGAGGGAATGTTTTTCTCAATGCAGCAGGCAAAGTGGTAAAAGGGAAAGAAGTGGTGCAAACTTTTCTGCCTGTTTTTTGGAATACCTCATGGTTTAAAATGCGCCCGCCTCATACTTTGGGTATTTTATGCGACCCAAAACAAGCTGCTTTTAAAAGTTTTCCTACTGATTTCCATAGCGATATGCAATGGTGGGAAATCGTAAACAAAGCGCAGGTTATGAACCTTGAAGATTTTCCTTCGGGATTTAAACCAATTGTTCAGCCAATCGATACCTGGTTTCTGAACCGTCGTTTGGCATTGGTTTTTGAGGCGAAAGTAGGTAAAGGAAAGCTGATTGTCTCGAGTGCCAATCTCTCGCCCGATTTAAAAGACATGCCTGCAGCACAACAGCTCTATTTCAGTTTGCAGCAGTACATGATGTCTGACGGGTTTAATCCAAAATACGAAGTAGCTTTTAACACTGTAAAAGATATTTTCGAAAGTCCGTCGAAAATTCAGTTCGATACCTTTACCAAAGATAGTCCGGATGAGTTGAAACCAAAATCCAAAACCAATTAATCAAGATAAGCGATTACCATGAAGAAATTTATATTTATCTCCTTTATACTGTTAAGTATATCAGTTCAGCTGCTTTTTGCACAGAAAATCCCGAATAAAAAGGAGGTTTTAAAAGTGTTAAAAGCTACCAATGCTTACTTCATGAATAAATGGCCTGATGCGGGAAAATCGATTATAACCAACAAGGAGAGGCCGAGCAACATCTGGACAAGGGCCGTGTATTACGAGGGATTAATGAATCTTTATAAAATTGCCCCTGAAAAGGCATACTACGATTATGCTGTTCAATGGGGGCAAAAACATAACTGGGGTTTAAGAAATGGCATTGCTACAAAAAATGCCGACGACCAGGCCTGTGGGCAAACTTACATTGATCTTTACCTGATTGATAAGCAACCCGAGCGCATTAAAGATATTAAAGCCTCTATTGATTTGGTCATTAAATCGGGCAAGGTAAATGATTGGACCTGGATCGATGCCATACAAATGGGTATGCCCGTTTTTGCCAAATTGGGTAAATTGTATAACGATACTACTTATTATAATTATATGTACAAAATGTATATGCACACCAAAAACATTGAAGGTGGTGGCCTGTACAATGCCAAAGATGGCCTTTGGTGGCGCGATAAAGATTTTGTACCGCCTTACAAAGAGCCCAATGGCGAAGATTGTTACTGGGCAAGGGGGAATGGATGGGTTGTGGCTGCCCTGGTGCGTGTATTGGAAATTATCCCTGAAAATGAAGCTCACCGGAACGAGTATTTAAAAACCTACCTGGAGATGATCAAAGCATTAGTTCCTGTTCAACGTGCAGATGGTTTTTGGAACGTGAGCTTACACGATGCCACACATTATGGCGGTAAGGAAACTTCGGGTACTGCCCTGTTTGTGTACGGCCTGGCCTGGGGGGTAAATCAAGGTATTTTAGATAAGGCTACTTATCTGCCTGTCATTACCAAAGCATGGAATGCCATGACAAAAGATGCCGTTCAAAAAAATGGTTTTATCGGTTTTATGCAGGGAACAGGTAAAGAACCAAAAGACGGGCAGCCTGTAAGTTATACCAGTGTACCTGATTTTGAGGATTATGGTTTGGGTTGCTTCCTTTTGGCCGGAACGGAGGTTTATAAGCTTAAAAAATAATTTAATGAATTTATACGGGAAGTTGGTTGTGAAAATTTGCATACTCGATCCGGGTTTGGTAATCAACCAATTGGAAATACGATAAATATGATGAAGAAACTTTTAGCTTTTGCTCTTTCCTTAATTTTTACGTTTGCCATTGCCAGGGCACAAAGCATTGGCGATTATAAATCCGGGTTTAAAAAAACGGGTAACATCATTTCATTTTTAACTACAAGAGGAGCAGTAAAATTAGAATTCTGCACACCAGAAATCATCAGGATCAGAAGCAGCTGGAGCGGAAAATTCGAAGCCAACGAAAACCTCATGGTGATTAATTATAACTGGGCTGATGTTGCAGTTAAAGTTTTAGATAAAAAAGATCATTTTTTGCTCTCCACAACTAAAATAACACTAAAACTGCACAAGGTTCCTTTTAAGATTGATGTTTTCGATGCCAAAGGTAAATTGCTGAGCAGTGAAGTAAATGGTGCCGTAGTTAAGGAAAATAACCAGGTAGGGGTAACTAAAAACCTGCAGGCCGATGAGCATTTCTTTGGTTTCGGAGAACGCATGGATTTTATGGACCGCCGTTTTAAAAAAGTAACTTTAAATGTTGGCCGTGGTAAAGGGCTGCCACATGCCATTGGTGCTTATAATATATTGGAAGCCAATTATTGTCCGGTTCCATTTTTTATGAGTACAAAAGGTTATGGTATTTTCCTGCATAACTCTTTTGCCACAGAATGGGATATGGGTGCTTCCAAGAAAGATCAGTACAGTTTTAAAGCTGCTGATGGGGAGTTGGATTACTATTTCATGTATGGACCAACTTTTCCGGCTATTTTAGATCACTATACCAGCATAACCGGTAAAACCCCTATGTTACCCCAGTTTGCTTTAGGTTTGCATGCCGGTACATATAGCGGTGGTACATGGGGGCACGAGGCAAAAACTTCAGATCATTATGTGGTTGAGCTGGCAAAAAAATATAGATCACTGGGCATTCCTGTTGATTTGCTGTGGCTGGATTCTACCTGGCGCTTATTTGGCGAAAATGGGGGTAAAGGCGCAACCTCTTTCGAGTGGAGAGAAACCTTTAAAGATCCAAAATCAATGTTCGACAGCCTTTATGCTATGAATTATAAAATGGTTGGGCTGCACCTTCGTCCGCGGTTTGATAATGCTAAAAAATTGAACTTATTGGACCAGGCAAGGGAAAAAGGTTACACCTATCCAGAAAATGGTAAACCCGGTGAGTTTGTAAACTTTTTTGATGAAAAGGCTACGCAATGGTGGTGGGATAATGGAGTAATGCGGGTAGCCAAATTGGGGGCAAAATTCTTAAAAACCGATGAGGGCAGCGCCTTCGGATCTTTAGCCAATGAGAGTGATAAAGTTGGTCCGACAGGAAAAGATGCCGAACGTTTACATAATCTTTTCCCAATAGCTTACGCCAGGGCACCATTTGTGGAATTCGAAAAGTTTAACGGCTTCAGGGGATTAAATCAAACCCGCGAGGGGTATGCAGGCATTCAGCGTTATCCGTATATTTTTGCCGGCGATTGGCCAAGTGAGTGGCAGTATTTCGCTCCGGTAATCAGGGCTGGGTTAAATGTAGGCATTTCAGGCGTAGGTTCCTGGGCACATTGTATGGGAGGTTTTGAACATCAGGCCGACCCGGAATTGTATATCCGCTGGGTGCAGTTTGGGATGTTCAGCCCTATTGCCCTTGTTTTTGGAATGGATCATCCAGGTTATAAAGAACCCTGGAAATATGGTGAAGATGCTTTGCGCAATTTCAAAAAATATGATCTGCTTCGCTATCGTTTGTTCCCTTACCTTTACACCAGCATGTATCAGCAATACGAAACAGGTTTGCCGATAATGAGGGCTTTGGTACTTAATTACCAGGATGACGAAAATGTATATGAAATTGGCGATCAGTACCTGCTTGGCGATCATTTAATGGTTGCTCCCGTTACCACTAAGGGTGCCATTACACGCTCTGTTTACCTACCGGAAGGTACCTGGTTTAATTATTGGACAAATCAAAAATACGAAGGTAAAAGTTATCACCATGTGGTAGCACCTTTAGATACTATTCCCTTATTTGTTAAGGCAGGGGGTATTATTCCAATGCAGCCAGAAATGACCTATAGTGGCGAAAAACCAGTAGACGTGATTACTTTGGACGTTTTTCCTTACGGGACATCCAGTTATGAAATGTATGAAGATGATAATTTAAGCGATGTCTACAAAACAGGAAACTTTGTATTAACTAAGATTACTTCGTCATTAACAGCTGCCAATCTTACCTTGAATGTGGCTAAACCAACAGGTAGTTTTAAACCAACTAAACATAAATACCTGGCTAAAATACATTGGACAGGAAAGATAAATCCTAATGTCGTTTCAGAAAATGGGATTAAATTAAAGCTTTTAAAGACGTTAGATCAATTGGATAAAACCGAAGGTTGGTGGTATGATATAAAAAATAAGCTACTTTGGATTAAATCTGCCGGCGACAATGGTGCTGATTTGAGTTTTGTGGTGAATTGACAACAACTTGATTACAAGTGGATCGTGGGGACACGGACCATGGAAGAAGAAAGATTCTGCACTGCGTTCAGAATGACAATAATAAAGGGTTAAAATCCCTTAAAATAATAAATTGAGAATATGAAAATTGCATTTAAGATGAAACTTAAGCCCGGCTTCAAAGCGGAATATAAAAAACGCCATGATGAGATCTGGCCAAAATTATCCGATTTGTTAAAAGAAAATGGGATTAGCGATTACTCTATTTTTTTTGATGAAGAAACCAATATACTTTTCGCCGTGCAGCAACAAAACGGAAGCTCCTCTCAAGATTTGGGCAGCACCCTGATTGTACAGGAATGGTGGGCTTATATGGCAGATATTATGGAAACCAATGCCGATAATTCTCCAAAAACTTTCCCCTTAGAAATGGTATTCCATTTAGATTAAACTTATGTATTTACAACGATTCTGTTCCGTTCTGCTGTTAAGCACATTAACTTTTAGTTTGGCTAAAGCACAAAAGCCCGTGAAAAATACTGGCAGCTGGCCCATTATCGAAAAGCAAATGAAACCTTGGACACGCTGGTGGTGGATGGGAAATGCCGTAGACGAACAGAATTTGAACCTGGTTTTAAAGAAATATGCCGATGCAGGCCTTGGCGGGGTAGAAATTACCCCTATTTATGGAGCCAAAGGCTTTGAAAAGCAATATTTGAAGTTTTTATCGCCAGAGTGGATGAATATATTGCATTATACAGTAGATAAAGCCAATACTTTAGGCTTGGGGGTTGATATGAATACCGGTACAGGCTGGCCATTCGGCGGACCGCAGATTAAACCCGAAAATGCAGCAACTAAGCTAATTACCCAGCAATATACACTCAAGGCTGGTGAAGGGTTAAATGAAACCATTAAGGTTAAGGAAGCCAAACAGGATTTTGCACAGTTACAGGCTTTAACCGCTTATGGTACCAACGGTGAGGTACTTGATCTGTTTTCAAAGGTTCAGGCTGACGGATCTTTAAATTGGACGCCCGGCAGTGGCAGCTGGGATATTTATGCAACTTTTGCAGGTAAAACAAGGCAAATGGTTAAACGTGCAGCGCCAGGGGGTGAAGGATTTACTTTGGATCATCTCGATAAAGATGCAGTTGATGTTTACCTCAAAAGATTTTCAGATGCTTTTGGAGGCAAGCCCCAGGGCATTCGGTCTTTTTTTAACGATAGTTATGAAGTGTATGGTGCTACCTGGACACTAACTTTCCTGCAGGAATTTAAGAAAAACAGGGGCTATGATCTGGCAGCACACATCAGAGAATTAACCGGCAAAGATTCTACAAACAAAAATATAGCCCGTTTAAAATCAGACTATCGTGAAACTATGGATGAGCTTTTGCTCCATAATTTTACGCAAAACTGGACCAATTGGGCACACCGTCTCCACTCAGTAACTAAAAACCAGTCACACGGTTCGCCAGGTAATCTGCTCGATCTTTATGGTGCGGTAGATATTCCCGAAGCCGAAACTTTTGGTTCGAGTTACTTTCCAATCCCAGGACTTAGGCGTGATGCAGCTGATATCCGCAATGTGGATCCCGATCCTGTGATGTGTAAATTTGCCTCTTCTGCTGCACATACAGGTGGCAAAAAACTGGCTTCTTCCGAAACGTTTACCTGGTTAACCGAACATTTTAAAACATCCTTTTCACAATGTAAACCAGAAGCAGAGCAATTGTTTTTGGCAGGAATAAACCATATTTTTTATCATGGTACCAGCTATTCGCCAACAAATGTCACCTGGCCGGGATGGCTTTTTTATGCTTCGGTAGAAATGAATCCAAATAACAGTTTATGGCCTCATGTAAAAGGCTTAAATAATTATATTGCACGTTGCCAGTCTATTCTTCAATCAGGAAAACCAGATAATGAACTTTTAATCTATTGGCCGATATATGATGTGTGGAACAAGGCAAAAGGTTTGGATATGCCCTTAAAAGTGCACGATGTTGACGAGTGGCTGCACCCAACTGCATTTTATAAATTGTCAAAGGAGCTTTCTAAATCGGGTTATTCCTTTGACTTTGCATCAGACCGGTTATTGAACCAATCAACTGTTAACCACGCGCAGATCAGTACCAGCGCAACGGCTGCACCATATCAGGTACTCATTGTTCCGCAGTGCGAAATGATGCGTCCGGAAACGCTGGATCAGATAATAAAACTTGCCAGTAATGGAGCAAAAATCATTTTTCAGGCATTACCTCAGGATGTTCCGGGCCTAAGTAACCTGGAAGCCCGAAGAACGCAGCTAAAAGCTACTTTGGCCAAATTGATTTTTACAGGCGGGGCAGATGGCATTAAACAATTTAAAATAGGTACGGGGCTTGTATTGCTTGCTGATGATGTACAAAAAGCATTAAATTCGATAGGAATTAATAGAGAGACCTTAACCGATACGGGCCTTCAGTTTATCAGAAGGAAAACAGATACCGGTAAATACTATTACCTGGTTAACCACACCGCCAAAGATATTGATACCGGACTTTCCTTAAATGAAGATGGACAGGTTTTGATTATGGATCCACAAAGCTCGGAGGTAGGAGTAGCTGCAGTACGCGATAAAAAGGTTCGTGTTCAGCTTAAATCAGGAGAGAGTTTGTTTTTAAAGGTTGAGCAGAATGGAACAGCCAAAGCACCCTGGGTTTATTTAAATAAAGCGGGCAGTTCAATTAATCTTAACCAGGCCTGGAATTTGAATTTTACAGAGGGGGGACCTGAATTGCCTGCAGATCAGCATTTAACTAAACTGGTAAGCTGGACTACTTTGGCTGATCCTAAACTACAGGCCTTTTCCGGTACCGGCATTTATACTTCAAGTTTTAACCTGGACTCAAAAACGGCCAAAGAATATGTTTTAAACTTAAATCAGGTAGATGAGAGTGCACGTGTATGGATCAATGGCCAGGAAGTTGGTATTTTGTGGAGTATTCCTTTTCAGGCCCGTATTGGTAAATACTTAAAAGCGGGGAATAATACGGTCAAAATTGAAGTGGTTAATTTGATGGCCAACCATATTCGCGATATGGATATCAAAAAAATCCCGTGGCGTAACTACCACGAAATCAATTTCGTCAATATTAATTATAAAGATTTCGACGCTTCGGGCTGGAATGTAATGCCTTCGGGATTAATCGGCCCGGTAAGCATTACGGCTTTTAATTAATTTTTATTGATAACACCAGTCTTCGACAAGTAAACTTGGGTGTTGCTTTCGTCTAATAAGATAGATGAAAGCTTTTGTTTATATTCGCAAAACCAAAATTATTCTCCTATGCGCTCCTTTATTTTCCTTATACTTAGTTTAGTTTCCGTATTGTGCAGCGCACAGATTAAATCGGCTGATCTTTCAGGCTCGTGGGTTGCTGGAAAGGTGAATTTTCTTAGTGGCGATGACCTGCCGGATGAAAATGTGCTGAAATATACTTATGTAAAATACACATTTTCAATGCCGGACAAAATGTATTTTTCTTCCGTATATCATACTTTAGGTTCTGAATTGCTTTTTGAACTTCGCGGAAATAAACTATTAGTAAAATCAAGTGTGGGTTTTGTTATTAATACATTAAAGATAATGGAACTAACCAAAACCAAGTTGGTTTTGGTTAGTTCTGATGCAAATGGTTCTTTAGAAAGTCCCAAGGCTATTCAGTATACTTTTTATCCAGAACCATTAGTGCAGCGCAGCCTTGCACTTAATCCAGATGATATCTATAAAATTAATGGGACTGATACCGTATATAATTCTAGCCAAAAAATATATGCATTATTTAAGGGTGCAGATTTTAGTAATTATATTTCTTACGAACTTAATAAAATGGATGTACACGTTAAAACTGGAACCTTACAGGCTATATTTATTGTAAATGCCTCCGGTAAAGCAGATAGTTTGAAGATTATTCAGGGCATTAATGCCAATTATGACAAGGCCTATACTAAGGTTTTTTATGCAGCGCAAAATAAATGGGAAGCGGCTACCCATAATGGGAAACCAGTTAATGTGTTGATGCATCAGGAAAAGAAATATTTCACTTCTGAAGAAGTTATACCCAGCATTTTTAATACACAAAAAGCAAATGCAGCCTATGGAGAAAAAAACTATGAGGTAGCGCTTTATTATTATGATTTATCATTAAAAGATAGACCAGACGATAAAGAGAATCTTTACCGTAGAGGTATCTGCAAACAGATGCTTGGAAACCTTTCCGGAGCCTGTAGCGATTGGAAAAAAGTACAGGAACTGAATAGCAACCTGGCTGATTCCTTGTTGGCTAAATATTGCAAATAAGGCATTGTTTTCAGGAAATTGTTGTTTAATGAACCAATTTTTAACAGGATGCATCAGGATGCGGTTTCAAAAAGCTTTTTTGATATTTGTTGATCAATTGTTCACAGTAAGAATTGGCTAACCAAATACATGTGCTTTTTATCATGAAAAAACTCATTATACTCGTTTTGTTTACCGCCATTGGTATAAATGCCATGGCTCAAGATTATACCATCACAAAATTTGGTGTAGGTACCGACAGCACGAAGCTGAATACCAAAGCGATTCAAAGTGTGATAGATAAGGCTTACCAAAAAGGAGGAGGAACCATTGTAATACCGAAAGGTGTTTACTTAACCGGAGCGCTCTTTTTTAAGCCTAAAACGAAACTGTTGTTGCAAGAAGGTGCTGTGCTTAAAGGTTCTGATAACATACAAGATTACCCTTTTATCCCATCGCGTATGGAAGGGAGGGGCCTTAAATACTTTGCGGCATTAATTAATGCAACAAAAGTAGATGGTTTTAGTATTTCGGGGCCAGGTACCATTGATGGAAATGGACATAAATTCTGGAAAACATTTTGGGCACATCGCGATTCGCTTAAAAAATTAGGAAAGCAATCTACAAACCTGGAGGTGAGCCGTCCGCGGTTACTTTTTATCTGGGGATGCAACAATGTGAGTATAAAAGGAGTAAAATTGCGTAATGCCGGATTCTGGACAACCCACCTGTACCAATCCAATAATGTATTAATTGAGGATTGCGATATCCGCTCGCCATTTCGGCCCGTAAAAGCACCAAGTACTGATGGTATAGATATTGATTTTTGTAAAGAAATTACAATAAGAAACTGTTATATCTCGGTGAATGATGATGCCATTTGCATTAAAGGTGGCAAAGGACCTGATGCACAGAAACTGCCAGAAAACGGAATTGTTGAAAACGTTTTAATTGAAAATTGTACCATTGGCGAATCGCATGCTGCTTTAACCATGGGAAGCGAATGTATTCATGCGCGCAATATTACCATGCGCAACTGTAAGGTAGATAATGACTGCCCTATTTTAAGGATGAAAATGCGCGGAGATACGGAGCAGCTTTATGAAAATATTACGGTAGAAAACATTACCGGGAAATGTGGCGCAATTATCGACATAAATCCCTGGAGGCAGTTTTTCGACCTTGGAGGCAGCAACGCAAAGCCATTTGGTACGATCAGGAACATTAAGATGACCAACATTAAAGTAGAAGCAACAAAATTTGGCGAAATGGATGGGAATCCTGAAGATAAAGTATCAGGCTTTCTTTTTAAAGATCTGGAGGTGACAGCTAAAACACCATTTCTGAAAAACAGGTACCAGGATGTTAAAATTGAGAACGTAGTGGTAAACGGAGCCCCTTTGGTGGTTAAACCTTAATCTTGATGAAACTAAAAGTGGTTGGTGAGACACATAGTACTAGACCAGGATTGCCAGCATGAAAGATTGCTTCGTCGTTCCTCCTCGCAATGACGATCTTTCTATAAATCTGAGTTTGATTATCCTATCGGTAGGTGTCTCACCGATTGAAATAGAATCAGGAAATGAGTATTCAGTGGTTCTTGGCGGTTTGCAGCCCCGCTTTCGCTTATAGTCCTCGTTGCGCTCCGGGCTTTACATTGCAATTGGGTTTAGGAACAAGAGTTCCTGCATCCTGTAACTCTTAAAGTGAAAATATTTGCTATCCTCAATCTGTGTCCTCACAAAACTAAAAATTAATATTTAGGTTGCTTTGTGTGACACAGGTCACCGGAAAAACTACTGTTTATTTCCGTGCTTTCAGTGTTTCTGTGGCAAAAAAAGCAAGATGCTACCAATCCAATTTCAATAGAGCCACACCTTGCCTGGCTAATTCCATTTCAAAAGCACCGTTTGCAGTGTTAAATTTTTTTGGTTTGCCAATCATTTTAAGCTGGCCAGATTTTTCTAATGCTGCAATCTGTTTTGCATCCGGGTTTTGTGGCGAACCCATTTTTTTCCATTCCGTATAAGAATTGCTGTTTTCAGTGTCAATACGGTATTCACTTATGGTTACTGTTTTTGCAGGTAGCTTATTTAACGAGATGGAAACGGGATCTTTTGAACCTGTTTTATCCTCATCGTGGTAATTCCACAACATAACCGCGGCCGTTTTATCAGCTTTAGTAGCTAAAACACCTATATCTGTGTGCGGTTTTCTAATGCTCGAATCCAAAATAGAATTTAAATTGTACATCCGGTTGCTTACCGCTTCAACCCGGTTCCCTTTCATCTGGCCAAACATCCTGAATACATTTAAAATAGGTTTATCCACACCATTGGTGGCTAAATCACGAAAGCCGGCAAACCAAGGCTGGTTTTCAAATTCGAACGACCAGGTAACAGCCCCTAACAGGTTGATGTGATATTGATCGGTAAGTTCATAAAGCCTGGCGAAAGAGGCTGCGGTATAACTCGAATACATGGTGCCGTTGCGATAAGCATTTTCGGGATTGGTACTCATGCCACAGGCAGCACAACCTTCAGGATCAGATTCGCCGATAATGACAGGGATGTTTTTAAGCTGGGGGTATTTACGGATGATTTTATAATTGCCGTCAATATTGCGGAGCTGTGCCCTTACATTCATTACTACGGTTCCGTTAACTACCCGTGGCGACCCTTTAGCATGAAACAAAACGGCATCTAAAGGCGACCCGATTTTACCGGTTACATAATTGGTATCTGTTAAACAATGTTTAATAAAGGCATCTAAATACCTGGTACCCCAACCAGTTACGTTGGCACCCCCAATTTTGGCAGTGGGTAAAGCCCTTTTAAGTCCATCGGCAGCGTAATCGTACAGTTTAAAGAATTCGGCTTGTGTACCTTTCCAATAAGCACCATCGGGCTCGTTCCATACTTCCCAGTACCAGCTTTCTACCTCTGCCTTGCCATAACGTTCTACACAATGTTTAACCCACTCATATACCAAATTACCCCACTTTTTGTAATCTTTTGGCGGGTAGGCCCAACCCGTTAAAATTTCATCGTAGCGTAGCCCGGGTTTCCATTTATGCTGGTAAGGAAAAGGTTTGGTAGACAATGCCTCGGGCATAAAACCAATTTGCGCCAAAGGTTTCATTCCTCTTTTAACATAGGTATCGAAAATCTGGTCGACAATCTTCCAGTTATAAACCGGGTTACCCTGTGCATCTTCGGTATAGGCATTAGTGGATCCCCATTTTAAAGCAGGGGTGCCGTCTCCGGAAGTGAGCAAATTATGTGCCCGCACATATACCGGAACCGGGCTTAATTTAGAAATTTCAGTGAGCAGTTTCTGGCCGTCTTTCATATAGGTATAATTTGGTTCATCATAACCAAACCATGCCCATATTGGTTTCATGGGCGCTATATCCTTGTCGAAATTAACCTCAATATTGGCTTTTGATTGTGCCTTTGCAGTATAGATAAAAACAGATAAACTAAGTAAAAGGAAAACGTTTTTTAAGATGTTCATATCATATGTTTTATAATTTCTGCCTGGACATAATGTAAGGGCCTGCATTAAAATAAGTGAAAAAAAATGATATTCGGTAAGCTATCCCGAACTAATTTAAATAATCAACAGTCACTCTCTTGTAGGTAAGTTAATCTTGATGCTTCTGCTTAAGATCTCCAATCAAGCTTGAACAAATAAAGGAATAACCTGGCAGCTAAATTTTCTTAAATTTCTTGTTTTCAGATTTTAAGTGAAGGAATGTAATACAGCTAACCACAGCTTCAGCTAAAGAAAAAAGGACAGACCATCCGGTACTGTCCTTACGTCATTAACTAAAACTAAAGTCAACGCTTTTAGGTCTATCCATTAGTGGAAAGCGTTTAAACCACTCGTTAAGAATTTTTTATAATTGGCTATTTCATAATCGGCGCCCTGTGGTGGGGCCAATAGTGCTTCTGTTTTTGGATCGAGCAGCACATAAAAAGGTTGCGAATTGGATTGGAATTTTCTGGCTTGAAGGTCGCTCCATTTTTTACCGATGGTGGTGAGTTTCTTTCCTTCAGGTGTACTGGTTACATCAGCCGGAGCCAGTGCTGTTTTATCATCCACATATAGCTGGATCAATACATAATCGGTACTGATCATCTTATATACCTCTTTATCCGGCCAAACATTGGCTTCCATTTTTCTGCAGTTTACGCAGGCATGACCGGTAAAATCAATCATTACTGGTTTGTTCAGCTTTTTCGCTGCGGCCAGGCCCTCATCATAATCGAAATAGACATTCAGTTTTAACGGCGCATGAAATTTATCTGCATATTTATGCGGGCCATCATTTGGTATTGTCTGTTTTCCGGCCAATAAATTGGTGGTATACAGATCAAAGTCCTGGGTTTCCTGCGGCGGAAGAAAAGCAGAAATGCTCCTCAATGGTGCGCCCCACATGCCTGGTATCAGGTAAATGGTAAAGGCCAATACTACAGTAGCGAGAAAAAGCCTCGGTACTGAGATAAATGCCAGCGGACTATCATGCGAAAACTTTAGTTTACCCAAAAGATAAATGCCCATCATTCCGAAAATAACAATCCACAGGCTTAAGAATACCTCACGATCAAACCATTCCCAATGGTAGGCCAGATCTACGTTACTTAAGAATTTTAACGCAAAAGCAAGCTCCAGGAAGCCGAGCACAACCTTAACACTATTTAGCCAGCCACCAGATTTAGGCAATTTGTTCATTGCAGAAGGGAATAGTGCAAATAAGGCAAAAGGAATGGCCAGGGCTAAGGAAAAGCCAAACATACCCGTTGCGGGTCCTAATAAGGCACCCGTTGTAGCGGCCTGTACCAACAGGGTACCTATAATGGGGCCGGTGCACGAGAAGGATACCAATGCCAGTGTGCCGGCCATAAAAAATAATCCTGCAGTGCCGCCTTTGTCAGAATTGGCATCCATTTTATTTACCCACGAAGAGGGCAGTGTAATTTCGAAAGCACCTAAAAACGAAGCTGCAAAAGCAACAAGTAACAGGAAGAAAAAGAAATTGAATATTCCATTGGTAGATAGACTGTTTAAAGCATCGGCACCAAAAATTACGGTAACCAAAAGTCCGAGTACTACATAAATGAGGATAATGAAAAAACCATATAAGGCTGCCCGCCGAAAGGCTTTTCCTTTTTCCGATCCTTTAGTGAAAAAACTTACTGTAAGGGGCAGCATGGGGAAAATGCAGGGCATCAATAATGCAGCTAAACCGCCAACAAAGCCCGCAATAAAAATTCCCCATAAGGTTTTGTGTTCTTCTTTTGATGGCGCAACAGTTTGTTTAACGGTGGCTGGTACTGCGGTTGCTGTTTTGGCAACCGTATCAGTTGCTTTAATTGTACTATCAGGCGTTTCAGGCTTAATCTCTGTAAACGTAAGGTCATCGGTATCAGAGCTGTCCTGTGCATATCCGGTTAAGGATATGGCACCACAGAACAGCAAACCGAGACAGATTTTTTTAAAGGATATCATATGCTTGGTTGCGCTATTATTTTACAGGAATACTAAAGTCAACCTGTTCTGGCGGCAAACATTGCTTATCATCGCAAACCATAAATTCTACACTGCCTTTAACGGTTGCGGTTTTGCCTGTCAGCTTCACTTTTTGTTGAAACACTACCGACTTTTCAAAGTAGCTTACGTCCATTTTAAATGTAGATTCGAATTTGGTTATCGCTTTTGGTTCGATTGTTTTTCCAACCAGGGTATAAGCAGCAGATGAGGGGAAAGTAAAGGTTGTTTTAACCGGGCCTCCGTCTTTAACAAATTGCGAATAGAGGTGCCAGCCTTGGTCTACCGTGGCTTTGATGAAAACAGTAGCGGTATTTGGACCGGTTTTTTTTGCCGCATAACTCCAGGTTACAGGCTTTAAAATCTGGCTGTTTGCACTAAGGCTGATCAGGCATACGGCACAGAACAAAAAGATGATTTTTTTCATGTTGTGGTTGTATTGGTTATGTTGGTTAATTTAATCTGCTAAAGGCCTGGTAATCCAGAAACTCTACATCAGGGGTAATGTATCCTGATTTAACTGGTTCCTGCTTCATTAAATCGGTACTTAAATATTTTTTATTGCTGTCAGAAAAGATGGTGACCACACAGCTTTCAATTCCCATTTTTTGCTGTTGTTTAATGGCACCTATTACATTGGCACCTGAAGATATGCCTACTGCTAAACCTAATTTCTCAGCTAGTTTTTGCGCCATGAGTATGGCATCGCCATCGTTTACCTGTACCACCTCATCCAGTTCGCACAGCTTGACAATTTCAGGAATGAACTCGTCAGAAATGCCCTGGATTCTATGGGTGCCTACTTTATAGCCAGTAGTTAAGGTTGGCGATTCTGCAGGTTCAAGCGGGTGTATTTTAATATTGGCATTTTGCTTTCTTAAAAAGTTACCTACCCCCATGATGGTTCCCCCGGTACCTACTCCGGCTACAAAAGCATCAGGCGATAGATTTTTCAATTGCAATTGTCCCCAGATTTCCCTGCCTGTAGTATATTCATGTGCTTCCGGATTGGCAATATTTTCAAACTGTTTTGGTAAAAAGATATCGGGACTGTTTGCGGCCATTTTCTCTGCAAGTTTAATGCTACCGATAAAACCGCCTTCTTCTTTGCTTACCAGAATTATTTCGGCGCCTAAACTTTTAATAATATCCATGCGCTCCTTACTTAACCAGTTGGGCATAATGATGGTAACCGGGTGGCCCAATGCTTTGCCTATTGCTGCAAATGCAATTCCAGTATTGCCACTCGTGGCTTCAACTATACGGTCTCCGTCTTTGATTTTACCCTCGGCATAAGCTTTTTTCAAAGTGTAAAGTGCCATCCTGTCCTTAATACTGCCCGTTAGGTTATAATGTTCACATTTAACATAGATTTTGCCTGTACTTCCCTGGTAGGTATAGGTCAGCTCCAGCATGGGTGTATTGCCAACCAGAAGCGATAAATGTTCAAATTTCCCGTTTTTGGCAGAAGTCATTTCATTAGCTGTTAACGTTTTCATGGATGTTTTAAATTAAATCAGAAAGAGCTGTTTTAATTAATTAAAATTTCGGTAAAACTCAGTAATATTATTATTTGTGTCAATAGAAGTCGTTTTTTACAGAAATTTTCTGTTTTTTTGAGTTATTATTGATTTTTATTTCAGTTTACATCAATTTTTTTAACGCCTATTATATTTTTTTTCAATCCATTTAGTGTATGATACAAGGAGATTTAGACCAGGTTGATATCGAGATATTAAAATTGCTGCAGCATGATGCCGCCCTGACCCATAAAGAAGTGGCATTAAAGCTGCATAAATCAATAGCAACCATACACGAGCGTATAAGAAGGTTAAAGGAGCAAGGTTATATTAAAAGAATTGTGGCGATTCTCGACCGTAAAAAAATCAACAGTAACCTGATAGCTTTCTCGCATGTATTGCTGAAAGAACATACGGCTAAAACGCTGATCGAATTCGAAACTGAAGTTTCCAAGTTTGCAGAAGTGATGGAGTGCCTTCAAATGACCGGTGCCCACGATTTTATCTTGCGTATTGCGACTAAAGATATGGATGCCTATCATGAATTTTTACGGAATAAGCTGGCTACATTGCCCAATATTACAACCGTTCAAAGTTACTTTGTACTCTCAGAGCCAAAGAGCGAAACAGCTTACCCGCTGTAATGTTGGTTCTTTAGTTATTTTTAGAAGTTAGCCTGTATACTAAAAAAAGATAACGCTGTTGGTCTGGTTTTAGTTCATGCAGGTTTATACTTTCATGTGCGGGTATCTTTTGAATTGCTTAAATCGTTATAAATGAAATAATTAGTGGATGCGCGAAACTTGTTATATAAATAAATTAAACTTCCCTTCATTTTCTTATAGCAATTATGCATTTATCAATAATAACTGAATTCGATTTGATATCTGCTGCGATCAGTTAATTCTTCAACTTAACCTTAAGTTAACATCGGGGTTCTTTCTTTGTTTGGCATTGCCTGATATAAATGCTTTTAACATGATCAAACCCTTTAGTGTTCTCGTACTTTTTCTGCTTTTCATTTCAAATGCGATTGCCCAGGAAGAGAAATTCGAATCGATTATTGCGCTGAATCAGAAAGATCCGACTGCTGCCCTCGCCCGATTAAAAAAAATATACGCTAAAGCTATCGATGATAACGATGAGCTTTTGGAAGGTAAATGTTTGCAGCAGATGGGTAAGATCTGTTATACGCAAGGGCATTTTAGCCAATCGTTAGAGTTCTTTTTAAAAGCAGATAAAATATTCGGTAATGCCAATCAATCGCTTTTATTGGCTGCTAACCTTAACGATGCCGGGGTGCTCTACTATTACATGAAGCAGAAAGACAAGGCCATGCATAGCTACAGTAAAGCCATTGGCATTTATAAAAGATCAAATAACCTGGTCGGACAGGTAACTGTTTTGGGTAATATTGGGCAGTTATACGAGAAAAGACAACTTTACGACAGCGCATTTTACTATCAAAAACTGGCTTTAAAGATAAACGGAAAGATTAACGACAAAAGTGCAGCTGCAAAAATACATGAAAACCTGGGCAGTATCTATGAAGATCTGGAACGTTATGATTCGGCCTATGTACACTTTAAACAGTCGTTAAAGTTATATCAGGAAGATCATAATAACCTGGGGAGTATTGAGGTAATTAATAATTTAGGTGATATTCTCCGTAAAACCGGCCGGTATAAAGAAAGTATTGCCCAAACAGAAACTGCACTTAAGCTGGCCGAAAAAATGGGCAATATTTATCAGTTAAGCTCCTGTTGCAGGGATTTGGGCAAGGCCTACGAGCTGTTAAACAATATGGACAGCGCCTACCACTATGTAAAACTTGGTTATAAGTACACCATCGATCTGTATTCTGAAGATGGCGCCCGCCAGGCGGCTTTTTTGCAGGTGCTTTATGATATCAATAAAAAATCGGATGAGATCAACAAACTGAAAAACGACCGCAAGGTGAACAGGATTATTGCTTTTTCTGCTACCATTGTGGTGATATTACTGGTTGTTCTGGGCTTTGTTATTTTCAGCAGGCAGCGGTTAAAGTTAAAAGATCAGCAGATGCTGGCAAGGCAGAAGGAAATAGAACATGGGATGACCAGTCTTGAGCTCAAAAATCTTCAGCTCGAGGAACAAAATCTGAAACAATTGCTGGAGGTTAAAAGCAGGGAGTTATCTACACATACCTTAAACCTGATCAAACATAACCAATTCCTTGAAAACCTCAGGAGTACCTTGCAAGCCATGGTAAAAGAGGATAAACGCGATCAGAAAAAGCAGATGAACCAGATCCTGGCAGAGATTAATCAGAGCTTTAACCACGAACGCAACTGGAAAGAATTTACACTGGCTTTCGAACAGGTGCACCACCAATTTCTCGAAAGCCTTAAAAAATATAGCAGTGAGCTTACTTCTGCTGATATGCGCCTGATTGCACTGTTAAAAATGAACCTCGATTCAGGCGATATTGCAACCTTACTTGGTATTTCTACCGATAGCCTGAGGGTATCGAGATACAGGTTAAGGAAAAAGCTAAATCTGGCACAGGGCGATAATTTATCGGCATTTATCCAGGCATTATAAGCGTTACATCAGCTGTAATATACGAACGGTTTTTTAATGGTTTTAGGGGCTTAACAATTCGTTAATGTAACGGTAATAAAAGCATAATGGCGTTTTTTGTTGTTGTTAATGCTTTGATAATCAGTATTTTGTTGTTTTATGTTGCTTTTTTATATATGGCTGTTGTAACGCTGTTGCCTTTATGTAACCCTGATAATTTTTTTGTGTAAAATGGTGTATACATCTTTGGCCGTCGATAATAAAAAGACATGACCAAACACAATGAATAAACAATTACAAATTCTGTTTTTACTTCTTTTTTGTGCAGCAACAGCTCATGCCACAAAACTGAAAGGCCACGTTTACGATAAGCAAACGGGAGAAGCCATTGTAGGTGCAACAGTGGTTTTAGACAACCCAAGGCGCACAACCAATACCGGATTAGATGGTACTTTCGAATTTAAGGATGTAAAAGCAGGTACTGCCAAAATCAGTGTAAGCTACATCACTTACAGAACCATCGAAAAAACTATAGTGATACTGAAAGAAGACAACGATCACTTAAAGTTTTACATGGAGAGCGATTCGAAAAATCTCGATGATATTAGCATTAAGTCGAATGCAGTCAGTTCTACCGATCAGGGAGCAAGGCATCTGGAAAAAAATGCGGCACAGTTGATGAATATCGTATCAGGTAGGGCAATCGAAATTTCGCCGGATTTAACAGTGGCCAATGTGATGCAACGCATTTCGGGTGTATCTATAGAACGCAACAGCAATGGCGATGGGCAATATGCCATATTGAGGGGAATGGATAAACGCTACAATTATACTTTGGTAAATGGCGTTAAAATCCCAAGCCCCGATAATAAATACCGTTATGTTCCGCTTGATCTTTTTCCTTCTGATTTACTTGATCGTTTAGAGGTGTATAAAACGCTTACTCCAAATTTGGAGGGTGATGCGATTGGCGGTGCCATTAATATGGTGATGAAAAATGCCCCGGGTTTGTTGCAGGTAAATGCCAATGTTTCTACCGGTTATAGTCAATTGTTTTTCGATCGTAAGTTTACCAGTTATAATGCTTCAGGTATTAATTATAAATCGCCTTACGAAATAAACGGTAAAAGCTATAATGCTACGCAGAATGATTTCACAAAAGGAACACTCGACTATCAATATAAAAATCCGGCACCTCATTTAATCGGGAGTTTATCTGTAAGTAAACGCTTTTTAGATAACAGGTTAGGTGTAGTGTTGGCAGGGAGTTATCAAAATACCTATCGCGGCAGCAATAGTACTTTTTACAATAATTCAGTTGTGGGCACAGATGCTTATGCTACCATTACCAGTAAGAGTTACCGTGAGTATTCAGAACAGCAGCAACGTACGGGCTTACATGGAAAAATCGATTACGTCTTTAATAAAGATCACCAGATCAGTTTGTACAATGTATATGTTAATCTGAAAAACCAACAGGTTAGAGATGCCGTAACCACCACCTATAACAAAGATTATGATCCTGTAGCAGGAAATGCACAGCTGGTTTTCGATACCCGTAGCCGTTTAACAGAACAGCAGGTTTACAATTCTACGCTGCACGGCGACCATAAATTTTTTGATGATAAATTTAAGGTGCAATGGTCGGCTGTTTATTCTTCAGCTAAAAATGATGTGCCCGAAAATACCAGTATCAGCCTGAATGGATTGGAGCAGAATTTTCAGCGCAAGCGAACCAGTTTAGTGAATACCAACCCGGTTACCCGCAGATGGGAACGCAATACCGACGAAGATTTAGCGGGTTACCTGGACCTGACTTACCATGTTTTATCAGGAATCCATAAACTGGATATTATGGCTGGAGGTTTATACCGAGATAAACAAAGGAGCAGCTTCTTTAATAATTACAATTTGGCCCAGGGAGCAGATCATGCAAATGATGTTTATGGTGTGAATTTCCAAAATTATACAGACTTGAACCTGGTGGTAAGCAATCCAACAGGTGCGGTAGCTAACTCTCTAACTTACGACGCTACAGAGAAAACCACTGCCGGTTATGGAATGTTTAAATATACTTCGGCCAAACTTGAAGTGATAGGTGGTGCAAGGGTAGAGCACACCAATCAGGGTTATAACCTTCTTTTTCCGGCAGGAGAATCTTTCCCGAAAGGAAATCAGATTTATACCGATGTATTGCCTAGTTTAACTGCAAAATATTTTTTAACAGAAAAAGCACAGCTGCATGCTTCTTATTACAAAGCCCTTAACCGCCCGGGTTTTTATGAAATCGTACCCGGAAAAGTTGTAAATGAAGAATTTCAGGAGCGTGGTAATCCTAACCTGCAACGTGCACTGGCCGATAATTTTGATTTAAGGTACGAACTTTTTCCAGGTGCTTCAGAACAGTTGCTGGTTGGTGCTTTTTATAAGCGGATCAAAAATCCAATTGAATATACTTTCCAGGCCGATGCGGTTCGTGGTCAGGATATTTATTACAGTCCAGGAAACTTTGGTACGGCCAATAATTATGGCGCAGAGGTAGATTACATTAAATATTTCAGCAAAATAGGCTTGAAAGCCAATTATACTTACACGCATTCGCGCATCAACACGACTAAAACCACCAGGGTTATTAATAGCACTACCGGAGATACAGAACCAGCTAACGTTAACCAGGAACGTCCGCTTTATGGCCAGTCGGCACATATCGCCAACCTGTCGTTATTGTTCAAAGACACTAAAAAGGGCTGGGACGTTCAGGTTGCAGGTGCCTATACCGGGCCACGTATCAACACCGTTTCACAATTCTTAAATAACGATTTATGGCAGGAAGGATTTGTACAGATGGATGCATCTGCAGAGAAACGTTTTAAAGGGGGGATCAGTGTTTTTGTAAAAGCCAACAATATCTTAAATACACCAACAAAACTGTTTATAAAAGGTACAAATCCGGCAAATAACGATATCGGCGAAGATCTGGTTAAAAATGGAAACACCTTGATCAGAAGCGATTATTATGGTCAAAACTACCTTGTTGGCTTTAGGTATAAGTTTAATTAATAGCATTTAAATATATAAAGACATGAAAACGAAACCGTTTTTTAAACTATTAGCCCTTGTTTTGCTGGCCTTAACAGGATGCAAAAAGGCCAATATAGATGTAGATACCACCACTGTTGACGGCTCGGCCATTGGCGAAGTTTCTGGGGTTTGGGCAAAAGGCAGTACACAGGTGATTAAAGGCGACATCGTTATCCCGGAAGGGAAAACGCTAACCATTGAAGAAGGCGTAACGGTGCTGATGGATACAGTGGCTAAACCAGAAATTATTATAAAAGGTAACCTGTATGCTTTAGGCACCACTGAGAACCCGATCAAATTTACTGTAAATGAATTTTATAAAACCCCATCAAAAAAATTCGGAAAGCTTTGGGGCGGTATTTTGGCTGGCCCAACATGCGAGGAGCTGGTGCTTGATCATGTTATTCTCGAATATGGGGGATCAACTACCTCAGATGCTTCGACATCGGTAAAAATGGGACTTTACAAAGCGAAAGCCGGCGAGAACTTACCTGCACTCTGGTTTGCCAACGCAAATGGCAAATTGGTTGTTCAAAACAGTATTTTCAGAAACCTGCAGGAAGATTGTACCTATATTGAGGGCGGAAAGATCATTTTTGCCAATAATGTGTTTTATACCACAGGTGTAACCGGCGGGGAGGCCATGAACTTTAAATCGGGCTGTTTGGCAGATATAGCCTATAATTTAGTGTATAGCACCAATACCAACGCCTTAAAATTATCGAACACAGGAGATAAAACACCACAAACCTACATTATTGCCTACAATAATACCATGGTAAACACAGGCTGGAGAAGACCAACTGCTAAAGGTGGCTCAGTCTGGCTGGAGAGTACTGTGCGTGCCGATCTGTATAATAATCTTTTCGCCAATACCCGTTTTGGTGTGAAAAGAGATCCGAAAAAGCCAGAGGATAGCCGTTCTGCTTACAGCAATAACTGGTATTATGGTTTTGACCAAACCACTGTAAACCAGTTTCAGCCAACAGGCGATATTGTAGGTGGTAAAAACGATGTTATCAGCAATGTTGCAGGTGCAAACGATCCTAAATTTGTAAATTATCCTTTAAATACAGCAGTTACCAATCCCGATTTCAATACCGCATGGGATTTCCACCTGCAGGGCAACTCGCCGGCTTTGGGTAAAGGCATCACTAATTTTACCCGCCATCACCAAGCTGGCATTATAATGAAAAATGGCATCACCTATATTTCCCCTTCACCATCTACGTTTGTTGGGGCATACGGAACTAAAATATAAAATGAAATATAACAATATCTTAAAACTTACCGCTTTTGCGGTTTTAAGCCTGGCCATTTCTTGTAAGGGAGGCGCACAAAACGGAAATAGTACAGTAGTTAAACCTTTATATGTATCTGATCCTGTTGATTTTGATACCGATGATCCCGCAATTTGGGTAAATCCGGACGATCCGGCACATTCTTTAGTAGTCGGTACCGATAAAGATAGCAATGGAGGTTTATATGTTTTCGACCTGAAAGGTAAAATCATCAGATCAAAAACTGTAAAAGGCCTGAAACGGCCTAATAATGTAGATATTGCCTATGGTTTGCAGCTGGCAGGGAAAAAGACAGATGTGGCGGTAACAACAGAACGTTACACGCATAAACTGCGCATATTTTCCCTTCCCGATATGAAAGCAATCGATAATGGCGGAATTCCGGTTTTTGAGGGCGAAACAGGGGCCGAGTACCGCGATCTGATGGGAATTTCGATGTATACTGACCCAAATGGAAAAATTTATGCCATTGTTGGCCGTAAAACAGGACCTAAAAACGGTGGCTACCTTTGGCAATATTTATTGTCAGATGACGGAAAAGGAAATGTTAAAGCCAATTTGGTTCGGAAATTCGGCCGGTACAGTGGTAAAAAAGAAATCGAAGCCATTGCCGTTGATAACGAACTGGGTTTTGTTTATTATTGTGATGAGCAGGTAGGGGTGCGCAAGTATTATGCGGATCCGGCCAAAGGAGATCAGGAATTGGCATTATTCGGACAAGGCGATTTTTCTGTCGACAATGAGGGAATCGCCATTTATAAAACCCCAGGAAATAAAGGCTATATCCTGGTATCTGATCAGGGATCCAGGCAGTTAAAGGTATACGACCGGGTAGCTAAAACCAATGCAGCCCACCCGCATCCGCTATTAACCACAATTAAATATTCGGCCAATCAGACAGACGGTATTGATGTGGTTTCAGTTCCTTTAAATAACGATTTTAAGCACGGTTTGTTAGTGGCGATGAGCGATGATAAAACCTTTCATTTTTACAGGTGGGAAGATATAGCTGGTAAAAAATTGACTAGTGTAAATCCATAACATTAACATTTGTTTTTGGAAAGCAGTTGCAGGAGCATTTAGGGCGGTTCAGTCCTGCTCCCGCTTCTGCCAATTTGAAGGAAATTGGCATCCCGCTTTGATCAGGTTTAGGAAGCAGAAATAGCACTGCTATGGTAGTGAAATCAAAGAGCAAGCAAAAATTATTGTCATCCTGAGCCTGTCGAAGGACAAATGTTTTTTGCTTTCGACTGCCAAAGGGCTTCGACAGGCTATCATTGATGTTATTTGGTAATTGCTTGCTAATAAGATATTTGCGATACTATACATTTCCACCCAGCTAGGCTACAGCACCGTATTCGCGTTCCACTTAAATCCGGCCTGACAAATTTTTCGGATTCTGCTGACCCAGCCACACAGCCGACCCTTAAAGAAAAATTTTCAGCCGGCATTTTATTAATGATCTTCTATTGTTTTCATTTGTATTAATGAGCTCGGCAATGCCTCGGTTTTGTTTCTTTTTGATGCCAAAAAGAAAGAGCCTTTCGGCGGCGGCGGACCTGTACCGATTTTTCATCGGTAGCCGAGGTAAGAATGAGCCTCTGGACAAAAAAGAATATGCGTCATTTATATTGATTCTTACAAAATAAATTACCCCCTCAGACTGACAACGACAATACTTAACTTTATGAAGTTGCGCGGGTACTTGTAGTGTAATGAGGCTGATCTACACCGCAATATTATTCGATAATTTATACTCAGACGGGGTAATTCCCGTCTGTTTTTTGAAATATTTGCCAAAAAATGAGGAGTTGCTGAAGTGAAGTTCCATGGCTACCTCCGAAATATTCATCACATGGCTGGTTAACAGCAATTTCGCTTCCCTGATTACCATTTCATCAATAATTTTCCCTGCCGTTCTATCAGTTACCTGTTTAACAACCTGAGATAAATGCCTTGGCGTAATACGTAAACAGTTGGCGTAATAAATTACACGCTTTTCCTGTTTAAAGTTTTCTGAAACCAGTGATAAAAAACGATTGGTGAGTTCAGTCTTGCTGTCGTGAGCAAAAGGTAAGGGATCTTTATGTTTGTTTTTTATCAGAAAGATATCATACAGTAGCTCCAGGAAGCTATTGTGCACAATGTTTTTAATCTGAGGGGTATCTTTAGATACATTCAGTTTTTTGTGCAGGGCAAGCATATCGTAATAAATGAATGTATATTCCTCTTTTGATAATGAAAATTTATGGGTAGGATCGTTCTGGAACATTCTGTAAGCTTCTCCGCTATTAAAGAATACCCCTTTGGTTTTTAAATAACTTTTATTAAAGTGGATGCTGATGAAAGAAACATCGCTATTGTCCTTTATCTCATAAACGGCATGCGGAAAAATGAGCAGGATATCTCTTTGATTTAATACATGTTCTACAAAATTTATCCTCAGGTTCATCTTTCCTTTTGTGATCAGGACTAAAGCATAACTCGATATACGGAAAGGTTCAGAACTGCAATAATGGGGATCTCTGCTATGATGGATTTTTGCCATCAGGCCATCGTTTAAAGAAAGTGCTTCCTCATGTTCTTTTTCTGAAAAAGTGGTATTGAGTAACTCTTGTTGCATAAAAATCGTTCAGCGTTTTTTAATAATTTCTTAACAGATTCGATTATCTTTTGCACTACAATTTCAGCCACCCTTTTGGGGGTAGTTTTTCGTCCTTTATCTGTCTGATTTTACGCTGACAAATGTAATGTTCGGGATCAATTTTGCAAGTAATTTTTTTTAAAATGACTAATTTCTGATTGATTTTTGTGTTTTTGATTAATAAATTTAAATATTTTAATGTGCTTAAATACAGGTTTTTATATTGTTTTTAATGCTTTTTTGACTGTTTTTAACCTTTTTACTATTTTATAATAAAAGTCAGAATGTCAATTAGTCAATTCATCTGAATGTCACATTTTCCCGATCCAACTTTTTGACCAATATATCCCACATTTGAACCTTTTTTTGCCTTCAATTCCGCGTTAAAATTGTGTTATCAAATTGTTTGGTTAATGCAGCCTTAATCTATATCGTTGATTTTAATATCTGCAGGTAGCATTCTGGCACAGGCCAAACTTTCAGAACAGGGTTTTAAAAACTGTAGAACAATAACGTTCAGTATGCGCAAAAAATTACAAGATAGAATTGCCTCTTTTAAGGATGCGGCGGTGATAAAAGAAAAGGGATTATATCCTTATTTCAGGTCGATAGAATCTGCCCAGGATACCGAGGTGGTTATGAATGGGGAAAAGGTACTCATGTTTGGTTCAAATTCCTATTTAGGTTTAACCAATCATCCTAAAATAAAAGAAGCTGCAAAAGCAGCCATCGAAAAATATGGAACCGGTTGTGCAGGATCGCGATTTTTAAACGGTTCGCTCGATATACACCTCGAATTGGAAAATCGTCTGGCCGAATATGTGGGTAAAGAAGCTGCTGTGCTTTTTAGTACCGGTTTCCAGGTCAACTTAGGAGTAATATCCTGTTTATTGGATCGTAACGATTACCTGTTGCTTGATGAGTACGATCATGCCTCTATTATTGATGGAAGCCGTTTGGCGTTTTCGCGTACCATTAAATATGCGCATAACGATATGCAGGATCTGCGCCGAAAACTAAGCCGGTTGCCTGAAGATGCCGCTAAACTGATTGTTTCTGATGGCATTTTCAGCATGGAAGGCGACCTGGTTAACCTGCCCGAAATGGTAGAAATTGCCAATGAGTTTGGTGCCAATATTATGATGGATGACGCACATAGCCTTGGCGTAATTGGCTTTAATGGATCTGGAACGGCATCACATTTCAATCTTACCGGCGATGTTGACCTCATTATGGGCACTTTTAGCAAATCGCTGGCTTCGCTGGGTGGTTTTGTTGCTGGCAGTACCGAAACCATCGAATACATCAAGCATCGCGCCCGCTCACTGATGTTCAGTGCAAGTATGCCGCCATCTGCCGTAGCAAGCGTGATTGCAGCATTAGATATTATCGAATCGGAGCCTGAACGGATTGATAAACTTTGGGCCAATACCGAATATGCAAAGAAACTTTTGCTCGAAGCAGGTTTCGATATTGGGCACAGCAATAGCCCGATTATTCCCGTTTACATCCGCGATAATATCAAAACCTTTATGATTACGAATATCCTTCAGCAGAACGGGGTTTTCGTTAACCCGGTGGTTTCTCCGGCAGTGCCGTCAGATGCTTCTTTAATCCGGTTTTCTTTGATGGCTACACATTCCTTCGATCAGATTGAATGGGCCATAGATAAACTAAGTGCAGCTTTTAAGGCTGTTAATCTTGAATTAGTAGGAAGCAGATCATGAGAGAACTGGTAACGGTTTCTGGTAAAAAAGCATTAGCAGCGTTTGTAGATTTTCCGCATGCATTATACGCGGGCGACGTAAATTACGTTCCCGAACTTTTTATTGCCCAGCGCGATCTGCTTACTCCAGGTAAACATCCTTTTTACGAACATTCTGAAATACAGCTTTTTCTGCTTTATGATGAAGGTAAGGTCATCGGACGTATTGCAGCAATCAACAATAACAACCATAATAAAGTCTATGGATCTAAAGACGGCTTTTTTGGCTTTTTCGATTGTATTAATGATGCAGCGGCAGCTAAACAGCTTTTTGAAGCAGCGCAGACCTGGTTAAAAGAAAAGGGACTGACCAAAATTTTAGGTCCGGTTAATTTCTCTACCAACGAAGTATGCGGCTTGCTGATTGAAGGTTTTGATGGTCCGCCCGTAGCCATGATGCCATATAATGCACAGTATTATCTGACTTTTCTGGAGCAAATGGGTTTTCAAAAGAATGTTGATTTGAGGGCTTACCGGTATACTGCTGGCAATTATAACGACCGCTCGCTAAAGCTGATGGATAGGATAGAGGAACGTTTGAAACGGAACGATATTATTCTTCGTAAAATCAACATGAAGAAATTCAAGGAAGAATGTAATGCGGTAAGAGAGGTGTATAACAAGGCATGGGATAAAAACCTTGGTTTTGTACCTATGACGGATAAAGAATTCGACTATACGGCAAACGACCTAAAAATGATACTCGACCCTGATTTTTGTATCCTGGCCGAGCAGCATGGCAAGATTGTGGGCTTTGCTTTAGCCATACCCGATATTAACCAGATTTTGATCAAAATTAAACGCGGAAGACTGTTCCCAACGGGTCTGATCAAGCTTTTAGTAAATAAAAAGAAAATCGATGGTATCCGGATTTTGTTGCTTGGCGTGGTTGATGGTTACCGTAAAATGGGTATCGAAGCCTGTTTATATGGCCGGATCATTAAACATTTTGAAGCCAAAAAAATGAAATATGCAGAGGCCAGCTGGACTTTAGATCATAACGATTTGATTAATAAGCCTATTGAAGATATTGGTGGAAAGTTATATCGAAAATACAGGATTTTAGAAAAAGCGATATGAAAAAGCGGGTGTTGATTACTGGAGCAACAGGATTTGTGGGTTATCACCTGATTAAATCTGCTTTGGCAAACGATCTTGAAGTGTATGCAAATGTGCGTCAACCAGCCACTGCAGCGCATCTTAAAGATTTTCCGATCAACTATGTTAACCTTGACCTTTCTTCCATATACCTGTTGAAAGAAAATATAGAAGAAAACAGATACGACTACATTGTACATGCGGCTGCAGTAACCAAGGCAAAAAAAAGGGATGATTACAACCAGGTAAATGCCATTTATACCCGAAACCTGGCTTTAGCGGCTTCAAAATCAGCTCATCGTATAAAGAAATTTGTATTTGTAAGCAGTTTGGCCGCGCTTGGGCCATTAAATCAAAAGAATGAAAAACTCACTGACAGGGCTGCCTCAAATCCGGTAACCAATTATGGGATCAGCAAAGCCCTTGCTGAAACCTACCTGGCTCAGATTCCTGATCTGCCCTTAATTACATTCAGGCCCACAGCAGTGTACGGACCCCGGGAGAAAGACATTTTTATACTGATTAAAACCATTAAAGCCGGGCTGGAGCTGTATATCGGAAAGCAGGAGCAGGAATTAAGCTTTGTGTACGCCACTGATTTAGCCGATATCATTATAAAGGCACTTGCCTCTGATGTAGTGGGTAAAAGTTATAACGTATCTGATGGGGCGGTTTATAACCGTTCTGCGCTGGCCGCACATGTGCGCAAAGCTTTAAACAAAAAAACATTGATTGTGAATGTACCTGTGCAAATGATTAAGGGCCTGGCATGGTCCATGGAAAGGTTGTATGGCGTGTTTAATAAAATCCCAGCCTTAAATGTAGATAAGATAAAAGAACTCACTGCCCTTAACTGGGGCTGTGATAT
Organism: Pedobacter vanadiisoli; assembly: GCF_042684385.1. Classification (NCBI taxonomy): domain Bacteria; kingdom Pseudomonadati; phylum Bacteroidota; class Sphingobacteriia; order Sphingobacteriales; family Sphingobacteriaceae; genus Pedobacter; species Pedobacter vanadiisoli. Next base: position 62,221 of record NZ_JBHULL010000001.1, on the reverse strand, counting down.
TAAAAATATTCAGAACGATTTTGGTTTCGTGCCCCAATTCAGCCTGGAACAGGGCCTTACCGAAACCATAAACTGGTACCGTAAAAATAATTGGTTATAAGATTTTAAATAAAATAGAATGAAACAACAAGTAAAAGCAGCTGAAGGTAAGCTGGGGATTTTAACGCCAGGGCTTGGCGCTGTAGCAACAACCATGATTGCAGGAGTTACAGCAATTAAAAAAGGTTTGTCGAAACCAATAGGTTCATTAACACAGATGGGTACCATCCGTTTGGGAAAGAGAACCGAGAATAAACAACCGAAAATTAAAGATTTTGTGCCCTTAGCTAATCTTGAAGACATCGTTTTCGGTGGCTGGGATGTTTACGAAGACAACGTTTATGAAGCCGCATTAAATGCCCGTGTACTGGATGCTAACCTGTTGCGCGATGTGCGCGAAGAATTGCAGGCCATTAAACCAATGCGTGCTGCTTTCGACAGAAATTATGTAAAAAACCTGGACGGTAAATTTGTAAAAGACATCGATAACCGTTACGAACTGGCTTTAGCCGTAATGGATGATATTAAAAACTTCAAAGCTGAAAATAACTGCGACCGTATAGTACTGGTTTGGTGTGGCTCTACCGAAGTTTATTTCGAACCATCAGAAGTACACCAATCGTTAGCGGCGTTTGAGCAGGGGTTAAGAGATAACGATTCGCGTATTGCGCCAAGTATGATCTATGCTTATGCTGCCCTGAAATTAGGTATTCCTTTTGCCAATGGTGCGCCGAACTTAACTGTAGATATTCCTGCATTGATCGAATTGGCTAAAGAAACTGATACGCCGATTGCAGGTAAAGATTTTAAAACCGGTCAGACCCTGATGAAAACCATCTTGGCGCCAGGTTTAGCTGCGCGGTCATTGGGTGTAAATGGTTGGTTTTCTACTAATATTTTAGGTAACCGCGACGGTTTGGTATTAGACGATCCTGATAACTTCAAAACAAAAGAAGTATCAAAACTGGGGGTATTGGAAGATATCTTTAAACCAGAGGTTAATCCCGACCTGTATGGCGATATGTACCACAAAATCAGGATCAATTATTATCCGCCGCATGGTGATAATAAAGAAAGCTGGGATAACATCGATATTTTCGGTTGGTTAGGTTACAAAATGCAGATCAAAATCAATTTCCTTTGCCGCGACTCAATTTTAGCTGCACCGATTGTATTAGACCTTGCTTTGTTTATCGATCTGGCGAAACGTGCCAACCTTTCGGGCATTCAGGAATGGTTATCATTCTACCTGAAATCGCCGCAAACGATTCCGGGTGTACCTGCCGAGAACGACATTTTTAAACAGTTAATGAAACTTCAAAATACCTTACGTTACATCATGGGCGAAGAATTGATCACCCATTTAGGTCAGGATTATGAAGAAGAACTGATAGAAACAGTATAGTGTTTATCCACAAATTTCTTTCAACGGCTCTGGGAATCGGGTATATCGGCAAAGGTGCAGGTACTTATGCTGCTATAGCAACCTGTATCTGCTGGCACCTTTTTCAGGGCCCCTATACCAATCCATATTTATGGCCCGTGCTTTTCACAATGTTGATCGTGATGATAGGGGTAATGAGTGGAGATAGGGTAGAGGAAATTTGGGGCAAAGACCATAACAGGGTGGTGATTGATGAGGTTGCCGGAATGTGCATCACCCTGTTATTTGTGCCTTTAAAATGGGAATACACCTTAATAGGGCTTATTCTTTTTAGGTTTTTCGATATCCTAAAACCCCTTTACATCCGAAAGCTCGAAGTATTGCCAGGTGGCTGGGGGGTAATGGCCGATGATGTACTGGCGGGGATTTATGCAAATGTTATACTGCAACTGGTGGTTGCTTTAGAGTTATTTTAACCATGATGTTCACTTATCTAAAAGCACAGGCATCATCCTTAATGGCCTCGGCAACAGATTTCGGCTTGACCATCATTGCCGTTAGGCTTTTTGGCTGGTGGTACCTGGCAGCAAGTATAACCGGCACAGTTGCAGGCGGGGCAGTTAATTTTTATGTGAATCGCAAATGGGTTTTCGAAAGTGAATCTGCAGCCATTAAATGGCAGGTATTGAAATACATTTTGGTATGGGCAGGCAACCTGGTCATTGTAACAGCTGGAATATTTATCCTCACCCATTTTTTTAATCTCAATTACGTACTCGCCAAAGTTTTGAGCTCCGTTTTAACGGGCATCAGCTACAATTATATCATGCAAAAGCAGTTTATTTTTTCAAGTTAAATGAAACCGATTTATTCATTTTTGTTATCCGTGGTGCTCAGTTTTATTTTGCAGGTAAATGTTTTTGCGCAAAGAACCACCGTTTCGGGAACGGTCCGCGATGCCGTAACCAAAGAAACACTGCCAAATGTTTCCGTGTTCTTTAAAGATACCAAGATAGGCACTCAGACAGATGTGAACGGAAAATACACCCTTATTTCTCCCGACCCGCAAAGTGTGCTCAGTTTTAATTATGTAGGTTATCGCACTGTTTTTAAAAATATTGTGCCTGCGGCAACGCAGGAATTTGATGTTGCCCTGGTACCCGATTCAAGAGCCTTGGATGAGGTGGTTATTGTGGGCGGTAAAAAAGTAAAATACCGTAATAAAGATAATCCGGCGGTAGAATTGATCCGCCAGGTAATTGCTCACAAAGAAGAAAACCGTATTAAAAGCTACAATAGTGTTTCTTTTAGGCAGTACGAAAAAATGTTGTTCTCCTTAAGCAATGTATCAGATAAGTTTAAGAATAAAAGGATGTTCAGGAATTATCAGTTTTTGTTTCAAGAACAGGATTCGACATTGATTGGCGGAAAAAACCTCCTTCCGATTTATATTCAGGAGAAGCTGGCCGATAATTACCTGAGCAAAAATCCGGAAAAGAGTAAAACTATTGTAATTGGGGAAAAACAAGTTCAATTTGACAGCCGTTACATTGATAATAAAGGATTAAAAACCTATTTCGACAGGATGTACCAGGATATCGATATTTATAAAAACAATATTTCTGTAATCAGTAATGAGTTCCTGAGCCCTATTGCAGATGGTGCACCAGCATTTTATAAATTTTTTATCACCGATACATTAAAAAATCAAAAGCCTGAGGTTATTGAGCTGTCTTTTACGCCACGCAATACCGGCGATATGTTATTTGAAGGGAAGATTTATGTAACCAACGATAGCCATTATGCTGTTACCGGGGCTTCTTTTGGGGTAAATAAAAACATTAACCTCAACTTTGTACGTGCGCTTAAAATCGATTTGAATTTCGAACCGAACGATAAAGGCAAATACAGTTTAAGCAAAAGTAACTTACTGGCCGATTTTGGTATCGGTAAGACCAAAGGAATAGGCTTTACAGGTGAGCGTAGCGTTACTTTTAAAAATTACCAGTTCGATACGGTTTTACCCGATACCATTTTTCAGGGGAAAAGTACCGTGGTACTGGCCGATGCAGCTAAAAAGGATGATAAATTTTGGGAGAAAAACAGGCTGGATACCATTTCGAAGAACCAGTTGAAGATTTATGGTAATATTGATACCCTGCAAAATCTGCCGTCCTTTAAACGGACAATGAAAATTGTTACCCTTTTATTTGCAGGTTATCAAAATCTCGGACCTTACGAAATCGGTCCTGTAAATACATTTTATAGCTTTAACAATGTAGAAGGTTTAAGGCTACGGTTTGGAGGCCGGACAACCCCCGAGCTCAGTAAACGCTATTACTTCGAAAACTACCTGGCTTATGGGATTAAAGATGAGAAATGGAAGTTTTTCCTTTCAGCAACCTATTCGCTGAATAATAAATCGATCTACGAATTCCCGCAGAACTACGTAAGGGCCAGTTTTCAGCGGGATACTAAAATACCCGGACAAGAGCTGCAGTTTGTACAGGAAGATAATTTTCTCCTCTCGTTTAAACGTGGGGTAAACGATATGTTGCTGTACAACGATTTTTATCGTTTGGATTATGTAAAAGAGTTTGAAAACCACTTTTCTTATAACCTTGGCTTAAAAAAATGGAGTCAGACACCAGCCGGTGGATTAAATTACTTAAATTCGAATAACCAACTAGTTAACAGGTTAACTACGAGTGAAGTTTCACTTCAGTTAAGGTATGCACCCAACGAAAAATTTTATCAGGGAAAAATATACCGCGTGCCCATTCCAGATCGCTATCCGGTATTTAATTTGCGTTATACAGCTGGTTTAAAAGGTGTTCTCGGTGGCGAATACAATTACCATAACCTGTTGGGAAGCATTGATAAACGTTTTTATTTATCACAACTGGGCTATAGCGATGTAACTTTAGAGGGCAGTTATATTGCCGGAAAAGTTCCTTTCCCTTTGTTGGATATTCACCGTGCCAACCAAACTTATGCTTATCAGCTTAATTCCTATAACCTGATGAACTTTCTTGAATTTGTGAGCGATCATTATGTGAGCATCAATATAGACCAAAATTTCAATGGTTTCTTTTTTAATAAAGTGCCATTGCTCAAAAAATTAAAGCTAAGGGAAGTGCTATCCTTTAAAGCATTATATGGTGGTTTGCGGAATGAAAATAATCCGAATTTTCAAACCGGATTGTACCGTCTTCCGGTTTACGAAAATGGTGCACAAAGAACTTATGCACTAGGCAACCAGCCCTATATGGAAGGAAGTATTGGCGTAGGTAACATCTTTAAACTATTGAGGGTAGATCTGGTGAAACGCTTCAATTACCTCAATAATCCTGAGGTTTCAGAGTGGGGGATAAGGGCAAGGGTAAAATTTGATTTTTAAGAAATAAGCTATGAAAACTAAATTAAGGGACAGTCTGCAACAAGGCATATATAAGGTAATTAATCCTTTTGTAAAGGGGTTAATTAAAATCGGCTTAACACCTAATGCGGTAACCACCATCGGTCTGATCCTGAATATTGGCGTGGCCGTAATTTTTGTGCTCGGTGCCGAAAAATCGAACCGGGGCGATATGTCTTACATTGGCTGGGGAGGTGCGCTGGTACTTTTTGCTGGTCTTTTTGATATGCTCGATGGTCAGGTAGCACGTTTAGGCAACATGAGCTCGAAATTTGGAGCCCTGTACGATTCCGTACTCGACCGCTACAGCGAAATGATTATGTTTTTAGGCATTTGTTATTACCTTGTTGCACATCATTACTTTCTGAGTTCGCTGTTTGCTTTTATTGCGCTCATCGGTTCTATGATGGTGAGTTATACCCGTGCAAGAGCCGAGGGATTAGGGGTGGAATGTAAGGGAGGTCTAATGCAACGGCCAGAGCGTGTGGTAACTATCGGCGTTTTTGCCATTGCCTGCGGCATTGCCGGTCACTTTATTGGTGGCGATTACAAGGTTTATGCGCCAGGGATTTCTTTCCATGTATTCGAAACCATGTCGATTTTTACCATGCCCATAACGGTAATGGCCGTTTTAACCAATATTACAGCTGTTAAACGTTTACAGGAAGCAAAAAAAGCCCTGGAAGCGCAAGAATTTAACGAAAGAAAAGGAAATAACAAGGCTGCATTAATTGCTGGTTTGGTATTAATGGGAAGTTTAACCGGAGCACTTTCCTTTAGTGCAAGCGCACAGGGCTCAGATCCTTCTCCGATTACTTTTCCTACACCAAAAGATATCAGCAATCAATTGTTTTATTTACAGCGCGATCCGAATACCAATACCATCATTTGTCAATTAAATGTAGATAAACATGGTGTAGTGAATAAGGATCAGCCTGTAAATGTGTTTTGGATGCGTTATGGAGATAAAGGCGAGAAGAAAGAATTGAGTTATATCCAACGCAAATTTGCTTATGGCATCATCAGCAAAAACCTCGGAAATGATCAGTTCGAACTTCGGTTTACCTCGCATAAAAAACTGCCTATGTACCTGAATAAATCTGCTGCAGATAAAAAATACCATGTTTTTGCGACCATCAATAATAAAAAAATGCAGATAGAACGGATATTCCTCCGGATTGAGGGAGGCACCTTTTGGTTTCCGAATGTAAAATATGTAGAAATAAAAGGCTTTGATGCTGCGGAACCTTCAAAAGTGTTAGTTGAAAGGATTAAGGTTTAAGATAGATCGTCATTCCCAACTTGATTGGGAATCGTAATGCCATAAGCTTTAAGATTCCCGCCTGCGCGGGAATGACGACTGTTTCTACTGGAATCCTTCATTTTTGAGCGGGGTCGAAGACATTGTGTTTAGAGTAACAAACCTGTTTGATGAGAAAGATCCTGAAACAAGTTCAGGATGACGATTAAATGATAGCGGGGTCGAAGACCAGTTAAAAAATATGATCAAATGAAAAAGAATTTTGTTTCAAATTCCACCGCATCCATCAGGATGTTTAAGAACGACTTTTTGGAAAGTTTATCAAAAGTTCAATTTTATGTACCGCTGATTGTGTATGTTCCGGTTATAGTTTTTCTTTTTTGGAAAGCATTTTGGGAGATAGAAATGCCCGTTTTAAGTTTTGCAGGGTGGTTTTTGCTCGGTCTTGGCATTTGGACCATTACCGAATATGTGCTGCACCGTTATGTTTTTCATTTCGAACCAGATGCAGAGTGGGGCAAAAAAATCCACTTTATTTTTCATGGGGTACATCACGATTACCCTAATGATGCCAAAAGATTGGTGATGCCACCCTCGGCCAGCATCCCTATGGCTTTGGGTTTTTACTTTCTTTTCGACTGGTTATTGCCTGATACAATGGTTTATCCATTTTTCTCGGGCTTTATAATCGGTTATCTGTTTTACGATATGGTGCATTACGCTCTACACCATGCTAATTTTAAAAGCGGCTTCTGGAAAAAGTTAAAGCAACACCATATGCTTCATCACTATTCTGATTCGACCAAGGGTTATGGAGTAAGCTGGACTTTTTGGGACCATGTTTTTAGGTCTAATTTTGATAAAAAATAACATGCAGCAAGAATTATTGCTTAACAACAGTTTTTATAATATCCGGAATATTTATCTAACGGTTGCGATATCTGTTGGATATCTGTTGTTATCGGTATTACTGGTCGGTTTTAAAACCGATCAGCTGGTACTGATTTTTATCTTTAATACTTTATTCTTTATCTCCAGGGGAACAAGACGCTTTATCCTCGGTTTTTCGATCTTCATCGTATACTGGATCCTGTTTGATTATATGAAAGCCTTTCCAAACTATCTTTTTAATCAGGTGCATATTGGAGATCTGTATACGCTTGAAAAAGAGTTGTTTGGTGTTCATTATCATGGGCTAATACTTACCCCGAATGAGTATTGGAAGATCAACAGTACTGCATTTTTAGATGTATTGACAGGCTTTTTCTATTTAATGTGGGTACCCGTTCCTTTGGCATTTGCTACCTATCTTTTCTTTAAGAATAAAGAACAGTTTGTTCAGTTTTCGCTCACTTTTGTTTGGGTAAATTTATTGGGCTTTGTGGTGTACTATGCTTTCCCGGCAGCGCCACCCTGGTATGTGCAGGAACATGGCTTCGAATTTATCGCCAAAACAGCAGGCAATACTGCCGGATTGGCCCGTTTCGACCATTATTTTGGCATTACGCTTTTTCAAGGGATATATAGCAAAGGCTCTAATGTATTTGCTGCTATGCCATCATTGCACTCCTCATATCCCGTTATTGTGGTTTATTACGGGCTCAAAAACCGCCTGGGAAAAATTAATATTTTCTTTTTTACCGTAATGCTCGGAATCTGGTTTTCGGCAGTTTATACCAGTCATCATTATATGCTTGATGTGCTGGCCGGAATAACCTGTGCATTTCTGGGGATTGTTTCTTTCCGTAGGTTAATGCATTATGCTAGGTTTAAGCGTTTGATAACGAGTTTGATACGTGCTATTGACGGTAAGGCCCAATTATAAAAATAACCGGGTTATATAAAGATCCGCAAATAAGGCCGATTCAGGCAGATTATAATAAAGGAAAAAGGGGAATACCTGTTGCAGTGCGCTTTGGTTTTCCCTTATTTCCGTGTAATGATTGTAAATCTTATTGAAAATACTGTGAAAGATCAGTTAATCTTCCACCAGATACATAAACGTTTCTTGCAGGCGAAGTAACTATAGTCCTGGCATCAGTAATGACAAATAATTTTGATTTTCCGGCTTCAAAATTAATTCCGTTATCAGCAAATGCACTCGTAATCCTGCCTTCATTGGGTTTAAGTGTATAACCTGCTAATACTAACGGAGAGCCTGAATTATAGGGATCATTATTGGTACCTTTTTCTACTATATCAAAGCTGTAAATATAATTCGGGCCAGGTAAGGGTGGAAGTTCTATCGAATTGAATGAGCCACTTTTTGGTAAGGTAAACCTGATCTCAGGCAATACTTTTGAGCCAACCGTTGTGTTTGATGCGGTTTTAAGCCTGGTGTAAAAAATAAGATCTACATCTACATTTTTAAACTGATTTGGGAAAGTGGTTTCAAACTTAGCGGTCAGCATCATATTAGCTGGATTAACAGGAAGATCGAGTTTTACATTATCTACTAATTTAGTGCCGTCAAAAAAGTAACCGATATTTTGTTGGGCTATTGTTGATTCGATTGTTTTGGTTAACAAAATGGCAGTTTCCCCCTTTTTTCTGATCGAAATTTCTCTTGTGGTGCCCTTATCAATAAGGATGGAATAGGGTTTGTTTACGGCACCTGTTGCCGAAAATAATAAATTTCCATCTAGTAAGAACTCGAGTTCGCCGGATAGTGCATAACCCTTAAACTGCAATGAAATGGCATTATTGTATATTTTTTTACCATCGTAAAAAACATTGATGTTTTGATCAAATGGGGTTGCAGTAATCGTTTTGGTCAGTAATATTTCGGCAGTAGCCTTATTTCTGATTTTTAAGGTGGAGTTCTGATCTTGTATAGCAAGCAGGGTTTTTACACTGATGCCACCTGTACCTGCCTTGGTATTGGCTATAATACTGTCTCTATACAGGTATTCCAGGTCAACATCAGTAGTGCCAGTGATGTTTAACTGGACAACTTTAGTGGTTTCCGGCTGGAGAAGTTCTGCTTTGCGACAAGATAAACTTAAAGTCGTAATAGCAGAAATTAAGAAAAGGGTAAAAATTTTTAGTTTCATAAAAAAGGGTATTACAATGAAAAACAGCTCTGTGTTTTTTATAATAAAGAGACCATACCCTTAGGGTATAGCCTCTTTCTGTTAAGAGAGAAAAAATTAGAATACAAGTTTTGACCAACCAGCTGCCCAGCTTGGTAAAGTAACTGTAGCCGGAGAACCTGGTGTGTTGTACCATGGTTGGCTAACACCAAAAGCGCTTGCGTTACTAGCATTAACAACCAATGAGTTACCGCCACCATCAACGTAAGTGCCAGATGCTGTAGTGATTGCGTTAACGAAACCATGAACAGACGTAGTGCTGATACTGGAAACACCTGCAGGAGCATCTGCATCGAAAGCGATACCAGTGTTATAACCAGATACAATTACATCAATTAAGTCAACCTCAGAACCTCTGCGTTCGCGGATACCATTACGGTAACCTAAACCTGAAATACCGCTGGTGTTTTCAGTTCCGAAGATGCTTACGTTAATTAAAGTTGGGTGTGTTTTAGGCGTTAAGCTAAAGGTTGCATCTTCAGCTGGTGCATTGTTATCTGATTCGATACCATTTGAATCGCTGTTACCACCGCTTGTGCTGTGTGTAGAATTTTTGTCAGCAATAGCTACTGCATCAGTCAATGTTCCGGTAAAACCATTATCGAAATCAAACTGATCATCGTCAGAAGCTAAAGCAATTAAATTGCTTGGGCTAACTGTACCACCAAAAAATTCGAATCCATCATCTAAACCATAAGAAACCTGTACGTGATCGATAGTAGTACCGTTACCAACACCACCTAAAGTTAAACCATTAACTTCGATGTTTGGAGCCAGTTGGAAACCTGCATACTCAATACGTACATATTTGAAAGTACCACGGTTATCTTCGTCATTTGTACCTCCGTAGTGGAATTTAGGATCATCTGCTAAACCTTCAATCAGTTTATCGCCAACGTTGATTTTAGCATTACCTAAAATAATTACACCACCTAAATCGCCTGGTTTACCGGTTGTGCTGGCATCACCATCTAAAAGGTAACGGCTGGTAAATACAATTGGGTTTTCAGCCGTACCTGCTGCATTGATGTTACCATCTTTAGCAACAACCAATACACCATTTTGTACACCCGGAGTATTTACCGATGCTTTGATATAAGTACCTGGTTGGATAGTTAGAGTTGCACCGTTTCTAACGGTTACTACACCACTTAATTCATAAACGTTTCCTGCTGTCCAGGTAACAGAGCTGGTAATGTCTCCGCTAACGGCCACAACTGGCAAGGATGATTGTGAATAATCTGCTGCAGAAGTGCTGCGGTTACCGAATGCATCAGCACCACCTTCGTTTTTCTTACAAGCTGTAAATGAAACAGCAACAATTGATAAAAGACCGATTAAGTTTTTGAAATTTTTCATTTTCATTTTTGTTTTTCATAGGATCTTATAGGTAGGATCCATGTTTTTTCAGGTTGATTTTTTCAAAGTCATTCAGGCGAACTGGCCAATTATCCAATGTTTTTAAGGAAATAAAAGCATGTTTATACCTAAATGTTATGTTTTTTTATATCTTAGTAATTCATATCGATTTAACTAAGTAAACCTGTTAGCTACCCTTGGTTTTTAACAGTAATTTTTAAATAATTCAGGTTGATCCTGATAGGCCGTTCTGCTAGAAATGATCGGTTTAAACGAAGGGTTCTGGTACAACCTTTCGTTTTTTTATGGCTATGCAGGAAATAATTTTCCTCCTTTCTTGCTAAATGGTGTAACCTTATTGAAGCTGTTTTTCATGGTCGGGTTTAAAAATTATAGGTAATGGAAGTGCTGTAGGTACGGCCAAATTTTTGCGAAAACATGATTTGGTCTCCATCTTCCAGATTATTGGTAAAACCAGGCTTTAGACGCAATTTATTACTGTAATCAGAGCCCGGCTGGTAATCGGGATTAGCTTCGTAACTCCCTGTATTTCTATAAATCAATGAAGCTTTATTGAGTAAATTACCCGCGTTTAACTTTACTTCGAACCTGTTTTTATAAAACTTATAACTGATCTGCGCATCAATCTGATCGCGTGGGTTTTCATATTCGATGTTATTCAATTCCGGACTAACCAATGTAGTTTTACGCCCCGATTTATTATAGGCCACATTAAAACCAAAATGCTCATCTAAATATTGTAAACCCGCATTAATAAGATAAGGTGCCTGCCCATACATGTTTCTCTTGGCTTTGGAACTTACCGTAATACTCTCACCGTTGGCACCTGTAGCTTCGTAGGTTCCAACAACATTAGCTGTTTGTAGTGTGAGGTTACCGTAAAGTGTTAACCGCGATAATAGGGGATTGCTGGTAAAAAATCCCAGATTTTTCCTTAATTCCAGTTCTACTCCGTAAACCTTGGCTTCATCAGAGTTTTTGATATAATAAAAACCGCCGCCATTCGAAATGCTGTAAACTACTTCAACCGGTTGGTCGAACTTTTTATAAAAGGCACTTGCCGAAATAATTTCCCCCAGGCCCGGAAACCACTCTACTTTAAGGTCGTAATTTTTAATTTGTGTACTGGCCAATCCTTCGTTACCAAACTGGGCATCGAACATTGGGTCGTACCTGAAAAACTGGCTATTATCCATTAATTCGGGTCTTACTACGGCGTTTGAAAAGGCCGCTCTGATGTTAATTTCTTTTGCTGGGCTATATGTAAGGTTAGCTGACGGCAACCAGCGCCATTTTTTTTCATCCGGAAGCACAAAGCTACTTGTCCCCCTAACGTTCAGGTCGTTACGCAGCTCAGTATATTTATAATATTCGGCCCTTAGCCCCCAAACCAGGCGTAATTTTTCTGCAAGGCGGTTGTCGAGCATCACATAACCTGCCTGGGTAATGCTTTTTCCTTTATAGCCATTTAAAAAATAAGGGTTAATAAAATAGTTGTAGCCATTATTGCCAATTTTGGCTGGATCGATTATTTGGCTGATAGGAATGTACTTCAGGCTATCGGGTATTGTTGCGCTGCGAACAAGTGATGCGATTTCCCAGGTTAATGATCCTTCTTTGTGTATGCCAAAATAACCCGTTTTTATGGTGTTATTTAGCGGACCAATTTTAAAAGGCATACTGGCATCGCTACTCCAGGCAAAATGGTGTTCATTATTGCTGTAGTTATGCCGTGAGGTAGGTTTAATATAGCCCTCCCTTTGCCCGCTTGCCTGATAAAAATATTCGTAATCATTACCAAATTGCTGCAAATTCTGCGTAGCAATACTCAGGTCTTTCTCTTTACGGTCTATCGATGTACGCGATAAATTCCATTCGAGCTTTACTTTACCCGCCTGGTGCTGCCCGTTTAGTTTATTCTGTAACAGGTCGGTGTAGGTAGGGTCATCTGCTTCTACAATGGCATTTGGTTTTATACCCTTGGTAAAGAATTCGAATCCATTATCGGCATCGTAACCTATGGTTCTTACCAAATCATTATTATAAATGTGCGTATAGGTATTGCGGAAACTAAACCTGTTTTTATTAAGTTGTAAACCCACATTCAGCATGGCGGCTAGAGTAGTGTTGAACAGGTATTTCGCACCGGAGTTTGGGGTGTTAACATTCCATTCACCTCTTATTTGCTGCTCGATGGTGTTAATGTTCTGATTATTGCGGTAACTTAAAGATGTGGTAAACCCCAGTTTTTTATTATTTGCGGTATCAATCCCGATTATTCTACCCATGGTAAACTGATAATTTTGAGATGGGGCGGTTTTATATTTGTACATCGTAAAATTATCATTGGTAAATTTTTGACTTTGGGCAATCAGCTTTTGCTGATACTGTTCATCTGTTAGGGTATTGTTGGGCGCTGTAGTACGCTCCGTTTGTTCTAAACCAGTCGGAAATTTCCTCCGGCCATCATCAAAGCCGAAATAATCATATTTACCACGTTTATGGCTTAAAAAATCTTTACCGGTACTTTGATCGTTATATGAAGCACCTGCAGTAAAGCCCATGAAGTTTTCGGTAGGTATATCTTTGGTGTTGATCTGTATTAAACCACCACCAAAACTGCTGTTCATATCAGGTGTAACTGTTTTACTAACCACCACGTTATCAACCAAACTTGATGGAATTAAATCAAAGGAGAAGTTACGGGTTTGTGCTTCGGTACTGGGCAGGGTAATTCCATCCAGTTGGGCGGTATTGTAACGTTCGCCTATTCCGCGAACCAAAACCATTTTATTATCTACCGAGCTTACCCCGCTAATGCGTTTCAAACTTTCACCGATATTTTTATCTGGTGTTCTCGAAATCTGTTCAGCACTGATTCCGTTACTGATTTCAGAGGCATTTTTCTGGCGGGCCAGTAAACCCTCAACCGAAGCTTTTTTGTAACTGGCGGTTACCACAACATCCTGCAGGCCTGTTGCATCTGGTTTAAGGGCGATGTTAAGTGGCGTGCTTTTATCGGCTTTTACTTCCACATCGCTAATGCGCTGGGTATTAAAAGAAACATAACTGATTTCTATGGTGTATTTACCCGGATCGGCTACCAAAGTAAAGCTGCCATCGCTGGCCGTTTGTGTGGCTTTACCGGTCTCTATAATTTTTATAGATGCACCAGGCAGGGTTTCGCCTTTTTCGTCAAACACTTTTCCTGCTATTCTTCCCGGTTTCACCGGATCAGGGAGTTTGTAAAGCAATATGGTATGCGTATCAGCAAAGCGGTAGGTTACCCGGGTTCCCGAAAGTATTTTTTTCAGGACCAACTCAAGCGGCATATTTTTTACCTCAAGGCTTATTTTACTGTTTTCGTTAAAAATAGACCGGTTATAATTAATAGAAAAGCCCACTTTTTCTTCTAAAAGACTAAGGGCATCCGAGATGCTTAGTCCGGCTATTTTGATGCTTACATTATTTTCTTCAGACGTTTGCGCAAAGCTTTTAGCCACGGTCTGGTTAAACAAAAAACCGCATAGCAGCAATGTAAATGCTGCCGGCCGGTAACCGAAATTGATAATATATTCTTTTATATATTCATAAAATCCTATTTTCATAGGTTCAAGACGTTTTTTAATTCTCACGGGTTAAAAACTTTTGTTTAGGAGCTGGATTGTTCGAGCAATCCGGCTCCTTATTTGTGTTAAGAGGTTTAATTTATTTTTCATAGGTATAAATCCGATTTACTGCGCTTTTTTAGCGCTATAGCATATGGCTAACTCATCATTGACAGCCCTCCCCCCATACGGTAATTGTTTTGTTCGCAGCGTTTATTTTATATTTCATCTTTTTGCCGCTCATTACGCGGATTTCTTCCATTACTTCGCCAATGCTTTTATTCGTAAATGTGGCATTAAACCTGCATTGATCTAATTTATGGGCCTTTAATTCGAAATGCACGTTGTAATACCTTTCCAGAGATTTGAGCATATTCGGAAGGCTTATATCTTTAAAGGCAAAGCTGTTTTTAATCCACGCATTAACTTCAGTAATGCGCTCGTTACTGATCGCATAATCGCGCGCTTTTAAATGGTATAATAATTTCATTCCGGGGGTAAGGAGCGAAAGTTGTTTTAATTTTCCTTCACTGCTCTCCGAAACCTTTACCTTACCGGTACGTACGGCCACACTGAAAGTCCCGTCTTTTGGATAAGCATAAATGTTAAATGAAGTACCCAAAACCCTGGTCAGCATGTGCCCGCTGTGTACGATAAAAGGACTGGAGGCATCATGTTTTACTTCAAAAAATGCTTCGCCTTCCAACCGGATATTTCTTAAGCTTCCTTTAACAAAGTGCGACGGCCAGGTAAGCTTACTGCCCGCACCGAGGTATACGATAGAGCTATCGGGCAGGATTAACTTTACTTTTTCACCTTTTTGAGTGCTTTTACTTAAAAAGGAAATACCTGTTTGTATAGGTTGCTGTGCTTTCTTATAGGCATACCAGCCAAGCGACGCAGAAATGATGACCACAATTGCTGCGGCATACTTTAGGAGCGGGAAGAGTGACCTGCTTTTTGGCTGGCGTTCTTCTATTTTTTCCCATAGCGCTGCCAGTCCACCAACAGCAGTCGCAGAGTAATCGGATTCACTTGCCTGCTCTGCCCAAGCCTTTTCCATTACATCGTGAAACTCGCTATCGGCGTTTGCCGGATCGGCCAGGTAGTCCATCAGGATTTTTTCTTGCTCCAGACTAGTTTTACCCGCTAAATAATGTTCAAATAGTATTTTAATGTTTTCTTTCACTTTAACGTTTCTGAGCTTTTATGCTGCGCGCTACTGTATATATGCACGAAACTTTGCATACAGCTATTGGAAAGTGAAATTTTTTTTAAAGAAATTATGAAAAACGGAAAATGTATGATGTAAGAGGGAATGAACAGGTAGTTTACAATAGAATAACGCAAAATGAAAACTGTAATAAGTACAGGAAGGCAGGCCACCCGGGCTTGCTAAAAACCTTAATGTGCTTAACTTCTTAATGATGGAAAACGGAAAACGGAAGATGGAAAACGGAAAATGATATCGAGAGGCTTATCTTAACACACCACCTTAACCCATCAACAAAACATGATCAATATAAAAGATAGTATCGTTTCCGGAGAATATGTTCTAAAGTACTTACGCATAATTCCAAGCGATTTTTTAAGGTGATTGTTTACCGTGTTTTTGGAAATGCCCATCAATTGCGATATTTCTTCATGCGTATGGTGGTCATTTCTACTCATCAGGTATATTTTTTTTACCTGGGGAGAAAGGCTTTCTATTGCCTCTTGGGCAATCTGTCTGGTATCTTTGGCATTAAGTTCGTCTTCTATGGCATTAAAAGACTGCTCTTGCTTAAGGTTTTCGTTGCTATAAGCTTTTTCTCTGGCTTTTTTACGGAGTGTGGAGAGGAAATTATTGCGGATCAGGGTATAAAGAAAGGCATCAAAATTTCTTTCCGGATCGATCTTCGACCTGTTTTCCCAGAGCCTCACAAAAACATCCTGGGTAAGTTCTTCCGCTTCTTCTCTGCCCCGGGTGAAATGATAAGCATAACCATATATTTTTTTGTGGTACTGGTGGTAAATTTCATTAAAAGCAGCTGAGTTGCCAGTTTTTACTGCATTGAGGAGTTTTGCATTTTTAAAATCTTCCAACTGTTCCATAAGTACCGGTTATGGGAGGCAAGTTAGTGGTCGCGTTTAAAGTTAATGTTAACAGAATGAAAACCTTTTCTATTATCTTAATCGGTGAGCAATTACAGTACTTTGTTGAGCAGATTGTGCCCTCGAATCCATTAAAATACGGTTGGCCCGGAAACTTTCAGTAGTGAAATTAGTTGACGCAACCGAAGTTTTGATGGCTTTACCTGTTACCGTGTTAATTGCCGCTTTTATCAACGGATCTGCAGCATCACCTGGCTGAAGCAGGGGCAGGCTACTCATTTCGTTGACGGTGATGTCAGGGTTGATCCCTGCACTGTACCCTCCGCTTCCCATCGCATTAAAAAGTTTATAAACGATAGGGTGCATTTCCCAGTTTACCAGTTTAGGTCGCCGGGCATCAAATATCCTAAAAGAAGCTTCATCTTTCCCTCTGGTTTTTTCGCCGATTAATACCACCTGGATAAAAGGTTTAAGATTATTGATCATGACTTCGGATGCCGATGCTGTAGCGGCTGTTGATAAGATATAAACCCGGCTTAGGCCAAGATTTTGTTGGAGGAGCGTATTAAAATTCACGGTGCCATCGAAAGTTGCCGCAATACCAATTGATTCGGTTTTAGTACCTCCGTTTTTATTGCCTCTGTAAGTAATAAATGGTTTATCGAACGATATATTTTTAGCAATCATGGCACATACACCGGCAGCTTCTGCCACTTGGCCACCTGCATTATAACGGAGATCGAGGATAAGTTCAGATATACCTTCAGCTTTAAAATTACTAAAAACAGGAATGAGCGAACTGGCCAAACCCCCATTAAAATCGAGAAAATACAGGTAGCCGATTTTTTTTCCGTCGCTTTCTATTACCTTGCTGATTTCACGCTGGTCGAGTATAATCCCTTTACTTAACTCAACAGTGCGGGTATCTGTCCAGATATTGTTCACCAGCTCAGTTAAACCTAAAGAAAAGCGGTCGCTGCTTAAAATCTCGGTTTGTAAAGCCTGCGCATTGGTGGCGGTTAAAGTTTTGCCGTTAATTTTACTGATGTAATCACCCCGTTTTAAACCAGCCCTTGAGGCCGGAGAATCTTTTAGTACCACTTTAATAACCCCAATAACATTTGTACTGTTTTGGTCGCTTAACACTACATAATCAAAGCCGAAATTTCTATTGCTGGGTACTGTAGTAGTGGGATCGTTAGGAATACTGATATAGGAAAAACGATCGGATAAATTGCGGATGGCATTAAAGAAATCTTTTGGCGGTAAACTAAGGTTGGGATTAGCGGGTAATTGCTCATTCCAATAATAGTAGCGTTTAAGGCTATCGAGTATCCAGGTATTAATGTGCTCATTGCTCCCAATGGGATAATCAGGATTTTTATTGCCCTTTTTGCAGGACGACAGAACGGCAAAAAAAAGAAATACAAAATAAATGAAGTTGTAAATTGTTATTTTTGAGTGGATTATGGGGTTTGTCATCGCCTTTCCTGATTTTACGACAAACTTAAAACTACTATTGTTAACCCGGTATTAATTTTAAAGGTGGATTTTATTTATGGCATCTGGCTTTAAAATCATCAATTTTTAAGCTTAGCAGTGATTATGCCCGGCATATTGTTATTATAACCGGGCATAATTTTTATTTTATGGCACCAAATGCTGCGAAATAGGAGTTTTTGTGCAGGATTTCGGTAGCACTAAATCCAACTTTTTGTAGCAAGGCCAATTGATAGTTTAAAGAACGTGGGGTATCTTCATATTCAATATAGTCTAATACCTTTTGTTTGTATGCTTCACCACCCAATGTTTCAAGGTAGGCCCCATAATGATTTCGAAACAGGTTATCGATCAATACCGAATCGTGCGCAATAAGGTCTGAAATCCAGATACTGCCTCCTGGTTTTAAAGCGCGGTAAACTTTAGTAAAAACGAGTTCCCAATCGGAATCGGTACGTAAATGATGGAAGGTTGCTGCAGCAAGTATAATGTCGAAATGGTTATCGGGCAAATTAAGGTTGCGCATATCATCCTGTATAATTGTTATTTTTCCGGTAGTTTGTGCTGATACCCTGCTCCTGGCACGTTCCAACATCGGTAAACTCAGATCGTTAAGTGTGCAGTTAAGGTTCGGGATCTTACTGAGCATTTTTAGCGTGTAATTGCCTGCGCCACATCCAATATCCAATAGTTCTTTTGCATTGGGGTTAACGCATTCAGCTGCACCTGTACAAAGCTCCATGGTTAGGGGTGCATCTATAGTAGTTTGCTGACCGCTTTCTAAGTTTGAGAAACGTTCAACGTCGTTATCAAACCTGGTTTTGATTTCTTCATTTGTTGCCTTACGCGAATAATCTTTATGCATTGCTTTAATTTTTTTTCGTAAAGTTAGGGCTGTTTATCATATTTGTAAAATATCAATTATTGCATAATTTGATACTTTTTAGGTATTATTAAAATGGAACTAAGACATTTATTATATTTTAAAACCGTTGCAGAGGAGCTTCATTTTACCAAAGCAGCAGCCAAACTTTTTATTTCGCAACCTCCTTTGAGCAGGCAGATTAAAGAACTGGAAGAAGAACTTGGTGCAGAGCTGTTTGTAAGGAATAATAAGCGGGTTACGTTAACAAACGCAGGAAAGTATTTTAAGGCTGAAGTAGCTGCCTTATTTGCCAAACTGGAAGAAAACAAAGAGGTTGTTCGTAAGATCCACGGCGGAGTTAGCGGCGAATTAAAAATCGGCTATATCAGTTCCGTTTACCAATCGCACCTCGCAGAAATTTTAAAGCTAATGCACCGGGAATTTCCTTATCTCAAGACGAGTTTGTTCGAAGTACCTACGCTTACCCAGATTAAAGAGTTAGAACATGGAACTTTAGATGTGGGTATTTTAAGGGCACCTGTTATATCAGAACAATTAAAAGTAGAATCGTTGTTTTTTGATCCTTTTGTGGTGGTTGTTCCTTTAACAGAACAAAAAATTAATAACCAGGATGAACTTGCCGATTTTTTGAAGAAAAGTCCGTTTATCTTCTTTAATAAAGATTTTGCACCCCAATATAACCAGAAACTGATCGAGATCTGTCACCGAATGGGCTTTAGCCCAGACATTACCCATGAGGCCAATAACGTACACTCCATATTACAGTTGGTAGAAGCGGGCCTGGGTGTATCTATTTTACCTTTATCGTTAAAAAGGCAATATGAACAGTTAAAAGTAGCTTTTATCGAATTTGAGGCTATCCCGGTTAACACCGAGGTGGTACTGGCTTATAAAGAATCGAATAAAAATCCTGCATTGGCCTGGTTTATTAAACATTATGCCGCATTAAAAAATAACCTTTGATGATCAACATCAGCTGATTTCTCCTAAAAGGGAATGTCAGTTTTACATATTTCAAAAATACTGCAGAAAAACTGGTGTATTGTTTCTTGAAACGAACATTCTATTGCCTGAAACATCGAATGTAAACACATTGATACGTAATTACACCTTAAAAGGCGGTTAATTTCCGATTTTCTACCTTATCCTTTATAATTTTCACCCTTTTTAAACTTGTAAAAATACAAATTTGCCCAAATCAACAATCAAGAGCCTGTTAAGGCTTAATATAAGAATGTATTATACAAATTTACCTAAACGATGAAGAAGTTATTGCTCGGCATAAGTTTTATAGCTACAGTAATAATGGCTAAGGCACAACAATTAACTGATGAAAAAAAAGCAATGAAAAACCTGCTCGACAAGCAGTTTGAATTTGCACTGAAACAATATCGCGTATTGGCCAAAAATACACCGGCAGACCGTATGCCAAAAACTTATTATGCAAAAACGAATAAGCTGGAAACCAGCGATACCAAGTGGTGGTGCAGCGGTTTCTACCCGGGTTCGCTATTATATATTTACGAATATACGAGGGATTCAGGCACCTTAAAAGAAGCCGAAAAACGCCTGGCCATATTAGAGAAAGAGAAACATTATACCGGAAACCACGATTTAGGTTTTATGATGTTCTGTAGTTTCGGAAATGCCTACCGCATTACGGGGAATGCCAGCTATAAACCCACTATTGATACTGCTGCAGCTTCGCTTGCCACCCGCTACCGTCCGGGTGCTAAAGTAATTCAATCGTGGAACAGCAATAAGCAATGGAAGGGCCCGGTTATTATTGATAATATGATGAACCTGGAGTTGCTTGCCTGGGTGTCTGATCATGGCGGAGATCCGAAATACAAAGAAATAGCTATCAATCATGCCAATGTTTCGCTTAAAAATCATTTCAGGCCAGATTATAGCTCTTACCATGTAGTAGATTACGATATGAATACGGGCACAGTACTTAAAAGGGGGACCGCCCAGGGTGCCTCTGACGAATCGGCCTGGAGCAGGGGGCAGGGTTGGGGATTATACGGCTATACGATGATGTACCGTTTTACCAGGAACCAAAATTACCTTAAACAGGCAAAAAACATCGCTAAATTTATACTCAATAATCCGAACATGCCTGCCGACCAGGTTCCTTATTGGGACTTTAATGCGCCTAACATTCCAGGTGCCTATCGCGATGCCTCCGCCGCTGCGGTTATTGCCTCTGCTTTGTTGGAATTGGGACAATATGCAACAAAAAGTGAACGGAAATTATATGTAAGCGAAGCAAAAAAGATGATTGTTTCACTTTCTTCCTACGCATATTGTGCAAAGCCAGGCGAAAACGGCGGTTTTTTACTCATGCACAGTACAGGCGCTTTACCACTCAAATCAGAAGTCGACGTTCCGCTTAGTTATGCCGATTATTATTATCTCGAAGCACTAATGCGTTATAAAAACTGGTACTTATAATATACAAAAATGGAAAGAAGAAAATTTATAGGAGCCTTGTCGTTAACCGGCTTATTAGGATTATTTAATTCTAACGAAGTTTTATCAGCAACAAAAATCAGTGACGTTGCAAGAGATCAATCAACAAACGACAGGGAATATTGGTATAAGCTGCTATATAAAATTGCCAGCCCCGTTGTTTCCAATTTAGCGAATGGAACACTAATTAAAAATATGCCAGTGGTTACCGCGCCGAAATTCGACTCACGCACACCGGCCGTTTCGTATTTAGAAGCTGTTGGCCGTACCTATGCCGGAATTGCACCATGGCTTGCACTACCTGACGATAACACCGCTGAAGGCGTTTTAAGAAGCAAATTCAGGTTACAGGCCATTCAGGGACTGGATAGCTGCTTTGCAGCCAATAGCCCCGATAAATTAAATTTTAGCAAAGATTATCAGCCCATTGTAGATTCTGCCTACCTGGCGCAAACTTTTTTAAGGGCGCCTAAAGCACTGTGGGAGCCTTTGAAACCCGAAACTAAACGCGAAATTATTGCATCATTTAAATCATTGAGAAACAGAAAGCCTTTTAGAAATAACTGGTTGTTGTTTGGTTCCATTACTGAAGCTTTTTTGTTATCCATAGGTGAACAGTACGATGAAGGCCGCTTAAATGAAGGTGTAGATACATTAAATTCATGGTATAAAGGGGATGGCTGGTATGGAGATGGCGTAAACATGGCTTTCGATTATTACAATTCTTTTGTCATCCACCCGATGATGGTTGATACACTTGCAGTGATGCTTGATAAAAAGCTAATCAAAAAAGAACGGTATGATCTTGCCCTGAAGAGGATGCAGCGTTACGTAGTAGGGCAGGAACGAATGATTTCGCCAGAGGGTACCTACCCGCCAATTGGACGATCCATTACCTATAGAACAGGTGCTTTCCAGGCGTTAAGTCAAATAGCGCTTATGCATAAATTACCAGCCACTATTCAACCTGCACAGGTACGTTCTGCCTTAACCAGGGTTAAACAGAATATCTATAACTTACCCGGAACTTTTGATTCAAAAGGATGGTTACAGCTTGGCTTTTGCGGCCATGACCCTGAAATAGCTGATTATTATACTTCTACAGGCAGTTTGTACATGGCTACCTTATCATTCCTGCCCTTAGGCTTACCAGCTACCGACGAATTTTGGGCAGCACCTCCGGCAGAATGGACATCGAAAAAAGCCTGGGCAGCAAAACCCTTCCCTAAAGATTATCATGTAGATTTTTAACCTTATTTAGAAAGAGCGATACAGCAAGTTAAATCCAGCTGGAAATGCCAGGATATTTGTTTTCATTTTGCGCTTTTTGATTAGAATTTTTACTACGGGATTTGTACTTTTTTTGATAATCGCTGGGCGCCTTTCCTGTCCATCGTTTAAACAAACAGAGACAGAATGCTTGGGCCTCGGTTAAAGCAATCGATCTTGAAAAAATTGGCCAGTTGTTGTCTCCCGAAGTAAATTGGTCGCAGCCTGGCAACAAGGAGATCTCGGGGTTAAAAGGTTCACAGCGGGAGGTATTCGGGATGGTAGGTAAGATGTTCGAGATTTCAGGTAACACCTTAAGGCTGGATGCTTATCATTCAATTTGCTTAAACGGGCAACCTGGCTGCGTGCGTATTGCACTGGATGGCAGAGAAAAACTCGATGTTTACAATACCGATATTTACACAGTTGAGAATGGTAAAATCTGCAATGTAGAAATTTTTTCTGCTGATCAGGCGCAGGAGGATGGTTTCTTGGTAAGCTAAGCAAAATCAGATGGCCGGCAGACTATCAGGTTCCATACCGTTCGGCCTGAAATTATAAAAGTATTAAAGTCATCAGGTATTGGTCATAACCTAAGGCAGCGGCATTGACGCTGCCTTAGAGATATTTCTTTCCCTTTGCCTATGGGTTTATTTTAGCTGATAAATGTTTACAGGCACTTATTGTTTCTTTTTTTGCTTAAAGTTTAACAGCAATTTTATGTCCACTATAATTGAATGATTTGTTAATGGTTTGATGATCAGTGTTTATCCCGTTTTGATTGTTGACCACCACAATGTTAAATTTCCGCTTGCCCAACATGCCTTTAAACTGTCCTTTTCTATCTTCAACAGTAAGTGTTTTTGAGGCATCGTTCCATTTAAAACGGATTTCTGAAAATTCTCCCTTCTCGTAGTTGTAATTGTCGTTTTCATCTTCATACAAAACAAAATCTCCGTTATCGCCAGGGTATATGCGGATATCGAGGTCATTCCATTTCTTTTCTGTTGCGTATTGTACCTTCGGCCCCCAGGGTACAATTGAGCCAGCTTTTACGTAAATTGGTATAATCTCCATCGGTGTTTCACGCTTAACCGTCTGGCCGCCGGTAAAAATTTCACCTGTCCAGAAATCGAACCATTTACTGGCTGATGGGAGGTATATTTCCTGGTTTGCAACACCCTTATCGGTAACCGGTGCAACCAGAAACGAACTTCCATACATATATTCCGAGCTGTTTTCAAAACCGGCAGGATCATTCGGAAATTGCGAGTATAGCGGTCGCATAATCGATCCTGCATGATGCGTTACTGCCCATGCAGTTGCATAAGTATATGGCAGTAAGCGGTAACGGAGGTTGATAAATTTCTCCTGGATATCGAATACCCGATCTCCTTTTTTGCCAAACTGATATATTTCTCTTGGTATATCAGTGCCGTGCGAACGCATCATCGGGGTAAAGGTTGCAAACTGCATCCAGCGGGTATATAACTCCTGAAAATCGGGATTTTTTGCGCCACCCCCCTTCACAAAAGCACCGGCAAAAAAGCCACCAATATCTCCGTTCCAGTAAGGTAAGCCACTTAACGAGAAGTTTAAGGCTGCTGGTATTTGTTTTTTCAGGGTAGGCCAATTGGAACCAACATCACCGCTCCAGGTATTTGCTGCGTATCTTTGCTGACCTGCAAATGCCGACCTTGTTAACAGCAGCACGCGTTTATTGTTACTTACTGCTCTTTGATGGGTATATACACCCCCGGTGTGTTGAAGTGGGAAAGCGTTCTGCACGCTTCGGTAACTGCCCAGAAAAGTAGGCTGATCGAAGTCTTTCTCCTTAACATTAATATGGTCTGGTTCGGTCGAATCGAGCCACCAGGCATCTATACCCAACGAGAATATGCCTTTACTTAAATAGTTCCAGTAAATGTTTCGGGCAGCAGGATTGTATACATCATAAGGTTTGGTATTTGCTTTCGGTGGCCAGGTATCGAAGTTAATCAACATGTTCTTTGAGTTAAATTCTTGGTATTGAGGTGTTTTTGGTGCAAACCCTGGCCACGAAACAATAAAAAGATGGGCATTAAGCTGATGCACACTATCTACCATTGCCTGCGGTTTTGGATAATTAGTCGGGTCAAAACTCATGGCGTTCCAATTATCGTCTTTCCCCCAATATTGCCAGTCTTGTACAATGCCGTCAAGGGGTACTTTTAACGATCTGTATTTTTTTACCACATCAACAAGTTCAAACTGGGTTTTATAACGCTCGCGTGATTGGTTAAAGCCGAATGACCATAATGGCATCATAGGAGATTGTCCTGTAAGTTCGCGCATTTGAGCAACCACGCCATCACCGCCTCCACCAAACATAAAATAATAATCTGCACAGTTTGCCACTTCCGAATCAAATGAAGTTTCTTGTGCGTTATCCGCAAAAATAGTTGGCGAGTAATTGTCCCAAAAAATGCCGTATCCCTTAACCGACTGGAAAAAAGGTACGGCAACTTTCATGTTTTCCTGCTTGAGTGATAATTTCTGTCCTCTTTGGTTCAATTTTCCGTTTTGTTGCTGGCCAAGTCCATAAATAATTTCATCATTGTCCAATAAATAAGCCTGCTTAACCTTGTAGGTTGCATTTCCTGCATCGTTTATTGCAGTAAACTGGGTGCCATAGTCTTTTTCTGTAAATAACTCCTTTCCATTCGGGGCTTCAAATAAAACTTTTCCCGTTTCTAGGTTAACCGTTACAGATATCAATTTACTGCTAATGGTTACATGCTGCTCCTTATTCTTAACATCAAGTTTTAATTGTTCAGGGAGTTTTATAACGGATAGGCTTTCTTTTTTTTGTTGGTTACCTTCCGGCCTTTTAAAAACGCGTACAATAGATGGTGAATAAAAACTTATCTCTACGTCCATTGATTGGATAAGGGCATGGATGCCTTGTGATGTCTTTTGAAAAGACTGGGCATACAGGGAAATGTGGGCGGTTAAAAATAGTATAACAATGGCAGTAAATTTTCTTTTCATATTTAATACAATTTGCCTGGTGATTTTATTTTACCGGACATGGTAAGTAATAGGGGCTGGTATCACCCTTGGTGGTAAATTAATGAGGTTTTTTTTTGCCTTGAAAATCAGGTTGATATAACTTGTTTTGTGTTTGGTTATCAACAGATCAACTATGCGAATGTAATAACACTTGTTAAATAAAAAAATAATCTCGTAAACTTTTTAACGTATTTATGACGTTTATCTTTTGCGAGACTTTCGGTAAATCAGAAATTTATCTAATTTCGTGTAATCAGCTAACCAAAAACAACCTGAGCAACATGTTGTTGCCAAAAACCTTATAAAAAAAATATGACAATGTTGGTCATTAAGTAAACTATTAAATTTCTAATATCGATTATGTTTAACCAAAAAATAAAAATTGCCGTAACCGGGCTTGTATTAACATTCGTGAGTTATTCTATGGCTGTAAAGAGCCAGGTGATGGGCGAAGCAGAAAAAAAATCAATGGAGAAGGGGGCAATCTATCCCTCATTAAAGGGAGGAGGCGAAGGCGTATCGGGTCCCGGTTCCAATCTTCCGCCCGAAAAGATGAAATGGTGGGAAGATCAGAAATTTGGGATGTTTATACATTGGGGTTTATATGCCATCCCCGCCAGTGGCGAGTGGACCATGTTTAATGAAAAAATACCGGCAGATGAATACGCAAAATTAGCTAATCAGTTTAATCCGAAACATTTTAGCGGTGCAGAATGGGCAAAGGTGGCGAAAGAAGCCGGAATGAAATATATGGTAATGGTTGCCAGGCACCACGATGGTTTTGCCCTTTGGAACAGTCCTTCAAGCTATAAGCACTTTAACAGCTGGGAAACGGCCGCTCATCGCGATTTTGTAAAAGAGTATACCGATGCATGCCGTAAGGCAGGTCTTTATGTGGGTATTTATTACTCCCCGCTTGATTGGCGCTTTCCCGGTTATTTTGACCCTAAAGGACTTCCTGAAAATGCAGCACTGCTTAAAAAACAGACTTATGGGCAGGTAGAAGAGCTCATGAAAAACTATGGCAAAGTAGATATTCTGTGGTACGATGGTGGTTGGTTAGCCCATAAGGGTAGTGATGCAGATGCCGCATGGTTCTGGGAACCGCTAAAGCTTAATGCAATGGTACGCCGCTATAATCCTGATGTAGTGATTAACCCCAGATCTGGAATGGTTGGTGATTTCCAGACCGACGAGGGTGGCGGGGATGTTAAAGGGCCTATTATTCCTTTTCCTTGGGAAAAAAACCTGAACCTTAATGAAACAAGCTGGGGCTACAACAAAGCACAGAATTTAATGCCTTTGAAACGGGTTATCGATATGCTGGTGAATACAGTTGACCGTGGTGGAAATATGTTGTTAAATGTTGGGCCAGACCCTGATGGTGTTATTCCACCTACCCACGTAGAGCGGTTGAAAGAAGTAGGCGCATGGTTAGCTAAAAATGGCGAAGGAATATACGGAACACGTCCGGGACCTTTTCAGCCTGTTGATGGTTTATATGGTGCTACACACAAAGGCAATAACATATATATCCATTTGTTGAAAGCTCCTGAAGGATCTACCATTAAATTACCGGCAATTAAGCAGACAGTTACAGCATGTTCTGTACTAAATGGTGAAAAAGTTAAATTTCAGCAGGATGCAACAGGTATCACGCTTGACCTTGCTGGGGTAAAATTAGATCCGGTAGTAAGCACATTGCTATTAAAAACAAAAAACAAATAGCGGTTATGAACATTTTAAATGACCGGATTAAAATGCTGCTTATCGTATTGTTGATAAGCTGTTATAACTTATCTTTTTCGAATGAGGTACATTCATCGATTGATACCCTGTTTAAGGGCAATAATACATTAATCGATACTGATGGAAAGCCGGTTAATGCCCATGGCGCAGGTGTGTTATATCATAAAGGGGTTTATTATCTTTTTGGTGAAGTGAAGAAAGGAAAAACATGGCTTGTTCCGGATCAGCAATGGGAAGATTTCCGGGTTCCGGCCGGAGGTGTTTCATGTTATTCTTCTACAGATCTTAAACATTGGAAAAACAGGGGAGTGGTTTTAAAGCCAACCACAAACAATCCTGATTACGACCTCGATACAGGCAGGGTTATTGAAAGACCCAAGGTGATTTATAACGAACGCACTAAGAAATTTGTGATGTGGATGCACATTGATAAGAATGATTATAGTTATTCAAGGGGAGGAGTGGCGGTAAGTGATAATCCTTTCGGTCCTTATAAATACCTGGGCAGTGTTGCACCTAACCATCAAATGTTAAGGGATATGACTTTGTTTAAAGATGATGATGGGAAGGCTTATCTTATTTATTCGTCTGAAAATAACAACACCATGCATGTTTGTTTGCTAAGTGATGATTATTTGAAGCCAACAAAAACTTATACGCGGATATTGGAAGACAAAGGAAGAGAAAGCCCCGCTATTTTTAAAAATAAAGGCAAATACTTTTTAATTACTTCGGGTTGTACCGGCTGGTCACCTAATGCGGCTTCTTATGCAGTGGCTGATCATATAATGGGCCCATGGACAGTACATGAAAATCCATGTAAAGGACCAAATGCCGAAGTGTCTTTTTTCTCGCAGGGTGCTTTTGTGCTGCCTGTAGCGAACAAACCTGGCACATTTATTTTTATGGCCGATAGGTGGAATAAAACAGACCTGGAGAAATCAAGTTATTTATGGCTTCCGATTCGCATCAGTAACGATAAAATAGAAATCCATAATATATACAAGCGGTAATTGAGAAGTTATTTTCAAACCTGTAACATAGAGATATTGCTTATCAAATGACCATTGCCGAGTTGTTATTTTTTCTCGTTTTTGATACGCCATAATATCCAGTTTTTATTGGAGCAGACCGGATTTAGCGAAATTCCCTTTACACGTAATGTTTGTACCGTATTGGTGTTCAGTAAGCCAAAGGGGCCGTATTCGCTTTCTTTTTTGGTCGCCAAGAGGTAGGATACGTGGTTTACGGGTTGAGCAAGTGCGGCCAAAAAGCTATTTTCTCCCGGGGTCAGAAAAATTTTGGCAGATCCTGTCAATGCAATGATCTGATAGGCATTGGCATCATCTGCTAGTATGCCGTCATTAGAGCTGATCCTTTTAATGTAACTCGATAGTATTTCATCATCGTCTCTTTCAAGCGGCTTTTGCTTTATTATGGATACCAGTGCACCCAGGTATTTTTTTTCTTCCGGCACATGGCTTGAATTCATGGTAAGGTATGCGGTAACAAGCTGTAAAATGATAATCGAGAGATAAAAATGTTTACTGAACCTAAGTGTTCTGGTACTTTTTGCGTTTGCTATAAGCGCCCAGCAAAGGCATATAAAAGCAGTGTAAAAATGAATGGGAATATAAACACTGGGATATTTTATCTTTAAGAATTCCATGAAGAAGAAAAGGGAAAAAACCACAAAGATATTGCGGTTGATGCTCTTGAAAATACCCAGGCAGAACAGTAACAGGGGTGCAAACAGTAGTATCCTTACGGTTAATAAAAAATGTACTTCAGGAAATATGCGCCCAAGTTTGCTATCCGCTAAATTATTGAGGTTATCTGTCTGATCTATAATTGCGCTATAATTTGCATAAGGACTGTTTAAATAATAATCGGCATCTCCTGTGTAGGTCTGGTTCAGCATTCTGAATATCAATATCGCGGTTATTGGAAGAGCAAATATAATGAGGTATACGGCCAGGGTTTTATTAACCAGTTTA
The DNA here is from genome assembly GCF_042684385.1 of Pedobacter vanadiisoli. Lineage (NCBI taxonomy): Bacteria > Pseudomonadati > Bacteroidota > Sphingobacteriia > Sphingobacteriales > Sphingobacteriaceae > Pedobacter > Pedobacter vanadiisoli. The sequence continues at coordinate 33,018 of NZ_JBHULL010000001.1, read as the reverse complement.
CGTCTTATTGAATTGGTATTGAGTGCGATAGCGATCTTGTCCATTGGGTCGTTGTTTGCCACTATCATGGATTGAAGAGCTACAAAAAAAATAATGGGAAGGATGAACAGCATCAGCCACGAAAATTTGAACGAAGAGAAAATAAGCAGTGTGAAATAGATACTGGCCACAGAAATATGGTAAGAGGTATTGGTACGGAAATACCTGAAAATGCTCATTACAAAAAGATAGAAGAAGATGAGCACCATGTACGAACTTTTTCCCGATACAGCGAAAAAAATGAATGCTGGATGGAACATAAAGGTAATAAGGATGCCCAAAAACAACCAATTCCGGTACTGGTGTGCCCTGATCGAAGTTGTAACAATGAAGAAAAGCACAGAAGTACCTAATGCGGAGGCAAGAACCGGAGAAAATCCCATGCCCAGAAAAGAGAAAATCCAAGATAAAATGAAAGGCAACTGTGGAAAAGTAAGCCCGACAAGCTTGATCCCATCCACATCGCCCTCGTGCAGGAGAGCAGATTTTTCGGTAAAAAAAAGTGCTTCTTTACTGTGCACCCCTCCCGAATAAAGCAGGTAAGCGATATAAAGATAATATCCGAACAATAAGAACGATATCAGGCATATGGATTTATTTGGTTTTGCGCTCATATACTCTCCGGTTTTGTATCCCTGCTCATCTGCACCTTACTTAGGCCATGATCTGTTTTTTCCCAATAAAAAGGTTTGGTAATCAGCTGCCAAAGGCCTTTATAAGCAGCAATGGAGTGCATTAACCAGTAAAATGGATTGAGAATGGAAAACAGAATGAGTTCATAATATCTTCGTTTAAAAACAGCGATCATATTAACATAGATAATGAGTATGTTACCAATGGCCAGGTTGAATATCGAAATGTAAAGTACCCAATCAGGAAATATGGTACGGATATCTTCAAGATCGAATACCAGGTAGCAGATAAAAAGCAGGAGCAGTAATGGGTAGACAAGGAAAGTAACAGGCGTTGCGCCGATAAAAAAATTAAAGCCTAAAAAGCCCTTCCAGCCTATTTTTTCTATCAGTTTTGACGGGTTGCGCATATGTACCAGATAGGTTTGCATGTAACCTTTTATCCACCTGGAACGCTGCCTGATCCAGTTGAAAGGTTCGTTGTTGGCTTCCTCATAAGTTGTAGAGTTTACCAGTGCAATCTTGTAACCTTTTGCAAAAGCCCTTATGCCAAGGTCGGCATCTTCAGTAACGTTAAAAGGGTCCCAACCACCAAGTTCCATCAGGCTGTCGAACTTAAAGTGGTTGCTGGTACCACCTAACGGAACAGGAATATCAAGGGTGCTTAGGCCAGGCAGCATGTAATCAAACCAATACGAATATTCGAGGGTAAACATCCGTGTAAGAAAGTTTTCATTCCTGTTAAAATAATTCAGTGCACACTGTATGCAGATATAGTTTTCGGGTAGCTTCCTGAACATGGTCACCACTTTTCTGAGCTGGTCCTGGTCTGGTACATCTTCTGCATCATATATCGTAAGGTATTCCCCACGCGAAAAATACAGGCCATAGTTACAGGCTTTAGGCTTTGTTTTTGGCATGTGAAAGGGAACAACAACCACTTCGAAAATAGCCGGAAAATCAAGATCTCTTACCGCATTTAATGTTTTGTCGTCATCTTCTTCTATCAGGAGCTTAATATCAAGTTTTTCTCTGGGGTAATCCAACGACTGCAGGTTCCAGATCAGTTTTTTGATCAGCTTATCTTCCCTGTAAACGGGTAACTGGATGGTAAAAACAGGCAGGTCTTCTTTTTTTACCTTTTTCAGCTCTTTTTTGCTCACTGCCTGGAAAAGCTCGAGCTTTGAGCCGGTAAGGGCGAGAAAGAGCTTAAAAGCAATGGCTACTAAAAAAAAGCTGCTCATTAGTATGTTGATGATGATGGTGGTATTGATAAAGCTGAGAAAGAGCGAAGCTGTAACCAGTGCAATAACCAAAAAGATAATAATAAGCTGAGTTTTGGTAAAGGTAACAAGTGCCGAGCTTTCCGGATCCCTGTTGAGCAATTCGAATACCGCTTTTTTAACATACTTTTCGCCCAATAGCTTATGTCCGAGCCAAAGGATATCCAGATCGGAAGCAAGCAGTACTTTTACGGGGTAACCATATTTTTCTTCGATCAAAAGAAGATCAGCCGTTGCAGTAGGATCAGCAACGGCAACAACCAGGTAATGGTCTTCTATTCGCAAAGGCAGGATCAGGTCGCGGTCAACCGTTTTCAGGTCCATCCGCATCATTACCTCCAGGTCCGTTTCTTCCAACCGAACATCTTTAAAATCATAGCCCTCTTCCAACAGGCATTTTTGGTAGTCTTTCCGGCTGATGTACCCAAAATTAAGAAGGATCTTTACCAGCGATAATCCACTGGTTTCTCCAAATGAAGCAATCCGCACGACATCATCCTGCGTTATATACCCATGTTCAGACAGTATTCCTATAATATAACGCTGTTGTTTTTTGCTCATGTTAAAAGCGTATAATCCCGGTAACTGTAACCCCCTGGCCAATGCCTGAGTTCCTGTTGAATATATCGTGGAAAAGGCCTGCAAATATCCAGTTTTCGCCAGTAATGCGCTGCCCGAAGCTGATATTGGCTTTTATAAAGGTAAATTCGGTATTCGAAGCAGGATTTTCGGGATTAAACTGGTTAGATCGTAAAGAACTGATCCCGTTTATCTCACCCATAAGCTGATTGTTCTTACCCAGATGCAAGCCTGACGTAGCAATGTAGCTCAGCTGGCCTACGTTACCGAAGGTATTGCCGAAATATTGCCTGTAACCGGCCTCTACATTAAAATAAGCTGCCGGAGTGCTCCCGCTAAAAAGTAGTTTAAGTTCGGAACCAAACTGGCCATAACCCGTGCTTGGATTGCCATTTTTGCCATACAGCGGAATGGCCGCGAGTGCTTGCGCTGAAAGAAAATACTTTTTCTGGTTAAATTCCAAGAGGTTGTATTTTAACCCTATTTCTACATCGGAAAGTGCAGTATTGCTGTTTCGCTGTGTATTATCTTTAAACTGGGCAGAAGTTAACGGAAGTTTTGCTACCAGGTCGAGATGGTCGGTAATGCCGTATTCCAGGTAAAGCTGAGAAGTAAAAGAACTGTATTTTCCCCCATTGGCATAACTGTATTTCTGCCCGTTAAGGTCGCGGTACTGTTTGGCCACGAAATAACTTAAATAAGGAGCAAGTAGTGCTTTGCCCTTTCGCATCGGAAAACCACTCGCTATAGCATGCTGTACCATAAAAAATGGGATAATTATTGCGAAAATAAATTTTATAGCTTTGGTATTCATGGTGATATGTTATTGGGTTACAATCTTTTGTGATTTACTTACTTTTGAACGGACATACAGGTAGGCCAAGAAAATCAGGAACAGCACGCCTGCAAGCAGAATCAATTTATATTTGAGCCAAAACGTTTGCCAGCGACCATTGCCATCGCCCTGGTAAACAATATTGTTGCTGTTCCTTTCAAGGTTGAACACCAGGTGACTGTTTTTGCTGTTAATCAATGTGTTTCCGGAAAGCAGGTTCAACTGTTCATTTAAATCCAGGATGCTGTTTTCCAAAAGCCCCGCGGCGGCATCATTTGGCAGAGCGGTAACCGAAAGCACCACTGGATAATTCAGATCTTTAAATATCTGAGAAATTGCTGAAGCTTCTGGTGAGGAAAGTTTGTATATCGCATTACCAGGTTGTTCCCCATAAATGGTAAAATCAGTCTTATACTGTAAGGGCATCTCCTGAAAACTATGGAGCAACTGGTCCTGTCTATCACTTATTAATACAATGTTGTGTCCTTTATACTTAGCCGCGTTGTTACTGAAATCTATAACAGGGCGGTATACAATCTCATTACTGGGGTGATCGTTCAACTGGTAGACTAATTCACAGATTGATTTTACAGCATGAGAAAGCATGTTTTTTGCCACCAATATGGCCGTTCCCTGTTGAAAAACATCAGGATAACTGTAAAAACTGAGTTGCTTTTCTTCCAGGTTATCAGATACTTCCAGATAAGATTTTGAAGCATCAACCTGTCCGATAAAATGCCTAAAATTTCCCTGACAAACTCCATTAACCGGATAAAAAACAAATTCTGTTCTGAGCACATTGAATTTTTTGATCTGGTAGCGGTTAGCTGTCGCGCTTACCTGTAATGTACCAGATTCATTCAATTGCCTGCTTGTAAGCAGGATATCATTTAAATAGACATTAAAATAACCCCTGTCGTATCGGCCAATGCCAGAAAACCTGATCTCAAACTGGCAGTTAAGTGCAGCCGGAAGTGTGCTGAATACCGATGTTTTAAAGCGGTAATCGTGGTTTAAGCTTCCCACTCCCGTCATCAAATTGTTATTGTCTTCAAGATCTGAAAGATTCAACCTGTTTTTTTTCTCTAATTCCTTATAACCTGCTTTGTTAATTGTTAATACATCCTGAAAGGTACTTCCCAAAATTCCCGGGGTTAACAGTGCATCAGTAGCTTTACTCATGCCGGCAACGTCTGCTGCGGTTACAAACAGGATCTGCCTGAGCGATCCAGCCTTTGTGGTGTCGGTTTCTTTATTCAGATAGAGAATACCCTGACCTTTTTTCGGGGAGATATTAAGTTTAGAACCAAATTTAGGCTTAAGCTTATGCGCCAGCCCGATAGCAATAAAATTATCAAGGTCTTGCGGCATTTGCGAAATCGGGTAAAGGTCGATGCGGTCGGTAGTGCTCCTTAACAGTTTGGCATAGGTTAATGCAACCGTCTGCAGTTCTGAAGCCGAAATATTGTTGGGGTAAACAATTGCTTTTTTACTGAAAAGGGTATTGGAAAGATTTACGGTAGAAGGGCCATATTGCTTGTTTTTTGCCCAATATACGGTAGAGCTTGGCAAAATGTTTAGCCATAAACCAGCGTTATTGTCATCCTGGCATACATCGTTACCAATAATGAGCTGTGATTTGACGGTAATTTTTAAAAAATCAGAAACATCCTTGCTGTTTTTGCGTATAGGCACCACAATCCTGTTAGTACTATCTGTTTGGAAATTACTGCTCAGGGCAGGTAGATCATTAACCAGTACATGGATAAATGATTTTGCGGTGTTCAGTACCTTTGAAGCCTGAAAATCCATTATAAGGGTACTCTTATCAAGCTGTTGGTTGGGCAGTATGCGGATATAATAAATATACTGTCCTTCAGTCCCCCTTATTAGCTGGGATTGAAATCCGTAAGATTCGAACGATTTTTGGGCAAAACCTACCATGGAGCAAATAGACAGTGCGAAAAAGATCAGTAGTTGTTTCATATGGGATAAAATTCGAAAAATATTATAAGTTAAAAGACAGGACATAACAGATATGAGCCTGGCATTTGTGGTAAACGAGTTCGCCTCCCATTTTTTCGGCAAGCAACCTGGCAACGTAAAAACCAGGACCAAGGCCTTGCTGAAGGCTTTGTGCTGTAGGCACCGCAGATTCCCATTCGTTTACCACACGATCTGCTTCCATACCGGGTGGTATGCAGTTAATGATGAGGTAAAGTTTGCTGTTAATTTCCTTCATCCGGCAATCAATAAGGTCGTTTTTGTGGCGGAACTTAAAACAGTTTGCAAAAAGGTTAAACAGGATCTGATCGGTATAAAGCTGATCCAGCTGAACCATTGGCCATTTTTTTTGAGGATCAATACTAAAGTTTATGTCAGGGTACCCAAACCCGTCAACCATGCAACTGGCTACTGCCTGCGTACTGGCAAGAAGGTCGACTTTTTTTAGAGATAATACAATATCACTTGACAGGTCAGAATGATCATCAGGAAAAAGTTCAGCAAGCTGTTCCAGCCTGAGTATATTTTCGTTGATGGTTTCTATATGACGCAGGTTTTGATGTTCGTTTGTAAAATCTCTCATGGCATTGGCCGATAAATTGATCGAACCGATAAAACTCAGGATATCTTTCCGCACAAAGGCCATAAAACTATCCTGCTGCATAACCAGGTTGGTTAGCCTCGAATTCGATATTTCAACCTGCTCATTTTTATCTACAAGTTCTTCATGTAGCAGATTGAGCTTGGCCGTTGTATTTTTCACACGCAGATCATTTAGAGTATTTTTTCTGATAATACTGTATCTGGCTACCGGAATAAAACAGGAGAAAAAAAAAGTGATGATAAACAATCCGGCACCTTGAGTAATATAAGTTTCCACGCTAACCGCATTAAAGAGGTGGTAGCCTACAGCCAGAAATATGAGCGTTAAGAAGAAATGACCGAATGAGTTTGCAGGATGCCAGAAAACGGCCAGGTTGAAAAGCATCGATAAACTCGCAAAAACCATAAAAAATATTGGTGCTATATCGAATGGTACAATGTTGCAGACGATGGAGGCGTTTAGCGATACCAGGAGGCATGTGGTATGCAATGCGGAATATGGAGGTTTTCCAAGCCTCACCGAAATGTCGTAAACGGCATATATTAGCATCACAATGATGATTTTGGTGAGAAAAAGTGTCTGGTAAATAGGATAAGCGTAAATATAATCCAGTATGCCAAGTAAGGGATACAGGAATATAACCGTCCAGATAATGATATTGGCGTAATATGTCGATTTTTTTGTTAATTGCTTTTCATATACAGCATCACTGACATAAATGGCGGCGGGAGTACCTGTTCTGGTTGGCATATTAATAGTAGCAGGGGATGAATTTTAAACATAACAAAAAAAACGAATTGAAACAAAAAATATACATACTATTGCTTTTAGCCGTTTTTTGGCAGTTCGGCCATGCACAAAAACACCGTTTGTCCCATTTGCAGACAGGCCAGCTGGGGCACGGCATTAATGTATCCTGGCTTGAACAGTATTGGAATCCCCAGGTATTGTATCGTGATAAATTAACTGATAGCGACTTTCGCCTGATTAGTCGTTTGGGGTTTAAAACCATCCGACTGCCCGTTGCTTTTCAGCAGTTTTATATCCAGGGTAGTGATGTACAGAAAACTAAACTGCTTTCTGATATAGATGCGGTGATCAGAAAATCCATCCGATACCACATTAAATTGGTGCTGGTTAATCATTATGGAAACCTCAGGGCAGACCACCTGCAGTATGATACAGAACAATTGCTGGCGCTTTGGACATTTCTTGAAAAACGTTACCGGAAAATCAGTAGCAACAGCCTTTATTTTGAGCTGCTGAACGAACCGGTGATCAGTGACCAGCAGTGGCTCCCGGTTGCTCAGAAGTTGATCGTGCGTATAAGGGAGATGTCGCCTGAGAGGACAATTATTGTGGGGGCTTCAAACTACAACAGTATTTACGAACTGAGTAGGATAGCCCCTTTACCGCTTAAAAATATCATCTACACCTTTCATTTTTACGAACCCTTTTTATTTACCCACCAAGGGGCCGATTGGGTCGGGAAACAGGCATCTACCACAGGCATCCCTTTTCCTTATCTTGACCAGCAGATGCCCCCTTTGGCCTCATCTGCCAGGGGCACGGCCGGAGAGGCAAATTATAAAAATTATCATAATGAGGGAAAGGCGGGAGCCATACATGACAAGTTGCTGATCATCAAGAAATGGTCAGATAGCCATCATGTACCTATATTATGCAGTGAGTATGGTGTATACCGGAAATTTGCATCCGAACAGAGTATTTGCAATTATTTAACCGTTGTTAAAAACGAACTCGATCGGCTGTCTATTCCCTGGATGATCTGGGAATATGATGAAAATTTCTCCATTTTTCAGGGTAAGCCAGGTATGGGAACATTGAGCCCCTGTATGTTAGAGCTGTTCAGAAAGTAATGTTAAGGCGCCTGTTTTAATGTTTTTTTCTTGAAAACTTGGTTTCTGGGACAACAATTTTTAAACTTATTCGGGAGAAACTGAAAACCAAAAATTGATGTAGAAGTACTGGAGAGCATGATTGATAAATATGGGAGCTATTAAGAACGATCAGAACGCCATATAAAATAAAAACGAGACAATCAGGTTAAAACTGATTGTCTCGTGAAGTGCTCCCGACGAGGCAGTTAACGAACTTTTTTATTGAGGATTTAAAGCGAATTGCAGATTTGAAGATTCCTAGGAATGAGTCGAAAAATTGATGTCAAATTTTAGAGTTCGATGTATTTATAAATATTTACTGAGTAGGTTCGAGCCTCATCAACCACCGGCAAACGGAAAGTTGTCGAATGATTTATTCTCAAGTCCAAGCAATAATTGATTCGGATCCTGGGCTAACGTCACGTGAAATAATTACTTTTAAGTATTGATTTTTAGACCTCTTGAGGTAAAATGCAATTACAGGAAACAGTAATGATGCCGGGCCTTAGGATTATGTGATATCGTTTATGCTGCTTAATAGTCATCAGAATGTTTATGGTGAGATTTTATTGGATAAACATCTTTGCAGGGAAGTGGTTTATTATAAGGGCAACCAGATCGGAACGATTAGTTAAGTCATTTTAGTGGCCAAGACTGACGATTCTCGTGGTCAGCTAGTGGTTATTTTTCAATTGCCAAGTGACGATGAATTTCTGTTCATCAATTTCTTGTTTTCCATTTTCGGTATGTAGGAAACGGTGGTTACTTAAGGCAATGGCACCATATCCAGGAATGGGGTAGACCTCAAAGCTTTGTTTTTCTAGTTCTCTTTTTAGGTTGGAGGTTTTATTGCGTTCAAACAGGCTTTTAAAGTTTTCAATGGTCTTTTGAAAACCGGTCATCCCGCCACCATCATTGTAGAACTCCAGGTGGGATGAAAAGAAAGTGATTAAGGTTTTGATATCCTGGCAATTGAAGGGATCAAAGAGCAGGCTGTCCTGTTGGAGGATGGTTTTCGCTAATGCCTGGTCTTTTGGTGTATACCTGTGCTGGGCTTGTGTGCTGCAGGTTATAGATATGATTAAGGCAAGAGTGAATAAGCTAATTTTTAACATGGTATGTTTTATATATGATTCGTTGATATATTGACATGCAAAGTATGGTTTTGTTATAAGAAGAGTTATGCCATTATCTTGTCCTCATATTCTCTAATTGGGACGAACATCGTACTGTAAAAAGAAAGAGAACCAAGTTTGGATGGTTATGTGCATCCGGAATATATTTTCTGATAAACCTCCATCATTAGAAATAGTATGTGAAATGGAAGAACAAATGGAACATAATGATGATTGCACGTGGAATGATTGAAAAATAAAATTAAAGCAATTACCCACCTTTTTTATATTCTTATAACGGCCCATACCCTTGATTTTTATGTTTAGTTACCAGGGAAGTATCATAATAGCTATTATTCTCTATTGGTTTGAAAAATGATTAGAAATAAACATCCAAAGCGCAAAATGAATAATATATTTATGCTGTAAATTTTTATCTATTCTAATAGCTTATAGCCTTTGCCACTGATATTTAGAATCTGGATTGCCGGGTCATACTTCAAGTACTTGCGGAGGCGGGTAATATAAACATCCATTGTACACGAATGGAACAGACTATCATCTCCCCAGATCTTTAATAGTGCAAATCTCCTATCCAACAGTCTATTTTTATGTTCTAATAGCAAACATAATGTAGCCTATCGTTTTTCACTAAAAAAAGAAGAGATTACTAAGTTCTGAAGAAGCCAATTTTAACTTCGATAAAGGCCATAAAGCTTTTGTTCCTACGTGCGCGATTAAGGGGAAATAATTTATTAGCAATGTACAAACTATGAGGCCGTTTATATAGCCAAAGCTGATATAAGGATAAATCTATTTCAAATTGTCGGATCCTTTAGATAAAAATAGGTTAATCAAGATGAATGGTACAGCAGCCATTAAGGAATGCTGATTCATTTTAGAAAGTAACTCCAAGATTTAGCGATGCTCCATATGGATTTATATCTAGATCATTTAAACTCATCTTGTATCCTTTGAAACCAAGACCCATTAATGCTTTCATTTTTGGTGTTAAATTAAATTTTGCCCCAAACCGAAATAGGTATAAAATCCAGATTCCCGAACCACTCTGGTGCAGGCGGAAGAAATTTGAAAGCATGTAATTATGCTGGCTAAACAGATATCCAATATTCCGATTTTGGTGTGGTTCTTCATAGATGCAGACTTTAGTAAATATTTAGATGTTTAAGAGTTTACCGGAGCATTTTTTAAGTATAAAGTATGATCGCAAATCAATTGAATGCTAAAGAGAAAAGCTGGAAATAAACCTTATGACTTTAGGTAAATATCTGTCACTTGTTCTCATTTGTCTATTTGGTTGTTGGCTTATTTGTATTCTTTTAAATACGTTATTAATGTCTTTATTTAAAAATAATTTAATTCTTTAATAAAATTTGTTCTCCTTGGTTTTAGTAAACAATCTCCTTAAACAAAATATTGGAAGAAAGCCACAAGAAATATAAGTGGCTTGTACTTATTTCATCCAAGCTCTTCCTATTAGATGAATTTCGTAGAAACATCCTCAGATATTCTGCCTCATTTTTATCACTGTAATATTTTTGCCATTTCCAAGAAGCTCAGTAGCCTGGCAACAAAAGAAATTACCTAAATAGTGAAATATATTCGGGTTCCTGGAAAAAGTAATCCGAATCTGTCAACAAAATGGCTTCCGGATAGCACACTATTTAATATCGCTTTGAAATGAAGAATATGTTCATTATTTTTGATTGTTCATGAATCATGAACATGTTGATATGAGTGAACAAAGGATACTTTATGCAGGACTGGAAAGGCTAAACGAATTGACTGGCCTCAATTATGATGTGCTTAAAACTGAAGCGCTTATAGAAGAGCATATTGTTGATGCACTGGTTTCTATCGGTTCAGGCAGGCAAAAGAGCCTCTTTAATGTGGAAGTACGACATGAACTGCGCAGCAGCCAGCTTCCGACGATTTTGCATTCTCTTGATTTGTTGAATGGTTATGCACCGCTCATTATAAGCCAGTATATTCCCAAGCCATTAAAACAGGAGCTCAAAGAACAAGGGATAAATTACTTGGAAGTGGCGGGAAATGCTTCTATCAGTACTGGGGATTTATTTGTTTACATCAACGACCAGGCTGTAACCGAGACGAGACTGCCCGTGGAGGGGAAGTTATGGAACCCTACCGGTCTGAAATTTATATTTGCCATTCTGCAGTTTCCTGGTCTGATCAACCAGCCTTACCGCCGGATTGCCAATCATGCCGGCATAGCGCTTGGTACGGTGGGAGCGCTGATTACGGAAATGGAGAATGAAGGTTATTTAAAATCAGCTGGTGCAGGATCAGCAAGGCCTTTTAAATTTTTGGAACAGCGGGACCGCCTATTGCAGAAATGGTGTGAGCTGTTCAGTACAAACCTTCGTCCAAAACTTCTTAAGGGGACTTACAGGTTTATCGATCAGGCTAACTACCAAAATTGGAGAAGTATAGAGCAGAAGGATTTTTTGTGGGGAGGGGAAAATGCCGGGGCATTGTTGACCGACTACCTTTCGCCTGAAAGGTTTACCATTTATACCGAGCTCAGTGTCTCAAAACTGATGAAGGAACTTAAGCTGGTTCCCGACAGGGACGGCAAGATCGAGATATTGGAACAGTTCTGGGAAAATGAATATGAGCCGGCCGAAATTGTTCGAACGGTTCCTTTTCTATTGGCTTACGCTGAATTAATTACTAGCTTTGATAGCCGTTGCCAGGAGACGGCCGAACGCATCAAAGTAAGGTACCTTGACAAATAATCCATTGCACCAGCCAGCGCTTATTTCCATGTTAAAGGACATGGAGGGTATTCTCGCGTCATTTGAAGTAGATTTTTATATCGTGGGTGCGATAGCGCGCGACTTCCATCTTTCAGCAAAGGACGGAACCGACTCGATAAGAAAAACAGATGATGTTGATCTGGCGATCATGTTGGATGATGCAGGCCAATTCAACATGATCAAAGATACTTTGCTTGCTTCTGGAAATTTTACCGCCGATGCCACTGAGCACATCAAACTGTATTATAAAGGTGCTTTGGAAGTGGACCTGATTCCTTTTGGAAAGATCGAATCCGCAAATGGCTATGTTTATCTCCAGCCACCCAATATATTCACCCTAAATATGCCTGGCTTTAAGGAAATTTATCCTTTTGTTCAGGAAGTGAGCTTCGCAGAAGGCCTTTCGGTAAAAGTATGTTCAGTTGAAGGCATCGTGATCCTTAAGCTAATTGCCTATAACGACCGTCCTTCACGTACAAAGGATATCAGCGATATCGAACACATTATCAGGGTTTATTTTGAGCTTAGCGATGAGGATATCTATGAGGGCCATTTCGATGTGATGGAACTATATCCGGTCGAAAGGGGAGATTACCTACAACTGGTTTCTGCCAGGGTAATCGGGAGGAAAATGCAGGTCATTTTAAAGGAATCTGATGAACTCCGCACCTTGATTACATCCATTCTAAAAAAGCGTTATGAAGATTGGGCAGTAGCAATACTGACTGGACTGGGCGATTAAAATCGGTAAAGGTTTAACGCGGGGTAGCTCGTTCGTTATCACTGAAAAGTTGAAGCCAAGTCGCTCATTCCCGTCTAAAATAGTCACTCATTTCGCTCCAAAATGTGCACTGATTACCGCCTAAAGTGTGTGTTCGACTGATTTATAGCGTTTTTAAACTTGTTTTACCGCTTATAGGATCTTCTGTCAACAGGATAGCAAAACGTACTGCAGATGTATGGATACTTTATTAACGGGGGGTACACGACATAGAAATGGTGGTTTTGTTTAAGATTTTAATAATATCTCTTTGTTGTATGGGCAACTGGCGGGCTATCCGCTCATACGCCTGCAGGCCTTATTCACTGGCAGGTATCCGCTTTTATCCCTGTTGCAAAGGAAAAAAATGTTTTGACAATGAGTTAGATCGAAAAGGAGTCGAACTTAGTGCTGTAATGGGTAGTAAATTAGTGTTTTGAATTCTAGTCGTTTAGTTTTAATGCCAAAAACTCACCTTTGATTAATTCTCATTTCTGTCATTAAAGGATTCTTAGGCTTAATGCTTATTGGGTAGGGTTAATCGGCGGAAAATCGGCCCTGTATGAACATTGCGAAGCCATAGTAAATTTCGAGAAAGTGATTAGAAACAAGGTTGAAGGGCAATATCGAAAAAAGAAGGCTTATAGGAAATAGTGAGTGATAACTAACTACGCTATATTACTTGGGAAATCCAATCCAGTTGACCCCATTCTGCCAAATCTATAATCGCAAGATAATTAATGATTTAACTCCAATTTAATTGATGGCGGTATGGGATCAACGGGGTGTGGTTTGTCCATAGATGCCGATTTGATAGAAGTAAAGGAATAAAAAAGTACAAAATAATATTGGAGATATCTTCAAGTTGTAGAAGCCCATTAAAAAATTATTAATATTGCCCTAGCGAATATAGCCTTATTCCCTGTTCATGAAGCTTAGATGATTTCCAATGAATCATAAATTAATCCCAGCATATTAATTTGGGAAGAAATATTAACAATAAATTGGACTCACTAACGATTTATAGTATTTGTCCGTTTTCGTTGAGTTATCAACTGATTCAATCATTATCATAGACATCATATTCACTACTGGAAAGTACCTCGAATTTTGTGTAAAATTCGCCCCGATGGCAAAACATGTAGGTAACCTGACTGGTCCTTAAGCCTGTTCCCGGTATATGCCAGTCAGATTCACATATTATCTCCATCAATTGGTCTCCAGTAAGATTGCATATCTCTTCATTTTGCACATTAATCAGTATACAGTTGTTTTTACCTGCGGTCACCGGCCATCTGCGCTGACCGAAATATTCGGCTAGGAGCAAGGCCTTCGTCTTAACATATTCGCTTGACTCATTTATTTCCATGTAAACAATTTAATGAAAAGCCGATAAATATGATAGGAGGAAATTACCAAAAGAAAGTTGAGCATGGACTATTTTCTGCAATCTGATGGGGACAGAGGAGATACTGGATATTTTGCATCAATAATATATTTAGGGCAATGATATATTATTTTACACTAGATGTCATTGCTAAATCAAATATAGTTCATGAATATAAAATGTCAAGTCTATATTTTTTATGAATCAAATCATTGGCATCAGGATAAAGAATGTATAAAACAACAAAAGCCCCTTATAGGGGCTTTCTTGCTTTATAAAAGAATATACTAGAACAATCCATTATAAATCGTTGGGTTAGTGATTAAACTAGCTAGTACATTGCTTGCTACATCACCTCCAAAGCTTTTGATTTTATCGATTAGTCTTGGCGTAGCCTTTGTAATATCTTTTTCTTCTTCGACTATTTCAGCAAGTTCTTTGTATTGCTTACCTGTTAAAGACTCCTTAAAAGCTTCTTTAAGGATTTCTAGGTTTAATGTTTGCGTTTGAGTGTTATTGTTGTGATTGTTAATGTTTATTGATTTGTCTACTTTCATATCGTTTTTTGTAGGTACACCGAAATTTTCTGTTTCTAAAATCATATTATCTAGGATACCGTAACAGGTTTCTTTGACATTGCTAATTTGATAGCCCATGACACCATCTCCTAGATGCTCAATCATTCCAACTGATTTCTTTGCGCCTAGCAATTGATGATAATATGATGAATTTTCAAAATATCTACTTATAAAACGTTCAAGTAAATTTATTTGATTGTGAATTTGCCTAATATCGTCTGAATTTAGTTTTTCACGTATTCCTTTTAATTGTGTAGTAAGTTCTTCTTTCATAGAGCGATTTATTTTTTGTCGTTTTTAGGTAGTGGGACTTTCATTAATGCCCCTAATAACTGATCAAATGAAGGTTCTTTCTTTTCTTCTTCTACGATGTCCTTTTCGCCTGTAAGTGCTTTTAACGCAATATGCGATAATTCCTGCAATAATTCTTTTGCTTTAAATTTAAGACTTTCAGTCTGAGCATTCGAAGCAAGTGAAGTAAGGATATCAGGTATTTCCTTTAAATAAAGGCCATTATTCCATTTTCTTTTAGAGTTCCAGTATTTAATGGGTTTAATATCTTTAACCTCATTAACAGTAACGTTTAAAAGCTTTAGTATGCTTGGATAGGCAATAAGAACGGCATTACTTTCTAATACAGCATAATTGATTTTTACACCATTGAAAACAAATGTATCTTCATGTACAGCTACCAAATCTTTATCTTCTTTAGGCATCATTTCTTATTGCAATTAACTCTGAATATTTTAATCTACCTGCAATATTACCTAAAACATAATTAAATCTATGTGATGTTGAATTATGCCTAGTATTAAATCTTAAAACTTCTTCATTTACATAACTCTGCAAATGAAATTTGCTAACCCAATGGTAGTTAGAATCGATCATACGCTTTAGGTGTGACCAGAAGTTTTCTATACCATTTGTAGAAGCCATTTGATTAACAAATTCTTTCGCTCCATGATTCACCCTGCCATGAATATATTTTTCATGAAGCTTATTATAAGCTAACCATTCATCTGTATAAACCGTAGCACCAAGTGGAACCATGCTTTCAATCATTGGCTGAATAGTGCCCATAGAAACATTATCTACAACTTTAGCATAAACATTGCCATTACGTTCTCTCATTCCAACTACAGGTTTCTTAGATGAAGTATTTCGACCTTGTGTTTTACCAGTCTTTTTACTTTTATGTTTGTTTGGTTCTTTACCACCAACATAGGTTTCATCAACCTCAACATGATCCGTAAATTCTGCCTGAAAATCAGGATGCTCAAAAGCATAACGTAATCTATGAAGAATAAACCATGCTGTTTTCTGAGTTACATCTATATCTTTTGCTAATTGATGTGATGAAATGCCTTTTTTATGAGAAGAAAACACATACAAAGCAAGAAACCACTTTTGTAAAGGTATTTTGGTATTATCAAAAATGGTTTGAGTTTTTACATTGAAATATTTACCTGTGTTTTTGCACTTGTATTTATTACCCGCACAGTTATAAACTTTAGATTCAGAATCAAAAGGCGAGACTACATTATCATTCCATCTAATTTTTTCAAGATGGTTGATACATGATTGTTCATCAGGGAATTTCTGTAGCAGATCGATTATACTTTTAAACTCTGGAATCATAGTGTAAATATGGTATTAAAATTTGATATTTACAAATTTTAAGAAGTTAATTACACTATTTATAAATGTTTTCTCTTACTATATATTTATGGATATGGAAAATAAACACGAGAAGTCTAGCCTTGTAAATCTAATATTAGACAACCAAGCTACCGATTATATACAGACGATAATGTATTACGTTAATTCAGAAAAATATTCCGATTCAGAAAAAGTTGAATTATCAAGAGAAAAATTTAGAAAGTTCCTTCTGGATAGAAACTATCTAATTCAGGAACTTGCGAATATGGATATTTTAGAACTAAAAAAGCTTTTAGGTTTGTAGTGATTCCATTCTCCAATTCATCTTGGGATAGCAAGTTATATTTTTCTGCAATAATTTTGTTGACAATAGTGTCTAATTGATTATTGAATATATAAATTCTTGAATATTCTGAAAAAGAAATGTTATTAGGAAATAACTCAAAGCTCAGTTCCCATTTTTCCGTGTTGTATCCAAGAAAATTGTATTCCCTCAGTCTTATACTTTCAATAGAATCCTTAATTACATTTGCTTTGACTACAGATTTCAAATAAGAGTTCATTTATTCTTCCAATAGTTTATATGGTTCAATTCCTAGTTTTTGGGCAATATCGAATATAATTGATACACTAGGATTTACTATTCCTCGCTCCATCCTGCTTATTTGACTATAGTCTACATCTAGCTCATTCGCCAGCTCTTGAATAGTCATTTTACGTTCCTTCCTGTACTTCCTTATATTCTTAGCTAAGGTCTGAATACCCACTTCATTACGCCTATGTTTTCCATCCTTAACCATACCCACAAGAAAAGGAATAAATACATTTTGATATAGGGATTAAAATCCCTATTATTGTTTCTTAAAATTAATCCATATCATGAGAAAAATTCTATTACCTGCAATCTTATTCATTTCGGCAGCTGCGTGCACCAATCTAACCCAAAATCAATCTAAAAGTTCATCAAATACAATGGACACAACCAAGAGGGTCAATCCCATTGACACTCTTAAAACATTAAACGAGGTTAAGCTTGCTCTTTTGGATGCAAGGAATGAAAAGGCACAACTTTTATTGGGAAAACCAGACTCAAAGGGAAGGATTATGATGGGGCACTTCTATTATATGGTGTATTTCGATAAAATTAAAGATGGTAATTCGATTAAACACTTATTGCTTTTAATCAATGGTAAATCAGGTATATCTGACGAATCGCCTATCTATAAAATAATTGCATTAAATGACGGAGAGACAGAATATGGAGCAGGAAATCAATTTCAAAATATCAAGGTTTCCAGAAAAGGTCTAAGTAGTAATAGCAGAGAATTTATTAGTACAGACGGTTTTGTAGAATGGTATAAGATTATCTAAATAGAAGAAACATAAATATGAATAATCAAAAAAAAGGAAGAGCGATTTCGCTCACTCTGTTACTGATTATTGCTGTAACAGGTATAGTGTACTGGTTACAGTCAGGATCAGATTGTATTAGAACTGTAGATGGTGCAGTACATTGTAAATGCGACTTTAAGTCCAGTTCAGAATGGAATAAGTATAAGGAGGATACGCATGGTACATGGGAGGCGGTTGTATTTGATGATGGTTATGATCCCTGTAAGAAATAAGCTCCTTTATGGCGTATTTGGAACGGGTTGTTGAGCATTTTCTAAAGCGTAATCTTCATCATTTTTCTTATCTAGCCCATCAGCGACTTTATTACAAATGTTTGCAGTTACACGAGAAATAATAGTCAATATAACTAAATAGAGGAATGTAATACCATACCCATAATATCTGATATCGCCAAAACGAATAAATATACTTACAATTGCTGTAATTAAACCAGTGATTATCCAAGAGACTGAGCTTGCAAAGCCACAAGCAAGTCTGGTAGACAATCCTCTTGTTATAGAGTCGATAGCTTGGTGAGTAATATTATATTTATCGAATATTTTTTGTTCAAGCAAACTCCTAGTTACACGCTTAAGAGAACTGCCAAGACCAATAGTTGTAAATAGACTCATAAGCAAAAAGGGGCATCCTATCGAGAAACAAAGCAGTATTAGCTTTATTGTATCAAGAGACTGAAACATATTGGTGTCAAAGAAAAATATGGTTAGAAAAGTAGGACAAAATGAACTGGCAAAATTAAGACCCACCGTGATAATCTTGTCATCTTTTAGATTAAGAAGAAAGTTAGAAATTGAATCGAGCATTATATATTTTTAGTATCTAAGGTTTGAAATATCCAAGATAATGAAAATTCAGTTTATAGTCTTAAGCTTTTCTATCATGTATAAGTGACAAGTATAAAATAACTATCTTTATTAATACAACTTTGTTCTAATTCTCGACCTAACTAATATGGGGATATATCTAAAATTCGGCTCTGAAAATAATATGAATGACTTACTTAAAAACGGGACTATATATTGTAATCCGATAAGTTATTTTACAAACAAAGAAATAAAGGAAAATCCTGATGGAAGATATGATTTTAATGAGCTTGTTACCAAAATGGAATACCGAAAGGAGGGATATTTACATGTTAGCCCCTTAAATGACCCAAGTAAGGTTTACAAATTTGAATTGAAACATTCCCATTATAAAGAACATATTACAAATCCAATTGGCAATCTCTTTTGCCTCTTTAATTATGAACCAAACAATTATAAGCCTAAGAAGTGGTATATTTTAGATGAACGTTTGGAACAATTTGGCACTCATTATGTACTGATTAGAAATAATGTGGAATTTGCAAAAAGAATAAAAATGCATTAAATGAGAACTCTATTGAATTTGATACTGGATTAGTTTCATACCTAGATTTTTCGAAGTTCACAGGAGAAAAGAATCTATTTCAAAAAGGATTAGAATACAGCTACCAGAATGAAGTGAGAATTTTGATGTATACAGGCCTAAACATTCCTTATAAATTCTCTATAGGAAACATTGAGGATATTGCTACAATGTTTCAAAGTGAATATCGAAAATTTCTACATGTTGGAGGTGACTTCAATTAAATATTGAATAGAAACATTAATCTTAAAATATGACAGACGAGGAAAGTAGAAAACTTGGTATCATGACTGAAAAAGAAATGGATGATATGGATAAACGATTTGAGAGAATGGAGGAATCTGGGATAGCTGATACACAAAAGTATTTTGATAGAATCCATGATAAATTATTCTCCTTAAATAGCTTATTAATTGGAGGTTATTTTGCATTAATTGCAATCAGAAAAGATGTTCCTAATTGGAGTATTATAGTACCTCTTATTAATTCAGGTTTTCTACTTTTGATTGATTACAGAATGATGGTCAGAGCAAGAATACAAGCTTCAATTACCACCGTAGATGGAAAACAAAGAGAGAGGTTCGGAACTATTATCCGTAATACCAATTTATTCTCACTGTTATCAATCTACTCANGGGGCAGTCATAAATTAATTGAGAATCATTACTTAAACTAGTTTAGCCTAGCGCAATGTGCACATCTAGGTTTACCACCAGTTCCTGATCTTAAATTCTCTTTTTCAATGTTATTACCTTCTGTACATTTACTGTTGTCATGGTAAACATTTTGTTTAATCGAATGAAATGCAGCTACTTTTGCCATAATGATTTATTTAATAAATGAGCTGTAAAAAACTCAATTAAATACCATTATTTCTTACGGTTAACCGTAGCACTAAAAATAATTATAGACTTGACATTTTATATTCATGAACTATATTTGTTATTATGGCAATTTTTGGTGTAATATCACGAACGATAGTGAAGTGTAAACTGATATATCATTGCCATATTTAGTTTTTCAAATGTTGGTTTTCAGGGCTGTTGCAATCCATTAATAAAGTGCAATAAAATATTCGCTATGAAATCCGGCGGTCTTTAAGGTCACCTCGTTAAAAACTGTTTCTCGATCTCTATTAGTTGTAGGTTTCATAGCTATACTTATCAAAAAATCAAGTCCCTAATGCAAACGTTACGCTTTTGATTTTCTGACAGGGATGGATATAGTAAGATGAAACATGCCTTCATGTTCTAAGGACTCTATTTCTGCTCTAGTCCCATAAAAGTCTCTAATCCGCTCCCGAAGATTTTTTAGTCCGGTTTTCAAAGTGAGAGATTTTTTCTTCTCACATATCAGATTTTTGGATTCAATCGTTAAAGTATTATTTGACTGGTAAATAGTAAGTACGCCACAATTATTAACGTCGGACAAGTCTCCATGTTTGTACATATTTTCGGTTACCGTGAGTAAAAGCAGGGGGATTAATTTAATTTCCGAAATATTATGATCTACTTTTATTTCAATATTGAATTCATCGCCTTTAAGAACTCTTAAAATGTTTACCAGGTCGTAAACCTGACTGATCTCTTCACTTAGTAAAACCATTTCAGTATTTTGGCTTGTCTCTATAGCATATCTCATTAATGAGGTTAACGATATGACTACTTCACCAGCTATTTTATCACTTTTCCTAATCCTGCGATGAATAAAAGTTAGTACATTAAATAAGAAATGTGGATTTACTTGTGCACGTAGATGTGCATTTTGTGCAAGTAATAAGTTCTTTTCCGCGGTTTCTTTCTTAACAATTTGTTGTAATCTATCTTGTTCTATCTCTTCCGCTTTTTTTCGTTCATTTAGATATTGCCTTAAAAACCAATAACCCGTAGACACTATAATAAAAAAAATAGAGCGATAAGTTGCACTTGCAATAAACTTATGGTTAATCCCAAAGAATGTCCTTATGGATGATTGATTATAGTCCGTAAACAGATGATTTAATGTCGCTAGAAACGGTATATATATTGCAATCTCCAACAAAATCAGCAGAAGAAAAAATAATAGATACAAGTGCTTGCTCGCGAATTTTTTCATCATCCAATAATGAAAATAGAAAAGTGAAATATTAAGGGCATAATGAACTATATAATTCTCTGCTTTACCAAATCTTCCAGCAAATATTCCTGTAAGACCCGCCTCATACATAATGTAGATTGTCCAAAATATCAAATGCAAACGATTTGACTTAAACCAGTACCATACAGATTCGATCATCCTAATATTATGCCTTTCCATATCATATTATATACTGTTCGTCAATTCTGATTGACTTAATTTATACAAGCGTTTATGTTTCCTAAAAATAGACGCTATGAAAAACCCAAAAATTAAAAAAAAGACACTTTTCATTTTTAAATCAATTAGGGAAACGAAGAATTCAATATCCGACCCGACAACTGATACCCTGACACATACTGTCACGGGACATTCGATTTTAAATTGACGTTTGAGCCCATTATGACTATTTGTTTATAGTGGGCTTTAACGTTTTGTTGCTTAAAAAATCATGGAATATTTTTCGAAAATTCTCACCAATTGCAAACTTAGCTCCATTGCTCATTGTCAATATGTTTCCTTCGATCGAATTTATATGGTTTTTGGAAATTAAAAAACTTCTGTGCAATTGCATAAAGTTGTCATCCTTACCAAAAATTGCCTTGGCATCCTTAAGCTTAAGATGCGTGACCAAATTAAGTTCTTTGGTGTAGATTCTAACATAGTTTGCGAGACTCTCTATCGCAACAATATCTTTGAATCTGACCTTTACCAATTTCAAATCTTCATTTTTGCTCTTAATGAATAAATACTCTCCATCGGGAGCTACTAAGGAATCAGTGGGGCTTAAAAATTTCTCAATTGTCGCGAAAAATTTTGAATAATTAAATGGTTTAAGCAAAAACGCGTCTGCACTTACCTCAAAAGCATTCAGCGCATATTTTGCATGGCTTGTTGTGAAAATCAACTTTTTGGTCTTAGACCTTATTAATCTTGATAAGTCGATTCCATTAATATTGGGCATATCAACATCCATAAAAATTAAGTCGAAATTTTCATTTTTCTTTATAAAACTAAGCGCTTCAATAGGGTTGGTAAATGACATAACCAGGTCGAGTTCTGGGGTATTTAAAATATATTCGCATATTTCTTCAACAGCTTCAAATTCATCATCTATAACTATACATCTCAAATTCATAATTTTTATGTTTTTGTATACTGCCTCAAGTGTAATATAAACCAATGGTTTTTAATCTTGACCGAAAACCTCCAGACGCAATTAAGTGATCAGGTAAAGAAGCCAAGTGAAAAGAAATGAAGCACATCTGTAGAACAAAATCAATAGCATTTGATGTTAAAGAGTAGCCATAACAAAATTAGGCGCAAGACAATTTCTTGAGAGTGAAATCTGATCACGTAGTTTCTTTGTATTATCCTTTCTTCTGTTTAGATGGTCGCCTTTTTATTCTTTTTGTCCTAGAAACCAACCTTTTGGTCCCAGATCCCTTACCTTATGTCAAAATTATTTTGTTTGTGACTTGTAATATATGAAATTGATAACTAAATATAAATATTATTTTTTAATAGGTTTTATTTGCGATAAATTAACTGAGCAATGCAGCAATATTACCCTGCTCGGCTATTTTGTTGAGTTTATGACGATGGTGAATCTTATAAATAGCTTTTCGATGGCAAATTCCTTTTAAAATGAGGTGTTTTTTATTTATTAATATTAACAAGAGCATGTTTTTTAGTTTTTTGTCGATACCAATTATGATATATGTCCAGCTGTATTAAGAGCTTTTTGTTAATTGTTTTAATCTGTTTTTTTGGACTGGTGGCGTTTGGACAGCAAAACTTAAAACTGAATCTAAAATTGATAAGTAAAGATGACAATACGCCACTAACGTTTGCTAAGATTTCATTAGTCAACGCCCAAGGAAATGCAGAGTTCTTAGGTCTATCTGATACAGAGGGAAAATATACTTTTGTTGTTCCTGAGGCATTCAATGGCAAACTTAGATTGACCACATTTCCCATTGGTTATGAAGGTTACACATCTCCAGTACTCATTTTTACTAAAGACTATATTAATGACACTGTTTACCTGATTAAAAAAGCAATTGCTCTTAACGAAGTGAAAATTGTGCAGCAACAAATAATTAAAGATGGTGAAAAACTAATATACAGACCAAAGCTTGATCAATTTTCCGCGTCTACCTCAAGTGTTGAGCTTTTCTCAAAATTACCAGGAATATCACTGGTAGGGGGCAAGCTGAAATTAAATGGTAAAGAAGGTACCCTTATTCTCATTGATGGTAGGGGAGAACTGGCGAGTCAGGCACAACAACTGGAAATACTAACAGCCCTAAGTTCTGATAAAATTGAAAAAATAGAAGTGATTTCAACTGCCTCTTCAAGATATGATGCCAATATAACTTCAATTATTAATGTGATAACAAAAAAGGAAAAGGGTAACTCGACTTTGCGGGGAAACTTCTCTCAACCACTATATATGAACAATAAAACTTTTGGAAATGAGTTTCTCTCTGGTGGTGCCTCTACTAATCTGAACTTTAAAGTTAGGAATGTAAGGGCATCACTGTTATTTAATATAAACAATACCCGTAGGCTTGAGGATTCAGATTATAAAAACGTAGTATATGATGTATTAAGCTATAATTATACAACCAATTCAAAAAGCTTGCGTTTTGTCGTTAGTCCAAACCTTACTTTAGATTATGATATAAACACTCGATCTAGCATTGGTGTAAATGCAGATATCTCAATTGTTCCTTCTTTAAAAAGAACGACAATCGAAAACTATAATTTCTTAAATTATCAGTCAAACCATCTAGATTCTGTTGTTAGGGTTGATAACGACTATAACAATAAACGTAGCGCAATTCAGCTTAGTGGGAATTACAAATATCTCTTAAATAAGAGTAAAAGCACGAATCTTTATTTGAATTTTATTTATTCTTATAACCCATATTCTATTTCAAACCACCTGAAAAAGCTTTCCAGCGTTGGTGGTAGCGGCGAGATCATAAACAATTTCAATAGTTACACAGATATTGTAAATGTTTCACTGATAATTGCAGATCTTGTTAAATCAAAAAAAATCTCTACAGAATTTGGTTTAAAATCAAATACACTGGACAATAATACAAACCAGGTTTTTAAAGCTCAAGATACCAAATTCAACTACAGTGAACAATTAAGCAGCGCATTCTTTAGCTCCCGCTTTAAGTTTGGTAAATATCTTATAGTAGTTGGAGTTAGAGGGGAGCTCTTAAATTCCAATTCTTTGTTCAGTGAGAATAATAATAGTCAAGAATTGGGCCAGAATTACTTTAAAATATATCCTAATCTCCTGCTCCAAAAAAGTTTCGATAACAACTTAACAGCGAGCATTGGCTATACAAAAAAAATAAGGAGGCCATTTTTGAATGACTTGAATCCTTCCAGTCGAATAAGTAGTTTTGCTACCAGCTTCGCTGGTCGTATTGACTATAAACCAATTTTTTCAGATATAATTGAGGCTCAGCTTCGCTATAAGGAATTGGGGCTTACATTCTATTATGACCAATCTTCAACTAGGCCTGTATTTTTACCAACAGAAGATCCATTTACATATAAGGTTACCAACTTAAATAAGCTCCATAAATTTGCGATCTCTGCTGATAAGGGATTTAAGGTTTCTTCCTTTCTCAGTGGAAATATTGTCGCGAATTATTCTTATTCAAAACATGAAGCAAGTGACATTATTTACTTTAGAAATGGTTTTAATGTGTTTGAAATCACTGGTTCAGGTGATTTTATTCTTGGTAAAAAGACAAAATTACAGGTAGAAATTTATTATACCGCTAAAATGTATACAGAATATACCGTATACAGAGCACTGTTGTCTAATACACTTACTTTGCGACAATTGCTTCTCAAGGATAAATGGAGCATGAACATAAGTTTGAATGATCCATTTGGTCTTGAGAAAAACAAATCTGACAGTTTCTTTGATAGCCAGTTCTCGACTGGGAAAGCACTAAGCAATCAAAGGGTGTTTTCCCTACAGATGGTATACAATTTTCCTTTCGGCCAAAAGTTCAAAAATCAGAACTATAAGAAAAAAATCGATGGTGAAATCAGGGATCAACAATGAAAAACCAAGCTCTAATATTAATATGAAACGGAAATTATTTACAAATGAATCAAGTTTAAATTTAAAAAAACAATTTTATAATACATTGATAGGCGCTTCTACTCTCGCCGTAATTTTATTGAGCATAACTTTATTGGTCTCATGTGGAAATTCCAATCATAGCGAAAAACCAGAAGATATTATCAATAAATGGGTCGGCAAAGAAATCAAGTTCCCTCAGATTAATACCTGTGCAGTTTTAGGGAAATACAAGCCTTGTGGGATTAGTATACCAAAACCTTATAAAATTCTAATTTATACAGATTCTATCGGATGTACAAGTTGTGATCTCAGAATAGATGTATGGAAAATGTTAATTAAGGAGGCAGATACTGTAATCAGCGATAAGGTGGATTTCGTTTTTTATTTTAATCCAAAAAAGAACGAAGATCTCTCAGATTTATTTAAACGTGAAAATTTTAAAAATATGGTATACATGGATACCAAGGATGAATTAAACAAGATTAACCATTTTCCAAAAACTATGGAATATCAATGTTTCTTGCTTGATGGCCATAATAAGATTCTGGCGGTTGGAAACCCAACTCTAAATGGCAACGTTTGGGAGTTATATAAGAAAACTATTAATGACAATATCCAGTCTGAAAATTAATGTATTGAAATACACCATTTAAACAAAATAAACATAGTAAAAAAGGAGGTTCAATCAACGTATTTGCAAGTTTATGAATTTATAGAAATTCCATCTGTTGAAATGATAAATACAGAGTAACCGATTTGAAAACAATAAAACAATTATTATGAAAAAACGTCTTTTTGCAGCAATTGGTGCTACTGGTGTAGCTACTATGCTAATCTTTACCTTAACTTTTAGCTCTGATACTTCAAACGCTTCTCAGTTATCTAAAAACAATCTTGCTGCCTTTAAAAATGTAGCAGAATTCGGCAAATGTACTGGGCCGAAGCCTCAGGGTGGGAACTGTGAAAGCAGTAATGACCATAAGTGTTCGGATAATGACAACTGTAGTTCATCAACAGAAGAAACAAATTAAAAGTAATAGGAAGTCAGTAATTTCTATTACTGACTTCTGAATGTTTTGTTAAGGAGGTCATTCTCATTCTCTTGCTCTATGACAGTTAGTAATTAAAAATATTTTTAAACTAAATTGATAACATTATGAAAAAGCAGTTTTTATCAATTATTGACATTAGCAGTATAATAGTCATGTTGATTTTTATAATATCATTGAATCCAGAACAATCAAAGGCTTCGCAACAGTTTCAAAAGAATCTTATTGCTTTACAAAACAAAGTCGATAAACCCACGTGTAGTGGGCCGAAAGTTTTGCCTGGTAATAATTGTGCTAGTATAAATAGTCATTCGTGTACAGATGACATTTGCGATTCATCATCAATAGAGGAGATAAAGTAATAGGAAGTCAGCATTTCAATTGCAGACTTCTTAATGTTTGGTTCATTTTAACATTTTTAAGACTGTTAGTGACTAAAAAATATTGGGAAATAAATTAGTAATCTTATGAAAAATAAACTATTATCAATTATTGGCAGTACCAGTGTGATTATCATGCTAATTTTTACCATATCATTAAATTCAGAAGAATCAAACGCTTCACGACTATCTCAAAACAATCTTATCGCTTTACAAAAAAAAGTCGGTGAACATAAATGTGGTGGGCCGAAAATGATGTACGAGTGTCAGAACACAAATGATCTGCAGTGTTCAGATGAATATGGTTGCAGTATTATCTCGGATATTGAAGACATAAAATAAACTTAAACGGGTCTAATAAAATATTACCTCCTTCTAAATTCACTCATTAACCTAGTTCGCTACTTATGAAGAAATCTTTTCTCTTACTATTTATTACCATTCTATTTCTTGCTAGCTGTGTTCAGAAATCGAAAGAACAAAAATTAAATATCCCTACTACTGAGATCAATATTTCAGCTTTTAAAGAAACCGTTTTTGAACATTTGCCAGAAAACATTGTTGCAAATAAACGATATGTCAATTTAGAAATGAAAGGTGGTGATAATTACATCGGTTTAATTGATAAGATTTTATTCAAAAACAATATATTCTATGTTTTAGATGTAAGGATGAAATCTTTAGTTGCTTTCGATGGAGCGGGAAATTATATCGGCAAAATAGGTAAACTCAATCAAGACTATCTGAATATCGCAGATTTTGATGTTGACGAAAACGGAACGATTTATATAGTCGACGGTAAGGCTGATAATTTCTTGATTTATTCGAGAGAATTCTCTTTGGTTAGAACAATTAAATCCCCTTTTGAAATTGATGTTGTTCAGCGGCTGCCTAATGGAGAATTTTTACTCGGGCTGTCTTCATGGAATAAAAAAAATAACGCTAATGATAAAATAATCAGGGTCGATAAAAATTTGGCTGTTTTGGAGAAGTCGTTAACTTATGATCAGTTTATCGATGATAATTTTTGGATCTCTAGGTATAGATTCATAAAAAGCAATGATTCAGTGTTTTATAATAGGCCAATTGACAATGAGGTTTTTGTTTTTAGTCTGGATGGACGGTTAAGAAAAGCATATTATTTCAACTTTGGATTAATGAATGTCCCAGATGCTGATAAAACTGAAATTGACAGCAAGATTTCCAAATATAATAAATACCGAATGTTAACTAATTTTACATTTGTTAACGGGAAGTACGGGTTTGGAAAGATTTGGGACAAAAGAAAATTTAAGTTTTTTTTCTTGGACATTGTTCAGAAAAGAATTTATTTAGAAGATTTATCGACATCTAATGAATTAACGAATCTTGCTGATTTTGACGGTAAGCATCTTGTTTCATATATATCCGCGGCACAATTTGATGATAAAGGACTTTCGAAATTACCTATCCAAGCAAGAGAGCATTTAACCAGCGGAGGATTTGTTATCTGTGATATAGAGCTTGAATAGGTTACATCTTATTTGATATTTTGCTTGCTAAAGTTTTAATACGACACCTAGGATCCTTTGCTAAAGTGTGTATGTAAAACTTATTTTCCTTTTTGTGTACTGATACGCATTATTTTTGTCCTGCATGGCCATTTCGTCAATATAGCGGTTTACCAGAACTTTGTAGTTGTCGAACAACGCTTTTCTGGATGTCATCTGGATTTTGATGAACATCCAGGATTCATCGTTCGTAAAATGGTAGCATAGTTCGACATAAATCTGTGCCCTAAGCTGCAGTGCCCTAAAATCCCGCATGCCCATCTTTATTGCCTTTTCTATCTGTGTTTTTGCTTTGGTTAGGTTTTCTAAAGTACCTTTAGTGTGTTGATAGGGCTCTGCCAACATCTGGTTGTGCGTATAGTGTATCAGCGCGCGATAGAAAAGACTGGTTGTATAGTCAGGGTTCCTGATGAGGTTTTTGTTCAGGCTATCTGCCACCTTTGCATATTTCCCCTTGGACGGCACATTCAGCAGGTTATTTTCAACGGTAACAAGTAGGTCGTTTACAGCTTTTGTCTGCGGAAGCTGTCCCCAAGAGGATAGGAAGCTAAATAAGACAACTATAAAGATAATTTTTGTAGTTAGTATTTTCATATGATGATAGATTTTGATACAGTTATACAAGGCTATAAATGGTTGGTTTTGTTAAAGGGCCATCAATCGATCCTCGCTTTGATTTCAATTTCAAAGTATTGCTCCCTAATGCCGTAAAGCATTTTTGCACCGCTTCCATATGCGATTTCCAACCTTTGGCGTACGTTTTCCAATCCCTTGTGCATGCTGGTTGCCCTGCTTTTTCTTTTCGGTAGGTTTCGTGATTGTATGGTAAGGAATTCGCCGCAGTGACTAATTGACAACTTGGCGGGATGTTGCGGATCAAAAAAGATTCCATGTTTAAAAATGTTTTCTGCAAGGGTTACAAGTACAAGGGGAATGAACTTTATATTTTCTATGCCGTCTCCGGTTTCGAAAGTAAGGCTAAGTTTCTCCTCAAACCGTGTACTTTGAAGCATGATCAGGCTTTTTACCTGGGTTATCTCTTCTTTCAAGGGGATAGTAGACTCTGTGAATTCACAGTCTATACTATAACGTATGATGTCGGATAAGGTCATTACTGCTTCAGCTGCTTTTGGGGAGCTGGCTAATATGTCCTGATAGATAAAACTAAGTGTGTTGAAGAGTAAGTGGGGTTAATCTGTGCCTTTAGGTAGGAATTTCTAGACTACTCAAGTTTTGCCTCCATTTCCCTTTTGGAAAGCTCGATCTGAAAACTGTCTTTTTCTGCTGCCTCTCTGGTCTTCACCTCTTTGAGATGAACGAGAAATAGATAGTAAAAGGCTGCATTTCCCATAAAGAGCGCGGCCCGATATAGCACACCAAGAACATATTTATGACCCATCTCGAGTTCTTGAACAGCCTTCCAGGATTGGTGCTTCAGAATCCTGGTATCTACAATGTAATTTATAAGTAGATAACACAGAAAGGTAAAGCCGGCAAGGAGTGGAAATTTCCATACCCAGAAAAATGCATTTCTGAATATTATGGGATACGCCCAGTGTGCGCAAAAATAAAAGAGCAGGATATTCAAGATATAATGGATAATGTAGCTTTCAGTATTACCGAACCGGCCAGTAGAAAAGCCGACGATAAATATCTCACACAGGATAAAACCTGTCCAACCGATCAGGTGGATCTTTTGCTTTTTAATAAAATTTAGAATAATGTTCGTCACGGCTATAGTCGTATTGGTCATCACTGAATTATCCCCGGTGTAATAACTTTTTTTTTGGCGTTTTTCTACCCCTAGTTTCAGGAAATAAACTATGAAACATCAGCAGAAAAGGCTGAAGAAAAAAACAGTTTTTATCTTCAGCAAGGCAGGAGACCGAAATCTCCAGAGCACTGATCCAACTGTGACAAGTCTCACCATTACTGTTACAGGGACACATATCATTGTAGACCGTTAAATTGTAAGATCTGTTATATCCGGCCGGTTAACAAAGTCTTTTCTTCTAAAAACTTCAAAAGGCCACTTTTATAAGTGCCTCCCATCTGTACCTGGGGTTGAGTTAATATGTTTGATTAATAGCGAGTTGCGTAAAATAAAAACGAGACAATCAGATTAAAAACTGATTGTCTCGTTTGTGCTCCCGACGAGATTCGAACTCATATCGATGGTACCGGAAACCATAATTCTATCCATTGAACTACGGGAGCAGGGCTGCAAATATAGAAAATCATAAGCTAAATTTTTCTTGTTTTCTAAAAATATCTTCCATGATCAGATAAGATCTCAGCGTTTAAGAGAATTGTTATATTTACGATTTTACTTTAAAGTTAATTTACATATCCCTTCTTCATTTTAACCTTGTGTTTTTTATATTAAGAAATGATTAATTCATTATCCAAACATTAAGGTATGCTGGGTTTATGCAGTCATATTTTTTAAATTCGGCTGTTCAATACACGGTTTTTGGATGCTTAGGTTGGCTTTTTAGGAAATAAAAATGCACCTTTGCGAACTGTTAATAAAGGTTTAGGCATGTCATAAATAAAATTTTGCGTATGGAAGAAATGGTTGTGGAAGAAATTCAGGAACTGCTTGAAAAAGAGAATGATAGGGCTTTGAAGCAATGTCTCGATCAACTGAATATTTCGGATGTTGAAGAACTGATTGATGAACTTCCACAACATGCAGCAAAATTTATAGAAACCCTATCCCTTAACAGGGCCGTAAACGTATTCAGGATACTCGATTTTCCTACCCAGGAGCGTATTATTAAAAAACTTTCGGGCAACAAACTTAATCAGATCATCAAAGATCTGCCACCGGATGATCGTACTGCACTTTTTAGTGAGTTAAAAGGCGATGTGGTGAAAAAGATGATTACCCTTTTGCCACCTGAAGAACGTAAAGAGTCTTTAGCGCTTTTAGGCTATAAAGAAGACAGTATCGGCCGTTTAATGACACCCGATTATATTGCCGTAAAACCAGAATGGTCTATTACGCGTGTTTTGGCACACATCAGGCGTTACGGTAAAAATTCCGAAACCATTGACGTAGTTTATGTCATCAACAAAGATGGCGTTCTGTTGGATGATATCAGGATCCGTGAGGTTTTATTGGCCGATCCGGAGGCCATCATCGGCGAACTGACCGACAAGCGTTTTATTGCACTTAAGGCGAACGATCCGCAGGAAGATGCGATCAACATCTTCAGGATGAATAACCGTGTAGCTTTACCCGTAGTGGATGAAAATAACATCCTGTTGGGTATAGTTACCGTAGATGATATTTTATGGATCGCCAACGAAGAATATACCGAAGATATGCACAAAATTGGGGGTACCGAAGCCCTTGATGAGCCCTATCTTGATATTCCGATCCTTAAACTGGTAAAAAAACGGGCAGGCTGGCTGATCGTACTGTTTTTAGGCGAGATGTTAACCGCAACCGCTATGCAGCATTTCGAAATTGAGCTCGAAAAAGCCGTGGTGTTATCGCTGTTTATTCCATTGATTATGAGCAGTGGTGGTAATAGCGGTTCACAGGCCTCTACATTGATTATTCAGGCCATGGCCCTGGGCGAAGTAACCATAGCAGAGTGGTGGCGCGTAATGCGCCGCGAGCTCGTATCAGGGATCTTGCTTGGCATTATTTTAGGTACAATCGGTTTTACCCGCATTGTGACCTGGCAGGAACTGCATCTTTACAATTACGGGCCGTACTGGTTTCTAATTGCCACAACCATATTTTTTACCCTGGTTGGTATCGTATTGTGGGGCAGTTTAATCGGTTCCATGATGCCTATTATTTTGAAAAAACTGAGACTCGATCCGGCCACCTCATCAGCGCCATTTGTAGCCACTATGGTGGATGTAACCGGAATTGTAATCTACTTTAGTGTTGCCGTATTAATTTTAAAAGGCGTATTACTTTAAACCTGAACATGCAAAAGAAAATTACCACACTTTTTACCGATATCGGCGGTGTTCTATTAACCAATGGCTGGGACAGGCAGGCAAGGGGCGAGGCAGCTGTGTTGTTTAACCTTGATTCTGTTGATCTCGAAGAGCGTCATCACCTCACTTTCGATACCTACGAGGTGGGTAAACTCACACTTGATGAATACCTGGAGCGGATCGTTTTCTTCGAAGAACGTCAGTTTACCTACGATGATTTTAAGGAATTCATGTTCAAAAAATCACTCCCTTATCCCGAAATGATCGAGCTCATCTGCCAGCTTAAAAAGAAATATAACCTCAAAGTAGCCGTAATCAGCAACGAGGGCAGGGAATTGAATCAGTATCGCATCAATACTTTTAAACTGAACGAATTTGTTGATTTTTTTGTCTCATCAAGTTTCGTACATTTCCGCAAGCCCGATGCTGACATTTTTAAAGTAGCCATTGATATTTCGCAAAGTGATGTGGAAACCAGTTTATATATCGATGATAGGATGTTATTTGTGCAGGTTGCAGAGCAATTAGGCTTGAAAGGCATACATCATACCGATTACGAAGATACCAAAGCGCAGTTGGCTACTTACGGCTTAGAGGTTTAGTATTTTGAGTTGATAACTTTTTGGACAACAGCGTCATTAAAGTTGTAAATTCCAGATAAAAAATGCTTTTTGGAAAGCAGAGGCAGTAGATCTGTTAAAGTTTGCTCCCGCTTTTCATTACAAGTCCTCGCTACGTGGACTGCCCCCAAAAAGTTGGACAAACTTATTAATTATTTAAGACTTGTGCCCGGTATTCAACCGGGCTCATTCCATTTAAGTTCAATCTTATCCTTTTATTGTTATAATAACTAATATACTCA